>NZ_JASNRA010000013.1 GCF_030411955.1 Massilia sp. YIM B02443
GCTAATTCCGGTTAGATTTGCATAAGTTTGGAAGAACGGTTACCGCCTTGCCGTTTGCATTTTCGATTGCGCTGGACTTGCAGTGAAATGCAGCTGACTAGCGTCAGCATTGGATGCCACGAACCCAGCTATAAGAACGGTATCGCATTGCGTTGGTATAGAGGAGATTGGATATGGCAGTTTCAGTGGCGGAAAAAACTCATCAACAGGAAGTGGCTGCGGGAGAACGCTTCGCTTTCGGCGAGAACTGGAAACGATTTTTGACACTGTTGAACGAGGAACGGATCAAGCAGGCGAAGGTCAGTCTCAGGGAAATGCTCGAAGTCGAACATCTGAACGGAAAAACATTCCTCGACATCGGCAGCGGCAGCGGTTTGTTTTCGCTTGCCGCTCGCATGCTGGGCGCGAAAGTGGTGTCCTTCGATTACGATCCGCAATCGGTCGCTTGCACACGGGAATTAAAACGGCGCTATTTCGAACAGGATGGCGACTGGCTGGTGCAATCGGGCTCGGTGCTCGACCCCGACTATCTCGCCAGCCTGGGCACCTTCGATATCGTCTATTCCTGGGGCGTGCTGCACCACACCGGAAACATGTGGGCGGCCCTGGATAACGTCGCGCTGAATGTCGCACCGCACGGCAAGCTGTTCATTGCGTTGTACAACGACCAGCCCATCGCCAGCAAATACTGGACCTTCGTCAAGGAGACCTACAACAAATATGTCTTCACGCGCCCACTGTGGGTGGCGATTCATGCGATCTATCCGACCCTGCCTTCGATGCTGCTAAGAGCGATCAGGAAACGCGGCAACGTGCGCGGAATGAATGTCTGGTACGACCTCTACGACTGGCTGGGCGGCTACCCGTTCGAAGTCTCCGCCCCCGAGCAGATTTTCGAACACTTCAAGCGCAAGGGCTATGCGCTCACCAGACTCAAGACCGCCAGGGGACGGCTGGGCTGCAACGAGTTCGTGTTCCAGCGCCATGCCGGCCCCAGGCCGGCGCAGCAGTAACACCGATAACCCCCGGGCCATCACCCCGGCAGCGAGGTATTCGGCAGCGATGCCGCAAACGTGCTGCCCTTGCCCGGCATCGAGGTAATCGTCAGCCGCCCGCCATGGCGCAGCAGCACGTGCTTGACGATCGCCAGCCCCAGCCCCGTGCCCTGCGTTTCGCGCGAGCGGCTCTTGTCGACGCGGTAGAAACGCTCGGTCAGGCGCGGGATGTGCTCGGGGTCGATGCCGATGCCGCAATCGGTCACCGCGAAACTCAGGGCGTCGTTGGCGCGCGCCCATTTCAGGCGGATCGTGCCGCCGTTCGGCGAGTAGCGCACCGCGTTCGAGGCCAGGTTGGCAAACGCGCTGCGCAGCTCTTCCATGCTGCCCATCACGTCCGGCCCGTCGACCTCGACCTCGATCTGGTGCCGCCCGCTGGACAGCGCGCGCGCCTCCGCCGCGATCGATTCGATCATGCTGCGCACGTCGACCCGCTCGCGCTTGAGCGGATACTCGTCCGACTCCAGCCGCGACAGGGTTAGCATGTCCTGGATCAGGCGCTGCATGCGGTGCGCCTGCTCCGTCATCAGGTTCAGGTGCGCCATGCGGGTGGCGACGTCGATGCCGGGGTCGGACTGCGCGATCTCGAGGAAGCCGACGATCACCGTCAGCGGCGTGCGCAGTTCGTGCGAGGCGTTGGCGATGAAGTCGCGCCGCATCGCTTCGATCCGCTCGGTGTCGGTGGCGTCGTGCGTCACCAGGATCTGGCGCCGGTTCTCGAACGGGATGATGCGGCATTCGAGCTTGCGGCCGCGCAGCGACAGCGTGAGCGGCTGCTCGTAGCGTCCTAGGATGATGTAGTCGATGAAGTCCGGATGGCGCACCAGGTTCGTGACGCGCAGCCCCTTGTCGCGCTCCATCGTCAGGCCCAGGTGCTTCTCGGCCGCCGGATTGCACCACTCCAGGAACAGCACGTCGTCCATGATCGCCACGCCTTCCGGCAGCAGCTGCATCGCCTGGCGGAAGCGCGCCAGCCATTCGGTCAGTTCGAGCTGGTGGCGCTCGTCGTCGCGGCGCAGGCGGTAAAGACGGGCAAAGGCATCGGTCCAGGCGCCCCAGCCGTCCGGCAGGCGCGTGCTGTGCGGCTCGTTCAGCCATTGGCCGAGGCGGTACAGGTAGTTCAGCTGCACGAACACCGCCACGATCACGCCCAGCAGCGCCAGCGCCAGCGCGGCGACCGGACCGGCCATCCACCACACCACGCCGGCGCCGGCGAGCAGCAGGCCGAGACGCAGCAGCGCCGGCACCCAGAACAGCAGCTTGGGATTCATCGCGTACCGACCACGAACGTCATTTCTCGGACAGCATGTAGCCGACGCTGCGCACGGTGCGGATCAGGCCATCGGCGCTGCGCAGCGCTTTCCTCAGCCGCAGCACGTGGACGTCGACCGTACGCTCCTCGATCACGGCGTGGTCGCCCCACACCTTGTCGAGCAGCTGGGCGCGCGAGAACACGCGCTCGCGGTGCGCCATCAGGTACTTGAGCAGCTTGTATTCGGCGTTGCCGATGTCGATCTGCTGGCCCTCGACCGTCACGGTGCAGCTGTTCGGATCGAGCGTCACCGTGCCGGCGCGCAGCGGCGCCTCGGCCAGGTGCGGGCTCTTGCGGCGCAGCAGCGCGCGCGAACGGGCCAGCAGTTCGCGCGGCGAGAACGGCTTGGTGATGTAGTCGTCGGCGCCGTTGTTCAGGCCCGCCAGCTTGTCCTCTTCCATGCTCTTGGCGGTCAGCATGATCACCGGCAGGTCCTGGAAATCGCGGTCGGCGCGCAGGCGCGACAGCAGGCGCAGGCCGCTCTGGTCGGGCAGCATCCAGTCGAGCAGCACCAGGTCGGGCTTGCCGCGGCTGATGCTGTCCCAGGCCGCCGCCGTGGTGTCGGCGCTGCGGATGTCCCAGCCCGCTTCGCGCAGCGAATACGTCACCAGCTCCAGGATCGCCGGCTCGTCCTCGACCACGAGGACCGAAGTGTTGTCTGCCATCGAGTCAGTCCGCCTGGGCCTGGATCTGGTCCAGCGCCACGTTGGTATGGCGGATGTCGCGCCCTTCGACCACGTAGATCACGTATTCGGCGATGTTCTTGGCATGGTCGCCGATGCGCTCGATGGCCTTGGCCACCCACAGCGTGTCGAGCGCCGACGAGATCGTGCGCGGGTCTTCCATCATGAAGGTGATGGTGCTGCGCAGGATGGTGCGGAATTCGTGGTCGACCACTTCGTCGGCCGCAATCAGCTGCAGGGCCTGCTTGCCGTCGAGGCGGGCGAAGGCGTCCAGCGCGTCGTGCAGCAGGTCGCCGGTGGCGCGCGCGATGGTGCGCACGGTGTCGAAGTGGGCGATGCCGACCACGCCGCGCTCGTGCAGGCTCTTGGCGGTGCGCGCGATCTTGGTCGCCTCGTCGCCGATGCGCTCGAGGTCGGTGATGACCTTGATGGTGGCCATCACGGTGCGCAGGTCGTTGGCGGTCGGCTGGCGCTTGACGATCAGGTGGCTGCAGGCGTCGTCGAGCGAGACTTCGAGCTGGTTGACCGCCTGGTCCTCGGCCATCACGCGCTCGGCGCGCGCGGTGTCGCCGATGCGGAAGCACTCGATCGCGTCTTCGAACTGGGTTTCCACCATGCCGCCCATCAGCAGGACCTTGGAACGGATGCCCTCCAGTTCATGGTCGTACTGCTTGGATGAATGCTCGCCTGTCATACAACTCTCCGTCTGATGTTCTTGTGAATGGGTCTGATTGCGGTGCTGCGCGGTCCGGGATCAGCCGAAGCGGCCGGTGATGTAATCCTGGGTTTCCTTGCGCGCCGGCTTCATGAAGATCTGGTCGGTCTCGCCGAATTCGACCAGTTCCCCCAGGTACATGTACGCAGTGTAATCCGAGCAGCGCGCCGCCTGCTGCATATTGTGGGTCACGATGGTGATCGTGTAGTCCTGCTTCAGTTCGCTGATCAGTTCTTCGATCTTGGCGGTCGAGATCGGGTCCAGCGCCGAGGTCGGTTCGTCGAGCAGCAGCACGTCGGGCTTGACCGCCACGCCGCGCGCGATGCACAGGCGCTGCTGCTGGCCGCCGGACAGCGACAGGCCGCTCTTGCCCAATTTATCCTTGGCTTCTTCCCACAGCGCCGCCTTCTTCAGCGCCCATTCGACGCGCTCGTCCATCTCGCCCTTGGACAGGTTTTCGTACAGGCGCACGCCGAAGGCGATGTTGTCGTAGATCGACATCGGGAACGGGGTCGGCTTCTGGAACACCATGCCGATCTTGGCGCGCAGCATGTTGACGTCGACGCCCGGCTCCAGGATGTTGCGGCCGCGGTACTGGATCGATCCTTCGGCGCGCTGGCCCGGATACAGATCGTACATCCGGTTCAGGGTGCGCAGCAGGGTCGACTTGCCGCAGCCCGACGGGCCGATGAAGGCCGTCACCTGCTTGTCGTGGATGTCGAGCGAGACGTTTTTCAGGCTCTGCGTTTTACCGTAGAAGAAATTCAGGCCGGAGATCTCGATAGTCTTGGTCTTTGCGGCTGCAGCAGAGGCCGGGATCGGGGTTGCCATAGTAGCTTGGGTCATGGTTTCGTCAGGATAAATTAACGCGGAGTCTTCTGGGTAAAGACGGTACGCGACAGGATGTTCAGGAACAACACGGTAAAGGTCACCAGCAGCGCCCCGCCCCAGGCCAGCGAACGCCAGTCGTCATACGGGCTCATCGCGAACTTGTAGATCACGGACGGCAGATTCGCCATCGGCGCGTTCATGTCGGTGCTGAAGAACTGGTTGTCGAGCGCGGTGAACAAGAGCGGCGCGGTCTCGCCCGAGATGCGGGCCAGCGCCAGCAGCACGCCGGTGATCACGCCGGCTTTCACGGCGCGCAGGCGCACCATCAGGGCCACCTTCCAGCGCGGCGCGCCGAGGGCGAACGCGGCTTCGAGCAGGCTGTTCGGCACCAGGCGCAGCATGTTGTCGGTGGTGCGCACCACCACCGGCACCGCGATCAGGGTCAGCGCGATGCTGCCGGCGTAGCCCGCGAAGTGCTGCACCTTGGCCACGTACAGGGCGTAGACGAACAGGCCGATCACGATCGACGGCGCCGACAGCATGATGTCGGTGACGAAGCGCGTCACCTGGCCGAAGCGGTTGGTGTCGCCGTATTCGGCCAGGTAGATGCCGGCCAGGATGCCGATCGGGGTGCTGACCAGGGTCGACAGGCCGACGATCATCAGGCTGCCCACGATGGCGTTGCGCAAGCCGCCGCCTTCGCTGCCCGGGGCCGGGGTGTCGCCGGTGAAGAAGGTGCCCGACAGCGCGCCCAGGCCGTTCACCAGCAGGGTCCACAGGATCCAGGCCAGGAAGCCCAGGCCGATCGCCATCGCCACCACCGACAGGATGATGCCGACGCGGTGCGCCAGCAGGCGCTTGCGGTAGACAGGGTTCTTCACGTTCATTTCGTACCTTCCTTGCGGGACATCCCCGCCAACATCAGTTTCGCGGCCGACAGCACCAGGAAGGTGATACCGAACAGGATCAGGGCCAGGGCGAACAGCGAAGCCACGTGTTCCGGCGTCGCCGCTTCGGCGAATTCGTTGGCCAGCGTCGACGAGATCGAGTTACCCGGCATGAACAGCGAGGCCGACAATGCATGCGCATTGCCGATCACGAAGGTCACCGCCATGGTCTCGCCCAGGGCGCGGCCCAGGCCCAGCATCACGCCGCCGACCACGCCGGTGCGGGTGTACGGCAGCACCACCTTGCGCACCACTTCCCACTTGGTGCAGCCGAGGCCGTAAGCGGACTCCTTGAGCACGGTCGGCACGATCTCGAACACGTCGCGCATCACCGAGGCGATGAAGGGGATGATCATGATCGCCAGGATCAGGCCGGCGGTCAGGATGCCGATGCCCATGGTCGGGCCCTGGAACAGCGCGCCCAGCACCGGCACCTGGCCCAGCGTGGCTTTCAGGAACGGCTGGATATGGTCGGCGAACAGCGGCGCGAACACGAACAGGCCCCACATGCCGTAGATGATCGACGGCACGCCGGCCAGCAGTTCGACTGCGGTGCCGAGCGGACGGCGCAGCCAGGTCGGGCAGATCTCGGTCAGGAACAGCGCGATGCCGAAGCTGATCGGGAACGCCACCGCCAGGGCGATGAACGAGGTAGCCACGGTGCCGTAGATCGCGATCATGGCGCCGAATTCGTCGCCCACCGGATCCCACTCCACGCGCGTGATGAAGGCGGCGCCGAATTTGTCGAAGGCCGGGGCGGCGCCGATCGCCAGCGAGATGATGATGCCGACCAGCGCCGCCAGCACCGAGATGGCGAACAGCAGCGTGATCTTGTGGAAGAAGAAGTCCTGCATGCGCTGGTTGCGCATGGTCTTGTGCAGGGCGGCGTACTGGCGCGCTTCCAGATCGGGATCGGCCACCGCCTTGGCAGGCAGCTTGTTCAGTGTCACGGATGGGTGGGCGCTCATATCGGTATAAGTAGCGTTTTTGTCAATATTGCTGGCGTGCGGAAGGGCCGGAACACGCCGGCCCACCTTGGTGTGTGACTGAATTACCAGAGCGCCTTGCCGGCCGCGTCCTTCATATTGGCCTTCCACGCGTCCTGCACCAGCTTGGTGACGGCGTCCGGCATCGGCACGTAGTCCAGCTCGGCCGCGGCGGCGTCGCCGTTCTTGTAGGCCCAGTCGAAGAACTTCAGCACTTCCTTGCCTTTATTGGCGTCGGCCTGCGACTTGTGCACCAGGATGTACGAAGCGCCGGTGATCGGCCAGCTGCCCTTGCCGGCCTGGTCGGTCAGGACCACGCCGAAGCCCGGGGTTCCGGCCCAGTTGGCGCCGCTTGCCGCCGCCATGAAGGCGTCGTCGCTCGGTTGCAGGAACACGCCGTCCTTGTTCTGGAGCTGGGTGTGCGCCATCTTGTTCTTCTTGGCGTAGGCCCATTCGACGTAGCCGATGCCGCCCTTGATGCGCTGCACGTTGGCGGCCACGCCTTCGTTGCCCTTGCCGCCCACGCCAACCGCCCACTTGACGGTGGTGCCTGCACCGATCGTGGTTTTCCACGCCGGGCTGGTCTTGGCCAGGAAGTCGGTCCACAGGAACGAGGTGCCCGAGCTGTCGGCGCGGCGCACCACGGTAATGTCGGTATCCGGCAGCTTGACGCCCGGGTTCAGCGCGGCGATCTGCGGCGCGTTCCACTTGGTGATCTTGCCCAGGTAGATGTCGGCGATCACGGCGCCGGTGAGCTTCAGCTGGCCCGGGGCGATGCCCGGCAGGTTCACGATCGGCACCACGCCGCCCATGATGGCCGGGAACTGGATCAGGCCCGCAGTGTTGAGTTCGGCTGCGGCGAGCGGCATGTCGGAGGCGCCGAAGTCGACGGTCTTGGCCTTGATCTGCTTGATGCCGGCGCCCGAGCCGACCGACTGGTAGTTCAGGCCATTGCCGGACGCCTTCTTGTACATCTCGGCCCACTTGGCGTAGATCGGGTATGGGAAGGTGGCGCCGGCGCCGGTGATGTTGGCGGCCTGTGCAGTGGCGGCGATGCTGGCCGCGGCCAGGGCGACGGAAACGAAGAGATGCTTCATGCGCATATCAGATCCTCTGGAAGTGAAAGCTCGGGATACCCCGCTGACGATGCTGCGCAGTCTAACGGGCGAATATGACAGGTTCATGACATATTGCGAAATATGACACGGACATGACACGGTGGCCAGCATGCCGCGTCAGCACTCATCATGGCGCGCGGATGCGCTGATGCAGCCGGGACCGCTTGTAAATACACCCGATTCTGCTACCCTGAAGGTGTCGTCACTAGATGGAGGGGATGCTGAAAAGCGTTTGTTTTATATGGTGTTTGATCTGATGGTCATGGGTATCCTGAGCGGCTTGGTTGGTCTGGTCGCGTTCGAAATCTTCCAGGAAGTCCGCGGCAGTTCCAAGTCACTACAAGACCGCTATCACGAATAGCGATATACCCGCTCAGTGGGTGCATATAGCCGGCGGCGAGCCATGGAGCTCGCCGCTTGTCATTGGGCGCCCGGTCAGCGCGTGAAGCGCGCCAGCGCGGTCACCGCGGCCAGCTCCAGGTTCAGGAACTGGAAGCCGACCTTGAATTCGCCGCCGCTGAAGATGCAGTACATGACCTTGGCGCGAGCCTGGATCGGCGCGAAGACGCCGTCTACCAGCAGGTCGAAGCCGACCTGGCCGGCCAGGCCCACCGGCAGCGGGTCCGGCAGGCTGACGCTGACGCCGTTGGCGCCGACGTCGGTGGTCTTGCCCATCACGGGCGCGCGGCCCTCCATGGCCAGCGCGATCTTGGTACGCACGACCTTGCGCGCGGATTGTCGTTGATCTTGTTGCACGATGTGTCCGGACTGTGAAAAACGAATGTTTATTATAGGCAATTCTGTCACAATCGGCAGTAAGCTGGCGAGGGTGACCGCAGTCACTGTTGAGTTACCGCGCACTTGAGTTACCATTCCTTATCGATCCGCCGTGACCGTGGCGGTGGCATCCGATTTGAGGAGAGCGTCGATGACAGGCAGTCGGAGTGCGATTGCAGGCAAGGCCCGTGAGATCGACCCACCGCCGACTTCATTGTCGGCGCTGTACGACAGCGCCCACCTGCTCGATGCCTTCGCGATCGAGCTGCCGCCTGGTAGCGACGCCAATGTCGATACCCTGGCGCGCATCGCCTGCGAACATCAGGCCTGGTGGATCCGCGCCCTGACCCGCCTGCGCGACGCGCTGGTGGCGCCGGCCGGGGTCAAGTCGACCTGCAAGATAGCCGCCGCAGCGCACGGCCGGGCGATCGGCTTTTTTCCGGTGCTGGCGCAGACGGCGAGCGAGATCGTGCTGGGCGCCGACGACCGCCACCTCGATTTTCGCGCCGCGATCGCGCTGCAGGAGGACGCTGGCGGCCGGCGCGAACTGGTCGCAGTGACGGTGGTGCATTGCCACAACCGCTTCGGACACTGCTACCTGGCGGCGATCACGCCGTTCCACCGCCTGATCGTCAAAGCCAATATGGAACGCACGGTGCGGACCGTGCAGCGCTCTGAAGAAGAGCGCGTGTCCGCCTAGCGCTCGGTTCAGTCCAATCCGGGTTCAGTCCAGCTCGCGCAGCTTGGCGAACGCTTCCTCGATGCGCTCGACCGCGACGATGGTCATGCCCTCGACCTTCTGCTTGGGCGCATTCGCCTTCGGGATCACCGCCACCGAGAAGCCGAGTTTGGCCGCTTCGCGCAGGCGCTCCTGGCCGCGCGGGGCCGGACGGATCTCGCCGGCCAGGCCGACTTCGCCGAACACCACCAGCCCGCGCGGCAGCGGCTTGTTGCGCATCGACGAATTGATCGCCAACAGCACCGCCAGGTCGGCCGCCGGTTCGGCGATTTTCACGCCGCCGACCGCGTTGATGAACACGTCCTGGTCGAACGCCGCGATGCCGGCGTGACGGTGCAGCACCGCCAGCAGCATCGCCAGGCGGTTCTGTTCCAGGCCGACCGACAGCCGGCGCGCGTTGGGCAGATGGCTGGTGTCGACCAGCGCCTGGATCTCGACCAGCAGCGGGCGCGTGCCCTCCTGCGTCACCATCACGCACGATCCCGGCACCTGGCTGTCGTGCTGCGACAGGAACAGCGCCGACGGATTCGACACGCCCTTGAGGCCCTTCTCGCTCATCGCGAACACGCCCAGCTCGTTCACCGCGCCGAAGCGGTTCTTGATGGCGCGCACCAGGCGGAAGCTCGACTGCGTATCGCCCTCGAAATACAGCACGGTGTCGACGATGTGCTCCAGCACGCGCGGACCGGCCAGCGCGCCCTCCTTGGTGACGTGGCCGACCAGGATGATGGTCACGCCGGTCTGCTTGGCCACGCGCGTCAGCTGCGCCGCGCATTCGCGCACCTGCGACACCGAACCGGGAGCGGCGGTGAGCGCGTCCGAATACATGGTCTGGATCGAGTCGATCACCACCACGTCGGGCTTGATGTCGGCGATGGTGCCGAGGATTTTCTCGAGCTGGATCTCGGCCTGCAGCTTGAGGTCGCGGGCGTCCACCGCCAGACGCTTGGCGCGCAGCGCGATCTGGGCGCCGGATTCCTCGCCGCTGACGTACAAGGTGCTGCGCGTCGCCGACAGGCTGGAGAGCGCCTGCAGCAGCAGGGTCGACTTGCCGATGCCGGGGTCGCCGCCGATCAGCACCACGCCGCCGGCCACCAGGCCGCCGCCCAGCACGCGGTCGAATTCCTCGATGCCGGTGCCGAAGCGCGGCACGTCGATCGCTTCGATGTCGCTAAGGGACAGCACCGGCGCGGTCTGGGCCAGGCTGCGGTGCTGGGTCTGCGACATGCGGTTCACGCCGGGCGCCTCGACCACGGTCTCGACCATCGTGTTCCAGGCCTTGCAATCGGCGCACTGGCCGGTCCAGCGGGTGGCGATCGCGCCGCACTCGCTGCAGGTAAAATTGGTTTTTGCTTTTGCCATGATCGCGCTCTTGCTGTTCCCTGGTTTTTATGACGTCTGTATATGGGGACTCAGCCGTCGCTTCCAAGCCGGCCTTCGGTCACGCGCACGCGCGGCGCCAGCGCGCACATCAGCTCATAGCCGATCGTGCCGGCGGCGTGCGCCACCTCGTCGATCGGCAGTCCGTCGCCCCACAGGGTGACCTTGCTGCCGACGCGCGCGTTCGGGATCGGCGTCAGGTCGACCGTCATCATGTCCATCGAGACCCGGCCCACCAGCGTGGTGCGCACGCCGTCGATGATCACCGGCGTGCCGTGCGGCGCGCTGCGCGGATAGCCGTCGGCATAGCCGCAGGCCACCACCCCGATCTTCATCGGGCCAGGGGCCTCGAAGCGGCTGCCGTAGCCGACCGTCTCGCCCTGGGCGATTTCCTGGATCCCGATCACTTCCGAGCGCAGCGTCATGGTCGGACGCAGGCCGAACTCCGCCGCGCTGCGCCCGCCCGGGGTGCCGCCGTACAGCATGATGCCGGGGCGGACCCAGTCGTTCGAGAGCTGCTCGGCGAGTTCGGCCTGGTGCAGCACGCCGCCCGAATTCGACAGGCTGCGCTCTCCCGCCAGGTCGCCCGCGCCTTCGCGGAAGCACCGCACCTGCTCGCCGATGGTCAGGCGCGGGTGTTCCAGCTCGTCGGCATTGGCAAAGTGGGTCATGTGGGTGATGCTGCGCACGTCGCGGATCGCGCGCAGGCGCTCGTAGGCGGCGGCGTATTCGTGCGGACGGAAGCCGAGCCGGTTCATGCCGGTGTTCATCTTGAGATAGACGTCGATCGGCCGGTACAATGGCGTGTACTCCAGCATCTTGATCTGCTCGATGCAGTGCACGGCGGTCGAGATATTGTGTTCGCCCAGTTGCGGCAGGTCGGCCGCCTCGAAGAAACCCTCTAATAAGAGAATCGGCTTGATCCAGCCGAGTTCGCGCAGGCGCAGCGCCGCGTCCTGCTCGACCAGGGCCAGGCCGTCGGCGGTGGCGAAGCCGCGCATGGCGCGCTCCAGGCCGTGGCCATAGGCGTCGGCCTTGACGACCGCCCAGATCCTGGCGCTGGGCGCGCAGGTACGCGCCTGCGACAGGTTGTGCTGCATCGAGTCGAGGTGGATGGTGGCAAAAAGCGGGCGCGGCATGGCGGGATTCTGGGTTGGGCGTAAAGGGGTATTTTACCGGAGCGCGGCCGGCGCCGCTGGCGGGCGCCAGGTCGTTCCGCACTGGTCGCCGCACGCCGTCAAGCACGGCGCATGCGGGTTTCGCGACTATCGAACGTTCGTTCTCCGCTTCGTCGCGCCCGCCATTCATGGTATAAAGCAACCCGGACCAGATTTTAGAATTCTCGAATGAACCGTGGTTTCTATACCATCATGGCGGCGCAGTTCTTCTCGTCGCTGGCGGATAACGCGCTCCTGTTCGTCGCCATCAGCCTGCTGGTGGCGATGGACGCGCCGGCGTCGCTGACACCGCTATTGAAACTGTCGTTCGTGCTGTTCTACGTTTTGCTGGCCGCCTTTGTCGGCGCCTTCGCCGATGCGCTGCCCAAGGGCCGCGTGATGTTCATCGCCAACGTCATCAAGGTGTTCGGCTGTGGACTGATGTTCCATACCGTCCATCCCCTGCTCTCCTACGCCGTGGTCGGCTTCGGCGCCGCCGTGTATTCGCCGGCCAAGTACGGCATCCTGACCGAACTGCTGCCGCCCGAAAAACTGGTGCCGGCCAACGGCTGGATCGAAGGCCTGACCGTGATGTCGATCATCCTCGGCACCGTCCTCGGCGGCGCCCTTGTGAGCGAGCGCGGCGCCAATTTCCTGTTGTCGTTCGAGCTCCCGCACCTGCTCGGCATCGGCACCGGCGCCGAAGCGGCGATGGCAGTGGTGGTCGCGATCTATCTGCTGGCCGCGCTGTTCAACCTGCGCATCCCGGACACCGGCGCGCGCTACGAACACCAGGAACGCAATCCGATCAAGCTGATCACCGACTTCGCCAACTGCTCGGCCACGCTGTGGCGCGACAAGCTGGGCCAGATCTCGCTGGCGGTGACGACCCTGTTCTGGGGCGCCGGCGCCACCCTGCAATTCATCGTGCTGAAATGGGCCGAGCGCTCGCTGCACCTGCCGCTCGACAAAGCCACCAACCTGATCGGCGTGGTCGCGATCGGCGTCGCGCTGGGCGCGGCGATGGCGGCGCGCATGGTCCCGCTGAAGAAATCCCTCACCGTGATCCCGATGGGCATCGTCATGGGGCTGGTAGTGACCAGCATGGTGTTCGTCACCTCGGTCTCGCTGGCTTACCCGCTGCTGGCCCTGATCGGCTTCCTGTCGGGCTTCTTCGTGGTGCCGATGAACGCGCTGCTGCAGCACCGCGGCCACGTACTGATGAGCGCCGGCCACTCGATCGCGGTCCAGAACTTCAACGAAAACCTGTCGATCCTGACCATGCTCGCGGCCTACGCCATCATGATCACGCTGAACCTGGACCTGGACCTCATCATCGTCATCTTCGGACTGTCGGTGGCCGGGATCATGCTCCTGATCCAGCGCCGCCATACGCTCAACCAGCGCGAGCACGATTCGCTGGGATTGATCGGCGAAGGCAAGCACTGATTCACCGGGCCCGGGACGGCCGCGCCGCTCACGCAAGCGTCAGGCCGGCCAGCATGCCCACGCCGGCGGCGCCGAACGCCAGGCCCACCACCGCATCGAACCAGCGCCGCGCGCGCACGTACAGCCTGCGCGCGACGGCGGTCGAAAACACGACGGCATAGCCCAGGAAAATGATGGCGCCGATTGCCAGGCAAGCTGCCACCACCGGCAAGCCGGCGCTGACCCCGGCGTCACCGTCGAGCGCCAGCGCGATGATCGACAGCCAGACCAGGATCGCTTTCGGATTGGTCAGGTGCAGCGCCGCGCCCCGGCAGTACAGCGCCAGCGCCGATCCGGCGTGCGCGTCCGATCCGGCTGCGGCGGCGCCCGGCACGTCGCCTGCCAGCGCCCTGCGCAGCGCCTTGAAAGACAGCCACAAGAGATAAACGCCGCCGGCCGTCTTCATCGCGACCAGGATCGACGGCGCCTTCACCAGCGCCGCCGCCACGCCGAACGCGGTCAACGCGCCCCATATCGCCGAGCCGCTGACCACGCCCAGCGCGAATACCAGCGCGCGCCGCCGCCCACCCTGCATCGCGGTCGCCATGATGGCCAGGTTGCTGGGGCCGGGGCTGGCCGCGCCGAATGCATACGCCGAACAGGCCACGACCATGTTCGCGCTGACGAGCGATACGAATGCCATGTGCTTTCCTTTCGCGGCGCGCCCCGCCGGAGCGGATGCCGGCGACGGGCGGCGCACGATGCACAAGGCTAGCAGACGGCGACGCCGCGAAAGCGCATCAATTCTCACTGCACGACGGGCCCGGCGCGCGAATGTGCTTATACCGACTTCACCATCCGCACGTCGGCCGCGCGCTGGCGCCAGTCGTTCGGCACGACGAAGCCGCGTTCGACCTCTTCGATCACCTCGCCCTGGCGGCGCACGATTGCCACCAGCACCGGCGTGCCCGAGGTCGCGAACTGTTCTTCCAGTTCCTGCATCAGCTGGGCGCGGTCAAGCATCGGGGCGGCCGAACAGGCGCGCAGCGGCGCCAGCCATTGCAGCTTGGGCAGGACCAGGAATTCCTCGCCGGCCTGCGCGTCGAATTCGTCGAGCGCGCACCAGAAGCCGCGGCAGTGGCCCGCCGCGATGCCCTGCATCGCCGGCCAGCTGCCGGATGGGTAGAACAGCCAGCCTTTCACCAGCGCCCGGGCGCGCGTCACGGGACGCGGCAGCAGCGGCTGCGCGGCCGGATGCTGGCCAAGGGCCAGCTGGCGCTCGAACACCTTGCGCATCTTGACGCCCAGGCTATCGGCCAGGTTGGGGCCGACCAGCGCGTCGAACTGCTGGCCGGCGCCGCCGTCGAGCAGGTAGAACTTGGTGGCAAACTCGATGTGCTCCACCGCATCCGGCCCGGCGTCGAGCAGGAAGTCGAATTCGCCGACCGTGTCGTTGCGCGCGGCGCGTATCTGCAGGCCGTGCGCCACCAGCCGGCCCTGCCGGGCGAAGTAGAACGCCATCAGCTTTTCGGCGTACAGGCCAAGCCGGGTATGGGTGCGGGCGCCAAGGGCGGCATCGAGTTCGGTGGGATCGGCGTCCAGGCACGCCAGCCAGTCGGCGACGTCCGGCGCTACGCCTCCCAGCGTGGCGACGCGGCCCGCCCACTCGGGCGCATGGACGTCGAGCAGGTCGGGCGCGTCGAGCAGCCAGGCCAGCGCGCGCACCTGCGCGCGCCGCAGATGGCCCCAGCGGCGGTGGAACTGCTCCTGGTAAGTCTCAGTCGCCGCCATCGAGCGAACGCGCCCGGCACAGGTCGGCCCAGGCCAGCGCCTTGTCGAAGCCGCGCCGCAGCAGCTCGCCCGGATGCAGCGTGGCCACCAGCGGCTTGCCGCCGAACTGATGGACCTGGCCGCGCAAGCCGGCCAGCGGCTCCTGCAGCGCGCGGCCGAGCAGGCCGTTGGCCGCGACCTGGCCCAGCGTCAGCACGGTGCGCGCGCCGCTCAGGGCCAGCTCGCGCTCCAGGAACGGGCGGCAGGCCGCCACTTCCTCGGCGGTCGGAGCGCGCTCGCCGCCCTTGGCGTTGGTGGGACGGCACTTGACCAGCGGCGTGACGTAGACATCGCGTTCGCGCGACAGGCCGACCGCGTGCAGCATGTTGTCGAGCAGCGTGCCGGGGTCGCCGCTGAGCGGCTGGCCGGCGCTTTCGTCGACCGCGCTGGCGGTGCCGGCGGCGACCAGCCAGCGCGCCTGGCGCGCACCGCTGCCCTGCACCGGTTTGCGGCCTGCGCCGCAGGCGCTGCAGTGCTTGCAGTCGGCGATGGCGGCGCGCAGCGCCGGCCAGTCCATGGCCGCGACGTCGGGCGCGGCTTCTTCGACCGGCGTGTCGTCGTCCCAGGCCGCTTCCACCGGTTCGGGCGCGGGATTGCGGTACGGCGGCGCCGACAGCGGGGTATGCTGGCGCACCGGCGGCGCGGGGTTGGCGGCCGGCGCCGGCTGCTGGTCCTGATCTTGCTCGACAGGCCGCGGCGCGGCGTCCTGCGGCGCCACCAGAATTGCGACGTCCTGCTCCGATTCCGGCGCCGCCTCCGCCGGCGGCGCGCTGCGCAACTGCCACAGCGGCCCGATGCCCATCTCGGCCAGGAACAGCGCGTCGCGCTGGCTCACGTTCTTCATAGTTCGAGCCTCATCACGATGGCGTCTTCGCGCCCGCCTGGCCCGGCCGGGTAATAACCCTTGCGGCGGCCGATCTCGACATAACCATAGCGGCGATAGACCGCCAGCGCGCGCTCGTTCGAGGGCCGCACTTCGAGCAGGATCGAGGCCATGCCTTGCTGTTTTGCGCGCGCGCCGATGCGCCCCAGCAGGCGCCGGCCCAGGCCCTGGCGCTGCAGCGGCGCGGCCACGGCGACGTCGAGCAGATGCGCTTCGTCGACCGCGTACATCAGCAGGTAGTAGCCGGCCAGGCCGCCGGCGGCGTCGCGCACGGTCCAGCAGTCGTAGCCGCTGTCGACCGAGTCGGCGAAGTTCTTGCGGCTCCACGGATACGGAAACACGCTGCATTCGAGCGCCCACACCTCGTCGACGTCGGCGTGCGTCATCGGCGCCGCCACCAGGCCGTGTTCCAGTGCCTCGCTCATGATGCGCCTTGGCCGGCCTTGGCGGCATTGATCGCCTGGCGCTCGGCGCTGGTATAGGCGACCTTGTTGCGCAGGTAGAGCGGCTGGGCCTGGGCCGCCGGCACGCCCTGCCCGGCCGCCAGCGCGGCCACGGCCAGCAGCGCCAGTTCGCGCGCGTGCGGCACGATATCAAGCATGGCGTCCTGCGCAAAGGCCTTGCCGGCAAAGGCGTCGGCGTATTCGCTCAGGCCGTTACCGCAGGCGCGCAGGCCATCGGCCGGCAGCGGCGCCACGTCCTGCGGCGCGCTCAGGGCCGGCGCCAGCACTTCGCGCCAACCGTCTGCGTCTTCATATCTATACTGAGCCCAGTAGACTTCGCCCATGCGCGCATCCAGCACCGCCAGCACCTCGCTGGCGCCGGTGCTGGCGCGGCACGCTTCGGCCATCGCTTCCAGCGTCACCAGCGGCAGCACCGGCAGGTTGGCGCCGTAAGCCAGCCCCTGGGCCACGCCGCAGGCGGTACGCACGCCGGTGAACGAGCCGGGCCCGGCGCCGAAGGCGATCGCGTCGACCTGGGCCAGGGTGACGCCGGCTTCGCCCAGCAATTCCTGCACCATGGGCAGGACCGATTGCGAATGGGTGCGCACGCCGGACGATGCGCGAGTGAGGACTTTCCGAGCTGCGTGCTCGCCGGTCAGCAGCGCGCACGACGCCAGCTCGGCCGAGGTTTCAATGGCAAGGATAATAGGCATTCCGGTATTTTACCTGCTCGGCCCGACCGCATCCACGGCCGATCGACAACGGGCGCGGCGGGTTCACGTTCGCGACCGCCGCGCAGCTTGCGTCCGACTCGCTGTAAAATGCCGCTCATGCATAGCCTGACGCTCGACTCCACCACCCGCGACCGGATCGCCGCCACCCTCGACGGCGACGGCTGGACCGTCGCCTGCCTGTGCGCCGCCTGGTGCGGCACCTGCTCGACCTACCGCGCCACCTTCGAAGAGATCGCCGCGCGCCACCCGGACAAGCAGTTCGTCTGGATCGACATCGAAGACCAGGCCGACCTGGTCGGCGACCTCGACGTCGAGAACTTCCCGACCCTGCTGCTGCAACGCGGCGGCACGGTCGCCTTCTTCGGCACCATGGTGCCGGACGGCGGCGTGGCCGACCGCCTGGTGCAGGCCCAGGCCGAACAGTCGCTCGAAGAACTGGCGCGCCTGGCCGGGTCGACCGACGAGCGGCGCGAGTGGCAGCGCGAGTGCAATCTGCGCGTGCTGCTGGGCGGCGCGGCGTAAGGTCGAGCAGCTTGCAATACCACGTCCGCCCTCAGGTTTCGAACGAGACCAGCGCATCGTAATATCGATTCATGGCGCCGAACAGCTGTTCGGACACCGCGTGGAACTCGGCCTCGTCATCGCCATCGAATCCCTGGTCGTTCCACGATCCCATGCCGCCAAATACGTCGGCGGCCGATATCGCGGCCAGTCCGAGCACGCGGCTTGCTCCCCATCCGAACGCGCCGAACTTGTCGATGAAGCGATCGACCGACTGCCATGTGGCCAACGGCCGGCCGGAATCGTTACGTCGAAGCGCAGCCAGATCAGGCACGTCATCGCCTTCGGCGTGCGCGGCCAGATGCAATGCGAACTCGAACGTGTCGACAAACGGCGATTCGACGCGGCGGGCGAAGTCCCTGGTCGCGCACAGTGCTGCAATGAAATCCTGCCTGGACCGGCCGAGTGGAGGCGTCGCATCTATGGGAACAGCGCCTTCAATCCGGTCGAGCACGTAGGACATCCTTGGCCGGTCCACTTTGCACATTCTCCAACCGAGATCGTGCTGGAGACGCCCCCGATAATGCAGGCGGCGCCGCTCTTCATCATCAGGGCCGAACACATGCTTGAGATCGTGCGGAATAACGGGCTGCGTCCCCGAGCGCTGGCATTCAATCCGAACCAATTCGACCAGCTCATGACATATCGGCCACGCTTCGTCTGCCGATAATCCGGCAAGATAATCCGGCCAATTGCACGCGGCAATATTGGGAAATTCATCGAGGTCGTATTCTTCCTCGTCCAGGGATTCACGCAGCCTGTCTTGATCCCCGGTGATTTGCCAGATGCGGGCGCTGAATCCCTGGGCTTCGATCAAGCGTAACAGTTGCGCACCGCTGACGTCCTCGTCAATGATTTCAAGCCATATCATCGGTTCGAGGTGTTCGAAGAACGGTGTGACCGCTTTGACAAGTTCTGCGAACTCGGATGGAATGGAAAATGGTTCGTCGAAGGTCAGTGCCTCGACCTGGATCTCGCGAAAAATCTGGTCGCCCATGACTTCCCAGTCGTGCTCGCCCGCCTGCGACGAGAAATGACTTTGCAGGCTGGCCGGCGCGATCTCATCCATGCCGTTGCACCTGTGGAATTGATTGATCTCTGACAGGACGATCGGCCAATAGAAGTCCGGGCATGTTTGCCGGGCCAGCAGACGAACGAACAAGGGCGCGGTCAATAACAACCTGGGGCCCGTGGCAGTACCCTGCGCATGCAGGAAGTGTCCGCGGTCAGTTTTCAGACTCAACAGCATCGGCAGTCCACCGGCGAATCCGGCCATCATGTGCGGCGGACGCCCGTCGTCGTCCTCATCGTTCTCATCGTCCTCGTCTTCCTCGTCTTCCTCGTCGTCGGTGTCACCCTCCGCTTCGCTGCCCTCCTCGTCATCATCCTCGGCGTGATCGCATTCCGGACAAGTGACCACGACCACGCTGACGACGTGTTCGGCACGCCGCGCTTCGATCCACTGCAGCAGCGATACGTTTGGTTCAAACCCATTGCGTACTACTGCATTGGGTGCGGCATCACCTTCGCCGGCATCGAGTCGACAGAACTGGGCTGCCTTGTCCAATGCCGCGGCGAGGCGGTTGTCGGCAACGGTGAGCAGTCCGGCAGTTAATGCGAGAAAAACACGGTTCGAGTTCATGGCAGCCTTTGGCAGTGAAGGACGCCATAGTGTCGCGGTTCAAGTATTTGACTTAGCGATATTTCTCAAACTCATGCATTGACATCCACCGCCCAGCATGCCAACACCTCGTCCGCCGCCAGCGGCTTGCCATACAAATAACCCTGCGCCCGGTTGCAGCCGTGGCGCAGCAGGAAGGCCGCCTGGTCTTCGCGCTCGACGCCCTCGGCGATCACCGACAGGTTCATGCTCTTGCCCAGCTGGATGATGGCGATCGCGATCGCTTCGTCGTCCGGGTCCTGCGGGATGTCCTTGATGAAGCTGCGGTCGATCTTGAGCGTCTGCACCGGCATTTTCTTCAGATAGGCCAGCGAGGAGTAGCCGGTGCCGAAATCGTCGATCGCGAGACCCACGCCGATCGCGTGCAGGTCGTTGATGTATTGCAGCGCGTCGCCGGTGTTCATGATCACCGACTCCGTCACTTCCAGTTGCAACCGCTGCGGCGCCAGCCCGGCCGCACTGAGCGTGGAGGCAACCGTTGCCGCCATCCCGCCGCGCTCGAACTGGCGCACCGACAGGTTGACCGCCATCTTCGGCACCGCCAGGCCCGCGTCTTCCCACGCCACCATCTGGCGGCAGGCTTCGGCCAGCACCCATTGTCCCAGCTGGCCGATGAAGCCGGTGTCCTCGGCCAGCGGGATGAAGCGGTCGGGCGTCACCAGCCCCAGCTCCGGATGACGCCAGCGCACCAGCGCCTCGACGCCGACCAGGCGTCCGCTGTCGATCTCGACCTGCGGCTGGTAGACCAGGAAGATCTCGTGCTTCTCGATCGAGCGGCGCAGCATCGCTTCCAGGCGCAGGCGCTCGACGCCTTCGCCGCTCATCGACGGCGCGTAGAACTGGTAGCCGTTGCGGCCGCGCGCCTTGGCGCCGTACATGGCGACGTCGGCGTTGCGGATCAACAGGTGCAGGTCTTGCCCGTCCTGCGGGAACAGCGCGATGCCGACGCTGCCGGTGACGAACAGTTCGTAGCCAGACACGGTGAACGGCTGCTCGAACATGGCTATCAGCTTGTCGGCGACACGCGCCGCGCCGGCGGCGCCGTCCACGTCTTCCAGCAGCACGATGAATTCGTCGCCGCCCAGGCGCGCCAGCGTGTCGCCTTCGCGCAGGCACAGCGCAAGCTGGGCCGCAGCCTGTTTCAACAGCTCGTCGCCGACGTGGTGGCCGAGCGTGTCGTTGACGTTCTTGAAGCGATCGAGGTCGATGAACAGCACCGCCAGCTGCTCGCCGCCCCGCGCGGCGCGCACCAGCGCGTGCTGCAGGCGGTCCTGGTACAGCAGGCGGTTGGGCAGGCCGGTGAGCGAATCGTGGTGCGCCAGGTGGTCGAGCTGCGCCTGCGATTCCTTGGCGCGGGTGATGTCGCTGAACACGCAGACGTAGTGGCTGACCGCGGTGCTGCTCGCATCGCCCTCGGCGCGCACCGCCGACACGGTCAGCCATTCGAGGTAGGCTTCGCCGTCCTTCCTGGTGTCCCAGATCTCGCCCTGCCAGAAGCCGGTCGCATCCAGCTCGCGCCACAGCGCGGCGTAGAAGCCTTCGTCGTTGCGCGTGCCGCGCGTCAGGGTCGACTGCAAGCCCAGGGCTTCGCTCTCGGCGTAGCCGGTGATCGCGGTAAAGGCGGGATTGACGGCGATGATGCGCCCCTCGGCATCGAGCACCATCACGCCGTCGGCGATGTGTTCGAGCACGGTGGCCGACAGGCGCAGCCTTGCCTCGGCCTGCTTGCGTTCGCTGACGTCGGCGAACACCCAGATGCTGCCGTCGTCGGGCCGCGCCGGATCGAGCGCGCAGCCGCTCACCGCGCACCAGAACACGCTGCCGTCGCGCCGCCGCGCCTGGCATTCGGCCTCCAGGTCGGCGCTGGTGGCGCCGCCTGCCGTCATGCGCGGATACAGCACGGCGGCCAGGTGCTCGTAGGCGGCGCGGTCCGGATACAGCACCTCGGTCGAGGCGCCGTCGAGGGCTCCTTCCGCGTAGCCGAACAGTTCCTCGGCGCGGCGGTTGGCGGAGACGATGCGGCGCTGGCGCACGAACAGCACCCCGAACATCACGTTGTCCAGGATCGCGCCCTGCTCGGTCAAGAGCGCCTCGATGCGCATCTCGTTGTGTTTGCGCTCGCTGATGTCGACCAGGATGCCGTCCACTCTCAACCGGTCTTCGCCCTGCACGCCCTGCGGCTGGCCATGCTCCAGCACCCAGCGCTCGATGCCATGGGCGTCGACGATGCGGTATTCGATCTCGTAGGCGCGTCCGCCCAGCACCGCATCCTTGGCCAGCTTGCGGTAGTGGCGCCGGTCTTCGGGATGGACGATGTCGGCCCAGTCCTCGGTGGTGGCGCGCATGAAGTGGGCCGGCGGGTAGCCGGTGATGTCTTCGATGGCGTCGCTGACGAATTCGACCTCGGCCCCGGCGCGCACCCGGAACACCGCGCCCGGCACCTGGGTCACGATGGTGCGGAAGCGCTCCTCGCGCCGCGCGACGTCGGCGAACAGGTCGCGAATGGCGAGGCGCATGCGCTCCATCTGCTCGCCCAGGCGTCCCAGTTCGTCGTGCGCCGACACCGCCAGCGGGGTGTCGAAGTCGCCGTGCGCCAGGCGGTCGGAAAAGCGCATCAGGCTGCGCAGCGGCGCCAGCAGCCGGCGCCGGACCAGCAGCGCGATCAAGAGCAGCGACACCGCCGCCTGCAGCACCAGCACCAGCGCGTAGCGGCGCTGCTTGGCGTGCAGGTCCTGCTGGCTGCGGTAGTCGTCCATCGCCAGCACCACGCTGCCGATCCGCTCGCCGCGCACGACCAGCTCACGCTCGGCGCGCACGATGCGTCCCAGCGGGCGGGTCTTCGAGTGCAGGTCGAGCGCACGCGCGCCGGCCGGATCGCGCACCTCGACCTGCACCACCGAGGGGTCGCGCAGCATCGAATCGAGCAGCGGACGGGCGGCGTCCATGTTCATGTTCCACAAGGCGTCCTGCAACCCCAGCGCCAGGATGTCGGCATTGCGCCGCAGCGTTTCATCGAGCACATCGGCTGCCGCGGCGCGCTCCTGGACCCCGACCAGCAGGTAGCTGCCGACCAGTGCCGGCAGCGCCAGCGCACCGAACGCCACCAGCAGCAAGGCGCCGTAGATCGAGCGTCCATACAGTTTGCGCAGGCGGGAGGGCATGGTGCGGGCGGCGAAGCGGGCGATCGGCATGAAATCGGATGGTCGGGGTCAGTCAATGCAATTCGGAACGATATGATTGCTCTACGTCACTATTCTTGACAAGCAATTAGTGACCAACTTTATTCCTACAGAATACCGACAGACGCGACCGCACGGCGCTCGGGCGACGCGCCGATGGAATTGATATGATTGAACTCTTTCAAAGGAGAAACGCATGAGCCACTCCCTGTACACCGCTTCGGTGCCCGTGTTCCGCCAGCTGCTGGGCAGCCTGGCCGCGGTGCTGGAGCAAAGCGAAGCCTGGGCGCTCGAGCGCCGCATCGAACCGGACGCCCTGCTGCAGGCGCGCCTGTACCCGGACATGTTCCCGCTGGCGCGCCAGATCCAGATCGCGACCGATTTCGCCAAGGGCGCCACCGCGCGCCTGGCCGGGGTCGAACCGCCGCGCTACGAGGACGGCGAACATACCTTCACCGAGCTGCAGCAGCGCATCACCAGGACGCTGGGCTTCATCGACAGCGTGGCGCGCGCCGACGTCGACGCCGGAGAGACCCGTCCGATCACCCACGGCAACGGCGAACGCGCGCGCCACTTCGACAGCGGCCAGGTCTACCTGACCCACTTCGCGCTGCCGAACTTCTATTTTCACGTGACGACCGCGTACGCGATCCTGCGCCACAACGGGGCGCCGATCGGCAAGAAGGATTTCATCGGGTCGTACTGATAGACCGGGGTGCGGACATGGTCCGCACCCCGGCATGGGATCAGGTGTTGCGGCGCGGGTAGCCCTGGGCCAGGATGCGCACCCACACCACCTCTTTCTGCTCGGCGTTCATCGAGACCCAGTTGGCCACTTCGGCCACGGTGCGCCCGCAGCCGCGGCAGACTTCGTCGAAGGTGGTCGAGCACACCGCCACGCAGGGCGTGTCGGGACGCACCGGCACGTCCATCAGGGGACAGGACTGCTGCATGTCCCCGCCCTTGCCCTGATCCTTAGCGGGCGGGGCCGACATCGAGCTTGTCCCAGCCGTCGTGGCCGAGCCTTTCCATGGTGTCGATGTTCTTCTCGAAGATGTCGGCCGCATCCGGGAAGGCTTCCACCGCGCGCGCGATGCTGTCTTCGCGCAGCAGGTGCAGGATCGGGTACGGCGCGCGGTTGGTGTAGTTCGAGATGTCGTTGACGTCGGTGTCGGCGAACTGGTAGTGCGGGTGGAAGCTGGCCACCTGCAGCTCGCCGTCGAGCGCCATGTCCTCGACCGCGGCGTCGGCGACGTCCAGGAATTCGTTGTAATCCTCGAAGTCGGTCAGCACGAAGGGGTGGATCAGCAGCGTGGTGTCGACCTGCTCGGCTGGCGTATCGGACAGGTGCTGCAGTTCGTCCATCAGGGTTTCCAGCAGCGCTTCCGGCGCGGTGGCATTCGAGACGACGTAGCGCACCTGCTCCTTGACGTACACCGATTTGGCGAACGGGCACAGGTTCAGGCCGATGACGGCCCGTTCCAGCCATTGGCGGGTGGCGGCGACGATGGCGTCATCATCGGCGTTCAGGTTGGGGGTGCTCATACAGATACTTTCGTTCAGTGCGGACAGCAAAAGTGGGATTGTACGCACTCTTTGCGCAAGCTCATAGGTACACCTCCCGCCCGGCATAAAGTGGAACCCAGACAGCCGCGTCTGCTTGCCCATGGCGCACATGACATGCCGGTTTGACAATCCAACACAAGACTGTTCGGCAATTTTCGTGATCATGCTGCCATTGGCGCGGTTCGTGGTGCCAACGGATGCGATTCCCAGCGGAATTAAATTGTAACGGCAGCGACATAATTCTTGACGCGCTCGACCGTTGCTTCGTACACTGCCCCCTTGTCCTCGGTCCGTTCGTTCCTGAACGCAACATTGGAAAGCTATGCACCCTACGACCCGCACCTCCGCAGCGCTGGCAGTTCTGGCACTCCTGGGCGCCGCGCCCCTGAGCCACGCCATGGATGCCGCCCCGCTGTCGGCCGTTCAGGCCACGATCCAGACCCAGGCCATCCAGACCACCCGTTCCGGTTTGCAGACTGCGCAGGCGCCGCTCAAGGCCGACGCGCTGAAGGTGGACGAATACCGGGAGACCGACGTCTGGGGCCGCATCCGTAGCGGCTACGCCATCCCCGACCTGAACAACGCGCTGGTCACCCGCCATGCCCAGGCCTACGCCAGCCACCCCGGCAACCTGGCGCGCATTTCCGGCCGCGCCTCGCCCTACCTGTACCACGTGGTGTCCGAGCTCGAAAAGCGCGGCATGCCGACCGAGCTGGCGCTGCTGCCGGTGATCGAATCGGCGTTCAACCCGCAGGCGATGTCGAGCGCCAACGCCGCCGGCCTGTGGCAGTTCGTGCCGGGCACCGGCAAGGACTTCGACCTCAAGCAGAACATGTTCAAGGACGAGCGGCGCGGCGTGCTGGCCTCGACCGACGCCGCATTGACTTACCTGCAGCGCCTGTACACCATGTTCGGCGACTGGCAACTGGCCCTGGCGGCCTATAACTGGGGCGAAGGCAATGTCCAGCGCGCCATCAAGAAGAACCAGGAACTGGGCAAGCAGACCGACTTCGACAGCCTGGCCGACCTGATGCCGGCCGAGACCCGCAACTACGTACCGAAGCTGCAAGCAGTCAAGAACGTGGTGGCCAATCCTTCGCAGTACGGCATCACCCTGCCGGCGATCGACAACCAGCCCTACTTCACCACGATCGACAAGACCAGCGACATGGACCTGACCGTGGCGGCCCAGCTGGCCGAGATGTCGCTCGACGAATTCAAGGCCCTGAACCCGCAGTTCAAGAAGCCGGTGATCACCGGCGCCGAGACCAAGATCCTGCTGCCGAAGGAAAACGCCGAGAAGTTCCACCTGAACCTGGCGTCCTGGGGCCATGCCCTGTCGAGCTGGACCACGCACAAGATCACCAGCGCGCGCGAAAGCATCGCCTCGCTGGCCTCCAAGTTCGGCACCACCCCGGAAGTGATCCGCCAGGCCAACAACATCCCGGCGCAATCGCGCCTGAAGGCCGGCTCGACCATCCTGGTGCCGAAGACGTCGGCCTCCAGCCACAGCGACATCGCCGAGAACATCATCGAGAACGCGGTGGTGGCGTTCGAAGCCGACCGCGGCAATGCCAAGCGCAGCGCGCGCTTCAAGGCCAAGGCCGACAGCGGCAAGTCGAAGCGCATCGCGCGCAACACCTCGTCCAAGCGCAAGCAGCGCTGATCGTCGGCGCCGCTGTTGCCGGCGGCGCCGGCAGTGCAGGACGAATGCAGGCGCCACCGGGCCTTCCGGATGGCGCTTGTGGTGTTTTGAGGCGCCGCGTGCACGCCGTCCAAAAAACCTGTATAGTACGGTTTGTGCGCTGCGTCATACCGACAACATCTGTCGACACCAGCAGTGTGCAACCGAGATGCAGCGATAGCGTTGACAAGTATATCGCTGACAAGTAGTACCTAGCAGCTACGCAAACCCCAGGCAGCTCGTTCCTGAGCGCCCTTCAAAAAAGCCCTCCGCCTTCAGGTGTCAGCAACCAGACACCATCCCGGCGCAAAGCTTTTGTGCCGAAATTTCTTTCATTACTGAGTCATTTCGTTTGTCGGTTCGCGTTGCATATTTTTCGTTCGCGCCAACGTGCGAGCGTGCATGATTTATTCCGAAAGTAACAACACATGAGTTTTGAAGCACTAGGCCTCCACGCGTCCATCGTCAAGGCAGTCGCCGACGCAGGCTACACCAACCCGACCCCGGTCCAGGCGCAAGCCATCCCGGCAGCCATCGCACGCCGCGACCTGCTGGTCTCGTCGCAGACCGGCTCGGGCAAGACCGCAGCCTTCATGCTGCCGGCCCTGCACCATCTGGCCAACCTCGAACCGGCGCCAGCCGGCAAGACCCCTGCGCAAGAAGCGCAGGCCGCCCGCGCCCGCGGCGAGCGCGTCCGTTTCAAGCCGGCCCAGCCGAAAATGCTGGTGCTGACCCCGACCCGCGAACTGGCCCTGCAGGTCACCAGCGCAACCGACCAGTACACTGCCCACATGCGCCGCCTGCGCTGCGTTTCGATCCTGGGCGGCATGCCGTACCCGAAGCAGATGCAACTGCTGGCCAAGAATCCCGAGATCCTGGTCGCCACCCCGGGCCGCCTGATCGACCACATGGAGTCGGGCAAGATCGACTTCTCCGAACTGCAGATCCTGGTGCTGGACGAAGCCGACCGCATGCTGGACATGGGCTTCATCGACGACATCGAGAAGATCGTCGCCGCGACCCCGTCGAGCCGCCAGACCATGCTGTTCTCGGCCACCCTGGACGGCGTGGTCGGCAACATGGCGCGCCGCATCACCACCGATCCGATGACGATCCAGATCGCCAGCGCCACCAACCGCCACGAGAACATCGTGCAGAAGGTGCACTTCGTGGACGACCTGTCGCACAAGAACCGCCTGCTCGACCACCTGCTGCGCGACGAAGGCCTGGACCAGGCCGTGGTGTTCACCGCCACCAAGCGCGACGCCGACATGATCGCCGACCGCCTGAACATCGCCGGCTTCGCCGCCGCCGCACTGCATGGCGACATGCACCAGGGCGCGCGCAACCGCACCCTGGACAGCCTGCGCCGCGGCAGCGTCAAGGTGCTGGTGGCAACCGACGTCGCCGCGCGCGGCATCGACGTGCCGAACATCACCCACGTGGTGAACTACGACCTGCCGAAGTTCCCGGAAGACTACGTGCACCGCATCGGCCGTACCGGCCGCGCCGGCCGCAACGGCACCGCGATCTCGCTGGTCAACCACGCGGAAAGCATGAACATGCGCCGCATCGAGCGCTTCACGCGCCAGCCGATCCCGGTCGGCGTGGTCGAAGGGTTCGAACCGAAGCGCAGCGCGCCGAGCTCGCGCGCCGGCGCCCGTCCGGGCTGGAAGCCAGGCGACGGCCGCAGTGCCGGCAAGCCGGCCCAGCGCAGCTTCGGTAAGCCTGGCTCCGGCAGCCCACGTGAAGGCGGCTACGGCGAGCGCGCACCGCGCGAAGCCTACGCACCGCGTCCATATGGCGACCGTCCAGCGGGCGACCGCGCCCCGAGCGAAAGCCGCTATGCAGACCGCGGCCCGCGCGAAGGCGGCTATCAAGGCCAGCGCAGTAGCGGTTACGCCGACCGCGCACCACGTGAAGGCGGCGGCTACGCTGGCCGTCCGGCGGCCGACCGCGCACCGCGCGACGGTCAGCGCCGTGAAGGCGGTTACAAAGGCGCCCATCCGCGCTCGATGGAAGGCGCACGCCGCACCTTCGGCGAATAATATCGCCCTGGCGTGACACGCAAAACGGCTGCTTCGGCAGCCGTTTTTTTTCGTGCCCGCTATAATCTTTCATCCTTCCCGCATACGCTCTCCCCGCCTCCCTTCGCAATGCCCCGTCCCCGCATCCTGATCGTCAGCCCCGCCTCCGCCCGCGACAACAATGGCAACTGGCAAAGCGCCAGCCGCTGGGCGCGCTTCCTGCGACCCGGATACCGGGTCGGGATCGCGTCCGGCTGGTCGGCAGGCGACGCCGTGCCCGACCTGTTGATCGCGCTGCACGCGCGCCGTTCGGCGCAGGCACTGGCGGCATTTCGCGCTGCGCACCCGCAGCGCCCGACGCTGCTGGTGCTGACCGGGACCGACGTCTATCGCGACATCGACCATGACGCCGCCGCCCGCGCCTCGCTCGAGCTGGCCCAGGCCATCGTGGTGCTGCAGGCCGACGCCATGACGCGCCTGCCGGCCGGCGTGCGCGCCAAGGCGAGCGTGATCCACCAATCCGCGCCGCCCCTCGCCCCGTATGCGGGTCCGGCGCGCCGGGTGCGCGAGATCTGCATGATCGGCCACCTGCGTCCCGAAAAAGATCCGCTGACCTTCATGCGCGCGGCGCGCCTGGTCGACGATCCCGGCCTGCTGCTGACCCATATCGGCGGCGTGCTGGATCCAGTCCTGGGCCAGGCCGCCGGGGAAGCAGCGCACGACAATCCGCGCTACCGCTGGCTGGGCGCCCTGCCGCGCGCCCGCACGCGCCAGATCCTCAAGCGCAGCCACGCGATGGCAATTACCTCGCTCATGGAAGGCGGCGCCAACGTCATCATCGAAGCCGTCACCTGCGGCGTGCCGGTGCTGGCCTCGGATATCGGCGGCAACGTCGGCATGCTGGGCCGCGACTATGCCGGCTATTTCGCGCCGGGCGACGCCGCGGGACTGGCGCGGCTGGCCGAGCGCAGCGTGCACGACCCCGACTTTCACGCGCTCTTGAAGCGCCAGTGCGCGGCGCGCGCGCCATTGTTCGCCCCGAGCGCCGAGCAAGCGCTGCTGCGCGACATGGTGGATAATCTGCTGCGTCAAACAACATCACCGGAAAAATCCCCATGAGCATCAGCGACCAACCGATCAAACTCACCTCGTTCTCCCACGGCGGCGGCTGCGGCTGCAAGATCGCGCCCGGCGTGCTGGCCGAGATCCTGAAGTCCTCGAGCGGCTTCCCGCTGCCGAAGGAACTGATGGTCGGCATCGAGACCGCGGACGACGCCGCGGTCTACAAGCTCAACGACGAGCAGGCGCTGATCGCCACCACCGATTTCTTCATGCCGATCGTCGACGATCCGTTCGACTTCGGCCGCATCGCCGCCACCAACGCGATCTCGGACGTGTACGCGATGGGCGGCACCCCGATCATGGCGCTGGCGCTGGTCGGCATGCCGGTCAACAAGCTGCCGCTCGAGACCATCGGCCAGATCATCCGCGGCGGCGAATCCATCTGCGCCGAAGCCGGGATCCCGATCGCCGGTGGCCACACCATCGACTCGGTCGAGCCGATCTATGGCCTGGTGGTGATGGGCCTGGTGCATCCGTCGAAGGTCAAGCGCAACGCCGACGCCAAAGCGGGCGACGTGCTGGTGCTGGGCAAACCGCTGGGCGTGGGCGTGCTGTCGGCCGCGCTCAAGAAGGACGCGCTGGGCAAAGAGGACTACGACGCCATGATCGCCAACACCACCAAGCTCAACAAGCCGGGCCGCCTGCTGGCCGAGATGGCGGGCGTGCATGCGCTGACCGACGTCACCGGCTTTGGCCTCCTGGGCCACCTGCTGGAACTGGCGCGCGGCGCGCAATTGTCGGCCCGGCTGGAGATGAACGCGATCCCGCTGCTGCCCGGCGTGCTGCAGCTGGCGCACGACGGCTACTTCACCGGCGCATCGGGCCGCAACTGGGACGCCTACGGCAAGGACGTGCAGCTGGACGCCGCCATCACCCCGGCCCAGCGCGCCCTGCTGACCGACCCGCAAACCTCGGGCGGCCTGCTGGTGTCGTGCGACCCGGATTCGGTCGACGAGGTGCTGGCGCTGTTCGCGCGCGAAGGCTTCGGCGAGGCCGCCGTGATCGGCCGCATGGATGCCGGCACGGCGGGCGTCACCGTCAAGGCCTGAGCGCGCGCCTGCGATCAGGTCCGCAGTTCCAGTTCCTGGTGCAGCGGCAACGTCAGCTCCGCCACCGCATCGCACGCCTCCACCTGGAACAGGCCCGGATCGCGTCCCGGATTGCCGATGTCGGGCGTGATCTCGAAGGTCGCGCCGGCCAGCGCGATGCGGGTCGGCATCCATTGCAGCAGGTCGTAGCGCATCGCGTGCGCATAACTCTGGGTGCCGGCGAAGCCGCGCGCCTGCGACAGCCAGGCCAGCGTGGCGAGGCCGCGGTCGATCATCGCCGCGCAGCAGCGCCCCGAACCGTGCACGCCGACGCGGTAGCCGGCCGGCCCGCTGAGCGTGGCGCGGATGCCGGTGAAATAGGCGGCGATCGGGCCGTCGACTTCCTCGCGCGTGGCGTCGTGCCCGAGCGCCACATAGATCGCGCTGCCGGCCGGCTGGCCGGCGGCGCGCGCCAGGCGCAGCGCGTCGGCGCCATCCAGCAGCCCCTGCTGGCGCGTGAAATAGGCTTCGTGGGTGGCGCCGTGCTCCCACAATGCGCCGATCTTGAGCCCGGCGTCGGACAAGCTGCGCGCTTCGTCCAGGCCCAGGTTGCGGCCCGGATCGCGGCCGTAGCAGCGCATGACGAAATCGTAGCCGCGCCGGCGCAGCGCCGGCGCGTGCCGCCCCATGTCGAGCGGCGTATCGAATCCCTTGAGCGTCGCCATGTCCCCTCCTTCAGGCGCGGTCGGCGCCGGGGTGGGCCGCGTGCTCGTCGACCGGATGGCGCACCGTGACCGGCCGGCGCAAGGCCAGCAGCACCGGCGTCACCACCAGCAACAGCAACAGCACGGCCGCCAGCGCCAGCACGACCGGCAACGGGAATACGGCAGCGAGATCTTGGCTCATGACATCTCCCGGTCAGTGTTATCGCGCGCCCGATTGGTTTCGCGCAAGACCGTACTGTGCCACCGCCTTAAACGGATTAATTTGACCGGCCGCAATCCTCAGCCGGGCGTTGCAGAGACGCCGCGCCGCCACCGTCAGCCGCGCCGCGCCAGCGGCGGCACCCCGGTGTCGACCGGCGGCACGCCGCTGCCGGCCTGCCCCACCCGCTCGTATTCGGCGATTACCTGCGCCCCGAGCAGCAGCAGCGTGGCCGCGATTTCGAGGCTGAACATGACCACGATGGCGGTGGTCATCGAGCCGTACACCACGTTCACCTGCGACAGCGTCGAGAAATACCAGACCAGCACGTGGCGCGCCGCTTCCCACAGCAGCGCCGCGGTGACGCCGCCGATGGTGGCGTGCCACAGCGACAGCCGCCCGACCGGCATCACCAGGTAGATCGAGGTCAGCACCAGGATCTCGCCCAGCAGGCCCAGCAGATACAGCAAGGCGCCCGAGACGCCGCCGAGCGACCAGCGGTAGTTGAACAGCCACACGCTCTCGGTGCCCATCACCTGCAGCGCGCCGGCCACCAGGGTCACGATCATGATGCCGAAACCGAGCGCCACGATGTAGCAGTACGGCAGCAGCGCCGACACCGCGTAGTGGCGCCGGCGGGTCGCCACCCGGTGCACGAAGATCACGCTCATGGCGTTTTCCAGCACGGTGAACGCGAGCGAACTGAAGAACAGCATGGTGAGCGCCAGCACCCAGGTGATGATCTGGCGGTCTTCCAGGAAGCTGGCGACCTCGGTGACGATCGGGCGCGACTGGCCCGGCACCAGCAGTTCGAGGTAGCGGCGCAGCGTGTCGAGCAGCTCGGCCTGGTCGATGAAGTGCGACAGCACCACCACCACCAGCATCAGGAACGGCACGATCGACAGCAGCGCGTAATAGGCGACCGCGCCGGCCAGCAGCAGGCCCTGGTTGGCGCGGAAGCCCTTGAGCACCTGCAGCGCGAACGCCAGCGGGTGCGAGAGGATGTAGATGTTGGCGCGCTGGTCGAGCAGGCGCGCGCGCCAGTCACGCCGGCGGCTCATCGTGCCAGCCGGATGCCGGTGAATTGCCAGCGCGCGCCGGTCGGGAAGAAGTTGCGGTAGCTGGCGCGCGCGTGGCCGTCCGGCGTGGCGCAGGACGAGCCGCGCAGGACGTACTGGTTGATCATGAACTTGCCGTTGTATTCGCCGATGGCGCCCGGCGCCGGGGCAAAGCCCGGGTATGGCGCATAGCTGCTGCCGGTCCACTGCCAGCAGGCGCCGAACATCTGTTGCAGGCCCTGCCCGCTGGCGGCCGCCGGATGATGGGCCGGGCCTTTGGCGAGCACGGCCTGGCGCGCGGCGAATTCCCATTCGGCTTCGGTCGGCAGACGCACGCCGGCCCAGCGCGCATAGGCGTCGGCCTCGTACAGCGAGACGTGGGTCACCGGACGTTCGGGGTCGAGCGGCCTGGCGCCGTGCAGGGTGAACTCGTGCCAGCCGCCCTCGTCCTCGAACCAGTACAGCGGATGGATGATCTCGCCCGAGCACACCTTGTCCCAGCCTTCGGCCAGCCACAGCGACGGGTCGCGGTAGCCGCCGGCCTCGATGAAGGCCAGGTATTCGCCGTTGGTCACCAGGCGCGAGGCCAGCGCGAAGGGCGCGACATAAGTGCGGTGGCGCGGCAATTCGTTGTCGAAGCAGAAGCCGCGGCCGTTGTAGCCGATCTCGGCCAGCCCACCGTCGAAGTCCAGCCATTCCAGCGCCGGGGCCGGGGCGGCATCAGGCAGCGTGTCATGCGCATAGGCCGGATACAGCGGATTGCATGACAGCAGGTGCTTGACGTCGGTCAGCATCAACTCCTGGTGCTGCTGCTCGTGCTGCAGGCCGAGTTCGACGGTGGCCGCCAGCGTCTCGTCCACGCCGCGACCAAGGAGCGCCATCATGCGCCGGTCGACATCGAGGCGGTAGGCCTTGACCTCGTCCAGCGACGGCCGCGTGAGCAGGCCGCGCTGCGGACGCGGGTGCCTGGCGCCGATGCCGTTGTAATACGAATTGAACAGCACCCGGAACGCCGGATGGAAAGGCGCGAAGCCTTCCTCGCGCGGCTCCAGGATGAAGGTCTCGAAGAACCAGGTGGTATGCGCCAGGTGCCACTTGATCGGGCTGGCGTCGGGCATCGACTGGGCGCAGCAATCCTCGTTCGAGAGCGGCTCGGCCAGGTGCAGCGAACGGGCGCGCACTTGCCCGAAGCGGCGTTGCAGGCTCTCGTCGCGCAACATGTTCATGTCGGGATCGCCTGGGCGTGGATCACGGCGAACGGACATTGCGGATCGGTCCAGATCCGGGTCGCCTCGAAACCGGAACGCTCGAGCAGCTTGACGGCGTCGGCCTGCTGGTACTTGTAGCTGTTCTCGGTGTGGATGCAGTCGCCGGCGCGGAAAGCGCGCGCGCCGCCCTGCCAGCGCACCTCCTGGTCGCGGGTCGCTTCCAGGTGCATCTCGACCCGGCCGCGCGCGGCGTTGTAGAAGCCGCGGTGGCGCCAGGCGCGGATGTCGAAATCGGCGCCGAGCAGCGTGTTCACGTGGCGCAGCACGTTCAGGTTGAAGGCGGCGGTCACGCCCAGCGCGTCGTCGTAGGCGGCGTCCAGCACCGCCTTGTCCTTGACCAGGTCGATCCCGATCAGGACCCCGCCGTCGTCGCCGCACTGGGCGCGCAGGCGGCGCAGGAAGGCTTGCGCTTCGTCGGGCGTGAAATTGCCGATCGACGAACCGGGATAGAAGAACAGGCGCCGCGCGGCCGTTACCCGCGCCGGCAGTTCGAACTGCTGCGAGAAGTCCATGCCCAGCGCTTCCATCGCGATGTGCGGGAAGCGCTGGCGCAGGCGGCCCAGGGCGTCGTGCAGGAATTCGCTGGAGATGTCGACCGCCACGTACTGGGCCGGCGCCAGCAGCGGAAACAGCGCGGCCGCCTTGGCGCAGTTGCCGGCGCCGAGATCGATCAGGGTGCTGCCGGCGCCGGCCACGCGCGCGATCTCGGCGCCATGGCGCGCGAACAGCGCCGCTTCGGTGCGGGTCGGATAGTATTCGGGCAGTTCGCAGATCGCCTCGAACAGCTTGGAGCCGAGCGAATCGTAGAGGAATTTGGGCGAAATCCAGGCCTGCGGCGCGCCCAGCGAGGCGTGCAATTCATCGGCCACGTGGGCATTGACCGGAATGTCGGAAGCACCGGCAGGCGCTATATCGGATGTACAGGAGGTCAGCATAAGGTTTATCATTCGTGCCGCCACGCCGCACCGTGCGAGATGGCCAGGCGCATCGCCTGATTCTGTTGCCGCTTTTGCTATCATAGCGGATTGTCGCGAAACGCCGTTTTCGCCTCGGTTCAAGCGTGCAGGCCCTTGGGCGCCCCGCTCTTAACTTTTCAATAAGAATGCAAATGACCCTGTCCTTCCGCCGCCAAGTCCTCAAGCACCTGATCGCCGCCGCCGTCGGCACCGTGGCCATCGCGGGCGCCGCCCACGCACAATCGAGCGCCGGCGTCCTGCGCGTTTCGGCGATTCCCGACGAAGCTCCGACCGAACTGCAGCGCAAGTTCAAGCCGCTGGGCGAATACCTGGCCAAGCAGACGGGACTGAAGGTCGAGTTCACCCCGGTGACCGACTATGCCGCCTCGGTGGAAGGCCTGATCAACCGCAAGATCGACATGGTCTGGTTCGGCGGCTTCACCTTCGTGCAAGCCAATGTGCGCAGCAAGGGCCAGGTGACCCCGCTGGTGCAGCGCGCCGAGGATGAAAAGTTCCGCTCGGTATTCATCACCACCCAGCCGGGCATCAACAAGCTGGAAGACCTGAAGGGCAAGACCCTGGCCTTCGGTTCCGAATCGTCAACCTCGGGCCACCTGATGCCGCGCTCGTTCCTGCTGCAGGCCAAGATCAACCCGGATACCGACCTCAAGCGCATCGCCTTCTCGGGCGCACATGACGCCACCGTGGCGGCCGTGGCCGGCGGCAAGGTCGATGCTGGCGCACTCAACATCTCGGTCTGGGAAAAGCTGGTCGAAGGCAAGAAGGTCGATCCGAAACAGGTGCGCGTGTTCTACACCACCCCGGGCTACTTCGACTACAACTGGAGCGTGCGCAGCGACATGGACCCGGCGCTGAAGAAGAAGATCACGGACGCCTTCCTGGCGCTGGACGCGTCGACCGCGCAGGGCAAGGAAATCCTGGACCTGCAGCGCGCCACCAGGTTCGTGCCGACCAAGACCGCCAACTACGGCGCGATCGAAGCCGCTGCGCGCAACGCCGGCCTGCTGAAGTAATCGAAGGCCCGCCGATCCGATGCCGACCTACCGCCTGCGTCAACTCACCGTGCGCCACCTGACCGGCAACCGCGCGCCGGCGCTGCACGCGCTCGACCTCGAGATTGGCGCCGGCGAGCAGGTCGCCCTGATCGGTCCTTCCGGCGCCGGCAAGACCACGCTGCTGGCCACCCTGGCCTGCGCCCACCGTCCCGCCGAGGGCAGCCTGGAAGTGTTCGGACGCGACCCTTGGGCGCTGAACGGGGGCGCGCGCCATCGCCTGCGCAGCCACCTGTTCCTGGCGCCGCAGACGCCGCCGCTGCCGCCGCGCCAGCGCGTGGTCACCGCGGTGCTGGCGGCGCGCCTGCCGCACTGGAGCCTGTGGCAGGCGCTCGGTTCGCTGGTGCGCCCGCAGGATCCCGACGCCGCGCACGCGGCGCTGGCCCGCTTCGGCCTGGGCGACAAGCTGTATGCGCGGGTCGACCGCCTGTCCGGCGGCGAACGCCAGCGCTGCGGCCTGGCGCGCCTGCTGCTGTCGAACGCCGAAGCGCTGCTGGTCGACGAGCCGATTTCCGCGCTCGACCCGGCGCTGGCGCGCCACACCCTTGCCACGCTGCGCCAGGAAGCGGCCAAACGCAACGCCACGCTGGTGTGCAGCCTGCACCAGGTAGACCTGGCGCGCGAAGGCTTCGCGCGCCTGATCGGCCTGCGCGACGGGCGCATCGTGTTCGACGCGCCGCGCGAACAGGTCAGCGACGCCATGATTGCCGACCTGTACGCCAACGAGAGCGTCACGCCCGCGCTTGAGGTCCTGCACGATTCGCCCGAGCGCATCGCGGTCGGCGCCTGCTTCTGAACCTTCGTTGCCGCACGCCGCATGACGAAGGTTCTTCACCCCGATCCGGCCTGGCGCACGCGCGTCACCGCCGCTGCCGTATTCATTGTGCTGCTGGTCCCGATGCTGGCGGCCAGCGAATTCAAGCCCTGGGCGCTGTTCGACGCCCAGAGCCTGCGCGCGACCGGCATGTTCCTGGGCGACTTCCTGACGCCGTCCAGCGAACCCGAATTCCTGGCAATGGTGCTGCGCGAGACCTGGCAGACGGTCGCCATCGCCAGCGCCGGCCTCACCCTGGCGCTGCTGGCCGCGATCCCTGCCACCTTCGTCATCAGCGAACGGCTGTCGATCTCGCGCCTCGGCACCGGCCGCATGCACCCGCTGGCGGCCGGCGTGCGCCAGCTGCTGCGCTGGATCCTGGTGATCCTGCGCTCGGTGCCCGAGCTGGTGTGGGCGCTGCTGTTCGTGCGCATCGTCGGGCTCGGCCCCACCGCCGGCGTGCTGGCCATTGCCCTCTCCTATAGCGGCATGCTGGCCAAGGTATATGCCGAGATTTTGGAATCGGGCGACGCCCACGCCACCGACGCCCTGCTGGCCAATGGCGGCGGGCGGCTGCCGGCGCTGCTGTACGGCGCCCTGCCCGAGTCCAGCGCCGAACTGGTGTCCTACACCGTGTACCGCTGGGAGTGCGCGATCCGCGGCTCGGCGGTGATGGGTTTCGTCGGCGCCGGCGGCCTGGGCCAGCGCCTGGACGAGTCGACCAGGATGATGGCCGGCGGCGAAGTCGCGACCATCTTGACCATGTTCGTGCTGCTGGTGGCGGCGGCCGACCTGGTCTCGAAATTCCTGCGCCGGAGGCTGGGATGACGGGAGCGACGAACAAGCTGCCGCCTCCTCCACCCCGCTCGCCCGGCGCCTGGCTGCTGCTGCTCGGCATCGTGGCGCTGGTGGTGGCCAGCTTTGCTTCGCTGCCGCTGGCCTGGAGCGCCTTCTTCACCGCCGAAGCGGTGACCTCGGTGCGTGAATTCCTGCAAGGCTTCGCACCGCCCGAGACCAGCCCCGCGTTTTTGCAGAAGACCCTGGGCGCGCTGGGCGAGACGCTGGCCATGTCGGCCGTCGGCACCCTGCTGGCGGCGCTTCTCGGCCTGCCGCTGGCACTGGCCGGCGCCGGGCGCATGGGCCGCGTGGCGCGCGTCGTGGTGCGCCTGATCCTGAACGTGCTGCGCTCGATCCCGGAACTGGTGTGGGCCGCGGTGCTGCTGGTGCTGGCCGGGCTGGGACCGATGGCCGGCACCCTGGCGCTGGCCGCGCATACCGCCGGGGTGCTGGGCCGGCTGTTCGCCGACGCGCTGGAAAACGTCGAACCGCTGGCCGAACAGAGCCTGCGCACCAATGGCGCGCGGCCGTTGGCAGCCTTCCTGTACGCTACCCTGCCGCAGGCGCTGCCGCAGATGCTGTCGTACACGCTGTACCGCTGGGAGAACAATATCCGCGCCGCGGCCGTGCTGGGCGTGGTCGGCGCCGGCGGTCTGGGCCAGATGCTGAAGTACCACCTGTCGCTGTTCCAGATGCCGAGCGCGGCGACGGTGGTGCTCGCGATGCTGGTGCTGGTGGCGCTGGTGGATGCGGTCAGCTATGCGCTGCGGCGCGCGCTTACCCGTTGATCTTTACCCGATTTCAACCCCACCAGGACCGGATGCTCGAACTCGACCAGCTCACCAAGACCTACGGCGGCCGCACCGTGCTGTCGCGGCTGTCGCACGTGTTCCAGCCGGGCGAGTTCGTCGCCATCATGGGCGAGTCCGGGGTCGGCAAGTCGACCCTGCTGAACCTGATCGCGGGCCTGGACGCGCCCACGGCCGGGCGCGTGCTGGTCGACGGTGTGCCGATGTCGGCGCTCGACGACGACGCCGCCACCCGCCTGCGGCGCACCCGCATGGGCTTCATCTTCCAGGCCTTCCACGTGCTGCCGCACCTGACGCTGCGCCAGAACGTGGCGCTGCCGCTGCTTTTGAATGGCGACGCGAATGGCGACGCCACCATGCGCGCCGGCGCCATGCTCGATGCGGTCGGCCTGCGCGGCCGCGGCGCCGACTTCCCGCGCCAGCTGTCGGGCGGCGAACTGCAGCGGGTCGCCATCGCGCGCGCCCTGGTGCACCGTCCGGCGCTGCTGCTGGCCGACGAACCGACCGGCAACCTCGACCCGGACACCGCCAATGGCATCCTGCAGCTGCTGCGCGCCGAAACGCGCGCCCACGGCGCCGGCGCGATCATGGTGACCCATTCGCACGCCGCGGCCGCCATGGCCGATAAAGTGCTTGTGCTCACTAATTCCGGATTGAAATTAGCGTAAATTCCGCGAAGAAACGCGCATATAGCACGAAATTAGTTAAATAACCCTAATCGTGCGCAACACAGTCGTAGTAATATCACAACGACCGCCACGCATAAGCCAACACAACAGGCGGGTATTCTCCAGAACAGTCGATCTGTCTTGAATTCATGCATTAATTTTGGAGAATTCAACATGAGCGTACGACAGAAAAAACAGGAAATGCTCGAGGCGATGCATCGCGCCCGCGCACTGGAGCCATCGAGTTTCGTGCCCAACAAATTGCTCGACACGCTGATCGAGCGCATGCAGCTGAAGAACGATGCCGAGCTGTGCCGCGTGCTGGAAGTGCAGCCGCCGATCATCAGCAAGATCCGGCACCGCAAGCTGAACGTCGGCGCCACCATCCTGCTGCGGATGCACGAGAAGTCCAACATCCCGATCCGCGAACTGAAGGAACTGACCAGCGCCTCGGCGATCCACTGAACCGCGGACTTCAGGATTGCGCCGGCGGGCGCCCCGTCTTGAGCTGGGGCAGCGCCGCCAGCACCGCCTGCAAGGTCGGCACGTCGAGCTGGCCCAGCAGGGCCACGCCGATGCGCAGCAACTCGCTCTTCTTGACGTCGACACCGGCGCGCAGGCAAGCCTGCTTCACATTGGCCAACACCACGTACTCTCCTTCCGGCATGGTGAAGCTGTCGCGCACCAGGGCCGGACGCGCGTCCACGGTGGGCGCACGTTCCGGTGCTGCAACGGCCGGGGCCTTGCGTGCCGCGCGCTTGACCGCAGGGACGAGATTGCGGGCGGCCGTTCTGGCGACCGACTCGATGCCGGCCTTTTTGGGCGCTGCGCTTTTCGGTGCCGGCCTGGCGGCCGTCTTGCCGGGCGCCTTGGCCACCACCTTGGCTGCGGTCTTGACGGCAGGCTTGCCTGCGGCCTTTACTGGGGCCGTATCTGCGGTCTTGCTTGCGGTCTTGCTTGCGGCCTTCGGGGCAATCTTGGATGCCGTCTTGACGGCGGTCCTGACCGGGGCCTTGGCCGCGGCGCGCACCGCGCCCTTGGCGGTATTGGCTGCCGCGCGCGGCGCGCGGGCTGGTTTGGCCGGCTCTGCTGCGGCAATCTTGCGGGGCATGTGCACCTCCGTCGTGAAAAGGGCGAACAATATAAACGATTTGCACCATCCCTGCACACACCGCTGCCGGATTGCGCCCGTCTTCCGTTTTTACGAAGCATTACTTCCACGAACTCCTCTTTTATAGGAATGCCGCTTGAATTATTCTTCAAAGGTAACAACTGTGCTGTAAACTTCTGCCGCGCGCTCCGCCGCGAGGATAATGTGTGAAACGCGCCGGCGCGCTGCAGCGGCTGGCGGATATTTTAGGAAAGAAGAACGGCCCGGCATGCGCAAGAACGCTCACCTGATGTTGCCGCTGCTGTTCGCAGCCGCGCTGGCCCTGCTGTTGCAGCACTTCCTCGGCTCGATCGCCTGGGCCGGTCTGCTGGCGGTGATCACCTGGCCCCTGCATGCGCGCCTGGTGGCGCGCGGCTGGCCGCCGATGGCCAGCGCCAGCTTCATGCTGGCCCTGCTGATCGTCAGCTTCGTCGGCCCTTCGGTGCTGCTGTTCCATACCCTCAGCTACGAACTGGCGGCGCTGCAGCGCATGCTGGTCACCTTCAACGAAACCGGCGTCCCGGTGCCGGCCTGGCTGGCCGGGCTGCCGATGGTCGCCGAGCCGGCGGTCAAGTGGTGGGAAGAGCACCTGGCGGTGCCCGGCGGCCTGAACGCCCTGATCCGCACCACGGTGGGCGACTTCATGCCGCACCTGACCGACGCCGCGCGCGTCTGGGGCTCGACCATCCTGGCCAACGCCCTGTACCTGTTCCTGACGCTGCTGACCCTCTTTGTGCTGTACCTGCACGGCCCGGCCGTGATGCATTACCTCGACCGCGCCGGCGCGCGCCTGATGCCCAGACAGTACGCCCGGCTGCGCCGCGTGCTGCCGCTGTCGGTACGCGGCACGGCGCTCGGCCTCGGTTCGATCGCGGTGCTGGAAGGCGTGGTGCTGGGCATCGCCTACTGGATCGCCGGCGCCCCGGCCCCGGCCCTGCTGGGCGTGATCACCGGCTACATGGCGCTGATCCCGGGCGGCGCGCCGCTGTCGTTCACCATGGTCTCGCTGCTGCTGTTCGGCCAGGGCCACTCGGCCGAGGCGCTCGGCCTGTTCACCTGGGGCGCGGTGGAGCTGTTCCTGGTCGATAAATTCATCCGCCCGAAACTGATCGGCCACGCGGTCAACTTGCCGTTCCTGGCGGTGCTGTTCGGCCTGCTGGGCGGGGTCTCGACGCTGGGCGTGATCGGCCTGTTCGTCGGTCCGCTGATGATGGCGATCCTGTTCGGCTGGCTGCGCGATGGCCAGATCGCGGTGGTGGCGCCGGTGGCGCCGGCTGCGGCGTCAGACGACGCCAAGCGGCTCGACTGACGCGCCCGCTGCCGCCGGCGCGGTACGCAGGTAGAGATCCCACAGCGCGCCCACGCGCAGGCCGGCATGCACCGGCTTCAGCTCGGCGATGTCGAGTTCTTCCATCAATCCGATCAGGATCGCCAGTCCGCCCGGCAGGTGCGACACCCGCGCCGCCGGCTCCCATGCCAGGCGCACGCGCGCCACATTGCCGCTGGCGACGAACGCATGGCGCAGCCGCGCCAGTGCGGCGCGCGTCAGGCGCGCATCCGTCCCCTCCTCCTGGCGCACGATCTCGGCCAGCGCACGCACGGTGCCGCAGGCGCCATAGGCCAGCGGCCAGCCCTGAGCGTCGTAGGCGCCCACGGCGGCATCGGCGAAGCGGCTGCGGCTGGAGCGCACCGCCGCCTCGAAGCCGGCGCCGTCGATGCGCCCGTCCGGGAAGAAGGTCAGGCTCTTGCGCACCGCGCCGACGGCGAAGGTCTCGATGCGGCGGATGGCCGCGCCCTGCCCGGCCACCAGCTCGGTGGTGCCGCTGCCGACGTCGATCACCAGGCGCGGACCGGAATCGTGCGGGTCGAGCGTGCTGGCCACGCCCAGGTAGACCAGGCGACCGGCTTCGTCGCCGGCGATGATCTCGACCGGATGCCCCAGCGCCTGGCCGGCCGCCGGCAGGAACAGCGACGCGTTGCGCGCCATGCGCAGCGCGCTGGTGGCCACCACGCGCGTGGCGTCCGGACGCCAGGCGTCGAGCGCGGCGCGAAATTCGCCCAGGCAAGCCAGCGCGCGCCGCATCGCGGCCGGGCACAGCATGCCGTCTTCGTCGATGCTGGCGCTCAGGCGCACCGACTCGGCCATGCTCGCGACCAGCTGCAGGCAGCCGCCCTCGAAACGGCCGACGTGCAGGCGGAAGCTGTCGGACCCGAGTTCGACGGCGGCATAGACGGGTGGTTCAGCGGCGAATGAAGGCATGGGGCGCGGTGTTGCGAAAACAGAGCGCAGGATAAGCGCCGCGCATGACGGGTCGATGACAGCAGGCTCGCGGCCTGCGTCCGCTCACGCCTCGGCCGGCGCCGCGCTGGCGCGCGCCACGCGGTTGCGCCCCTCACCCTTGGCCTGCAGCAGCGCCTCGTCGGCGCGTCCGAACAGCGTGGTGGTGCTGTCCTCGGGGCGGATGGTGGTGACGCCGAAACTGGCCGTCATCCTGATCAGCGCCCGCTCGCTCTTGACCGGGGTAGCCTCGATCGCGGCGCGGATGCGCTCGGCCACCAGCGTGGCTTCATCGAGGTTGGTGCGCGGCAGCAGGATCGCGAACTCGACCCCGACCAGGCGCCCCAGCTGGTCGCTGTCGCGTAGCTGGCGCCGGGTCAGTTCGACCACGTGGCGCAGCACGGCGTCGCCGGCCGGGTGACCATAGCCGTCGTTGATGCGCTTGAACTGGTCGAGATCCAGCACCACCAGCGCGGTCGGCAGGCCCGGACGGCGCGCCAGCGCCATCCACGGCGCCAGCGCCTGGAAGAAGCCGCGCCGGTTCGGCACGTCGGTCAGCGGGTCGATTGTCTCGAGCCGCGCCAGCGCTTCCTGCAGGCGCTCGCGCGCCAGCAGGAGCATGCCGAAGCCGTTGCCCAGCATCAGCAGATACAGCGCGCCGCTCGACAGCTGCGCCAGCAGCTCGTTCGACATCCAGCCCCAGCCGCCCTGCAGGAACAGCACCGACAGCCCGCGCGACGCGACCACCAGCGCCAGTGCGCCGCTGGCCACGGCCAGGAAACGGCGCAGCAGGCTGGCCTCGCCCCAGCGCCAGGCCAGCGCCACCGAGCCGGACAGATAGAATGCGCCGAGCAGCAGCGAGGCGGCCAGGCCGCGCAAGCCTTCTTCGTCGACCAGGTAGCACAGGAAGAACGCCAGAATCGCCAGCGCGCCCGCAACCAGGGTCGGACGGCGCCAGCCGGGGCGGCGCGCCAGCTCCCAGGAAGCGCCGGCCTCGATCGCCACGCCGGCGAACAGCAGCGCATAGCCGCCCGGCACCGCGAGCGGCGCCGGCACCACGCCGGCGTCGCCCAGCGCCAGCAGCAGCCAGGCGCCGCCCTGGATCTGCTTGGACAGGCTCCACACGTTCAGGGCCGGCGCGCGCGCCGTGCCGTGATCGAAAAAGGTCAGCAGTGCGCACAAGGCCAGGTTGCCCAGGGCCAGGATCACCACCATGGTGGATGCGTCCAGCAGCATAGTCAGTTCAGTATTCATGTTCGACGTTCGGGGTGCCGCCGCCGACCTTGCCGGCCCAGGCGCGGGTGAAATAATCCCGCTCGTCCGGGGCGGGCGCTGCGTGCCAGAACACGATCAGGGTGCCCTTGTGGTCGTGGAGCTGGGCCAGCTTGTCGACGAAGCCCGGGTTGCCGGCGCTGTCCGCCAGCGCCATGACATCTCCGCTCAGTGCAGCACTCGGTGCAGTACATTCGCGCTGCAACCGTTCCAGCCGGTCGGGCTCGCTGTGACCGTCGGTCGCGCTGAGGGTGGGATGGTCCAGCAACATCGGTTCTCCGTCGAAGGACCCAGCTTAGCAGAAAGAGATGCTTTGGAACAAGCAGGGGCGAGCGCAGGACGCCGCCCCAACCCGGCCTTCCCGGTCCGGCCGGGTATACTCGGCCCATGCCTGCACCGCCCGCGCCAGCCGATCGACCCGACACGCCACCTGCCCCGCTGGTGCGCACCGTGGGCGACCGCCGCACGCTCGAATTCACCCCGGACGACGTCCAGAGCGAGATGCTGCTGTCGCGCCCCGACGCCCTGGTGCTGGACTACACGCGCGCCATGATGGGCTTCGCGCTGCTGCAGCCGCGGCCGCGCCACATCGTGATGGTCGGGCTGGGCGGCGGTTCGCTGGCCAAGTTCTGCTACCGCCATTTTCCCGACGCCCGCATCACCGTGCTCGAGGTGCGCGCCGACGTGATCGCGCTGCGCGACGCCTTCCGCCTGCCGCCCGACGACGCGCGCCTGCGCGTGCTGCACGTCGACGCCGTCGACTACCTGGCGCGCCACCAGACCCAGGCCGACGTGCTGCTGGTCGACGGTTTCGACAGCGCCGGCCTGCCCTGCGCCCTGTCGAGCCGCGTCTTCTATGCCGATTGCTGGCGCGCGCTGCGCCCGGGCGGGGTGATGGTGGCGAACATCTTTACCTACGACCCGGATTACGCCGGCGCGCTGGCGCGGCTGCGCGAGGCCTTCGGCGGACGCCTGGCCTGGCCGCGCGGCGTGGCCGGCAACAACCGCATCCTGTTCGCCTGCCGGCCGGATTCCGCCAACGCCGGCCTGACACGGTTCACGCGCCTGGCGCGCAGCGATGGCTTCGGCTGGGGCTGGAGCAACCGGCTACTGGTGCGCGCCGTGCTTGCATGGCTGACAGCACGGGCTGTCTGACGCCTGCCACGCACGGTAGGATTTATTTGCGACAACTGGGTGTTTGTGACACACTGGCGCGCATTAATGCCTACCGGCAAGCTTGTGCATGCCAGCCGACGCGCCGGTAGAGGAACCGACCATTTTCGAACCGAGCCACCGACCACCATCATGCCGAGCCGCCTGACCAGAACGTTGACGCTTGCGGCAGCCCTCACGCTCGGGGGCGGCCTGGTCGCTACCGCGGCGCTGTTCGTCGGCGTCAGCCGCCTCGAATACCGCAACATGGCGCTCGGCTTCGCCCAACAGGCCGATGCGCGCGTGGCCGCGGTGCGGCAAGGACTGGACGGCGCCGGCGCCCTGATCGGCGACACCACGATTCTCATCCGCGGCCGCGACCTGGTGCGGGGGTCGCTCGCCGGCGCCGGCCTGCTCGGCCGCCAGGACGTGCGGGTGTCGGTGTACGCCGGCGCCGGCGCCACTGCCGGCGCGCTGCTGCTGTCCACCGGCGACACCGTCCCGAGCGAGCGCAACTGGCTGGAAACCCTGCTGGCGCCCGATCATCCCGGTTCGGCGAGCACGGTGATCCAGGCCGGCGGGCGCGCCTGGCGGGTCGAGGTGGCGGCCGCGCCGCGTCCCTTCCTGCCCGACCACATGGCCTCGAGCGCGCTGCTGGTCGGCGGCCTGCTGGTGACCCTGCTCGGCGCCGCCTTCATGCAGGGTTCCAGCCGGCGCGCACGCGACGTGCTGCACCTGGTGCGCCAGCGCACCGCCGACCTGCGCCTCTCCAACCGGCGCCTGATCGAGGACATGGCGGCACGCGAACGCACCGAGAAGGCGCTGCTGCAGAGCGAGCAGCGCTTCCGCCAGCTGGTCTCGATGTCGTCCGACTGGTACTGGGAACAGGACGCGCAGATGCGCTTCACCATGATCACCGGCGGCTTCACCGAAAAATCCGGCGTCGCGGTCCAGGGCCTGCTGGGCAAGACGCGCTGGGAATACGTGCCCGGCCTGCTCGACTCGGAGGCCGGACGCGCCCACCTGGCGGCGATGCAGGCGCACGAGCCGTTCGCCAACCTCGAATACCGCATCACCGACGACCGCGGCGACACCCGCTGGTTCTGCGTCAACGGCCAGCCGGTGTTCGACGACCAGGGCCGCCTGATGGGCTACCGCGGCACCGGCAGCGACATCACCGAACGCAAGCTGACCGAGCAGCGCGTGCACCACGTGGCCCAGCACGACGTGCTGACCGGCCTGCCCAACCGCTCGCTGCTGCAGGACCGCCTGAGCCAGGCGATCGCCTGTTCGACCCGCAACGGACGGCCGGTGTGGGTGATGCTGATCGACCTCGATCGCTTCAAGTTCGTCAACGACAGCATGGGCCACAAGGCCGGCGACGTGCTGCTGGTGACGGTGGCGGCGCGCCTGCGCTCGTCGCTGCGCGACTCGGACACGGTGGCGCGCCTGTCGGGCGACGAATTCGTGGCGATCCTGTCCGAACACAGCGAGGAGCCCTTGACGCCGGCCATCGTGCAGCGCGTGATGGACGCGGTGGCGCAGCCGGTCCTGCTCGGCAACAAGGAATTCTTCGTCACCTGCTCGATCGGGGTCGCGGTGTATCCGGGCGAAGGCACCACCGGCGACAACATCACCGAACACGCCGACATCGCCATGTACCGCGCCAAGAAACTGGGCCGCAACAACTTCCAGTTCTATACGCCGGCCATGAACGAGGAGTCGCTCGAGCGGGTGCGCATCGAAGGCGCGCTGCGCAACGCGCTCGAACGCGACGAATTCGTGCTGCACTACCAGCCGCAGGTCGACCTCAAGAGCGGCCGGATCGTTGGCATGGAAGCGCTGATCCGCTGGAACCATCCGGAACTCGGCATGGTGCCGCCAGGGCGCTTCGTGAGCGTTGCCGAAGAGACCGGCCTGATCGTCCAGATCGGAGCCTGGGTGATGCGCACCGCCTGCGCCCAGAACAAGGCCTGGCAGGATGCCGGTTTCCCGCGCCTGCGGGTAGCGGTCAACCTGTCGGCGCGCCAGTTCGGCGCCAGCGACCTGCTCGAGAGCCTGGAATCGGCGCTGAACGAAACCGGGCTCGATCCGGCCTGCCTCGAGATCGAGCTGACCGAGAGCCTGTTCATGAGCGACGTCACGCCGGCGGTCGAGCTGCTGCACCGCATGAAGGCGCTCGGCGTGAACCTGTCGATCGACGACTTCGGCACCGGCTACTCGAGCTTCTCCTACCTGTCGCGCTTCCCGATCGACGTGCTCAAGATCGACCGCTCGTTCGTGTCGGACATCACGGTGGACGCCAACGACGCCGCCATCGTGACCTCGATCATCGCGCTGGCGCACAACCTGAAGCTGGCGGTGATCGCCGAAGGGGTGGAGACGCGCGAGCAGCTCGACTACCTGCGCAGCCACGGCTGCGACGAGATGCAGGGCTATTACTTCAGCCGGCCGCTGCCGGCGCGCGAGTTCGAACAGCTGTTGCGCGAGGGACGTGCGCTGGCCTTGCCGGCGCTGGGGCCGGAGGCGGAAACGGAAACGGAAACAGAAGCGGCGCACGCCGCCGCCGAAGCTGCCTGAGCCGCCCGGGCCGGAGCGGCAAGCCGGGCATCGGCCAGCGTTGCAATAAACATTTCTATGGCCAATCAGACATTATTGGCCGTACAATGCCCGTGCCTGTTTTGCAACCTGGAGTGTCCCACATGATCATGAACGAGATGCGTGACCTGGCGCCCGGCGCCGTCACGGCGGCCACGCGCCGGCAGCGCCTCGACCACCGCACGCGCGACCTGGTCAACCAGGCGGTGGCGTCGGTGCCCACGCTCGGCCTGCAGCGCGCGGCCGAATTCCTGGCCACCATGAACGTGCCGGCCGAAGTGGCGGTGCGGGTGCTGGTGTATCCGCACCGGCGCCGCGCCAACTGACGCGGCGCGGCAGGCGGCTGCTCAGCGCAGCGCCGCCTGCTGCTCGATGTCGGCCAGCGATTCGCGGCCCTTGTCGGTCAGCGCGTAGCCGCCGGTCTCGATCGGCATCACGTGCGACTTGCGGCTCAGGAAGCGCAGCACGTCCTCATCGAGGTGCGCGGCCGGGTCGAGCGCCAGCGCGCGCAGGCTGGTGATGCAGCGGCGCAGGAACAGCATCTCCTGGCCTTTGTCGGTCAGCGTCAGGCGGCCGTCCCTGGCCTTGCTGGCCAGCTTGATCCCGCACAGGCGCTTGGTGTTGCGCCCGACGCAGGCGGTGGCCAGGTCTTGCCGTGTGCCGCGCCGGATCAGTTCCAGCGCATCGTATTCGTCCGTCGTCAGCTTTTCGTTTTTCATTACCGCGTAGTCAATACCCAAAGGGCGACATGGTACCCGTCGCCGGGGTCCGCGGCAAGCCGCCTCGCTTCAGCGCAGCGCGCGCAAGGCCAGCCAGCCGAGGCCGGCACTGGCCGCCAGCCCTGCCAGCAGCACCAATTGCATGCCGCGCGAGCCGAAGCGTGGGCTGCGGCCCAGGTAAATCTTGTTGTACAAAGTCGATCCCATCGTCTCCTCCTGTGTTGTACTACAGGCTCATTATAGAAATCGCATTGTTGCGCTTGTGTGACAGGGAGCACACGGCATGACAGCTGCAACCTGAATACAACACTTGCGCCGCGATACTGCGCCCTGCCCGACGCCGATCTAGCGCGCGCCGGATGCGGGGATGGCCTGTTACGATGATACGACATTGACAACTTTACCGGAGCACAGCATGAACCAGCCGACACCCAATGTCGATCCCAAGAACAAGGGCCGCACGATGTACGACGAAGCGGACATCGGTAGCGGCGAGAAATCCCCGGGACAACACGAAACCGATGAAATGATCCGCGGCATTCCCGCGCTGCCGCCGTCGAACGATCAGGCCGGCCAGGAGCGCGCGCAGGAAGACAAGCAGGGAGACAAGCCGGAAGAAAAACGCGAGGCTAGCGGCGCCTGAGGCCGCACCTCGCATCGGCGCGGCGCTGGTGCAGCGCTGCGCCGGCCGCGTTCGCACGCACCCGTGCAAACAATTGAACCGATGTCGTTCAGCTGACCCGGATCGGCGGCTCGGGCAGGCGCGGCTCTTCGACCGGTGCGTTGACCGGGTCGGGAACGTCGTCCGGCACCGGCGGCGTCGGATGCGGCGGGGCCGGATCGTTGGGCGCTTCCGGATCAGGCGTGGTGTGGGCACGCAGCGTGCCGCGGTATGCTGGGTCGTAGGAATGAAGTTGGTTCATATGAGCCTCTCAGGTTGGACGCGCCGCCGCGCCGGCAATCCGGCCGCCGCGTGCCGCGCGAGTACGTGGAAGGCAACGCTTTGCCTGCGCTGCTGCCTGTGTGCTTGCGGCGGGCAGGCACCCGCCGCGCTGCTGCCGGTCAGTGATTCTGCTTCTGCTTGGCGCCACCGCCGGCGCCTTCGCCGGTGCTGGCCTTGACCCGCGACTTCTGGTCATGGCTGCTCTTGTCGGCCTTGCCGGCCGCCTGCTTGGCCTTGTCCTCTTCGGACAGGCGGTCGGACTGCTTGTTCTGGCTGCCGCTGCTGCTGTTGCCGGATGCCTTCGATTTCGTATTGCTCATGGGTTGCCTCCTGTTGAACATGGTACGTTGGGTGCAGCCTAGCATGGTTCCCACAGGGCCGGATTTCAATTGTGCGGCGCGCATCGGCCGGCGTCCGGGCCCCTCACGGCTCGGCTATAGTGTGGGTTTCGACCGTCTTCACAGAACCATCCCATGCGCCTGAACCGCCTGTTCCCGGCCGCCGTGCTCGGCGCGATCCTCCACTGTTCCGCCATTGCCGCCCCGATGAAACTTGCCGACTATCTCGCCCTGAGCGGCCCCGCGCCGACCGCCACCGTCCGCTACGGGTCCGCCCCTTCGCAGTACGCCGAACTGTTCCTGCCCGCAGGCGGCGGCCCGTTCCCGGTGGCGCTGCTGGTGCACGGCGGCTGCTGGACGAAGGAGTTCGGTGGCATCACCCAGCTGCGCAACATGGCCGGCGCCCTGGTGGCGCGCGGCATCGCGGTGTGGAACGTGGAATACCGGCGCGTGGACGAGGACGGCGGCGGCTATCCCGGCATGTACCTCGACATGCACGCCGCGCTCGGCGCCCTGGCGGCGCAGGCGCCGCGCCATCCGCTCGACGTGCAGCGCATCGTCGCGGTCGGCCACTCGGCCGGCGGCCAGCTGGTGCAGTGGATCGCCGGCCGTTCACGCATTCCACAGACCAGCCCTCTGTACCGCGCCAATCCGCTGAAGGTCGAACGCATCGTCAGCCTGGGCGGCCTGGCCGACCTGCGCAATGAAGCAGCCCTGATCAAGACCAGCTGCGATCGCGACACGGCCCAGCTGGCCGGTACGCCGAGCGTCGCCCGTCCCGACGTGTTCGCCGATACGAATGCCGCCGAGCTGATGCCGAACGGCAGCCGCACCTGGCTCGTCACGGGCGAACTGGACACGATCTCGCCGCCGCGCGTGGCGCACGACTACGCCCGGCGCGCCCAGGCCGCCGGCGACCGTGCCGAAGTCGTGATCCTGCCGCAGGCCAGCCACTACGACGAAGTCGCCGCCACATCGCCGGCCTGGCCCCAGGTCCTGGGCGTGATCGAGCGCGCGCTCGACCTTCCAGCCACCCGCTGAGCTAGCCGACGAAACTAGTCGAACACAACGCGCCGCGCCAGCGGCGCTTCCAGCACCACGTCGCCGCACGCCGCGGCCACGCAGGGCAGAATATAGCCTTCGCGCTTTTCGTCGAACGACAGCCCCGGCCACTCGATCAGATGCCGCACCAGCCCGGTGCGCACGCGGCAGATGCAGGTGCGGCAGGTGCCGTTGCGGCACGAGCTCGGCATATCCAGCCCGGCGGCTTCGAGCGCTTGCAGCAGGCTGGCGCCCTCGGGGGCGGGAAAGCTGGCGCCGAGCGGCGCCACGATGACGGTGTGGGTGGTCGGATCAGGCATGGTGGCGCCGATTGTAGCGCCGCCGGCCTTCCGGCGGCACCGTCCGCGTGACGGATGATGAGTTCGTTCTCGCACAGACCCGCCCCGCATGCGCCACTACGCTGGAGTCTCCAGAAGAAATAAGCAGGAGGCAACACCGATGAAGAAAACGACCGCCCTTACCCTGATCGCCGCCCTTGCCGGCGCCCTGCCTCACGCCGTGCTGGCACAACAAACGCAGCAGCAGCCAGTGCAGCAACAGCAGCAACCGATGCAGCCGCAGCAACAGCCGCAAACCACGATGCAAGCGGTGACCGGCAGCGCCCCGAACGTCCCGGGCGCGGTGCAGGATCCCGCCATTGCCGAGCAGGCCGAATTCGAACGCCTGCTGCGCGCCCAGGTGCTGCTCGAGCGCATGTACCTGTCGCCGGGCGAGATCGACGGCGCCTATGGTTCCAATATGCGCCAGGCCCTGAACACCTTCCAGGCCAGCCGCAGCCTGCCCGTCACCGGCAAGCTGGACGAAGCCACCTGGAACGCCCTGAACACCGACAACACGCCGACCCTGGCCACCTACACGCTGGCCGACGAAGACACCGCCGGCCCGTTCCAGCCGATCCCCGACACCATGATGGGCAAGGCCAGGCTGAACAAGCTCGGCTACGCCAACCCGGCCGAGGGCCTGGGCGAGAAATTCCACGCCAGCCCGGCCCTGCTGGCGCGCCTGAACCCGGGCAAGAACCTGGGCCGCAGCGGCGAGCAGATCGTGGTGCCGAACGTGCACGGCAAGGCGCCGCTGGCGCCGGCCGCCAAGGTGGTGGTGCGCGACAGCACCAAGACCCTGCAGCTGCTGGACGCCTCGGGCCAGCTGCTGGCCCAGTATCCGGTCTCGACCGGGAGCAGCCGCGATCCGCTGCCGATCGGCACCTGGAAGATCGAAGGCGTGCACGCCAATCCGGTCTACAACTACAACCCGAAACTGTTCTGGGACGCCAAGGCCGGCGACAGCAAGACCCAGATCCAGCCCGGCCCGAACAACCCGGTCGGCGTGATGTGGATCGACCTGTCCAAGCCGCACTACGGCATCCACGGCACCCCGGTGCCGGGCCACGTCGGCAAGACCGAGTCGCACGGCTGCATTCGCCTGACCAACTGGAGCGCGGCCGAGGTCGGCGCGCTGGTGGCGGCCGGTGTCGAAGTCGTCTTGCAAAAATAATTCTTTCAACTTGAGCGAGCGCGGCGGCGCGAGAGGAAACGCGATGAAAAAACTGATGATCTTCGTGGTGGGGCTACTGGTCGGCGCCGGCGTGCTGTTCGTGTTGCTGGGCCGGGTGCCCGACGAAGCGCCGCCACCCGAGATCGTCACCGCCGAGGCGCCGCCGGCGCCCGGCGTGCCGGCTTACGCGATCGAGGGGCAATTGCCTCCCGCGCCAGTGGTAGAGCCCGACCTGAGCGACGCCGACCTGCCGCTGCGTCCCGACGCGCCGCCGGCCGGCGGCAACGCCACGGCCGGCGCCGCGACGCCTGTCCCGACCGCGCCGGCGACCAGGTTGCTGGTCCCGGTGCAGGGCATCAAGGCGGCCGAGCTGAGCGACACCTTCGACCAGGCGCGCGGCGAACAGCGCCGCCACGAAGCGCTGGACATCATGGCGCCGAAAGGCACGCCGGTGCTCGCCGCCGCCGACGGCAAGGTGGTCAAGCTGTTCCAGAGCAAACCGGGCGGCCTGACCGTGTACCAGTTCGATCCGACCGAACAGTACGCCTATTACTACGCCCACCTCGACCGCTACGCCGACGGCGTGGTCGAGGGCAAGGAACTCAAGCGTGGCGACCTGGTCGGCTATGTCGGCGTGACCGGCAATTCCGACCCCAACGCGCCGCACCTGCACTTCGCCCTGGTCCAGCTCACCCCGGAAAAGCAATGGTGGAAAGGCACGCCGCTCAATCCCTACCCGCTGATGACGGATTGACCGGCACATTCAACGCGGTTGCCCGCACCCGCCGCATGGTGGACTCGACCGGCGGCCCGGATGCTTCCGGTTCGTCGACGTCGGCGCCCACATTGATGGCGGCGTAGGCGCGCCGCACCGCGATCGCTTCGCGTCCGCCGGCGCCATACAGCTGCTCGGCGGCCTCGATCATCTTGGCGCGCGCGTCGGCATAATTGGTGCTGCTGGTAAACCGCGTGGTACTGGCCTGGAACCAGATGCGGTAGGCACGGTCGAGCCCGATCCCATTCATCGCCGCCGGGCGCGCAGTCAGGTACTTGCTGTAGGCCTCGTGCTCGCTGTCGGCGCTGGAACCCTGGGCCAGGAAATAGAACATCCGGTTGTTGGGCCCGCTGCTGTAGTGCACGTCCAGCCCGCGCAGCTCGCTGCTCCAGGCGTCCGGGCTGCGTCCGTCGCGGCTCGGTTTGGCCATCCAGCGCAGCGGCTGGCCGTCGCGCGCGATCTCGCTGCCCAGCATCCAGTCGTTGCCCAGCACCGGCAAGCTGTCGCCCTGGCCGCCGGCGCGCGCATACGCTTCCACCGCTTCGCCGGCGATGTCCGAACTCGATTCGTTGAGGCCACCCGGCTCGCCCGAATACACCAGGTCGGACGTCGCAGCCGTCACGCCGTGTCCCATCTCGTGCCCGACCACGTCGATCGCGCCCAGGTTGGTGAAGAAGGTGCCGTCGCCGATGAACATGCAGCGGCAGGTGTCGCTGTAATAGGCGTTGTCGTAGCCGCGGTTGACGTGCACCGCGATGTGGGTGGCGGTGTCCTGCCCGTCCAGCGCGCGCCAGCCGAGCACGTTCTTGAGCATGTCGTAGGTATTCATCAAGCCCCACATCGCGTTCACGGCCGCGGTCTGGCCATTGGGGCTTGTCGTGCTCGATCCCTCGACGAACTGCTGGCCGTCGCCCCAGGTATTGGCGGCGTTGCTGTACACCCTGCCGCTGCTGGTGCCGTGGTTGGCGTTGGTCACCGCCATCGCGCCGAAGGCGCCGCCCTTGCCGCGTTCCGGATCGAGCATCTGGTAGCTGCCGTTGGCGAAGGTGGTGCTCAGCGGCACCTGTCCGTTGTACTGGCTGTGGCCGATCCCGGTCACCGTCTGCACCATGCTCCAGCGCGCGATGACGCGCCCGTCGACGGCGCTGACCACCACGTCGAAGTACAGCGGCTGCTCGCCGCTGCGCATGCGCAGGCGCACCAGCCAGGCCAGCTCATAGCGATCGACCGTCTCGACCAGGTCGAGCGCGTTCAGTTCGGCTGGCGCCTTGTTCTCGGCGCCGGGGGCGCGGTCTTGGCCCATGTGCGGATAGATCAGCAGTTCGGCGCGCGGCGCCACCACGTTGACGGCGCCGGTCGCCATCCCCTTGCGCGCGGCGGCGATGGCGGCGGCGCGCCCGACCGTCGGTTTAATGGCCGGCTCGATGCCCGGCGCCGTCACCGGCGGCACCGCGGCGCCGGCGATCTTGCCCAGCTTCATGCGACGCGGCGAGGCGCTTTCGGACACGATCTGGCGCTTCTGGTCCAGCACCACCACCGACTCCGAGCCGAAGATGCGCAAGCCCTTGTACAGGTGGGCCAGGCGCACCACCTGCGTGCCCTGCACGCCCGGGTGCTGCGACTGCACCTTGTAGCCGTGCCCGGCATCGAGCCCGGCCGCGGTGCGGCGCGCCGTCAGTTCAGCCAGCAGCGCAGCCTGCGCCCTGGCGTCGAGCTTGTAGGGCGCGCCCATCATGGGTCCGGCGCCCTGGGCGGCGGCGGGCAGGCTCGCGCACAGCGGGGCGCACAGGATGGCGGCCGCGAACAGGGCCGTCGTGAAGCGCTTGGTGGGAATCATCTCGTCTCCATCCGGTATGCCGGGCCGGGTGGCGCCGGTCATCGACCATGATGGACGAGCTTTTGATGAAGGATTTGCTTGGACGCAATAACGCGCCGCCTGACTGTGCAGGCGGCGCGCTGTCTGACCTGCGAGCTACAAAGGCCGGTCAGCGATAGCGGTCGCGATGGTAACGATAGCGCGCGCGCTCGTCATCCTCGTCGTCGCCACGGCGCTTCATCAGGTACACCGCCGCGCCGATCACGGCGGCGCCGATGGCGACCTTCTTCGCCAGCCCGGCCGGATTGTGCTTGAGCTCAGCCTTGATGCCCATCTCGCCCAGCACGTTCGGGATGCGGCCCTGGGCCAGGTCCTGGCCAATGCCCTCGACCACGTTGACGCGGTCGGCCAGGATCAGGAGCAGCCAGTGGCGCACGTCGTTCTCGCTGAGCTTGAAGGCGCCGCGCCGGATCATGCCCGACAGGCCGGACGGCGGTTGCGCCGAGCCGAACAGTGGCGTTCTGCCCGGGCGCTCGGTCGAGACCAGCACCTCGACGTGCTGCTGCTGCGGCACCGGATCGTGCTCGGGCGCGTTGATGAAGCGCGGCGGCGTGCGTTCCATCGGCACGCCGGGGCGGTCCTTGCGGTCGAGGTCGGCGCCCCAGCCCTGGATGTGCTGCAGCTGGTCGCGGGTCGGGCGGCGCGGCGCGATCGCGCCGTGCACGTGGCCGACGTGGCCGTGGCCGTCGTGTTCGCCTGGAGCTTGGTGGCCGTCGTGCTGGTCGTTGCCGCTGACGACGTCCTTGACTGTTTCCTTGGATGTTTCCATAGTCGTTCCTCTCAATGTGCTGCGCCGTTGCTGACACTCGCCTTGACCGCGCGCACTTCATTGGCGCGTGGCGGGATCAGCACGGTCTTGATGCAATTGTCGAGCTTGCTCGAGAAGATGTGATACGCATCCGACACTTCTTCCAGCGGCACGCGGTGGGTGATGATGGCTTTCGGGTCGATCCGGCCGGCGCGGGTGTGCTCGATCAGGCGCGGCAGGTGGCGGCGCACGCTGGCCTGGTTCATGCGCAGGGTCAGGCCCTTGTTCAGCGCATTGCCGATCGGGACCGCGTTGAAGGTCGGGCCATACACGCCGACGATCGACACGTTGCCGCCCTTGCGCACCGAGTTGATGCACCAGTGCAGTACGGTGGCAGCGCCGGCCTGCATCATGGTGTAGACGCCGGTGATGGTCTGCATGGTGTTGCCGGCCGCTTCACAGCCGACCGCGTCGATGCAGACGTCGGCGCCCATCCAGTCGGTCATCTTCTTGATGTGCAGCGCCATGTCCTTCACTTCCTTGAAGTTCACCACTTCGCACTGGGCGTAGCGCTTGACGAACTCGAGGCGATACTCCACGTGGTCGACCACGATCACGCGCCCGGCGCCCATCAGCCAGGCCGACTTGGCAGCGAAGATGCCGACCGGGCCGGCGCCGAACACGACCACGGTGTCGCCTTCCTTGATGTCGCCCATTTCCGCCGCCTGGTAGCCGGTCGGCAGCGCGTCGGTCATCAGGACCGCATCGTCGTCGTGGATGTCGTCGGGGATCACCATCGGGCCGACGTCGGCCATCGGCACCCGCACGTATTCGGCCTGGCCGCCATCGTAGCCGCCCGCCGTGTGCGAGTAGCCGTAGATGCCGCCCACCGCCGTGGCTTGCGCATTCGTGTTGTGGCAATTGCCGAACAGCTCGTGCTGGCAAAAGAAGCAGGAACCGCAAAACAGGTTGAACGGCACCAGGACCTTGTCGCCCACCTTCAGTTTCTGCACGCCGGAGCCGACCTCTTCCACCACGCCGATGAACTCATGGCCGAAGGTGTGGCCGACACGGGTGTCGGGCACCAGGCCATGGTACAGGTGCAAGTCCGACCCGCAGATGCAGGCCCGGGTGACGCGCACGATGGCGTCGCCCGGGTGTTCGATGACCGGATCGGGCTTGTGATCGGCGCGGACGCGGTACGGCCCGCGGTAATTCATTGCCAGCATAAGTCCTCCTCTGGGATGGCGATTGACAAAGCTCGTCCGTAGACGAGCCGATATGACACAAAGTTATGCCAAAAATTCACCATTGGCGATACGCGCACGGAAACGAACGCGTGTTTTGAAGAACTTTTTTTACACTTCCGGTCGAGTTTGTGAACGACCGGAAATGATTTACAGCTGGCGCGCTTCAAAGGTGTTACAGGCGGAAACTTCCCCACTCTCCAGGCCACGCTGGAACCAGCGCACCCGCTGGGCCGAGCTGCCGTGCGTGAACGAGTCCGGCACCACCACCCCGCGCGACTGGCGTTGCAGGGCGTCGTCGCCGATCGCGCTGGCGGCGTTCAGGGCGGTCTCGACGTCGCCGCTTTCCAGGATCTGCTTCTCCTTGTTGGTGCGCTTGGCCCAGACGCCGGCGAAGCAGTCGGCCTGCAGCTCGAGCCGCACCGACAACGCGTTGCCTTGGGTCTCGGAAGCGCGCTGCTGGGCCGCGTGCACCTTGTTCGAGATGCCGAGCAGGTTCTGCACGTGGTGCCCGACCTCGTGCGCGATCACGTAGGCCTGGGCAAACTCGCCCTCGACGTTGAAGCGCTGCTGCATGGTGCGGAAGAAACCCAGGTCGATATAGACGGTGCTGTCGCCCGGACAATAAAACGGTCCGGTGGCGCTCTCGCCGCGGCCGCAGGCGGTGCCGGTGCTGTTTTCGAAGAGCACCAGGCGCGCCGGCTGGTACTGCGCACCCTGTTCGCGGAACACCTGGGCCCAGGCATCCTCGGTGTAGGCTAGCGTGGTGGCCACGAACTGCGATTCGCGGTCGTCGGCCGGCGCCTTGGATGAGCCAGGCTGGGATTGCTGCTGGACCTGCTGCGGCGCGCCGCCGGACAGCAGGCCCAGGATGGTCATCGGGTTGATGCCGAAGATCCAGCCGCCGACCAGGGCGATGACCAGGGTGCCGATGCCGATCGACCTGCCGCCGAAGCCGCCGAACCCTCCTCCGCCGCCGCCTTCACCACGGCGGTCTTCCACATTATCGCTCTGCCGGTCGCCTTCCCAACGCATGAATTCTCCTTTGATGAACGGGTCAGCGCCCGTGATGTCGTTTCAGGTTGCAGGTGTCGATGCGCTCGCGCGCGTCCTTGATGCGGTCGTCGAGCGGCGCCAGGCCGGCGCGCAGCTCGTCATGCAAGGCGCGCTCGCGCCGTTCGCGCGCGACTTCGCGCGCCACGCGTCCCTGCGGGACGGCGTCGAGTTCGTGGATGTTGGTGCTCATGGTTTTCTCTCTCGTGTCATTGCGGCTGTGGACGCCGCTGTCGTTGCTTACATTGTTCACTGCTTCGACGCCAGATGGTCCCAGTATGAACAGCGGCTGGCGGCCGGACTGTTCGGGCAGACACATAATGCACCAAAAATCGCGCGCACACGATCGCGTTCGCGCCCCCTTGTTCTATGTACGCCAGCGCACGGATGAACGCCGCGCCGCATGCGACGCTCGCCGCATGAACTCATCCCAAGCCAATGCCCTGCTCGCCCTCGGCCGCGCCCTGCACGCGGCGCGCTACCGCTTCATCACGGTGACGCCGTCCACCCACCGCCGCATCAACGGCCGCCCCGGCAACGAACAGGCGCGTGACCTGCGCGGCGTGTTCGGCTGGAGCCGGCCGTTCGCGCCCGACCTGCTGGAGCCCGGCATGCTGGCCCTGATGCAGGAGGCCGGCGTCGTCAACAGCGCAGGCGACGGCGCTCTGCTGCGCTCGACCGTGCGCGCCTCGACCCTGGACCAGATGATCGTGTTTCATTCGGCCTATCCAACGCGCGACGAGGACGCCGTGTTCTTCGGCCCCGACACCTACCGCTTCGTCGGCGCCATGGCGCGCGCCTTCGAGTGGATCGGCGCCGGCCCCACCCGCGCGGTCGACATCGGCTGCGGCGGCGGCGCCGGCGCGCTGGCCATCGCGCACAAGTTCGGCAACTGCGAGGTGTTCGGCGCCGACGTCAATGACAAGGCGCTGGAACTGGCCCAGGTCAACGCGCGCCTGGCCGGCGCCGCCAACCTGCTGCTGCGGCGCAGCGACCTGTTCGACGGCCTGGATGGCGACTTCGACCTGATCGTCTCGAACCCGCCCTATGTGCTGGACCCGGACGGGCGGCGCTACCGCCACGGCGGCGGCCAGCACGGCGCCGAACTGTCGCGCCGCATCGTCGAAGACGGCCTGGCGCGCCTGCGCCCGGGCGGCAGCCTGATGCTGTACACCGGGGTCGCCCTGGCCGGTCCCGGCGACCATTTCCTGGACAGCGTGCGGCCCTTGCTGGACGCGGCCTGCGGCAACTGGCATTACGAAGAACTCGATCCGGACATCTTCGGCGGCCAGCTGGGCGAACCGGGGTATGAAGAAGTCGAGCGCATCGCGGCGGTGTGGCTGCATGCGGTCAAGCGCTAAGAAAGATCTGACGCCGTCATCTGCACCCGCTGAATGATGGCGTCGGAAGAACGGACGCTCAACGCAGCCCGAAAAAGCAAAAGGCCCTCACGAATGAGGGCCTTCTGGGTACAACTTGGCGGAGAGGGTGGGATTCGCCTACATTCTGCAGGCCGCGCTATCGCGAGTACGCGATAGCCTTCGTATCCCACGCGCAGGGCGCGCAGGCGCCCTGCTCCTCTGTGACGTTCCGGAATGAAAAAAGCCACCTTGCGGTGGCTTTTCCCATGCTACTTGGCGGAGAGGGTGGGATTCGAACCCACGGTACGGTCACCCGTACGCCTGATTTCGAGTCAGGTACATTCGACCACTCTGCCACCTCTCCAGATTCGGTCGATCTCGCATCGCTGCGAGAGGCCGCATTATACCGGAGGCCTGGCGAAAGTTGCAAGTGATCCGCTGCAACTTCGCTGTGACTTGTTTCGCGACTGCGCAGACCGCGCGCATGTCAGGCGAAGCCGGCCCAGTTGCGCTGCCGCACCAGCGGGTCGGCCGGCTCGTGTTCGGCGCAGTCGATGCGCAGGAACGAGATCGGCAGCGGCGCATTCACCAGCGCGCAGTGGTGCGCCACCTCGGCGCCGGGATACTTGTCGGCCTCGAAGTGGCGGCACGACAGACAGGCCCGCAGTTCGGGAAAGCGGTCGGTCTTCTGCAGCTGCGCGATCAGCTTGAACAGGCCGGTGAGCAGTTGCACCTGCTGCCCCGCCGGCAATTGCGAAGCGGCGTTGTCGGCGAACGCCAGCGCATGGCCCAGGCGCTGGGCGACGCGCTCGCCCTCCGGCGTCAGGTGCAGCGCGCTGGCGCGGCCGTCGTCCTCGGCGCGCGCCTTGCGCACCAGGCCCTTGTTGACCAGCGCCGCCACCGAATCGCTGGCGCTGGCCGCCGAGATCGACAACTGTTTCGCCAGCCACGACAGGCGCACGCCGCGCGTGCGGTGCTGCAGCAGGTGCAGGATCTCGGCCTGGGCCGGGTTCAGGCCCTCGGCGGTCGAGACTTCCCACATGCCGGCGCGCAGCACGGTGGCGATGCGGCCGATGGCGGTGACGATGCGGGCCGAGACGTCGGGCGTGCTGTCCCACGGAGTTTCAGGTTGGATGTCCATCGCGCCAGCATAGCAAACGGCCGGCCTGTGTCAAGGAGTCCTAATCACAGCGCCGCGCTGCTCCGGTGCAGCAGGTCGAGCCGGCGCACCAGTTCGCCCAGCACGATGCGGTACAGTTCGTCGCCCAGCACGCTGTCCTCGGCGCCGGCGTCGATGTTCGGGTTGTCGTTCACCTCGATCACGACCGGCCCGCGCGGCGTCATCTTCATGTCCACGCCATACAGGCCGTCGCCGATCAGGTCGGCCGCGGCGAGCGCGTGCGCCAGCAGGTCCGGCGGCACCTCGGGCAGCGGCACCGCGGCCGCCATCCCGAATTCGGCCTTGCCGTCGGCGTCGCGCTTGGCCACCTGCCAGTGGCCCTTCGACATGAAGTACTTGCTGGCGAAGATGGGCCGGCGATTGAGCACGCCGATGCGCCAGTCGAACTCGGTGTACATGTATTCCTGCACCAGGATCAGCGCCGACTGCTGCAGCAGTTCGCGCGCAGTGCGCCCGAATTCGGCGCCATCCCTGACCTTGACCACGCCGCGCGAAAAGGCGCCGTCCGGGATCTTCATCACCATCGGATAGCCGATCTGCGCCTCGATCGCGGCCAGGTCTTCGGAGTCGGCCCGTTGCAGGGTGAAGGTGCGCGGGGTCGGCACGTCGTGCAGGCGCAGCAGATCCGCCAGATAGACCTTGTTGGTGCAGCGCAGGATCGAGCCCGGATCGTCGATCACCACCAGTCCTTCGCGCTCGGCCTTCTTGGCGAACAGGTAGGTATGATGATTGACCGCCGTGGTCTCGCGGATGAACAGGGCATCGAATTCGGCCAGGCGCGCGATGTCGTGGCGCTCGATCAGCTCGACCTCGAGGCCGAGACTGCGCCCGACCGCGACGAAGCGCGCCAGCGCGCCCGGATTGCTCGGGGCCAGCTCTTCCTGCGGGTCGTGCAGCACGGCGATGCGGTAGCGATAGCGGCGCGCGGCCGGCGCCGTGTGCGGCAAACCGTGGAAGCCACGCAGCGCGTCGGCGCAGGCGGCGCGCTGGCGCTCGCCCAGCGCGCCCAGGTGCTGGGTGCGGATCGCGGCGATGCGCCAGGCAGCCGCGCCGCCATCGTCGTCGCGCGCGAAGTCGACCCGCATCAGCGGCGCCGGGAAGGTCTCGAAGATGCCGCGCGCCAGCGTCGCCAGCGGCGTGTAGTCGGTATGGCCGAACGCGATGTCGAGCGAGAACTCGACCGGCATCGGCATCCGCATGGTCACATCGGCGCCCAGCGCGTCGTTCAGGGCGCGATCCAGTTCGCCCGTGTCGAGCGTGTAGATCGCCTTGCGCGACAGGTCGTTGATGGTCTTCACCGATGGCAGCACCTGCTGGCCGCGCGCCTGCGCCATCAGCGAGCAGTAATACCCGACCGACAGGTATTTGTAGCTGCGGCACAGGTTGATCACCAGCGGCGGCTGGCCTTGCGCCGGCTGCGCGCCGGCCAGGAAGGTGGCGGCGTCGACGACCGCGCAGCGCTCGTCCCGCGGCCAGTCGCCGGCATGGTCGACCACCACCAGCACGCGCGGCGCGGACTGCTTGCGGGCGCTGGCCAGCGACACGGTGCGCGTTCGGGGCGGATCGGAATCGGGGTTGGCGTCGGTCGACGCGGATGGCGCACGGGGCGCGGCGGGGACAATCGTTCGAAGCGTGGTCATGGTGAACTGCCGAAGTTGATCGGGTCGCGCCGGGACAAGCGGCCGAGCGCAGGACCGACTCTAGCGGGCGCGCCATAAAAACCGCATAAAGAATCGCGGACTCCGGGACAAACGGATGTAAACGCCGTGCTTCACGCGCGCGCCGGCAGCGCCCACAACTCGACGTCGCGCGCTTCATCGCCGACGCGCCAGCGCGCATGCATCAGGCCTTCGCGTCGAAAACCCAGCCGCAGCAACAGCGCTTGCGACGCGCCGTTGCGCGGATCGACTTCGGCCTCGATGCGCTGCAAGCCGAGCACCTCGATGCCGTACGCAAGCAGCGCGCCCAGCGCTTCGCGCGCCAGCCCCTGCCCCCAGTACGCTGGCGCCAGCAGGTAGCCGAGCGTGGCGCGCCGGTGCTGGGCCACGACGTCGAACAGCGCGCAGCTGCCGATCAGCCCTTCTCCCGAACACGGCGCGATCGCCAGGTGCAGCGCGCGGCCGGCCAGCAGGTCGTCGCGTGCTTCCCGGATCGCCGCATGCGCCTGCGCGATGTCCGTCCACGGACCATGGCTCCAGTGACGCATCACCTGCGCGTCGCCATACAGCGCCAGCAGCGCCGGCGCGTCGTCATCGGCCAGCATGCGCAGCTGCAGCCGTCCGGTCGTCAGGAAATCGAAGTCGAAAGCGTTCATCGCGCAGCCGGGTAGTGACAAGGGCGCGCAGCTTACCCCGCCGGCGCGCGCCGCGGCAGGCCGTTTTTACACGGCGTTGACTGGCGGGGCGCCGTCTTTTTCGCTCTTTTTACCCGCCGCTTGCTACGCTTGGACGCATCGTATCTGCCTGGAGAACCCGCATGATCATCGCCATCGTCAACCAGCACGCCAACCTCGAACGCACCGTGGTGGCGCGCAACCTGGCCGTGCTGCGCGCGCGCAGCGGCCGCCGCGTGTGCCTGATGAACACCGACGGCGCCCATGCCCGTAGCGGCGGCGATTGGGGCAATGACCGCACCGCGGCCGGCCTGCGGCCCTGGATCGACACGCGCCAGGTCGGCAGCCGCGCGGTCAAGGCGCGCTTGAGCGCCCTGCGCCCGCTGTTCAACGACATCCTGATCGATGCGGGAACGCGCGACAGCGAGGAAGGCCGCTGCGTGCTGGCCTCGGCGCGGCTGGTCCTGGTGCCGGTGCGCGGCGACGCCATCGACCTTGATTGCCAGTACCGCCTGCTGCACCGCCTCAACGCCGCGCGCGCCTTCAATCGCGCCATGCGCGTGCTGTTCGTGGCCGTCACCGATGGCGCCGGCCCGACGTCCGACGAACGCGCGGCGGTGCTGGCGCACGTGGCGCGGGTGCACGACGCGGGCCTGGCCGCCACCGTCCTGCACGCCCCCTGCGCCCTCGACCACGGTCCCGGGCGCTGCGTGTGCGACGCCGAGACCTGCGATCCGCACGCCGCCGCCGAAATGCACGCGCTGTACGACGAAGTGTATGCGCCGGCGCCGCAGCTGGCCTTCGTCCCAGAGGTGCAGATGGGCGCGGCGCACGCGCTGTATCGCTGACAACCCCTTTACGGCGCCGGCCCCACTATTTGCTGTGTTTTTACAGGCGCCTGGCCAGACTGGCCCGGACGCTTCGACAAGGAGATTCATCATGTGGCAATCGACTTCCCGCTATCCCGCCCCACAACGCCAGGACACGCAGTCCGGCCGGCACGCCGCGCCCAGCATGGTCCGGCTGGAAGTGGACGCCGCTTCGGGCGAGCTGCTGCGTGCGGTGGTCATATGCGCCGGCGGCGACGCGGTGCGCTTCCTGCGCATCGACGCCTGCGCCCGCAGCGGTGCCGTGCGCGCCCTGCTGTGTGTGGAAGCGGACGCCGCGCCGGCGCTGCGCCGCGAAGTCCTGCGCCGCCTGCCGGGCTGCTCGTGGCAGCCGGCGCCGCATCGAGGAGAACAGCTGCATGCGTGCTGACACGAACAGGCGCGCCGGCCGGGCTGCGCGCGCACCCGCGGCGGCCACGATCCGGCGCGCCACGCTGGCCGACGTGGCCGCGCTGGTCGAGATCGAGAACGCCAGCTTCCCCGGCAACCGGCTCGACCGGCGGCGCTTTCGCTACCTGCTGGCGCATGCGCATGGCGTGATCCTGGTCGATGCCGTGAACGGCGCGACCGAACTGCGCGGCTACGTGCTGCTGCTGTTTCGCTCGAATTCGCCGGTGGCGCGCGTGTACTCGATCGCCACCGCCGCGCGCTACGTCAAGCAGGGCGTGGCGGCGCAACTGCTGCGCGCCGCCGAACGGCTGGCGCTGGACCACGGCTACACACGCCAGCACCTCGAGATCCGCGCCGACAATGCGGCCTCGCTGGCGCTGTTCGAAAGCCGCGGCTACCGCCGCTTCGGCCGCCACGCCGCCTACTACCACGACGGCATGGATGCGGTGCGCCTGGAAAAAGCACTGGAACGCTGAACGCCGGCGCCCAAGGGGTGGCGCCGGCGCGGCGCATGGCCGGCCTTACTGCAAGCTGCAGGCGTCGCCATCGCATGGCGGGTCGTCCGCCACCTCACGCTCTCGCGCCAGCAACTGTCCGATCAGCGCGCCTACCTGCAAATCCTCGGCGCGGCCGAACAGGCTGTGACGCAGCACGCCGTGCCGATCGAACAGCAGCAGGGTCGGCGTGCCGCGCAGGCCGTAGCGCGCCATGGTGCGCGGCACCGGTCCCGCCTCGCCCGGGCTGTCGATGCCGACCGGGAAGCCGATCCGGTATTCGTGCACGAACGCTTCCAGCGCAGCGCGCTGCATCGCCGCGTGGTGCTCGAACACCGTGTGCAGGCCGAGCACCGCGACCTCGTCAGGCGCGAACAGCTGGCGGATCGCCTTGGCCTGCGGGATGCCGTGCGAGACGCATCCCGGGCACAGCATCTGGAAGGCGTACACCGCCACCACCCGGCCACGCAGCGAGGCCAGCGTCGGCGCCTGCGGGGCGTTGAGCCAGCCGCTGACCTCGAACTCGGGCGCGGGCGCGCTCGCAAGATGAAGGTGGGCGGCGTTCATTGTGCGCGCAGCTTGACGCCGGGGAAGTCGAGCGGCACGTCGAAGGCCACGTTCACGTAATTGGTGAACAGGTTCAGCGCCACGTGCGCCATGATCTCGACGATCGCGCCATCGTCGAAGCCGGCCTCGCGCAATGCCGCCACCTCGCCCGCTTCCACGTGCCCGCGCTGGTCGACCACCGCCAGCGCGAAGCGCAGCGCGGCCGCGCTGCGCGGGTCGTCCGACAGGCCGGCCTGGGCCTGCGCCATCTGGTCGGCGCTGGCGCCGGCCTTGCGCCCCAGCGCCGTGTGCGCGGCCAGGCAGTAGTGGCACTCGTTGCGGTCGGCGATCGCGACCGCGATCTGTTCGCCCAGGCGCGCGCCGAGCGTGCCTTCGCCGAGCGCCCCGAACGCGCCCCACATGCTGGCCAGCGCCGCCGGCGAGTTGGCCACGCCGCGGAACATGTTGGGGACGACGCCGAAGGCGCCGTGGATCTGCTGCAGCAGTGCGGCACTGGCGCCCTGGGCGGTGGCGGGATTGACGAGTTCGATGCGGGACATGGCGTTTCCTTTCAGTTGTCGGGCCGGTCGAGGGTGCGGCCTCTTCACCCTATTTCATAGGAATCCTAAGTATTAATGTTATACAGATGGGCTTTATCGCGTTCATTCAGAAGAAACTCAAGCGAAGCCCATGGACACAGAATATCAGCTTCACTGTATTTGTCAAGGAGTCCTAATTATTATTTGCAAACGACAACGGCAGGTGCACCCGCCGTCGTGGACCGCTTACAGCTTGACGTTCAACGAGAGATAGGCCGAGCGCCCCGGCCCCGACGAAAACATCGGCTGGTACTGGCTCGCCGGCCAGAAGAAGTTGTCGTACCACGCGTACTCGTACTTGCGATCGGCCAGGTTGCGCACCTGCAGATCGAGGCTGACGCGCTGCGACAGCGCGTAACGCACGCTGGCGTCGAACAGCACGAAGCCGCCGTACTTGCCGAGCCCGTTCGGGCTGTCGACGAAGTAGTTGCCCTGCGCCCTGCCCTGCAGGCCGAAGCGCAGGCGGTCCGAGTGGCGGTATTCGGCGCCGGCGGTGGTGATGTGGCGCGGCGTCGAGAATACTTCCTTGCCGGCCAGCGAGACGCCGTCGGCGCCGAATGCCTTGGTCACTTCGGCCTTTTGCAGCGAGTGCGACATCCACAGGTCGAGCCTGTCGAACAAGCGGCCCGAGAGCTGGAGGTCGACGCCTTCGCGGCGCGTCTCGCCCAGGCCGACCGTGGTGCCGGTGGCCGGCATGTTGGCCACTTCGTCGGTCGCGTCCTGGCGCCACACGGCCAGGCGCAGGTCGGTGCGCGGCGCCGGCTTGAACTTCACGCCCAGCTCCTTGCCGGTGTTGATCGACGGCGCGAAGGTCGTTTGTCCCGGCACCAGGTAGGCCGGCCCGCCCGAGCCGGTCAGCACCTGGAATGTGCGGCCCCAGTTGGCGTAGACGCTGACGCTGTCGACCGGGCTGTAGACCATGCTCAGCTTCGGCTGGTCGATCCAGCCAGAATGCTGCAGCCGTCCCTCGATGCCGCTGGTGCGCGCCAGCGTATGGCCGTTGAACTTGTCGACCCGGTAGCCGGGGACGATCTTGAGTCCGTCGAACGGCCGGATGATGGCCTGCACGTAGGCGCCGACGTTGTCAAAGCTGTAGCGGTCGTCGTTCTGGACCTGGACCGGCTTGCCGAAATCGGTCGGCATGGCGTACGCAAAACGCTGGCGGCCATAGGCGTTGTCCTGCTGCTCGAGGTTGACGCCGGCGTCCAGCGTGACCTTGTCGCCGGTGCGCCAGGTCAGGTTGCTCATCAGGCCGATCTGCTCTTCGTCCCACAGGCGGCGCTGGCGCGGCGCGCTGCCGGCCGGGTTGCTGGTGAAGGTGACGCGGCGGTCGTCCTCGTACTTGTTGTAGTAGACCTTGTTGCTGAGGAAGGCATCGGGCGAGATCTGCCAGTCGAGGTGGACGCTGGCGTGGTGCATGTCGCGCTCGCTGCGGTCGTTGGCATTCTTGAGCGGGGACTGGCGCCGGTCCTGCGCCAGTTCGGCGGCGGTGAGAAAGCCCGGCTCGCCCGCTTCATGATGGTAGGTGCGCAGCACCAGGCCGGCCTTGAGCTTGTTGTCGTTCGAGGTCAGGAACCACTTGCCGCCCAGCGTGTACTTCTTCGAATCGGTGCCGCGGTATTCGTCCGAATCCTGGCGCGCCAGGATGTAGTTCTGGGCGAAGCCATTGGACTCGCGGCCGAGCGCCAGTTGCGCCTCCATGGTGTCGTAGCTGCCGTAGGTGAAGCGGGCGTCGGTGTAGTTGCCGCCCTGGCGCGTGCCGAAGTTGATGTTGCCGCCGATATTGTGCAAGCCGTAGCGCGGATCGTTGGTGCCGCGCACCACTTCGATGTAATCGACCTCGAGCGGGAAGATCATGTCGATGAAGCGCTGGTTGCCGCTGTTGACGTTGCTCGGAACGCCGTCGATCAGCACCTTGATGCCGTTGATGTAGCCTTCGCCGTTGAAGGCGCGGAAAGTCGCCTTGCCCGACTCGGCGCCCATGCGCGTCTCGGTCAGCTGCACGCCCGGCAGCTGGCCGACCAGCTCCCAGCTGTTCATCACGTTCTTGTCCTCGACCTTGTCGGCGCCCAGCACGTCGACCGAGGTCAGGACGCTGTTGCTCACCAGCGGACCGCTGCTCCTTTGCGCGTTGACGCGCACCTCGCCCATCACGATCGTGGCGTCCTGCGCCTGGGCAGTGGCAGTGAACAACGGCAGGACCGCGGCCAGGGCCAGCGGGAGCAACTTCTTCTTCATTGACGGTTATCCTTTTTGTGAGAACGGCAGCAAATTGCCATTCGATAATGATACCGCATTATCATTATTAAAGGGGACCATCGCCTGTCGAGAGGGCGGCTATGTGGGGCCGACAAGAAAACAGAAACCCCGGATTCATGACGAATTCCGGGGTTCTGTTCTGTTAGGCATTGCGCAGAAATGAAAAAAGCCACCCTGAGGTGGCTTGTTCCATGCTACTTGGCGGAGAGGGTGGGATTCGAACCCACGGTACGGTCACCCGTACGCCTGATTTCGAGTCAGGTACATTCGACCACTCTGCCACCTCTCCTGATTCGGTCGATTCTTGCTGTGAGCTGCAAGAGACCGCCATTATAGAGACATTTTGGAAAAATGGAAGGGTTAATTGATGCAAGCGGCATCCGCCCTTCCATTCAGCGCTTTACGCCGCCGGCGCCAGACGCTCCAGGCCGCCCATATACGGACGCAGCACTTCCGGAATGATCACGCTGCCGTCGGCCTGCTGGTAGTTCTCCAGCACCGCGACCAGGGTGCGGCCCACGGCCAGGCCCGAGCCGTTCAGGGTGTGCACCAGTTCCGGCTTGTTCTTGTCGTTGCGGAAGCGCGCGCTCATGCGGCGCGCCTGGAAGGCTTCGCAGTTCGACAGCGACGAGATCTCGCGGTAGGTGTTCTGTGCCGGCAGCCACACTTCCAGGTCATAGGTCATGGCGGCCGAGAACCCCATGTCGCCGGTGCACAGCTGCATCACGCGGTACGGCAGGCCGAGCGAGGTCAGGATGAATTCGGCCTGGCCGACCATCTCTTCCAGCGCCGCGTACGACTGTTCCGGATGCACCACCTGGACCAGCTCGACCTTGTCGAACTGGTGCTGGCGGATCATGCCGCGCGTGTCGCGGCCGTAGCTGCCGGCTTCCGAGCGGAAGCACGGGGTGTGGGCGGTCATCCTGATCGGCAGCTGGTCGAGCGCCACGATCTCGTCGCGCACCACGTTGGTCAGCGAGACTTCCGACGTCGGGATCAGGTAGAAGTTCTCGCCCTCGCCTTCGGCGCCGCCCTTCTTCACCGAGAACAGGTCGGCTTCGAACTTCGGCAGCTGGCCGGTGCCGCGCAGCGAATCGGCGTTGACCATGTACGGGGTGTAGCACTCGGTATAGCCGTGCTTGCCCGTGTGCGTATCGAGCATGAACTGCGCCAGCGCGCGGTGCAGGCGCGCCATGCCGCCCTTCATCATCGAGAAACGCGAACCGGTGACCTTGGTCGCGGTCTCGAAGTCCAGGCCCAGGCGCTCGCCGATGTCGACGTGGTCGCGCACCTCGAAGTCGAATTCGCGCGGGGCGCCGACCTTGCGCACCTCGACGTTGCCGCTTTCATCAAGGCCCTGCGGGGTGCTTTCGTGCGGCAGGTTCGGGATCGCGGCGATGAAGGTTGCCATCTTGGCCTGGACGTCGGCCAGCGCGACTTCGTTGGCCTTGAGCTCGTCGCCCAGTCCGGCGACTTCCGCCATCACGGCCGTGGTGTCTTCGCCTTTACCCTTGAGCATGCCGATCTGCTTGGACAGCGAGTTGCGCTTGCCCTGCAGTTCCTCGGTACGCGTCTGGATCGACTTGCGCTCCGATTCCAGCGCGTTGAAAGTGGCCACGTCGAGCTGGAACTTGCGGGTCGCCAGGCGTGCGCTGGCGGTGTCGATGTCTTTGCGGAGAAGTTGGATGTCAATCATGTCGGGGTGGACTGGTGTATGTCGAAAGCACAATTGTACCAAGCCGACCGGGTTTACTTTGCTTGTTTCGTAGGACGCTTCCTTGCAAGAAGCGAAGCTGGTTATGTACTGCTTGCCTTCCTGCCTTCCTTCTCTTCCTGCTTACCAGCCGCCGGCGGCCGCAGCCGCCCGGCGGCGGCTCAACGTGCAGCCAGGCGCGGCGCGCTCACGACCACGGTCTGGATCGTGGCCATGTCGATCGCCGGCGCGGTCGACGCCGCGATCTCGACCGGGCGTTCGTTGGCGATGGCGAAGCTGGCGGCCAGGCCCAGTGCGGCGGCGGCGAGGAACAGGGCTTCGAAGTTTTTACGGATGTTCATGATGCGCTCCTTCAGGGTCAAGTTCGGGGTCAGATGCGGGTTGGTATGGTGGTACTGTAGCCACCAGCCCAAGGCATCGCCATCGGCTTGCGATGAAGCGCATGAAACGCGGCGCAGAATGCGCGAATGCGCGACCGGCCGCACGTTGGCGGCCGGTTGAGCGAACTTCAGGAAAGTTGGCGCAGCCGCGTCCTGGAACGGCGCTTAAGAAGCGTCGCCCTGGGAGCGCGCATCGTCGTCCAGGCTGCGCAGCCAGGCCATCTTCTCGGCGATCTTGGCTTCCATCCCGCGCGGCACCGGCTGGTACCAGCCGGGCTCCGGCATCCCGTCCGGCAGATAGGTTTCGCCGGCCGCATACGCATGCGGCTCGTCGTGCGCGTAGCGGTATTCGTGGCCGTAGCCGAGCTCTTTCATGAGCTTGGTCGGCGCATTGCGCAGGTGTACCGGCACTTCGCGCGACTTGTCCTTGCGGACAAAACTCATCGCGGCGTTGAAGGCGTTGTAGCCGGCATTGCTCTTGGCCGCGATCGCCAGGTAGATCACGGCCTGGCCCAGCGCCAGCTCGCCCTCGGGCGAACCGAGCCGCTCATAGGTGGCGGCGGCGTCGTTGGCGAGCTGGATCGCGCGCGGGTCGGCGATGCCGATGTCTTCCCAGGCCATGCGCACGATGCGGCGCGACAGGTACTTGGCGTCGGCGCCGCCATCGAGCATGCGGCACAGCCAGTACAAGGCGGCGTCCGGATGCGAGCCGCGCACCGATTTGTGCAGGGCCGAGATCTGGTCGTAGAAATTGTCGCCGCCCTTGTCGAAGCGGCGCGCATTGAGCGTCAGCGCGTTCTCGACGAATTCGGCCGTGATGCGACCGATGCCGGCAGTGTCGCTTGACGTCTTGGTCTGCTCCAGCAGGTTCAGGAAGCGGCGCGCGTCGCCGTCGGCATAGCCGATCAGGGTGTCTATGGCGAGCTCGTCGAACTCGAGGTGCTGCAGCGCCTTCTCGCGCGCGCGCGCCAGCAGCTGGCGCATCTCGGCGTCGCTCAGCGCTTTCAGCACGTACACCTGCGAACGCGACAGCAGCGCGGAATTGACCTCGAACGACGGGTTCTCGGTGGTGGCGCCGATCAGGGTCACCAGGCCGCTCTCGACGAACGGCAGCAGCGCGTCCTGCTGCGACTTGTTGAAGCGGTGGATCTCGTCGATGAACAGGATCGTATGCTTGCCGCGGGCCAGGTACTGCTCGGCCTGCTCGATGGCGGCGCGGATGTCCTTCACGCCCGACAGCACCGCCGACAGCGCAATGAACTCGCATTCGAAGGCATGGGCGGTCAGGCGCGCCAGCGTGGTCTTGCCGACGCCCGGCGGGCCCCACAGAATCATCGAGTGTGGTTTGCCCGACTTGAAGACCAGGTTCAGCGGCTTGCCGGGCGCCAGCAGATGGCTCTGGCCGACCACTTCGTCGATGGTGCGCGGACGCAGCGCCTCGGCCAGCGGCGCGGCCGGCTCGGTCTTGAACAGGTCATCCATGGCGCGCTCCTTGCGAGCGCACCATGGCGGCGAATTGGTGCGAATGGTTGTGCATGGCCGTAGTGTAGCCGATGCACGCGCGCGCCGTTATCGATTCAAACCTATTGATTAACGACGTCGGCGCCCTGCGGCGTGGCGAACTTGAACTGCTGCGCGCCGAGCGCCGGGTTGCGCTGGAAGTTGGTGAACTTCAGCAGCGAGGTCTGGCCGAAGGAGTCCTTCAGCTCCATCGCCAGCGGCACGCCGCCCTTGAAGCCGATGCTGATCTGCTCGAACGAGGTGTCCTTCGCTTTCGGGGTGGCGTTCAGCCACTCCAGGCCGTCGCGCTCGCCGGCTTCGGCAAGGGTGAAGTTCTGTTCCAGGTTGTTGCTGCCGAACAGGATGGCGGCCGGGGACGAACCGAGGGCGTTGCCGAGTTTGCGCACGGTGACCTGGTTCAGGTCCTTGTCGTAGATGTACAGCTGTTCGCCGTCGGCTTGCAGGGTTTGTTCGTAGGGCTTCTGGTAGGTCCAGATGAATTTGCCGGGGCGGGCGAAGACGAAGGTGCCGCTCGAGATTGGCGTCGGCTTGCCGGCTTTGGGTTTGCCGAGCTGTTGCTGGGTGAAGTCGCCTTTGGCGGACTTGGTGCTGGCCACGAAGGATTTGAACTGGTCGAGGGCGGCGGCGTGGGATGCGCCGGAGAAGACCAAGGCGCTCGTGGCGAGCAGTGCGGCGGTCATGGTTTTGTTCATTGCGTGCATGCGGGTTCCTTTATTCTTGTTCGGGCCTTATCAAGGCGGGTTGGACGCGTCGGCGGCGGAGCCGCCAACCCTACGATAACGTTGTTTACCGGAAATTGTTGGACGCGTGGACGGGGGGGCGTCCACCCTGCCTTTGCCGTCGTAGGGTTGGCAGCTTCGCTGCCGACGCGTCCAACCGGCGTTCGCCGACCCAGGTCGACCGAACCACGCCTTATTCCGCGCTCGTCGCCGGCACCAGAATATCGCGGTTGCCGTTCGACTGCATCGGCGACACCACCCCGCTGGTTTCCATCTGCTCCAGCAGGCGCGCGGCGCGGTTGTAGCCGATGCGCAGGTGGCGCTGGACCAGCGAGATCGAGGCACGGCGGTTCTTGAGCACCACCTGCACCGCCTGGTCGTACAGGGCGTCGGACTCGCCGCCACCCTCGCCCGCCATGGCGTCGCCGCCGGCGCCGCCCTCTTCCAGCGTACCGCCTTCGAGGATGCCTTCAATATAATTCGGTTCGCCCAGCGACTGCAGGTGTTTTACAACTCGATGCACTTCGTCGTCCGACACGAAGGCGCCGTGCACCCGCACCGGCAGGCCGGTGCCGGGCGGCATGTACAGCATGTCGCCCATGCCCAGCAGCGTCTCGGCGCCCATCTGGTCCAGAATCGTGCGCGAGTCGATCTTGGACGAGACCTGGAACGCGATGCGGGTCGGGATGTTCGCCTTGATCAGGCCGGTAATCACGTCAACCGACGGACGCTGGGTCGCCAGGATCAGGTGGATGCCGGCCGCGCGCGCCTTCTGGGCGATGCGGGCGATCAGTTCTTCCACCTTCTTGCCGACCACCATCATCAGGTCGGCCAGCTCGTCGATGATGATGACGATGGTCGGCAGTTTTTCCAGCGGTTCCGGCGCGTCCGGCGTGATCGAGAACGGGTTCGGGATATGCTCTTCGCGCTTGGCTGCGTCCAGGATCTTGCCGTTGTAACCGGCCAGGTTACGCACGCCCAGCTTCGACATCAGCTTGTAGCGGCGCTCCATCTCGTTCACCGCCCAGTTCAGCGCATGGCCGGCCTGGCGCATGTCCGTGACCACCGGCGCCAGCAGGTGCGGAATGCCCTCGTACACCGACATTTCCAGCATCTTCGGGTCGATCAGGATCAGGCGCACGTCAGCCGGGTCGGCCTTGTACAGCAGCGACAGGATCGTGGCGTTGATGCCGACCGACTTACCGGAACCGGTAGTGCCCGCCACCAGCAGGTGCGGCATCTTGGCCAGGTCGGCCACCACGGGCTTGCCAGCGATGTCCTTGCCCAGCGCGACCGTCAGGCTGGAAACGCTGTCGCCATACACCTTTGAGCCCAGGATCTCGGTCAGGCGCACGATCTGGCGCTTCGGATTCGGCAGCTCGAGCGCCATGTAGTTCTTGCCCGGGATGGTCTCGACCACCCGGATCGAGGTCAGGGACAGCGAACGCGCCAGGTCGCGCGCCAGGTTGACGATCTGGCTGCCCTTGACGCCGGTGGCCGGCTCGATCTCGTAGCGGGTGACGACCGGGCCCGGATAGGCGGCCACGACCTTGGCTTCGACGCCGAAGTCGGACAGTTTCTTCTCGATCAGGCGGCTGGTGAACTCCAGCGTCTCGACGGAAACCGCTTCCTGCACCGGCGGCGCTTCGTCCAGCAGCGCCAGCGGCGGCAGGCCGCCCTCGCCCTGGTGCTCCTGGAACAGCGGCGTCTGGCGCTCCTTCTCGGCGCGTTCGGACTTGGGCACGCTGACCATCTGCGGCTCGATCTTGATACTTGGGACGGGCGCCGAGGCAGGCGGCAGGGACGACGCCGTGCTCGAAGCCGTAGCAGCAGTCGCGGCAGTCGCAGCAGCAGCGATCGGCGCCGCGGTGGCAGCACCTGGCGCACGCGGCGGCGCGAGGTCGAAGCTCGGCTCGGCCTTGACCACCGCGATCGGCGCATCGGCATGCTTTTCGGTGAACTTGGCGCGCTCGTTGACCACGGTCTCGTCGCGCTTGACGGCGGCCACTTCGCCCTGGCGCCGGTCTTCGATGTCTTCCATGCGCAGGCGGAACCAGTCCATGGTGGTCTCGATCGCGCCGCCGATGCGCTCGGCCACGGCCAGCCACGACACCTGGAAGAACAAGGAGAAGCCGAGGCCGAACAGCAGCAGCATCAGCAGCGTGGCGCCGGTGTAGCCGAAGGCGACGTGCGAGGCGTGGCCGAGCAGCTGGCCCAGCACGCCGCCCGGTTTGCGCGGCAATTCGACGTCCCAGGCCCACATGCGCAGGTATTCCAGGCCGACGCTGCCGGCGAACATGAAGGCAAAGCCGATCCAGCGCACGTACATTTCGCCGTGGTGCTCGGGCTCGCTCGCGCTGGCGCCCAGCTTGTCGGTCAGGCGCTGCCAGCCGCGCCACACCTGGCGCAGGAAGATCACGCCCAGCCACCAGGCCGAGAAGCCGAAGATGAACAGCAGCAGGTCGGACAGCCAGGCGCCCATCTTGCCGCCCAGGTTGGCGATCCTGGGCACGGCGTTGGCGTGTGACCAGCCCGGGTCAAGCTTGCTGTAGCTGACCAGGATCAGGACAAAATACAAAAAGGCGACCGCGCCGGCGATCCAGCGCGCTTCGGAAATCAGGCGCGACAGGCGGCCCGGCAGCGGCTGGCGCGCACTGCTCCTGCGGCCGGCGCTGCTGCCGGCGCTGCCGCTGGTGCTCTTGGTCCGTGTATAACCGGAGGTACTGGCTTGGCTGTTCTTGCTCATTGCGGGGTACTGCTGAAGTAAGTGCTATCGACGATCCGACCATTCTAAGCGATATATGGCTGCGTTGCCCCTACGATTCATGCTCAGCCGCATCGTCGTTCCTTACCTCGTCTATAATCTGCGGTCCCGGTTTTCACTTTGGCACACACAGCCGGCGCGGGTGGATGGCCCGTGCCGAACCCACACCGCTCTTGATTACGGTCAGGATCGCCCCACATAGCTGTGTGTCCAGATAACAACCAAATCAACAACTCAACTTCGTTAGCGCCGTCATGACTAATACCAAACACGCCAAAGTCCTCATCCTCGGTTCCGGTCCAGCCGGTTACAGCGCCGCCGTGTACGCCGCGCGCGCCAACCTGAAGCCGATGCTGGTGACCGGCGTCGAACAGGGCGGCCAGCTGATGACCACCACCGACGTCGAGAACTGGCCGGGCGACCCGCTGGGCGTGCAAGGTCCGGAACTGATGCAGCGCCTGCTGCAGCATGCCGAGCGCTTCAACACCGAGATCGTGTTCGACCACATCCACACGACCTACCTGAACGAGCGTCCAATCCGCCTGGTCGGCGACAGCAACACCTATACCTGCGACGCCCTGATCATCGCCACCGGCGCCTCGGCCCAGTACCTGGGCCTGGAATCGGAACAGGCCTTCATGGGCCGCGGCGTGTCGGCCTGCGCCACCTGCGACGGCTTCTTCTACCGCAACCAGGAAGTGGCGGTGATCGGCGGCGGCAACACCGCGGTCGAGGAAGCCCTGTACCTGGCCGGCATCGCCTCGAAAGTCACCGTGATCCACCGCCGCGACAAGTTCCGTGCAGAGCCGATCCTGGTCGACCGCATGATGCACAAGGTCGCCGAAGGCAAGATTGTGTTGGAAACCAACCACACCCTGGACGAAGTGCTGGGCGACGCCAGCGGCGTCACCGCGCTGCGCCTGAAGTCGTCGGTCACCGGCGAGACCAAGGAACTGAACGTGCATGGCCTGTTCGTGGCGATCGGCCACAAGCCGAACACCGGCATCTTCGAAGGCCAGCTGGACATGAAGGACGGCTACATCAAGACCCGTTCCGGCACCGAAGGCATGGCCACCGCCACCAACATCCCGGGCGTGTTCGCCGCCGGCGACGTGCAGGACCACATCTACCGCCAGGCGATCACCAGCTCGGGCACCGGCTGCATGGCCGCGCTCGACGCCCAGCGCTACCTGGAAGCACTGGAAGACGATCCGAAATAAGGCACACGAAGGAACGACACGATGGCGGGCATGAAGGATTTCGCTGACCTCAAGGGCTTGCGCGACCGGCTCAAGGAAGAGGAGCGCGTGCGCGCCATCGAGCAGGCCGAGCGCGAGAAGCGCGAGCGCATCGCGCGCGAACGCGCGGTCGAGTTCCGCACCTCGATGGAAGGCGTGCACAAGCTGCCCGAATCGGACCGCTACGTGCATCGCCCGGTGTATGTGGCGCCCGACCGTGCGGCCATCGCCAGGGCCGTGCTCAGCCCGGAGGAAGAAACCGCCGCCGTGCTGCGCGAATCGCTGTCCGACCTGTTCGACGTCGAAGGCATGCTGGACGAAGACCCGGCCTTGAGCTACAGCCGCGACGGCGTCGGCCCCGATGTCGTCAAGAAGCTGCGCAAGCGCCATTGGCCGATCCAGGACGAGCTCGACCTGCACGGCCTGACCCGCGACGGCGCGCGCGACGCCGTCACCGACTTCCTGCACCGCGCCAACCGGCGCGGAGTGCGCTGCGTGCGCATCATCCACGGCATCGGCTACGGCTCGCCGCGCGGCGAACCGGTGCTGCGCGGCGTGGTGCACAGCTGGCTGGTGCAGAAGAACGAAGTGATCGCCTTCTGCGCCGCCGGCCGCTCGGACGGCGGCCACGGCGCACTGGTGGTGCTGCTGCGCCCTGCCCTGATCGACCTTCACGCTTGAGCTTCAGGCTTGCTTCAGGCATGCATGTGACAATGTGCTGTTTCAAAGTTGCAATTGCGCCAGAATTCGTCCGTTAATTGTAGAATCCCTGTTGGCCGGAAATTTCCGGTATTCACTATAAAGGGTGGTGTGATTTGAAGGCAACTCAAGCAGTGCCAATGGAACATGGACGCCAGGTTGACCTGTCATCCTGCGCGGACGAGCCGATTCACATCCCCGGCTCGGTCCAGCCCCATGGCGCCTTGCTGTTCTTCGGTCGCGACGGCCTGCTGGCCGGCTGGAGCGCCAACGCCCCCGCCCTGCTCGGCCTCGCCCCGCAGCTGGGCCTGGCATATGACGTCCTTGGCCTGCCCGCCTGCGCCTGCGAGCTGATCGCCGATTGCGTCGGCCTGGACGACGACGACGCCGCGCCGGGCGTGTGCGCGGCCACCATCGGCGGCACCGAATTCGACTGCGTGGCGCACCGCTCGTACGAGCGCATCATCATCGAGTTCGAAAAGCGCGAAGTCTCCGCCGACGAAGTGTCGCAGTTCGCGATCCGAGCCCACGGCTCGATCGACCGCCTGCGGCGCCAGAAGACCATCGACGGCCTGCTGGGCGCCGCGGTCCAGCAGGTGCGCGAGTTCACCGGGTTCGACCGCGTGATGGCCTACCGCTTTCGCCCCGACGACAGCGGCGACGTGGTCGCCGAAAGCCGGCGCGACGACCTGGTGCCCTACCTCGGCCAGCGCTATCCGGCCGGCGACATCCCGGCCCAGGCGCGCCGCCTGTACATCCTGAACACCCTGCGCATGATCGTCGACATGGACTACGACGCCGTGCCGCTGCTGGGCGAGCCGGATGCGGCGCCGCTCGACATGAGCTTCGCCCTGCTGCGCAGCGTGTCGCCGATCCACGTCGAATACCTGAAGAACATGGGCGTGCGCGCCTCGATGAGCGTGTCGATCGTGATCAACGGCCGCCTGTGGGGGCTGATCGCCTGCCACCACATGGCGCCGAAACCGGTGCCGTATGCGATCCGGATGGCGGCCGACGTGCTGGCGCAAGTGATGGCCTCGACCATCCACAGCATCGAGGCGCGCCTGGACGCCGACCTGGCCGAGCAGTCGGCGCGGGTACGCACCGCGCTGGTCGAGTCGCTGCTGCTGGACGACGATCCGCTCGACACGCTGACCGCGCACGCACGCGCCCTGATGAGCGCTTCCGGCGCCCAGGCGCTGCTGGCCACCCAGCACGGCAAGACCGTGGCGTTCTGCGCCGGCCTGGGCGGCGCGCCCAAGGAACTGCCCGAGGGCCTGGCCGAGTCGATCGTCGCCTCGCTGCCCGAACATCAGCACGACCTGGTGGTGCGCGAGATGGCGGCCGACTGGCCGCCGGCGCTGCAGCCGCAGCTCGGCAAATGGGTCGGGATGCTGGCCCTGCCGTTCGACCCGCTGTCGCACGGCTGGTGCGTGCTGCTGCGGGTGGAGCAGATCGAACAGGTCACCTGGGGCGGCCGCCCCGGCAAGATCGCCGCCGGCCCGCTGGGCGAACGCCTGACCCCGCGCGGCTCGTTCGACGCCTGGTACGAGACGGTGCGCGGCAGCGCCCACCCGTGGGAGCCGGCGGTGCTGGCCAATGCGCGCCTGACGCTGGCCGAACTGGTGCGCGCGGTCAGCGCGCACCGGGCCCAGACCGAGGCCACCCGCGCCCAGTTGCTGGCGATGCTCGGCCACGACCTGCGCGATCCGCTGCACTCGATCAATATGGCCGGCATGGTGCTGGAACGCACCGGCGGCGCCGCCGGCGGCAACCAGCCGACGCTGGGCAAGCGCATCCAGTCCTCGACCAACCGCATGCAGCGCATGATCGGCCAGGTGCTGGACATGAGCCGCATCGACCGCGGCATGGGCCTGGGCGTGGCGCCCGAGCCGGTGGAACTGTCGGCGCTGGTCGAAGACCTGCTGGACGAAGCGCGCATGGCCTATCCGTCGATCGCGTTCGAGCTGGCCTGCGACGAAGCGGCCACGGTAAACGCCGACAGCTCGCGCCTGGCGCAGGTGCTGTCCAACCTGCTGAGTAACGCGCGCCACCACGGCGAGCCGGGCAAGCCGATCGGCGTGTGCCTGTCTCGCCGCGATGGCCAGGCCGTGATCGAGGTGTCGAACGTGGGAAAGTCGATCCCGCCCGAGGTGGCGGCGACGCTGTTCAATCCGTTCAAGCGCACCTCGCTCAATAACCCGCGCAACCGCACCGGCATGGGTCTCGGCCTGTACATCGCGCAGCAGATCGTGCGCGAGCACCGCGGCGAGATCCGCTACCGGCACGAGGATGATCGGGTGATCTTCGAGGTGCGCTTGCCGCTGGCGTAAGCCCGGCGCCGGCAATCCCATTCCGAACGATGCGTAGGGTGACGGGTCTCCCGTCCACGCGTCCAACCGCCCTATGGCGGCCGCGCGGCTGCTTCCTGCCGCTTGAACGCGTGGACGGCGCAGCCGTCCACCCTACCTCTTCACATCGCTGACAATCGTCGGCAACACCCACGCCCCGCCGGCCGTGATGCCGCGGCACATGCCGGTGGTGAGCGACTCGGCATGCACGAAGCGCTTGCCGTCCCACACCCAGGTGTCGCTCGCATAGCAGTCGCCGATGCCGCGCCCGCGGTGGATGGCCTGGATCACCCCGTTCTCGTAGTCGCTCCCCAGCAGCGTCACCAGCGCCGCCGTGAACGGCGCGCTGCTGCTCACCACCCAGTAGCCATAGCCTTCGTTGTAGGCCCCGCGCCAGCAGCGCGCGCCGACCAGCATCTTGTCGCGCGCCAGCGGCGCGAAGAAGAACGCGTTCTCGCCGCTCGCGATTTGCGCCAGGTCGGCGCACTCCTGGCTGCCGGCGCTCTTGCGCAGGGTCGCCAGCAGGCGCCGTTCGGCGTCGCGCCCGAGCGGACGCACTTCGCCGTGCGGCACGCGCGCCGGCTTCACGGCCAGCGCCGGCAACGGTGGCAGCACCTCGTCGTCCGGCCTGGTCCCTTTGCGGATCGCCGCGCCGCGCGTGCCCAGGCGGCCCTGGAATTCGTCCATCTTGAGCAGCACCGCCGCCGCGCCGCGGCTGGACAAGGTCCAGGTCTGGCCGGCGCCCTGCCAGGTCACCCGGCCGCTGCCGGCGACTGCCTTCACCAGCGCCGCGGCCTGGGTGCGCGACAACGTCGACGACGGCTCGGTGCGTTCCATGACGACGGTGCCGAGCGAGCGGCCGTCGATGCGCATCGCCAGCAGCGGCGGCTGCAGCGCGGTGTCGTCGGCGTCGCCCAGGCGCAGTTCGGCCACGATCGGCTCGCCCGGCCCGGCCTTGCGCTGCAGGAGCACGCTGACCGGGGGATTGTCGCCATCGTCGGCCTGGTAGCCGGCGGCGCGGCAGGTGCGGGTGTTGTCGCAGGCCAGCTCCCAGTCGAGATGGTTGAAGCGTACCTGCGGCATATCGATTTCCGGCGCGGCAGAGAACGGGTCGGCGGACGCCATCGCGGCACACGACAGCAGGCCGGCGGCGGCAACGAGAATGGCTGGCACGGCGCGCAGCGCGCGGAGAGGCGCGGCGCACGGGCGGGGGTAAAACGGCATCGTATTCTGGTCTTTCCGGGGTCGGCGCGGCGTCGACACCGGCATGGGCGTCGGTCCGCGATACATTTCGCTTACGTGAAGTTCGGGGCGCATGGTAGTCTAACAACACCATCCGCTTTCCGCTGCTGCATGACCCTCATTAAGTTTATCGAAATCATGGCGATCATGGTCGGGGCCTTCTCCGGCTTCATCGAGGCGCGGCGCAAGCGCATGGACCTGGTCGGGGTGTTCACCGTCGCCTTCATCACCGCCTTCGGCGGCGGCACCCTGCGCGACATCCTGCTCGACAAGCGCCCCCTGTTCTGGGTCACGCACCAGGAGTACGCGATCGCGATCTTCGTGCTGGCGCTGGTGGCTTCGCCCCTGATCCGCACGCTGCGCCAGATCGTCTCCGAACGCCTGATCGTGATCGCCGACGCGGTAGGCCTGGGCCTGTTCTCGATCGCCGGCACCTCGGCCGCGCTGGCCGCCGAGATGCCGATCTTCATCGCCTCGATGATGGGCGTGATCACCGGGATCTTCGGCGGCGTGCTGCGCGACATCGTCTGCAACGAAGTGCCGATGGTGTTCAGGGATGGCAAACCGTACGCGATCTGCGCCTTCATCGGCAACTGGCTGTTCCTCATCATGGGCAAGTACGGGGTGTCGTACGACTTTGCCCTGTGGTCGAGCGCGCTGTTCATCAGCGGGCTGCGGCTGTTTGCCTGGAAGTTCGATATGCGGATGGGGCGGTGAACCGGCGTTGATTCGACGTAGGGTTGGCCTCGGCGGCCCCACGCTCGGCCGCCGACGCGGTGATAGCTTGCTGCCAGATCATCCGGCACGATGTCGGAGCCGCCAACAATCACCGCGTCGGCGGCAGAGCCGCCAACCCTACCTTGATCGTGGTCCCTTAAACCGCGTCGGCGCCGGTTTCGCCGGTGCGGATGCGGATCACCTGCTCGACGTTCTGCACGAAGATCTTGCCGTCGCCGATCTTGCCGGTGCGCGCGGCCTTGATGATGGCGTCGACCACCGATTCGGCCATCGGATCGTCGACCACCACCTCGATCTTCACCTTCGGCAGGAAGTCGACCACGTACTCGGCGCCGCGATACAGTTCGGTGTGGCCCTTCTGGCGGCCGAAGCCCTTCACTTCGGTGACCGTCAGGCCGGTCACGTTCACCTCGGCCAGCGCTTCGCGCACTTCGTCGAGCTTGAACGGTTTGATCACGCAGGTAATCTGTTTCATGGTGTGGTCCTCTCTGATGCGATGATGCGGTTTAATCGGGGATGTTGGCCAGGTCGTCCAGCCACACCGTGGCTTCGGAGTCCGACGGCGCGCGCCAGTCGCCGCGCGGCGACAGCGAACCGCCGTTGCCGACCTTCGGACCGTTCGGCACGCAGCTGCGCTTGAACTGGCTGGTCTTGAAGAAGCGGAACAGGAAGATCGACAGGTTGCACTTGATGGCGCCCAGGTCGTAGCCGTTGCGCGGGCCCTGCTCGTCCGGCCAGCGGCCGCTCTGGTGGTCGTGCCAGGCCGAATACGCCAGGAAGGCGACCTTGCTCGGCCTGAAGCCGTAGCGCAGCGTGTAGAACAGGTTGAAGTCCTGCAGCTCGTAGGGGCCGATCTTGTCCTGGGTGCTCTGGGCAGGCTTGTCGTCGTCGACCCCTTGGGGGCCGCCCGGCACCAGCTCGGGACTGATCTCGGTGTCGAGGATATTGAGCAGCACTTCCTTGCCGCCGCCGCCCACCAGGCCGGTGTCGGCGACCCAGCGCACCAGGTAGGAGATCAGCGTCTTGGGCACGCTGGCGTTGACGTTGTAGTGCGACATGTGGTCGCCCACGCCGTAGGTGCACCAGCCCAATGCCAGCTCGGACAGGTCGCCGGTGCCGATCACGATCCCGTTGTGGAAATTCGCGAGGCGGAACAGGTGGTTGGTGCGCTCGCCGGCCTGCACGTTCTCGAACGTGATGTCGTATTCCGCCTTGCCTTCCACATACGGGTGACCCAGGTCCTTGAGCATCTGGATGCAGCTCGGACGGATGTCGATTTCCTGGGCGCTGCAGCCGACCGCCGCCATCAGTTCGCGCGCCTGGCGCAGCGTGCGTTCGCTGGTGGCGAAGCCGGGCATGGTGTAGGCCAGGATGTTCGTGCGCGGCAGGCCGAGGCGGTCCATCGCCTTGGCGCAGACCAGCAGCGCGTGGGTCGAATCGAGCCCGCCCGAGACGCCGATCACCACCTTCTGGATGCCGCTCGAAGCCAGGCGCTGGATCAGGGCCTGGACCTGGATGTTGTACACCTCGGTGCAGCGCTCGTCGCGCCGCGCGCGGTCGGCCGGCACGTAGGGGAAGCGCTCGATGGCGCGGTCCAAAGGCAGCGTTTTTTCGAGCGGCAGCGCCAGCTCGAAGCCAATGACGCGGAAGCTCGACACCTCGCCCGCATGGCGCCGCACCGATTGCGCGAAGGTGGTCGCCTTCATGCGTTCGGTGGACAGGCGTTCGAGGTCGACGTCGGCGTAGATGATGTGCGAGTCGTCGCTGAAGCGTTCCGACTCGGCCAGCAGCTCGCCCTTTTCGTAGATCAGCGACTGGCCGTCCCAGGCCATGTCGGTGGTCGATTCGCCGCGCCCGGCCGAGGTGTACAGGTAGGCCGCCATGCAGCGCGCCGACTGCTGGCTCACCAGCTGGTGCCGGTAGCCGCTCTTGCCCACCACGACGTTCGAGGCCGACAGGTTGACCAGCACCGTGGCGCCGGCCATCGCCGCGAACGAGGACGGCGGCACCGGCACCCACACGTCTTCGCAGATCTCGACGTGGAAACGCAGCAGCGGCAGGTTGGCGACCTCGAACAGCAGGTTCGGGCCGAAAGGAATCGATTCGCCGAACAGCGCGATCTTGTCGACCGCCGCACAGTCTGCGGGCGTAAACTGCCGGGATTCGTAAAACTCGCCATAATTGGGCAGGAAGCTCTTGGGCACCACGCCGAGCACCTTGCCGTTCGCGATCACGACCGCGCAGTTGAACAGCATGTGGTTGACCCGCAGCGGCATGCCGACGATCATGGCCAGCGGCAGCGCGCGCGATTCGTCGACAATCGCCTGCAGACCGTCGAGGCAGGCGCCCAGCAGCGCGTCCTGGTGGAACAGGTCGTCGCAGGTGTAGGCGGACAGGCCGAGTTCCGGGAACGCGACCAGCGCCGCGCCTTCGCCGGCGGCCTGGCGCGCCAGGACGATGGTCTGCTCGACGTTGAAGGCCGGGTCGGCGATGCGCACGCGCGGGATGGCCACGGCGACGCGCGCGAAATGGTGCGCATAGAGATTGTGGAATCGGCTCTGGCTATTCATGGCTGGTTCTTTCGCGTTGTGACAGGCGCAGGGTAACCCGGAGCGCGAAGCGCCGGCGCATGCCATCATGGGGCCGCTTCGCCTGCCACTCGCATCATCTTAGATGGAAGACATTTTGAATTATCGCACGCATATCGTTTCGACCCTGTCGGAAATCGGCCAGCAGCGCTGGGACGCGCTGGTCAAGCAGCAGTCGCATCCGACCCCGTTCCTGTCCTATGCCTTCCTGCACGCGCTGCACGAATCCGGCAGCGCCGCGCCCGACACCGGCTGGCAGCCGCAATACCTGGTGCTGTTCGACGAACAGGACGACAGCCTGGCCGCCGCCCTGCCCCTGTACGTCAAGGGCCACTCGTACGGCGAATACGTGTTCGACTGGGCCTGGGCCGACGCCTACGCGCGCAATGGCCTGGACTACTACCCCAAGCTGCTGTCGGCGATTCCGTTCACGCCGGTGGCGGGCGGGCGGCTGCTGGCGCGCGACGCCGACGCGCGCGCGGCGCTGGTCGACGTGCTGGCGGCAACCCAGCGCGCGACCGAAGTGTCCTCGACCCACGTCCTGTTTCCGCCCGAAGACGAGGCCATGGCGCTGCGCGAGGCGGGCTTCCTGCTGCGTTCGGGCGTGCAGTTTCACTGGCTGAACGCGGGCTACGAATCGTTCGACGCCTTCCTGGCCACGCTCGAACAGAAAAAGCGCAAGAACATCCGCGCCGAGCGGCGCAAGGTGCAGGCGGCTGGCGTAACGCTGCGCCGGGTGCGCGGCCCCGAGGCGACGCGCGAAGACTGGGTGCTGTTCAATCGCTGCTACCGCAACACCTACCGCGAGCACCATTCGACGCCTTACCTGAACCTGGACTTCTTCCTGCGCATCGGCCAGGCGATGCCGGAGAATATCCTGCTCGTGATCGCCGAACGCGAAGGCCGGCCGATCGCCGCCTCGCTGGTGATCCACGACGCCGACACGCTGTACGGCCGCTACTGGGGCGCGCTGGAGCACGTGGCGTGCCTGCATTTCGAAGTGGCGTATTACCAGCCGCTGGAATTCTGCATCGAACAGGGCATCGCCACCTTCGAGGGCGGCGCCCAGGGCGAGCACAAGATGGCGCGCGGCTTCCTGCCGACCCGCACCTGGTCGGCGCACTGGCTCGGCCATCCCGCGTTCGCCGATGCGGTCGAGCGCTTCCTGGAACGCGAGGCGGGCGGGATCGACGATTACATGGACGAGCTGAACGAGCGCACGCCGTTCCGCCAGCGCGCCCCGGACCCCGGCGCATAAGCCAGGCCGGGACGGCAGCGTTTACTTCTTCTTGCTGGTGACTTTCTCGAAGTCGGCCTTGCGGATCATGCCGTGCACGCCCTTGACGCCGTCCACCACCTGGCTCACCTGGAAGTCGGAGGCGGCGCTGAGATAGGCGTAGGCGGTGGCGCGGTCCATGCCCAGCACTTCGGTCAGGAAGCGGATCGACTCGCGCACGGCGTCCTTCATCGCTTCGTCCAGGTCGCGGTTCAGGTCGATCGTGACCCAGTGGTCCTCCGTCTCGCCGAACGGACGGCCAAGGCTGCCCGCGCTGGACGGGATCGCCGGGTCGCCCTTCTTGAGCAGGGTGATGCGGAAGGTCGGGCGCAGCGAATGCTCAAGCGCGGTCAGCGCCACCTCGCCGTCGCCCTGCACCATGTGCGGGTCGCCCGTATAGAAATTGCCGCCCTTGACCAGCACCGGCATGTACACGGTGGAGCCGACGCCCAGGTCGTTGATGTCCATATTGCCGCCATACAGGCCCGGCGGCACCGAGTGGACCTTCTCGGTGGTGGCCGCCGCCACGCCCATGGTGCCCATGAACGGCGCGGTCGGGAACGTGACTTCGGTTCCATCCCTGGTCTTCATCACGCCTTCCCATTTGCCGTTCTTGTCGCGCCGGATCGGGGTGAACACCGACACGTTGTTGAAGGCGGACGGGTTGGCGGCCGAGGCGTTCGCCGCCGGCAGCGGGGTCTCGGGGAATTCGCCCGGCAGCGCGCCCTTGCCATGGCGGTTCGATACCACGCCGTACGGCACGCGCGGCACCGCCGACAGCAGTTCGACCTTGAGCACGTCGCCCGGCTCGGCGCCCTCGACCCCGATCGGGCCGGTGACGATGTGCGGGCCGTCCTTGTGGAAGTCGTGCGCCATGCTGGAGCCGGTGATGGCGATCGCATCCTTCAGCACCATGTTCGCCGGGATGCCCTTGCTGCCGAAGTACTTGACCGGATCGCGCCCCTGGTCTTCCACCAGCCCCTCGTGCGACAACGTGTCGAACACGACCGTCGCGCCCGACGGCACCGTCAGCACCGGCTTGGTGGTGGCGTTCGGCAGATAGCCCCACTGCACCGTGTCCACCGTCGACGGTACGTAATACACCGCGTGACCGGTGCCGGGCACCACGACGCGGCCGGGCTTGTCGGCAAGCGGCTGTAGCGGCATGTTGGCGTCCACTGCCTGGGCCGATGCGGCGTTCGAAGCGAAGCCGGCGATCGCCAATGCGATCATGAGCGTGATGGTACGGAATGTTATAGTTACTCCAATCTATTTCGTTTGGCAGGAAAACTTGTTTCAGCAACTACCATGCCAAGCGAAAACGGTGCAGATCGAAGGTCGTGATTTCAACGATGCATTGAATTGGTGCAATTTGGTAAAACATGAGCACACCGATGATTCACTAATATGTTCACTTTTGGCGCAAACCTGATTTTTGTCCGCAAGCCCTTGTCCAAGAGCGTGCAGTGGAAGCATGCGTAACCTGGGAGAGGACGTCACGGCGGTGATGACGTCACTCAGCATCGAGGGATGCCGAGTTCGTGTGCGCTTCCCGGAACTGCCCCAGCTGGGATGACGGAGGAAATGACGGAGAAAGACAAGCGTAAAAAAACCGGGCGCTTGCGGACCCGGTTTCATGTCGGTGACGCCGTTTTCCGGCGTCGGGACGCTGGGATCAGTTCCAGCCGCCCGCGTTGGCGCGGTATTCTTCCTTGTACGGCTTGGCGGCGTCTGCTTGCTTGCGCATGACGCTCTTGGCGCGGCCACCGGCGGCGGCCACCAGGGCGCGGGCTGCGGCGCTCAGGATCTTTTTCATGGTGTGACTCCTTCATTGCATTGCCGGTCGACGGCAACGCCCGATAACGATTGCGATACCACCGTTATATAGGCGACTCAGGCGAACTTCCAATTCTGAGTGGCAATATCAGACATCACGCTTGTGAATGCTAATCCATGTTTCGATCAAGCCAGGAGCGTACGCCGTCGAGCGAGCGGAATTCGGACACCGAGCGGCAGGCGATTTCCGGGTGGCGTGCCTGCAACATGCGCGACAACGCCGCGCCCGGACCCAGCTCGAGCGCGACCGTCGCGCCGGCTTCGGCCAGTGCATCCATGCACTCGCGCCAGAGAATCGGTTCGGCAATCTGGCGCGGCAGATGCTCGATCGCTTTGGCGGCGTCGTGCACCGGCTCGGCCGAGATACCGGACAGCACCGGGAAGGCCGGCATGCGCCAGCGCGCCTCGCGCAACAGCGCGGCGAACGGCGCCACCGCGCCCTGCATCAGCGGCGTGTGCGAGGCGACGGCGACCGGGAGGATGGTGGGCTTGCCGCCTGTGGCAAGCGCGGCCTGGGCCAGCGCCTCTTGCTGCGCCGACGGGCCGCCTGCGACCAGGCTGTCGTCGCCGGTCACGATCGCGGGATGGAAGCCGGTGCGGGCCAGCAGCGCGTCGACCTCCACCCTGGGCAAGCCCGACAGGGCGACCATCGCCTGCGGCGCGCCCTCGGCCAGGCAGGCATCCATCAGCCGGGCGCGCTGCAGCGCCAGCTTGACCGCATCGACGGGATCGAGCGCCCCGGCGACCCCGTAGGCGCTCAGCTCGCCGATGCTGTAGCCGGCCACCAGCGCCGGCGCCGGCATGCCGGGGCCGAGCGCGGCCCAGGTCGCCAGCGTCGCCGCCACGATCGAGGGCTGCGCGACGCGGTTGCTGAAGCGCGCCGCGTCGTCGAGCGTCGCGGCCAGCGCGCTGTCGGCGAACCATTCGTCGAGCAACCGGCACGCGCCCGGATCGGTGCGCGCCATGTCGAACATGGCGCCGTGTTGCGCGCCCTGGCCGGGGCACAGGATGACGAGCCGGCCCGCCATGCTAGTGCCGGGCCCCGCACACGGCGTGCAGCAAACACACCGCGCCCAGCAGGTCGGCAGCGCCGCCCGGCGACAGGCGCGCCGCGACGAAATCGCGATGGCTGGCCAGCGCCCGCGCTTCCCAGTCGGACGCGGCAGTGCCGCCACGGGCGACGAAGGCGCGCGCCTGGCGCCGCACGGTCAGCGCACCTTCGAGGCCGCCGCGGTGGTACACATTGGTGTCGCTGATGTGGGCCATCAGCACGAACAGCGCATCGACCCGCGCCAGGCGCATGCCGCGCCCCGCCGCCAGCGTACGGCGCAATGCCGGCAGGCCGACCGCGAACACGGACGGGAAGCCGCGCGCGCCCTCCTCGCGCGCGCCGCTGGCGGCGTAGCGCAGCAGGGCCTGGGCGCCGTGCGAGCGGCTGCCGGCATTGCAGCTGTGGCCGGCGAGTTCGCGGCCCCAGCGTTCGACCAGCGTCGACCGGATGGTCTCAGGGCGCAGCGCCAATCCCTGCGCGTGGCAACGGCCGATCGCCGCGCACAGCAGGCCGAGACAGAAGATGGCGCCGCGGTGGGTGTTGATGCCGCCGGTCGCGCGCAGCATGCGGCGCTCGGCCTCGATGCCCAATTGCTTGAGTTCGTGGAACGGAGCATCAACCATGCCGGCTTGTGCGATCTGCGCGAAGTAGCGCCGCAGCGCGAACATGCTGCGCACGAAGGTGGCGGCGTCCATGTCGTCGTGGCTGCCGTTGTCGAGCAGCGAGACCAGGCCCGGCTTGGGGTACAGGGCCAGTTCGGCGTACAGGCTGCGTACAGCCAGGCGTGCCAGGGAGCGGCTGAACGCCGTGGCCTGCCCGTCACGGATGCCTGCAATGCCCGCGCCCGCGTCCTTCGATGCGGCCATTCCGGGTCCCGTCAATTCAACCATCGTTGTTCCTCCAGCGTCGCCAACAATGCTTCGGGCGGCACCAGCGCCACCCGCTCCAGTCCCTTGGCCAGCACGCGCGCCCCGGGCGCGCCGTCGAATGCGGCGCGCAACTCCTTCCACGCCACCGCGCGCCCGTCCGGAAAGACGACTTCGCCGTCGAGCGGCAGCGTGGCCGCATGCGCGGCCAGCAGCTCGAGGCCGGCCATCAGCTGCTTGCGGCTCAGCGGCCGCAGCAGCAGGTCGACGTCGGAAGTCGGGGTCAGGTAATGCAGGCCGGTCAGCGCTTCCAGCGCCACCGATCCGTACACCGCGAGGCCCAGGCCGGCGTCGGCCGCCTGCCGTTCGAGTTCGGCCAGACCTTCGCGCCATGCATCCGGCACGGCGTCGAGCGCGCCGACCAGCGGCAAGGCGCGGGTGCGGCGCTGGACGTCGGCCAGCTCGACGCGGCAGCCGACCCGCAGCTTGCCGCCATCTTCCGCGCGCGGCGGCAGCGCGAAGCCGATCGCCACTTCGCCCGGCGCCAGGTCGACCTCGGCACGGCGCACCACGGCCGGCCAGCCGCCGTCGCGCCAGCCGTCGAGGGCGCCAATCGCTTCCAGCGGGGCACTGGCGCGCACGCGCTGCCAGCCGCGGCGCGTCAGCCAGACCAGGTCATGCCGCGCGAACATCGCCGCCCGCCCTGACCGCGTCGGCGACCGGCTGCGCCAGCAGGCGTCCGCCGCGCTCACGGCCCAGCGCCATGCGCCGGTCTTCCGGGATGCACTCGGCCAGTGCCTGCGCCAGCTGCTGCGCCAGGTCTTTCTCCCAGATGCCGTGCAGGCCGCCCATGCGCAGGTAGTTTTCCGGCCCCGGTGCGAACACCGGATTGTCGCGCGCCAGCTCGGTCAGGCGTTCCTCGGGCACCTTGGTGATGCGCGCCATCGCCGGCAAGCCCATCACGCGGATGGTCGCCTGCGGCAGCGCATAGCAGGCGCTGGCGATCAGGCCGCTGGTGATGAAGCCGCCCGACAGCGCCTGGTCGTACACCAGGCCGATCACGGTATGGCCCTTGCGCCGCGCCAGGTCGACGCATTTGCCGAGGTGCGCCATGTAGCTGTTGATGCCCAACATCTCGTCGCGGTGGCGCAAGCGCTGGCCTTGGGTGTCGACCAGGATCAGGATCGGCCGGCCCGGGTGCTGTTGCACGGTTCTCAAAATCGCCGTGGCCTGGGCCAGCGCGATCTCGATCCCGATCGGCACGTGGCCGGTGGTGCCGATCATGGCCACCGCTTGTCCTTCGACCTGCGCACTGCCGGACAAGAAGTTGTCGCGCTCGACGATGTCGTGCCCACCCGGGAACAGCTGTGTTGCCAATGTCTGCCAATCCATCATTGTTCTCCCGTGCCGGAAGCTGCCGGCTGCAGGCCGGCACGGTGCCGGGCCGCCAGCGCCAGGAAGGCGTCGGCCTCGAGCATCGGCACGCCGGCCGGATCGGGCACGCCCAGCCGGCGCCACAGTTCCATCGGTTCGTTCGCCCCTTCGGCATCCTGCAGGCGGCGCGCCAGCATGTCCTGCTCGGCCAGCAAGCCTTCCAGCGTCAGCCCGACTTCGCCTTGCACCAGGGCGGCGATCGCGTCCAGCGCGGCGGCGCGGAATGCCGCGGTATCGTCCGCCACCAGCACCTGGCAGTCGCCCATCAGGTAGCGGTGCTTGCCGCCCGTGGTGCGCCATACCAGGGCGCGGTCGCGCGAATCGAATTCCTCGACGCCGTTGGCGGTTTCGATCACTTCGGGGCCGGACATGGCCAGGCGCCCTTCCTCGGACATGATCACCGTGTTGGCGCAGCGCGCCGCGATGCCCATGCCGCCGAAGCAGCCGTTGGCCCCGCCCACCACCGCCACCACGGGGATGCCTGCGGCGCGCACGTCGAGCATGGCGCGCATCACTTCCGACACCGCGATCAGGCCGGCGTTGGCTTCGTGCAGGCGCACGCCGCCCGACTCCAGCAACAGCAGCACCGCATGCGCCCGTTCGTCGATCGCGCGGCGCAGCATGCCGGCCAGCTTGGCGCCGTGGACTTCGCCCACCGCGCCGCCCATGAAGGCGCCTTCCTGCGCCGCGCCGAACACCGTGTGCCCGCCGAGTTTGCCGCGTCCGACCACCACGCCGTCGTCGAACGACACCGGCGAATCGAGCTGGGCCAGGTGCGGGCTGGCCACGCGCGCCGAGGGCGGCAGGAATTCTTCGAAGCTGCCGGCGTCGAAGATGGCCGGGATGCGCTGGCGCGCGGTCAGTTCCAGGTAACTGCTCATGGCGTGCCTCCGGTCGATGGCGCCGCGGGGGAGATCAGCGACTCGACCGCCTGGTCCAGGCGCAGGCTGACCACCGCCGGCGTGGCGCCGTTGTCGTTGATGCTGATGCGGGCGTCCGCCAGGCTCCAGCGTGCGTGGAAATCGTCCATCACCGCCGCCCAGGTGGCGCCGAAGCCGACCGCGGCGGTGTGGACGTCGATCTCGCAGGCCCCGTCCAGGGGCACGGCTTCGATCAGTACTTCGAGGTTGCCCGAGCCGACCACGCCCACCAGCTGGGCGTCGCCCGCCAGTGGGCGACTGCCCTGCCCGAATCTGAATTGCAGCGTTTCCATGTGAATCCTTTTGCGCTTGTCTACTTATTCCGCTTACCAGTTCCTGAAGCGCTTCGGCGGGTCGTACAGGCCGCCGGAGGCGCGTACCAGGCCCTTCATGTTCTTGGCGGCCAGCAGGTCGCGGGTCGCCATGCGCTTGTCGATGCCGAGGTCTTCCGGGCGGCGGATGATGCCGCGGTCGCGCAGGTTTTCCACCATGCGCTTGTCGCGCCCCATCCCCACCGGGGTGTAGCCGGCCACGCCGCGGATCGCCTGCTCGCGCTCTTCATCGCTGCGGCACAGCAGCAGGTTGGCAATGCCCTCTTCGGTCAGGATGTGGGTGACGTCGTCGCCGTAGATCATCACTGGCGGAATCGCCATGCCGGCCTGCTCGGCCAGTTGCCAGGCGTCGAGCCGTTCGACGAAGGCCGGCGCCATGTGCTCGCGGAAGGTCTCGACCATCTGCACCACCAGCTTCTGGCCGCGCGGGATGGTATTGCGGCCTTCCCTGGCCTGCTGCCCGGCTTTCAGCCAGGCCGCGCTCGGATGGCGGCGGCCGCGCGCGTCCGCCCCCATGTTCGGCGCGCCGCCGAAACCGGCGATGCGGCCCAGCGTCGCGGTCGACGAATTGCCCTGCAGGTCGATCTGCAGCGTCGAGCCGATGAACATGTCGCAGGCATAGTGGCCGGCAGCCTGCGAGAAGGCGCGGTTGCTGCGCATCGAGCCGTCGGGGCCGACGAAGAACACGTCGGGCCGGGCGCGGATGTAGTTTTCCATGCCCAGCTCGGAGCCGAACGAGTGCACCGACTCGACGAAGCCGGCTTCGATCGCCGGGATCAGGGCCGGGTGCGGATTCAAGGCCCAATGGCGGGCAATCTTGCCCTTCAGGCCGAGTTCGGCCGCGTAGGTCGGCAGCAGCAGCTCGATGGCGGCGGTATCGAAGCCGATGCCGTGGTTCAGGCGCTCGATCTGGTATTCGGCATAGATGCCCTTGATCGCCATCATCGCCATCAACACCTGGATCTCGGAGATCTGGGCCGGGTCGCGCGTGAACAGCGGCTCGATGTAGTACGGCGTGGGCGACTGCACGACGTAGCCGACCCAGTCGCCCGGAATGTCGACGCGCGGCAGCTTGTCGACGATCCGGTTGACCTGGGCAATCACGATCCCGCTCTTGAACGCCGTGGCTTCGGCGATGGCCGGCGTGTCCTCGGTATTCGGGCCGGTGTACAGGTTGCCCTCGCGGTCGGCCATCTCGGCCGCCACCAGCGCCACGCGCGGGGTCAGGTCGATGAAATACCGCGCGAACAGTTCCAGGTAGGTATGGATCGCGCCAATGTTCAGCTTGCCCGTCTGGGCCAGCTTGGCCAGGCGCCCCGCCTGCGGCCCTGAGAATGAAAAGTCGAGGCGACCGGCGATACCCTTGTCGAACACGTCGAGGTGCTCGGGCAGCGACAGTACCGACAGCAACATGTGCAGGTTGTTGACGCGCTGCGGGTCGAGCCGCGTGAGCGCCTTGCCGAGGAAGTCGGCCTGCTTCTGGTTGTTCCCTTCCAGGCACACGCGGTCGCCCGGCTCGAGCACCGCGTGCAGCAGGTCGACGATGCGTCCGGCCTCGACCACCTTGCCGTCCAGCGCGCTGCCCAGCGCCTGCCCGGCGCGGGCCAGGCGGGCGCTGCGGTTGCTTTGCTGGGTACCCCAGCGACCTTCGGTAGCAGCTACTGCATTCATGGTATCCCTTAAAAAATCCGGCGCCCGACGCGTTGCGCGTCAGAGCACCACGAACAGCAGCCACACCACCACCGGCGCAACCAGGGTGACGATGCCGCCATAAATCATCAACTGGCGCAGGAACACGTCGCGATCGACGTGCTGGGCGCTGGCCAGCACCAGGGCGCCGTTGGTCGAGAACGGGCTGACGTCGACGATGGTCGAGGCCACCGCCATCGCCGCGATGAAACCGATCGGATCGACGCCGGTGCCGGCCGACAGGAACGGCACCGCCAGCGGGATCAGCGAACCGAGCACCGCGGTGGACGAAGCAAAGGCCGACACCACGGCGCCGACGAACAGCAGCAATAAGGCGACGATCAGCGGCGAGGTCATGCTGGCGACGCTGTCGCCGACCCAGGTGATGGTGCCCATCTTCTGCATCACGCCGACATAGGTGCTGACGCCGACGATCAGCATGATCTCGGGCCACGACACCTGGCCGATGGCGCGTTTCTGCACCTGCGGCTGCAGCAGCGAAATGATGAAGCCGATCGAGATCGCCACGAAGCCCAGGTCGAGCTTGTACATCAGGGTCAGCACGGCCAGCGTGATCAGGCCGGCCACGGTGACGACCTGGTGCAGGGTCGGGCCTTCGTGCACCTCGTCGCGGGCGCCGGCAGCGCCCACGCCCGCCCCGGCCCCGGCCCCGCCGACGCCGGCACTGCCGCCGATCGCGCCCACCGCCGCGCTCGAGCGCTGCGCGGTCAGGCGCTCTTCGCTGCCCGATTCGTTCTCGGCGTCGCCATAGATCTGCGGTCCCTGCGCCGCCACCGCCACCGGCGGGCCGAACGGCGAGATCGGCATGCCGCCCGCGCTCTTCGACTTCGGCACCTGCTGGCGCATCAATTTGGCGCCGCCGAACACGAAGAACAGCAGCAGCGAGACGGCGAAGTTCACGCCCAGGCTGGTGAAGGCGGTGGTCAGTTCGGAGATCGGCAGGCCGGCTTCCTGCACCACCTTGTTGGTGATGCCGCCGTAGATGCTGATCGGCGAGAAGCCACCGCCCTGGGCGCCGTGGATCACCATCAGGCCCATCATCAAGGGATTGATGTTGTACTTGGCGGCGAAGCCGAGCGCGATCGGGGCGATGATCGCCACCGCCGCAGGGCTGACCGCGCCGACCGAGGTCAGCAGCGCGGTGATGAAGAACATCACCCAGGGAATGGCGGCGATGCGCCCGCCCACCGCGCGCACGGCGAGGCGCACCAGCCAGTCGATGGTGCCGTTGTTCTGGGCCTGGGCGAACAGGAAGGTAATGCCGACCAGGGTCAGGAACAGCTCGGCCGGGAAGCCGGCCATGATGGCCTTGGCCGGCATCGCGGCAACCAGGGTGCCGACCAGGAAGGCGCCGACGAAGGCAATTACGCCCATATTGATGGGCAGGGCGGTGGCCACCACGAACATCAGCGCCAGCACGCAAATCGAAATCACATGAGAAGACACGGCGGAACTCCTTCAACGCGCGGCGCCATTGCCTCTGTGGGCTGGCCGACACCGCTGGTGATACGTCTCCAAATGCATGCCAGCGCCGTGCACCGCCGCCGTTGCGGCCAGCCGCTGGCAGGCCCGGGCATGCTCTTTTGTTATGCTATTTTGTGACGTTAAGGTAGCCGTGAATCCTGCCGAGATCAATTACGTTCTTGCGCTGACGTTTACTGTCAGCGGAACTATCGGCAGTAACGGTATGTCGTGTGGGTAGCGCAGCGCGCTTCCGGCTCGGCAAGCGCGATGAGAACGGGCCCGCAAGCGGTCCCGATCAGGCCGGCTGGTGCTTGAGCATGCGGCACACCGCCGCCAGCGCCAGCAGGTTCGGGTCGCGCTCGCGCACGCGCAGGAAGTTCAGGCCGATGGTCTGGCGGATCGGGTACTCGCCCTTCAACGGGATCAGCTGCACCTTGTCGCCGAACGCATGGCGCACCCGTCCCGGCAGCAGGGTGTAGCCGATCCCCGCCCCCACCAGGTTCATCAGCGAGAAGATGTCGCCCACGCGGGTGACGATGCTGGGCGTGAAGCCGGCGATCCGAAACGCTTCCTGGAAGCCGGTAAAGGTCACGAAGCCGTCCTTGAGGCACACGAATTTTTCGTTGGCGCACTCGCGCAGGTCGACGTCGGGCATGTGCGCATACGGCGAATTGGCGGGCGCGGCGAAGAACACCTCGTCCTCGAACAGGGGAATCGACTCGATGTCGGGATCGGGATCCGGCAGCGCCATCAGGGCGGCGTCGATCACGTTGCCCTTGAGTTTATGAAGCAGGTCGGCGTTCGAGCCGAGCAGCAGCTCGGTCTCGAGTTCCTGCTTGCGCAGCTTGATGCCGATGATGATCTCGGGGATGACGCCGGTGGTCAGCGAATACAGCGAGCCGATCTTGAGGTGGTCGGCCGAGTAGCCGGCCGCCGAGCGGGTGGCGGCGATGCCGTCGGCCATCAGCCGGACCACCTCGCGGCTGACGTCGGCCAGCACCTGCGCCGCCTCGTTCGGGATCAGGTTGCGGCCCTGCAGGCTGAACAGCTGACAACGCATCCCCTCTTCCAGCGAATGCAGCGCCCGGTGCACGCTCACGGCGCTGATGTCGAGCATGCGCGCGGCGGCGTTCAGGTTGCCGCCTTCCATGTAGGCAAGCAGGATTTCGAGCTTGCGGAAGGTGATGTCGTCGCTGATCTGGCTGCGCATGGGGGCCTTCTGACACGGGTAAAACGCGAGGATAACGCGTGTTCAGCGCTTGGGCAATGCGACGCGCCGCAGCGCGTTCTTCGGCGCCCCGCCCTCCCTCTGCCCGGTCCCCATCACCGGCGCCGCGCCGTGCACGAACAGCCCGGGCCGGCTGTCGGCGTATTCACGCAGCATGTCCCACACCACACGCACCCGGCGCAGCCGGTACAGGTCGGTCGGCGCGGCCAGCCAGAACGATCGCTCGGCGAAGAAGTCGGGCAGCACCGGCACCAGGCGGCCGTCGCCCGGCACCGCATACGGCGGCGCCATCATCAGGCCCATGCCGAGCGCGGCCGCCTCCAGTTGCGCGGTCATGCCCGAGCAGCACATGCGCCGCCGTGGCGTGAAACCCAGCTCGTTCAGGTAGGACAGCTCGCGGCTGGCCAGCCGGTCCTGCACGTAGTCGACGAAGTCGTGGCGCGCCAGGTCGGCCTGGGTGCGGATCGGCGGGTGGCGCGCCAGGTAGGACGGCGCCGCGTAGAGGTAGAAGCGGAAGGTGGCCAGGCGCGTGACGACGTAGCGCCCGGTGGACGGCGGATCGAGCATCACGCCCAGGTCGGCCTCGCGGTTGGCCAGGTTGGCGAAGCGCGGCAGCGCCAGCAGGTCGATCTGCAGGTCGGGGTGCTGCTCCAGCAGGCGCGCCAGCAGCGGCGCCACAACTTTTACGCCATACACCTCGGGCACGCCGAGGCGCACCACGCCGTGCGCGGCCACCTCGGCGCCGCCGATCTGTTCGGCCGCGGCCAGCGCCGCGCCCTCCATCGCCTCGGCGTGCGGCAGCAGCGCCTGGCCGACCTCGGTCAGCTCGTAGCCCTCGCGCGAACGGTCGAACAGCGTCGCGCCAAGCTGGTGCTCGAGACGGTCGATGCGGCGCGCCACCGTGGTGTGCTCGACGTCCAAGCGGCGCGAGGCGCCGGAGAGCGTGCCGGCACGCGCCAGCTCGAGGAAGAATCGCAGGTCGGTCCACTCAGGCAGCGTATTCATGAGAGCGCTTGTCCCAGATCAAGGTAATTCATTGTGCACCGGTGCACATTCCTCCTGCAAGCAGTTTGCCCATGGTGATTGCCCGCGCTCAGAATTTGTGCAGTGCGGCATGTTCCTACTGTCAAAACCTGGTTCGCGGCGCGCACGCAGTCGGTGCATCGGCCTGTGCATTCACGCACAACGGGGTGGGCAAATGTTGACTGTTCAACCAAACCCGACCGATGCACACTGCTCGGCATGCGCGTCACAGAACGCCACCACGCATGCCGATACCGACAAATATGGAGACAAGAATGCGTAGAACCAACAAGAAAGCCAAATTGCTGAACGGGTCGGCGGCCGCGCTGCTGGCGCTGTCCGGTGGGACACTGGGGATCGGCGCCGCGCACGCCCAGGATGCTGCCGGCGCCCCGGCCGCGGGCGAGGAAAGCGTGTCCAAGGTGGTGGTCACCGCGCGCCGCCGCGAGGAAACGCTGCAGGACGTGCCGGTGTCGGTCACCGCCTTCAGCGCCGACCAGTTGTCCAAGCAGGCAGTGCCGGACGTCACCGCATTGGCGCTGGCCCTGCCCAACACCACCCTCAAGGCGTCGCGCGCCACCAACTCGACCCTCACCGCCTTCATCCGCGGCGTCGGCCAGGCCGATCCGCTGGCCGGCTTCGAGTCCGGCGTCGGCATCTATATCGACGACATCTACCTGGCCCGGCCGCAGGCGGCGGTGGCCGACATCTACGACGTCGAACGCATCGAGGTGCTGCGCGGACCGCAGGGCACGCTGTACGGACGCAACACCATCGGCGGCGCGGTCAAGTACGTCACGCGCAAGCTCGGGCCCCAGCAAGACCTGCGCGTACGCGCCACGGTCGGCGAATACGGCCAGAAGGAAGCCGTGATCACGGCCAGCACGCCGCTGTCCGAGACCGTGCGCATCGGCGGCACGGTGGCGCGCTTCAAGCGCGACGGCTTCGGCGACAATCTGTTCACCGGCAAGGGCAACTACGACAAGGACGTCACCGCGGCGCGCCTGTCGACCGAGATCGCGCCAACGTCCGACCTGTTCATTCGCCTGGCCGGCGACTTCACGCAAGACGACTCGAACCCCAAGAACGGCCATCGCCTGATTCCCGGCCGCTCGGGCAACTGGCCGCTGCTGGACGACGTGTTCGACACCCAGGGCAACCTGACCAGGGCGCTGGGCCGCGACCAGGAAGTGCGTTCCTACGGCGGCTCGGCCACCATCGAGTACCGGATCGACGACGTCTGGAGCGTCAAGTCGATCACCGCCGCCCGCCGCGACAAATCGTGGGCGCCGATCGACTTCGACGCCCTGCCAGTGGTCGACATGGAAGTGCCGGCGCTGTACACCAACCGCCAGTTCAGCCAGGAGCTGCAGGTCACCTATACCGGCGCGCGGCTGCAGGGCGTGGCCGGCCTGTACTACATGGACGCCAACGCCTTCAACAAGTTCGACACCATCCTGGCCGGCGCCGTACCCACGTCCACCTACACGATGGGAGACATCGATACCAAGGCCTGGGCCGCCTACTTCGACGGCAGCTACGCCCTGACCGACACCCTCAACCTGTCGCTGGGCGGGCGCTACACGGTCGACAAGCGCGAAGCCGACGTGCTGCGCCAGATCTACTTCGGCCTGGGCGGCTCGCCCGAGATGGGCAACCCGGGCGCGATCCTGTTCCGCACCGACACCGATTTGCGCAACGGCCTGCTGGAGCGCGAGGACAAAAAGTTCACCCCGCGCGTGGCGGTCAACTGGAAGCTGCACAACGACCACAACCTGTACGCCTCGTATTCCGAAGGCTTCAAGGGCGGCGGGTTCGATCCGCGCCTGAACGTGATCGGCACCCGGATTCCGCTGGCCACCGCGCGCGCCGGCTATGCACCGGAAACCATCGAGACCTGGGAACTGGGTCTGAAGTCCGCCTTCAACGGCGGGCGCATCACCACCAACGCCGCCCTGTTCTACAGCGACTACCAGGATGTGCAGATTCCGGGCTCGGTGGCGATCGACTCGGATGGCGACGGGCGCGACGACAGCTTCGCCGGCGTCACCACCAACGCCGGCAAGGCCAAGATCAAGGGCGCCGAGCTGGAAGCCATCGCCAACTTCACGCCGAATTTCATGGTGGCCGGCATGTACAGCTACATCGACGCCGACTACAAGGAATACATCGTGGCCGGCGTCAACGTGGCCGACGCGCGGGTGTTCCAGAACACCCCGCGCAACTCGGCCAACCTGCGCGCCAACTACGACATCCCGCTGCCGATCATGGGCCGCGCCGGGCGCGTGTCGCTGATCGGCAGCGTCTCGTACAAGGGCGCCACCTACCAGTTCGAGACGCCGTCGGTGCTGGACCAGGAATCTTACAAGATCTGGGACGCCAGCATCGTCTGGACCCGCGCCGACGGCAAGGTGCGCGCCGGCCTGCACGGCAAGAACCTGAACGACGAGCATTACAAGACCGCCGGCTACCTGTTCCCGACCCTCGGCAACGAAGGCACCCTGACCGCCTTCTACGGCAACCCGCGCACGATCTCGGCCACGCTCGAGCTGAGGTTCTAACGCAGTGCCTGTGAACGCGATGAGCAGCCAACACATCCAGTTCGATGTGTTGGCTCAAGCCTGTCATCCCCGCGAAGGCGGGGACCCAAGTTCCCAAACCGAAACCGCACCGTCAGAACAGGTAAACCGTTCACTAGATCGCTCAACACAGGAACCACCCAGCGTGCCCCTCTTCACCCCCATCAGCTACCCCAGCAGCGACGGCCTCTCGCTCTACGCACGCGACTACCCCGGCTCCGGCGGCCAGGCTCGCCTCCCGGTGATCTGCATCCACGGCCTGACCCGCAATTCGCTCGACTTCGACGAGCTCGCCCCCCAGCTGGCCGCCATGGGCCGGCGCGTGCTGGCCGTCGACGTGCGCGGCCGCGGCCACTCCGCACGCGACCCGAATCCCGACAACTATGCCTTGTCGGTCTACGCCGACGACGTCACCGGGCTGATGTACGCGCTCGGCATCGAACGCGCCGTCTTCGTCGGCACGTCGATGGGCGGCCTGATCACGATGACCCTGGCTGCGCGCCGCCTCGACCTGATCGCGGCGGCGGTGCTGAATGATGTCGGCCCGGTGCTGTCCCAGCGCGGCCTGAGCCGCATCGCCGGCTACGCCGGCAAGCAGCCGACCTTCGCCAGCTGGGACGAAGCGGCCGGCCACGTGCGCGACATCAACGCCTGCGCCTTCCCGTCCAACCCCGACAGCGAATGGGCCAAGTGGGCCCGGCGCGCGTTCGAGCAGCGCGACGACGGCACGCTGTGCCCGCGCTACGACCCCGGCATCGCCAACAGCCTGCTGAACGGCAAACTGCCGGCCACCTCGCTCGCCTTGCGCATGGCGTTCCGGCGCCTGACCCGGCAACGCCCCACGCTGCTGGTGCGCGGAGAGCTGTCCGACCTGGTCGAAGCGCGCCAGGCGGCCTGGATGCGCGGCGCCGCCCCCGGCATGGACTATGCCGAAGTGCCCGGCGTCGGCCATGCACCGATGCTGACCGAACCCGACGCCCTCGAGGCGATCCGCGCCTTCCTGGCGCGGGTGCCATAACGTAAAAAACAAGAGATCAAGGAGACCAAGCAAATGCCGCAATCCATCAAACCACTCGCCCTGTCCCTGATGGCTGCCTTCGCCATCAGCGCCGTCCCATCCGTCCTGGCCCAGGGCAAGGACTTCAAGGTCGCCCTGATCGCCGGCAAGACCGGCGCCCTGGAAACCTATGCGCGCGAGACCGAGACCGGTTTCATGCTGGGCCTCGAATACCTCACCAACGGCACCATGGCCGTCAATGGCCGCAAGATCAAGGTGATCGTCAAGGACGACCAGAGCAAACCCGACCTCGGCCGCACCCTGCTGGCCGAAGCCTATGGCGACGACCGGGTCGACATCGCCGTCGGCACCACCTCGTCCGGCTCGGCGCTGGCGATGCTGCCGGTGGCCCGGGAGTACAAAAAGGTCCTGATCATCGAACCGGCGGTGGCCGACGCCATCACCGGCGACAAGTGGAACAAGTACATCTTCCGCACCGCGCGCAGCTCGATGCAGGACGCGCTGGCCGCCGCCAGCACCCTGAAGGGCGGCAGCATCGGCTTCCTGACCCAGGACTACGCATTCGGCCGCGACGCCATCAAGGCCGGCAAGGAAGCCTTGAGCGCCACCGGCAGCAAGGCCAAGGTGGTGCACGAGGAATATGCGCCGATGACGACCACGGATTTCACCGCCTCGTCGCAGCGCCTGTTCGATGCACTGAAGGACAAGCCGCAGCCGCGCATCCTGCAGATCGTCTGGGCCGGCCCGAATCCGATGAACAAGATCGCCGACCTCAAGCCGGAACGCCATGGCATCGTGCTCTCCCCCGGCGGCAACATCCTGCCGGTGATGAAGACCTGGAAGAACTTTGCCGGCACCCAGGGCACGATTTATTACTACTACGACTTCCCGAAGAACAAGATGAACGACTGGTTCGTCAAGGAGCACGTCAAGCGCTTCAAGGCCCCGCCCGACATGTTCACCGCCGGCGGCATGGCGGCGGCCGGCGCCGTGGTGGCGGCGCTGTCCAAGGTCGGCGACGGCAACGGCGACAAGATGGTGGCGGCGATGGAAGGCATGAGTTTTGAATCGCCGAAAGGCACCATGACTTTCCGCAAGGAAGACCACCAGGCGATCCAGCCGATGTACCACTTCAAGATCAAGAAGGACCAGAAGAACGAGTGGGACCTGCTGGAACTGGTGCGCGAAATCCCGGCCAGCGAGATGCCGCTGCCGGTGCGGAACAAGCGCTGACATGGCGAGCTCCATCGACATCGGCGCGCCATCGCTCTCGACCCGCGACCTGACCATCCGCTTCGGCGGCCACGTCGCGGTGAACGCGGTCAGCGCCGACTTCTATCCCGGCACCCTGACCGTGATCGTCGGCCCCAACGGCGCCGGCAAGACCACCTACTTCAACCTGGTCTCGGGCCAGCTCGCCGCCAGCGCCGGCAGCGTGCACCTGCACGGGCGCGACATCACGAAGGACGGCGCCGCGCGCCGCACCCGGCTCGGCATCGGACGCGCCTTCCAGCTGACCAACCTGTTCCCGCACCTGACCGTGATCGAGAACGTGCGCCTGGCGGTGCAGAGCCGCGCCGGCCTTGGGCTGCATTTCTTCTCGATCTGGCCCAGCCACAAGGAACTGATCGCGCGCGCCGAACACTACCTGGAGCGAGTGGCCCTGATCGGACGACGCGACATGTTCGTCGGCGCCCTGTCGCACGGCGACCAACGCAAGCTCGAGGTCGCGATCCTGCTGGCGCTGGAGCCGAGCGTGATGATGTTCGACGAGCCGACCGCCGGCATGAGCGTGGACGAAGTGCCGGTCGTGCTCGACCTGATCCGCCAGGTCAAGCAGGAGCGCGACAAGACCGTGCTGCTGGTCGAACACAAGATGGACGTGGTGCGCCAGCTGGCCGACCGCATCGTGGTGCTGCACAACGGCGCCCTGGTGGCGGACGGCGAACCGGGCGCGGTGATGCAATCGAAGATCGTACAGGAAGCCTATCTTGGAACAGCCGAATCCGAACACGCTCAGGCCTGATCCGGGCCACGCCGAACCACTGCTGCAGCTGACTGGCGTGCACACCCGCATCGGCCAGTACCACATCCTGCAGGGCGTCGACCTGGCGGTGCCGCGCGGCGGCCTGTCGGTGCTGCTGGGCCGCAACGGCGCCGGCAAGACCACCACCCTGCGCACCATCATGGGCCTGTGGAAGGCGAGCGAAGGCACGATCCGCTTCGACGGGCGCGACATCACGACACTGGCCACGCCCGACATCGCGCGTGCCGGCATCGCCTACGTGCCCGAGAACATGGCCGTGTTTTCCGAACTGACGGTGCGCGAGAACCTGGTGCTGGCGGCGCGCAATGGCGCGCTGGACCAGGCGCGCGTGGACTGGATCTGCGGCTTCTTCCCGGCCCTGCGCAAGTTCTGGAACTACCCGGCCGGCAACCTGTCGGGCGGCCAGAAGCAGATGGTGGCGATCGCGCGCGCCATCGTCGAGCCGCGCAAACTGCTGCTGGTCGACGAACCGACCAAGGGCCTGGCGCCGAGCATCGTGCACAGCCTGATCGCGGCCTTTCGCGAACTCAAGGAGCGCGAAACCACCATCCTGCTGGTCGAGCAGAACTTCAACTTCGTCCGCTCGCTGGGCGACACCGTGAGCGTGATGGACGACGGTCGCGTGGCCCACGCCGGCACGATGGCGGCGCTGGCCGGCGACGCCGCCCTGCAGCAACGCCTGCTCGGCCTGTCGCTCGATACGCATCAATAGGAACAATCATGAGTGCAACCCTTCCTCTCCCGCAGCATGAAGCCGCCCTCCCCGGCGCCAGGCGCGACATCGCGCCGCCCTTGCTGGTGCCGATCCTGATGCTGGCCATGCTGCCACTAGTTGGCAGCTTTCCCACCTGGGTCACGCTGAGCGTCGCCGGCCTGGCGATGGGCATGATGATCTTCATCATGGCCAGCGGCCTGACGCTGGTGTTCGGCCTGATGAGCGTGCTGAACTTCGGCCACGGCGCCTTCGTCTCGGTCGGCGCCTTCGCCGCCACAATGGTCCTGCTGCCAATGCGCGGCTGGCTCGAAGTCGACTCGCTGCTGCTCAACCTGGGCGTGCTGGGCCTGGCGGTGCTGCTGGCGATGCTGGTCACCGGCCTGCTCGGCTGGGCCTTCGAACGCATCATCATCATGCCGGTCTATGGCCAGCACCTGAAGCAGATCCTGATCACGATGGGCGGCATGATCGTCGCCGAGCAACTGATCCACGTGATCTGGGGCGCCGAGACCATCCCGCTGCCGCTGCCCACCGCGCTGCGCGGAGCGATCCTGTTCCAGGACGCGGCGATCGAGAAATACCGGCTGGTGGCGGTGGTGGTCGGCCTGGTGGTGTTCGCCGTCATGTTCCTGGTGCTGAACCGCACCAGGATCGGCCTGTTGATCCGCGCCGGTGTCGAGAACGGCGAGATGGTCGAGGCGCTCGGCTACCGCATCCGGCGCCTGTTCGTGGCCGTGTTCGCCGCCGGCTCGGCGCTGGCCGGCCTGGGCGGCGTGATGTGGGGCCTGTACAAGGAAACCCTGAACGCGGCCATGGGCGGCGAGCTGATGGTGATGATCTTCATCGTGGTGATCATCGGCGGCCTCGGCTCGGTGGGTGGCTGCTTCATCGCCGCGCTGTTGACGGCGCTGGTGGCCAATTACGCCGGCTTCCTGGCGCCCAAGGTCGCGCTGGTCTCGAACATCATCCTGATGATCGCGATCCTGCTGTGGCGCCCGGCGGGCTTGTATTCACGCATTGGCCGATAAGGCGGAGGTAAGCATGCTGCACCGACTCCTTTCCGGCGACCTGCCGCGCAGCCGCGTACTCACCGGCGTCCTGCTACTGATCGTAGCCGGCCTGGCGCTGGCGCCGTTCCTGTTTTCGGGCGCGCGTCCGCTCAACACCGCCGCCACCATCTGCGTCTACATCGTGCTGGTCGCCTCCTACGACCTGCTGCTGGGCTACACCGGCATCGTCTCGTTCGCGCACACCATGTTCTACGGCATCGGGGCCTACGGCATCGGCCTGGCGCTGGCACGCGTCGACGAGCCGACCTGGGGCGTGGCGCTGGCCGGGCTTGGCCTCGCGCTGCTGCTGGCGCTGGCACTGGCGCTGGTGGTCGGCCTGTTCGCGCTGCGCGTACGCGCCATTTTCTACGCCATGATCACGCTGGCCGTGGCCTCCTCGTTCGCGGTACTGGCTTCGCAACTGTCGGACTTCACCGGCGGCGAGGACGGCGTCACTTTCAGCGTGCCCGAGCTGCTGTCGCCGAGTTTCCTCCTGTTCGAGAACGACGTGCTGGGCCGCTACGTCGACGGCAAGGTGCTGACCTATTACCTGGTGTTCTGCGGCTGCCTGGTACTGTTCCTCTTCCTGCTGCGGCTGGTGAATTCGCCGTTCGGGCGCGTGCTGCAGGCGATCCGCGAGAACGAGTTCCGCGCCGAGGCGCTCGGCTACCGCACCATGGTGTACCGCATCTGGGCCAACTGCCTGGCGGCGCTGGTGGCCTGCCTGGCCGGCGCCCTGATGGCGCTGTGGCTGCGCTACGTCGGCCCCAAGACCTCGCTCGGCTTCGAGGTGATGACCGACATCCTGCTGATCGTGGTCATCGGCGGCATGGGCACGATGTATGGCGCGGTGGTCGGCGCCACCCTGTTCATCCTGGCCCAGAACTACCTGAAGGAACTGATGGCGCACGGCTCCGAGGCCATGGCCGGTGCGCCGATGCTGGCCGCCGCCCTGCATCCCGACCGCTGGATGCTGTGGCTGGGGGTGCTGTTCATCCTGTCGATCTACTTCTTCCCGATCGGGATCGTCGGCAAGCTGCGCCTGCGCGCCTGGCTGGCACGGCAACGCTAGCGCCCGTCACTATTCCAGGGGCCTCTTCGGAGGCCATTTTTTTTGGCGGACTGTTCAGCAAAAGCAAGGTTAACGGCCCAGTTCCACAATCCACCTTGAGCCAACCGTGATCAACGGCTCGGGCCGTCCAAACCACATCAATACCGCTTCGCTTGTCGTTCTTATTCTGAAGATGGCAATGGCCTCGTCGTTTGCCAGCGCGGGGACTCCCATCCTTCTGGCTCAACAGAGAGACATCTTCATGAAACGGCTCACATTCCGTAGTTCGGCGGCCGCCGCGGCGATCGTCGCCGCGGCCGCAACCGCCTCCGCGCCGGCGCAGGCGCAGGCCGGCGTTACCGTGCTGGATGAAGGCTTCGCCAATCTGGCGGGGCTGACCGGTTGGGACAGCATCAACCGCAGCATCCCGCCCGGCACCGGCTGGTTCCAGGGCAATGCCGGCATCTTCGCCGCCCAGGCCGGGCCCGAGAACTCGTATGCCGGCGCCAACTTCCTCGGCGCCGCCAACGGCGCCGGCGCAGTCGACAATTGGCTGATCACGCCCACCCTCACCCTGACCGGCCTCAGCACGCTGTCGTTCTTCACCAACCGCGAGGCCGCGGCGCCTTTTGCCGACCTGCTCGAAGTGCGCTTCGGCGCCGGCAGCGGCACCGATGCCGCCTCGTTCGACACCGTCCTGGCCACGATCGGCGGCGCCAGCGCCTTCCCGACCGACTGGACGCAATGGAACGCCGATCTCGCGGTCGAAGGGCCAGGACGCTTCGCCTTCCGCTACCTGGGCGACGCCGCCACGCTCAGCTACATCGGACTGGACACCGTGCGCGTCGTCACCGCCGTGCCGGAGCCGGCCTTCTGGCTGATGCTGGCCGGCGGCCTCGGCATGGTCGGCCTGGCGCGGCGCCGCCTCGGTCAATAAGGCTACCGGAGAAGATCATGAGAACCACCGCCCCATTGTTTATCCTGCCGCTGGCCCTGCTGTGTTCGGCAGCCGGCGCGACCAACCAGGCGCCGCCATCGCCCGCAGCACAGCCGGCGCCACAGGCTTCGGCCCAGAGTCCGGCCCAGGCCTCGACCCGGACTCCGGCGCCGGCTTCGAATGGCGTCCCGGGTTCGGGCGCCGGTTCGACGCCCGCAGGCGGCGCCCAGGGCTTGACCGTCGTGCGCGACGCCGAAACCGGCCGCCTGCGCGCCCCGACCCCGGACGAGATGCGCGCCCTGCAGCGCAAGGGTCCGTCAGCGCTGGCCGCGCCCCCGCCGCCGACCATGATCACCGGCCCCGACGGCAGGCGCCACGTGCAGCTCGGCGAGCGCGGCCTGGTGTATTCGGTGGTCAAGCGCGCCCCTGACGGCAAGCTCGACCAGCAATGCGTGCACGGCGCCGCCGCCGCCGGGCGCGCCCTCGCCCAACCCACGCTCGACCGCAACGGCGCCGTCCAGGAGGCCCGCCATGATCACCGCTAATCTCGCCGCCCGCGCAACCGCCATCGTGCTGCTGGCGCTGGCCACCTTCGCCAACGTCGGCGCCGCGCGCGCCGCCACCATCGTGATCGTCAACCAGAACGCGGCCGGCGTCGGTTTCAACGATCCGACCCCGGCCGCGCCGGTGGGCGGCAATCCCGGCACCACGCTGGGCGAGCAGCGCCTGAACGCGTTCCAGCGCGCCGCCGACATCTGGGGCGCGACCTTGACCAGCGACGTGCCGATCCGGATCGGCGCCTCGTTCGTGCCGCTGGCCTGCGACGCCACCGGCGCCGTGCTCGGCTCGGCCGGCGCCAACGAGATCTGGAGCGACTTCCCCAACGCGCCGCGCGCCAACACCTGGTATCCGGCCGCGCTGGCCAGCAAGCTGCTCGGCCTGGACGTCAGCGCCCCGACCGTGCCGCACATCATCGCGCGCTTCAATTCGCGGCTCGGCCTGTTCCCGGACTGCGTGCCCGGCCTGACCTTCTACCTGGGCTTCGACAACAACGCCGGCGACGGGATCGACCTGGTCACCACGCTGTTGCACGAGATCGCGCACGGGCTCGGCTTCCAGACCTTCACCGACGACGAGACCGGCGCCCGGATCCTCGACATTCCGTCGATCTGGGACCACTATCTGATCGACAACCGCACCGAGCGCCTGTGGGTGCAGATGACCGACGCCGAACGGGTGGCCTCGGCCATCGCCTGGCGCGGCCTGTCATGGAACGGCGCCAACGTCACCGCCGCCGTCCCGGCCGCGCTGGGACCGGCCTCGGTGCTGAGCATCAGCGGGCCGAACGCGGGCGGCGCGGCCGGCGCCTATGCGGTCGGCGACGCCACCTTCGGCACGCCGGTGTCGGGCAGCGCGGTGAGCGGCCAGCTGATGCCGGTGGTCGACCAGAGCAACGGCACTGGCCTGGCCTGCACTGCGCTGAACGCGACCAATGCGCGCGCCGTGCGCGGCAACATCGCCCTGGTCGATCGCGGCAGCTGCGACTTCGTGGTCAAGGCCCGCAACGTCCAGGCGGCCGGCGCGATCGGCATGGTGCTGGCCGACGTCGTGCCGGGCGAGGTGGCCGGCTTGCCGGGGACCGATCCGGCGATCACGATCACCTCGGTGCGCATCACCCAGGCCGACGGCCAGACGCTGAAGACGGCGCTGCAGCAGCGCTCGCGCACCCGCTCGGGCGTGGTGGCGCGGCTGGCGTCCGACGCGTCCAGGCTGGCCGGCGCCGACGCCCAGCGGCGCATGTTGATGTACACGCCGAGCGTCAACGCGCCCGGCTCCTCGGTATCGCACTACACCACCGAGGCGCGCCCGAACCAGCTGATGGAACCGGCGATCAACGACGACCTGCCGCACGTGGTGACGCCGCCGCGCGACCTGACCTATCCGCTGCTGCGCGATATTGGCTGGTAAGCGCGGCTGCTGATCGGCCATCGTCCGACAATGGCTGCGGCAATAGAAAGTAGCCGCAAGATGTGACACGCAAAAAGCAAAAAGCCGGCCGCCCTCGCGGGCGCCGGCTTCATTCGGCAAATAACAGCTCGATACTGGCCGAGGCTGCGCACAGCCCCGGTCCAGGTTCGACCCGGCACGATCCGACGGTGGCTCAGGCCTGGCTTTGCTTCTTGAACGCTTCCACGCCGTTGACCAGCTCGGCCTTGGCTTCGTCGATGCCGGCCCAGCCTTCGATCTTGACCCACTTGCCTGGTTCCAGATCCTTGTAGTGTTCGAAGAAGTGCTGGATCTGCTTGACGCGCAGTTCTTCCAGGTCGTCCAGCGACTGGATTTTCTTGTACATCGGCAGGACTTTTTCGACCGGCACGGCGATCACCTTGGCGTCGCCGCCGCCGTCATCGGTCATCTTCAGCACGCCCAGCGCGCGGCAACGCACCACCACGCCCGGCGGCAGCGGGAACGGGGTGATGACCAGCACGTCGCACGGGTCGCCGTCGTCGGCGATGGTCTGCGGCACGTAGCCGTAGTTGCACGGATAGTGCATGGCGGTACCCATGAAGCGGTCGACGAAGATCGCGCCGCTGTCCTTGTCGACCTCGTACTTGACCGGGTCGGCGTTCATCGGGATTTCGATGATGACGTTGAAGTCGTTCGGCACGTCTTTGCCGGCTGGGACGTTATTCAGGCTCATGGATGGTCCTTGGTTGCTCAAGAGTCAATAATAGACCGTCATTATAGCGAAACGCACAATCCCTGTGCGGGTGGTCGGTAGGCAATGGTGTGCGTGCGCTGCGCGAACGGTGACCGGCCCGTGGATCCCGATCGACCGGCAACCGTTGATGGCGACGCAGGGTGGACGGGCATCCCGTCCACGCGTTCAAATCACGCGTGCCGGGAGGTATTGCCCCCCCACCGCCGGCACGGCCCGACGCGCAACGCCGATCAGACGAGCGCCGACCGCTTCGACGGCATCGCCGTCCAACCCACCAGCGCACACTGCCGGTAATGATTCGCCGCCTCCTGCTCCTGCCCCAGCGCCTCGTGCATCTGGGCCAGCTTCAGGTGCGCCTCGCGCACCATCTCCGCGTCCAGCGCGTCTGAAAGCGCCTGCTCCAGGTAGCGCTGCGCCTTGCCCCACAGTTTCTGCTTCAGGCACAGGGAACCGAGCGTCAGCGCCAGCTGCGCATCCATCGGACGCGTCTTGCGCCACTGTTCGCAGCTTTCGATCTGGGCCAGCAGGGTCGGCGAACCGGCCGGACCGGCGGCGTCGCGGTAGGCGCGCACCACCCGCTCGTCCCAGTCCGCCTTGAGCGACTCTTCGGCGATGGCGCGTGCTTCGTCGTGCAGGCCGCACGCATTGAAGGCCTCGGCTGCGCGCGCCGCGATATACGGCGCCGTGCGCTCGGCCGCCGGCACCCCGGCCCAGGTACGGCGGATCGATTCGGCATCGTGTCCGCCCTCGCCCAGCAAGGACTGGTAGGCCAGCTCGCGCAAGCGCTTGGCCAGGGCCGGATGCAGCGCCTTGCGCTTGTCGAGGATGCGCACCAGGCGCAGCACTTCGGGCCAATTACGCGCCTGCTGGTTGGCCTTCATCGCCCATTGCAGGGCGTGGATATGGCGCTGGCCGCTGGCGAACAGTTCGTCCACCGCCTGCAGCGCGGCGTCGTGCTGGTGGTCGTCGACCAGCAGCTCGGTCACCGTCATCAGGCGTGCGGTCTTGAGCGAAGCGTCGTGGGCGACGCCGGCCAGCCAGGCGTCGCGTCGCGCCGGCTCGCGCATGCGGTGCGCGGCGCGCGCGCCGATCAGGGACGCGAGGCCCGCGTTCTCGGGCAGCTCGGCGGCGCGCATGGCGGCCTTTTCGGCGTGGCCGAAGCGGCCTTCGAACAGGGCCTTGAGCGCATCGCGCAAGCCTTTGTTGCCTTCGCGCTCGCGCTTGCGCTGGCGATAGGCGGCCACGCGCTGCGGCATGCGCGCGGTGGCGTAGAAGGCGCGCACCAGCCCGTACAGGGCCACGAACAGCGCGCCCAGCATCAGCACGAACAGGTTGAGCGACATGTCGATCCGGTGCGGCGGATAGAACAGCACCACGTTGCCCGGATTGAAGCGCGCGGTCACGGCAATGCCGATGGCAGTGGCCATCAGCGCGACTAACCAGAGGAGTAAACGCATTATTATCGCTTCGCTTTGTGCATGGCTTATTGTTTCGCTTTGTAGTTGCGCACGGCGTTCAGGCTGTCCGCCAGCGTCGGTATCTCGATCGTCAGGTTATTCGCCTGCACCTGGCGCAGCGCGGCCTGGGCCGACTGGGTGACGCGGGCGCGCGTATCGAAATACTTGTTCAGCGTGGCCTGGGCGGTGGCGATGTCGTCGCGGAAGGTCGCTTCGTTGCGCGACAACAGCGCCAGGCGCGCGTTCAGCAGGCGCAGCTTCAGGTTCTCGCGCACGAAGAACGATTCGGCCGGCGACAGCATCAGCGCTTCCGGCTTCTCGACGCTGCGCACCCGGATCAGCTGGCGCACGTCGTCCCACATCTCCTGGCTCCACAGGCGCCAGGTCTGCAGCATGCGCTGGCCCACGCCCAGCGGCGCAGCTTCGGCGGCGGCAGCAGTGCCGGCCTTGGCGGCGGCCTTGTTCTCATGTTGACGGGTGCTGCGCACCGGCGCCACCGGCAGCAGCGGCGTCTCGTCGGCCAGCATCGGCAGCGCATCGACCTGGCCGATCACGTTGTCCAGCCGCAGCGCGACGCCGGCCAGGTCCACCGCCGGCAGGCCCTTGAGCTTCTCGATGTCGGCCGCGATCGCGCGCCGGATCGACAGGAATTGCGGCGTGTCCGAACGCGACACCGCGCGGTCGGCGTTCTGCAGCGCGATCAGCGCGCCCTGCACGTTGCCGGCCAGTTGCAGCTGCTGGCTGGCGGTCGACAGCACCTGCTCGATCTCCGACAGCGCCCACTCGTCGCGGTTCTGCGACAGGTCCTTGTACAGCTGTTCGAGCGCCAGCTGCTGGCTCTGGGCCTCGCTCTGGCGGCTTTCCAGCACCCCGACCTTGATCTGCAGTTCCTTGGACTGGTCGGCCACGTCGCGCGCCAGCGCCGCCGTCTCGGCGTTCACCGCGTTCCCCTTCTGCAGCGAGCGCGCCATGTCCTGGCGCAGCGAATTGATGCGGTTGTGCGAGGAGAAGGTCTGCAGCGCCAGCAGCACCGCGAGCGCGATCACCGCCATCGGCAGCGGACGCGCCAGGCGGTCGAGCAGGCCGGCGCGGCCCGGACCACCCATGCGCGGCGCGGCCACCGCCGGCGGCGGGCCGCCCGGGGGCAGGCCACCGGCCGCGCCGCCACTCGATGATCCGGCCGCGGCGCCGCCGGACGATGGCGCCGACGCGCCTGCGGACGATGCGCCGGCGGTGCCGCTGGCGCCCGGCGGCACGACAACCGCCTCCGGCTTGTGGAGACTCGGCGCCCCGGCGCCCGGCAACTGCGGTTGGTCTGGATTGTTCGGCAATTCGTTCATTATTGTGATTGTAACGCTGCTAATAGGCGTGCATCGCCCGATCCGGTCTCGGTCACACGGGTGAACCCCAGCGCATGCGCGGTGGCGGCGATGCGCGCATGCGGCACGATCAGGCGCTGCGCACGCAGCGCGGCCAGGCCGCCGGCCGGGTCGAATTCGGCGGCCAGCGCGGCCAGGCCGCGCAGGGCTTCCGAGCTCGTGATTATCCAGTCGTTTGGCTGCGCCAGCAAGGCGCGCAAGCGTGCGCGCAACGCCTCGTCCAGCAGCGGCACGCTGCGCCGGTAGGCGGCCACCGCTTCGACCCTCGCGCCAGCCGCGCGCAAGGCATCGGCCAGCAGTTCGCGCCCGCCGTCGCCGCGCACGATCAGCACGCGCCGTCCGGCCAGCGACGCCAGGTCGAGGCTCGCCAGCAGGTGTTCCGAATCGCTGTGCGCGCTATCGGCCGGGCTGAAGATCGTGTAGTCCGGGCTGGCCACGCCATGGCGCGCCAGCGCCGCGCGGCTGCCCTCGCCCACGATCGCGACCGGCACGCCGGCCGGCCATGCTGGCAGCTGCGCGAACGCGGCGTCGATCGCATTCGGCGACACGAACGCCACCAGCGCCGCCGGATCGTCCGGCGTATTCAACGAAGCCAGTGCCGCGCGCAGCGGCGCCGGATCCTCGACCGGCGCGATCTGCAACAGCGGCAGCAGCACCGCCGTGCGCCCCAGCGCCGCTACCCCCTGCGCCAGCGCGCCGGCCTGCTGGCGCGGACGCGTGATGACGACCGCCGGCCCGCTCATGCGCTCCAGCTCCGGTTCATGCATCGCGCCCGCACGCAGCTCAGGCGTCATCCTGCGCGGCTTCCTGGCGGCAGGCCGCCAGGATCGCGTTGGCGTCCTGCTGCGCCAGCAGCTCGGACACCTGTTCGCCCAGGTATTCCGGCTGCGCCGCCGTGCCCGAGACTTCGGCATGCGCGCTGCGCAGCCCGTCCGGGGTGGCGACCATCGCGCGCAGCCGCATCTGGCCGTCTTCCACGGTGGCGAAGGCCGCCAGCGGGATCTGGCAGCTGCCGCCGAAGATGCGCGACACCTTGCGCTCGGCCGTGACGGCGCTGGCGGTGTCGGCGTGGTTCAGCGGCGCCAGCACGGCGCGCATGTCGACGCCGTCGCTGCGCGCGCCGCTCAGGATTTCGATCGCCATCGCGCCCTGGCCGGCCGCCGGCAGGCTCATTTCCGGCGCCAGCACGGCGCGGATGCGGCTCTCCAGCCCCAGGCGCTTGAGGCCTGCCGCCGCCAGGATGATGGCCGCGTAGTCGCCGCGATCGAGCTTGCCCAGGCGCGTATCCAGGTTGCCGCGCAGCGGCTGGATCACCAGGTGCGGGTAACGCGCCGCGATCAGGGCCTGGCGGCGCAGGCTGCTGGTGCCGACCACGGCGCCCGCCGGCAGCTCGTCCAGGCCGGCGTAGTCGTTCGAGACGAAGGCGTCGCGCGGGTCTTCGCGCTCGAGCACCGCGGCCAGCTCGAACCCCTCGGGCAGCTCCATCGGCACGTCCTTGAGCGAGTGCACCGCCAGGTCGGCGCGGCCCTCTGCCATCGCCACCTCGAGCTCCTTCACGAACAGGCCCTTGCCGCCGACCTTGGAGAGGGTACGGTCGAGAATCTGGTCGCCGCGTGTTGTCATTCCGAGAATTTCGACGCTACATTCTGGATATAATGCCGCGAGCCGGTCGCGCACGTGCTGCGCCTGCCACATGGCCAGGCGGCTCTCGCGCGATGCGATGATCAGTTTTAGCGGCGCCAGTTTGGCCGGTGCCGGAGCAGAAGCCTGCCCGGCAGCTTGTTCGGTAGCTGTTTCAGTAACGTTTAACACGGATTCTTTCACTGTCGTCGGGCCGATCCGGACGATGCCAGTTTCGGCCCCTGCATAAGATCATAAATTTTAGCATGGGGGCACCTTGCAGATCGTGGCCACCCGCCATCGCACTTACCCTTTAACTTGTGGTCGATATGAACAATCCAGCTGTAGCCTCAGAAGTTAGCACCGGCGCCGACAAGGACGCGCCGCTCAAAGAAGACATCCGCCTGCTCGGCCGCCTGCTCGGCGACGTGCTGCGCGACCAGGAAGGCGAAGCGGTGTTCGACATCGTCGAGACCATCCGCCAGACCGCCGTGCGCTTCCGCCGCGAAGACGACCCGCAGGCCGGCAAGGAACTGACCGACCTGCTGCACGCGCTCACGCGCGACCAGACCATCTCGGTGGTGCGCGCCTTTTCGTATTTCTCGCACCTGGCCAACATCGCCGAAGACCAGCACCACAACCGCCGCCGCCGCGCCCACCTGCTGGCCGGCTCCGCCGCGCGCCCCGGCAGCATCGGCCACGCGCTCGGCCAGCTGAAACAGGCCGGCGTCGGCCAGGACACGGTCGAGGAATTCTTCCGCGACGCCCTGATCTCGCCGGTGCTCACCGCCCACCCGACCGAAGTGCAAAGGAAGAGCATCCTCGACGCCGAGCACGACATCGCGCGCCTGCTGGCCGAGCGCGACCTGCCGCAGACGGCCAAGGAACGCCAGCGCAACGAGGCCCTGCTGCACGCGCGCATCGCCACGCTGTGGCAGACCCGCATGCTGCGCTACTCCAAGCTCACCGTGGCCGACGAAATCGACAACGCCCTGTCCTACTACCGCATCACCTTCCTGCGTGAAATGCCGGCGCTGTACGACGACATCGAGGCCGAGATCGCCGACCACTACGGCGCCGCGCCGGAACCAACCTCGCACGCCTCCTACCTGCAGATGGGCAGCTGGATCGGCGGCGATCGCGACGGCAACCCGAACGTCAACGCCGACACCATGCGCCACGCGCTGACGCGCCAGTCGACCACCATCCTCGACTTTTATCTCGACGAAGTGCATGCCCTCGGCGCCGAGCTGTCGGCGTCGACCCTGCTGATCGAAGTCAGCCCCGCGCTCGAGACCCTGGCCGCCAGCTCGCCCGACAATTCGCCGCACCGCAGCGACGAGCCGTACCGGCGCGCCCTGATCGGCATCTATGCGCGCCTGGCCGCCACCGCGCGCGAACTGGGCGTGGGCCACATCCTGCGCCGCGAAGTCGGCCACGCCGCGCCCTACCTCGATCCGGAACTGTTCGCGGCCGACCTCGAAGTGCTGGCCGACTCGCTGCGCCAGAACCACGGCGCCGTATTGATCCAGCCGCGCCTGGCCGGCCTGCTGCGCGCCGCGCGCATTTTCGGCTTCCACCTGGCCTCGCTCGACATGCGCCAGAGTTCGGACATCCACGAGCGCGTACTGGCCGAGCTGTTCGCACGCGCCGGGGTGGAACAGGATTACGCAGCGCTGCCGGAAGAAGACAAACGCGCCCTGCTGCTCAAGGAACTCGCCCAGCCACGCCCCCTGTTCTCGCCCTACGAGACCTATGGCGAGGAGACCAATTCCGAGCTCGCCATTCTGCGCACTGCGCGCGAGATCCGCCTGCGCTACGGCCCGCGCGCGATCCGCAACTACATCATCTCGCACACCGAGACCGTGTCCGACCTGCTCGAAGTGCTGCTGCTGCAAAAGGAAACGGGCCTGATGCGCGTGAGCTCGGGCGCCAACGATGTCATGGTGATCCCGCTGTTCGAAACCATTCCCGACCTGCAGCGCGCAGCCGGCATCATGGACGAGTGGATGGCGATCCCGCTGGTCGCCAGCGTGATCGAGAAACAGGGCCGCCTGCAGGAAGTCATGCTCGGCTACTCCGACTCGAACAAGGACGGCGGCTTCCTGACCTCGAACTGGGAGCTGTACCAGGCCGAGTTGAAACTGGTCGAAGTGTTCAAGGGACGGCAGGTCAAGCTGCGCCTGTTCCACGGCCGCGGCGGCACGGTCGGCCGCGGCGGCGGTCCGAGCTACGACGCGATCCGCGCCCAGCCGCCCGGCACCGTCAACGGCCAGATCCGCCTGACCGAACAAGGCGAGATCATCGCCTCCAAATTCTCGAACGCCGAGATCGGGCGCCGCAACCTGGAACTGCTGGTGTCTGCGACGCTGGAAGCGAGCCTCACGCCGCCGTCCGGCAATGGCGGACACGCGCAGCAGCTGGCGCGCTTCGAGACAATCATGGCCGAGCTGTCGAACCGGGCTTACAAAGCCTATCGCGACCTGGTGTACGAAACGCCGGGCTTCACCGACTACTTCTTCGCCGCCACGCCGATCGCCGAGATCGCGGAACTGAACCTGGGTTCACGCCCGGCCTCGCGCAAGTCGACCCGCCGTATCGAAGACCTGCGCGCGATTCCGTGGGGCTTCTCGTGGGGCCAGTGCCGCCTGCTGCTGCCGGGCTGGTACGGGTTTGCGTCGAGCGTCAAAGGCTGGCTGGAAGAAGACCGCGAAGCAAGCGGAGAAGCGCGCCTGGAAGAACTGCGCACGATGTTCAAGGAGTGGCCGTTCTTCGCCACGCTGCTGTCGAACATGGACATGGTGCTGGCCAAGACCGACCTGGCGATCGCATCGCGCTATGCGGGACTGGTGGCGGATGAAGAGCTGCGCGAGCGGATCTTCCGCCGCATCGTGGACGAGCATGGCGAGACGATTCGCTGCCTGGAAGCGATTACCGGGGCCAGCGAACGGCTGGCCGGCAATCCGCTGCTGGCGCGCTCGATTCAGAACCGGTTCGCGTATCTCGATCCGTTGAATCACTTGCAGGTCGAACTGATTCACCGCCGCCGCGCTTTGACGGGCGACCCGGAGAAGGCCGATCCACGCGTGCATCGCGGGATTCATTTGTCGATCAATGGAGTGGCGGCGGGTCTGCGCAACACCGGCTGATCGCCGTCGTAGGGTTGGCGGCTCCGCCGCCGACGCGTCGATCGTTACCGGCTCCGATCTCGCGCCGGATGATCTCGCTGCTATCTATCACCGCGTCGGCGGCATAGCCGCCAACCCTACAAAAAAACCGCCCGGCTTGCACCGGGCGGCTTTTTTTACACCCACACCACCAGCGTGTTACTGGTTGTGCAGGAAGGTCTTCAGCTTGTCCGAGCGCGACGGCTGACGCAGCTTGCTCATCGCCTTCGCTTCGATCTGGCGAATGCGCTCGCGCGTCACGTCGAACTGCTTGCCCACTTCTTCCAGCGTGTGGTCGTTCGACATCTCGACGCCGTAGCGCATGCGCAGCACCTTGGCTTCGCGCGGGGTCAAGGAGTCCAGCACTTCCTTGATCACGTTGCGCATCGAGGCGTGCAGCGCGGCGTCCAGCGGCGCCAGGGTCGCGTTGTCTTCGATGAAGTCGCCCAGCTGCGAATCGCCGTCCTCGCCCATCGGGGTTTCCATCGAAATCGGTTCTTTCGCGATCTTCATGATCTCGCGGACCTTATTCTCTGGCATTTCCATCTTGGCGGCCAGGGTCGGCAGGTCCGGTTCGGAACCGGTTTCCTGCATGATCTGGCGCGAGATGCGGTTCATCTTGTTGATGGTCTCGATCATGTGCACCGGCACGCGGATGGTACGGGCCATGTCCGCGATCGAGCGCGTGATCGCCTGGCGGATCCACCAGGTCGCATACGTCGAGAATTTATAACCGCGACGGTATTCGAACTTGTCGACCGCCTTCAGCAGGCCGATATTGCCTTCCTGGATCAGGTCCAGGAATTGCAGGCCGCGGTTGATGTACTTCTTCGCGATCGAGATCACCAGACGCAGGTTGGCGACGGTCATTTCACGCTTGGCCTGGCGCGCACGCTTCTCGCCCGCCGCCATCTGCTTGTTGATCTTGCGCAGGTCGGCCAGCGGCAGCGCCACGCGTGCCTGCAGGTCGATCATGCGCTGCTGCAATTCCTTGATCGCCGGCAGGTTACGGCTCAGCACCGCGCTGTACGGATACGCGCAGTCGACTTCGCGGTCACCCCATGCCAGATCGGTCTCGTTGCCCGGGAACACCTTGATGAAGTGAGCGCGCGGCATGCCGCAGCGGTTCACGCAGATGTCCAGCACGGCGCGCTCGATCGAACGCACTTCGTCCATCTGGCCACGCAGGGTGTCGCACAGCTTCTCGACCACTTTCGCGGTGAAGCGGATGCCCAGCAGCTCGTACGAGATGATCTCTTGCGCTTCGTTGTAGTTGTCCGAACCATAGCCTTCGGTCTTGAAGGCCTGGCCCATGCGGTCGAACTGCTTCTCGATCAGGGCAAACTTTTCCAGGGCGCTCTTGCGCAGCTGCGCCAGCTGCTCGGCCGAATAGCCGGCCGCGGCGCCGCCGGCGTTGCCGCCTTCTTCCTCTTCTTCCTCGATCTCTTCTTCTTCCTCTTCCTCGTCGTCCGAGGAAGCGGCGGCCGCGGCGGCCACGCTGGCGGCCGGCGGCGTGGTGTCGCTCTGGTCGACGAAACCGTCCACCACGTCGTCGATCTTCAGCTCGTCGCTGGCGATCTTGTGCGACAGCGCGATGATTTCCGAGATCGTGGTCGGGCAAGCCGAGATTGCCTGCACCATGTCCTTCAGGCCCTGCTCGATGCGCTTGGCGATCTCGATCTCGCCTTCGCGCGTCAGCAGCGACACCGCGCCCATTTCACGCATGTACATGCGCACCGGGTCGGTGGTGCGGCCGAAGTCCGAGTCGACCGTCGACAGCGCGGTGGCGGCAGCGGCTTCCACTTCGTCTTCGCTGGTCGGGGTCACGGCCTGGTCCGATAGCAGCATCATTTCCGCTTCCGGGGCGCGCTCGTAGACCGCGATGCCCATGTCGTTGAAGGTCGCGATGATGCCTTCGATCGCTTCCGGATCGATGATGTTTTCCGGCAGGTGGTCGTTGATCTCGGCGTGGGTCAGGTAGCCGCGCTCCTTGCCCATGTTGATCAGGTTCCTCAGCTGCAGGCGGCGCTTTTCCAGTTCGGCGTCCGAGAAACCTTCCTCGCTCAGGGCGGCGATGCCCTTGGCCTTGCGCTCGCGCGCCTTCGAGGCCGCCTTCAGCTCGGCGCGCTCGACCGCGTTCAGCGCCGCGACTTCGTCATTCTCGGGAATGAATTCGCTTGGCTTGCGGCCACGGCGGCCCGGGACCTTGACCTGCGGCAGCAGATAGCCCGAGGTGTCGATCGCGGCCAGCGCGGCGGCGTCGGTGGTCTTGCTGACGGCGCCGACGGCGCTGGCCGGCACGGCCGGCGCAGCGGCCTGGACGGCGTCGACGCGGCGCGCGGTGCGGGTGCGCACCACTTTCGGCGCCGGCTCGGCGGCGGCCGCGACAGCTGCCGCGGCGGCGGCGATCGGGGCCACGGCGATGGCTTCCGGCTCGGCGGCGGCAGGCGCGTCGGCTTCCAGCTTCAGGCCGGCCAGGCGGCCGCGCTTGCGCACGATCACCGGCGGCGCGGCAGCCGGCTTGGCCTGCTGCGGCATGTAGTCGTCGGCCGGATCGGCGTCGGCCATGGATTCGATCACGGCGGGCGCGGCCTCAGGAGCCGGCGCAGCGTCGGCCGCCGGCGCAGCCACTGCTGCGGGCACTCCCTCGACCACCGGCGCGGTGACTGGCTCCTGGGCAGCTGGCTCCTGGGCGACCGGTTCCGGCGTCACGGGCTGGCCGGCGGCCAGGATGGCGTCGGCCTGGGCCTTGAGGGTCGCCAGGCGCGAACGGGTCTTGACCACCGTCACCTTGGCCGCCGCTTCCGTCTCGAGGAAGTAGGAGGTCGCGGTTTTCGGCACTGCCAGCGGCGCCGAAGTCTTGGCCGGCGCTTTTTTCGCTGTCAGTGTCAATGTCTTGGCGGTGTTCTTCATAACTTAAAAGTCTCCAGTCGAGGCGAGTTGCGGCGCCTGCGAAGTCAAATATCCAGCGGGACCCGCAGTAGCGGGACCGGCGAAAGGGGAACGGAAGTGGCCCTACCTAAGGGCGGACATGCTTAACTTCAAGCACGACTTTTCCGGCAGGCCGCGCGAGGGTGCTGAAACTGAGCAGCTGGCGGCAGGAAAATAGTCGTGTTCAAAATCGTGCTGTACATGTCGGAACGAAAAAAAGCCCGTTGACACGGGCTTGCTATCTATTTTTCGAGAAGAATAGAGGGAGGCGATATTATGCCCCATTGCAAGTTTTGGTGATAATTGCGATATCCGATATCCGATATACACAATTCGCATATGGCAACCTGCCTGGGGCTCCCTCCTCCGCTTCCAGGAGGTCTGCGCCGGAGCAAGCCGACCGCAAGGCAAGGGGCGGATCATACACGATTTCGCAGGGGTCTGCTCAATCGCTGTACGAGCTTTACCAACATTTATAATTGGAACTTGTACAATGCGCGCCCGAGCGCCGTGCTATCCTTCGCTTTCCTGTTCTTACCATGAAGTCAATGAATACCATTACCCCTGCAGAATCCGTCGATACCAACGCCACGCCCGAGGCGCAACAAGCCGCCGCGGCGCCGGCCACCGAAGCCACCCCGGCGCCGGACCAGGAATCGGCGACTGCAGTTCCTGAAGCGAAAGCAGCCGCAGCAAGCCGCGCTCCGGCCGCCAAGCCGGCCGGCGCCGGCCTGTCGCCGCGCGCCCTGCTCAAGCAGCTGCAGCAGGACTACCCGGCCTTCCGCGACTGCCTGCCGCTGTCGATCGGCATCGACAAGCAGCTGCTGGCCCGCATGCCGGGCCTGGACCGCAAGGTGATGCGCGCCGCCCTCGGCATCCACACCGGCTCGATGCGCTACCTGCGCGCCATGGAAAAAGCCAAGGTGCGCTACGATCTCGACGGCACCCCGGGCGCCGAAGTGCCGGACACCCACCGCGCCCACGCCAAGGAACAGCTGCAGCAGCGCTTCAAGAAGGAAGCCGAGCGCAAGAAAGCCGAACGCGACGCGGCCGCCGCCGAAGAAGCGAACCGCCTGCGCCAGGAAAAACTGCAGGCGCTGGCCTCCAAGTTTTCCAAGAACTGAGCCTGCGCGTTGAGTACGCCCGGGTTGAGTAGGCCTGTCACAGCCGGCCCCGCGCCGGCTCTCGAGGACGAGCTGCCGCCCTACGTCGGCATCGCCATGAACGCGGTGCGCCTGGTGCGCACCGAAGGCGATGCCGCCGACGCGCTGGCGGCATTGATGGCCGCCGATGCGATCGGCTTCGACACCGAATCCAAGCCGACCTTCGCCAAGGGCGAAGTGTCGACCGGGCCGCATCTGGTGCAGCTGGCCCTTGATGATGTGGTGTGGCTGTTCCAGACCGCGACCCCGGCCGGCACTGCACTCGCGATTCCCGTCATGAAGCCGGTGCTTGAATCGGACGCGATCCTGAAAGCCGGCTTCGGCCTGGGCGACGACGTGCGCCGCCTGCGCGCCAAGTTCGGCATCGAAGCGAAGAACGTGCTGGACCTGTCGACCGCCCTGCGCCGCCGCGGCGAACGCAATCCCCTCGGCGCCAAGAGCGCGGTGGCGCGCTTCCTCGGCCAGCGGCTGCAGAAGTCGAAGCGCATCACCACCACCAACTGGTCGCTTCCGCGCCTGAGCGAGCAGCAGCTGAAATACGCGGCCGACGACGCCCATGCGGCGCTGCGCATCTATCGCCACTGGCGCGCCAATCCTCCTGCCTGAGCGCGCTGCATAAACAAGTTGCCTAAGCGAGCTGCATAAGCTGGCCGCGCCAAACGTGCGCGGCCCTGGAATCGCGTTATCATCCTCACCATCTTCGCTGCCGGTGAGCCCATGAGATCGCGATGCCTGTCTGCCGCCCTGCTGCTTTCCGTATTCGCCGGCCCGGCGCCGGCTGCCGCACCCGCACCGCACACCGTCCCTGATACCCTGGCCCAGCGCCTGCTGGCCTGCGCCACCTGCCACGCGCGCGTCGATGCGCGCGGCAATCCGGTCAACGACAGCTTCTTCCCGCGCATCGGCGGCAAGCCGGCCGGCTACCTGCACAACCAGCTGGTCAACTTCCGCGACGGCCGGCGTCGGTATCCCCTGATGACTTACCTGGTCGAGCACCTTCCGGACGCCTACCTGCGCGAGATCGCCGACCATTTCGCGGCCCAGCCGCCGACCGTGCTGCCGCCTGCCGGCGCGGCGCAGGCGCTGCCGCGCGGACGCCAGCTGGCGCTGCAAGGCGACGCCGCGCGCGGCATCCCGGCCTGCATCGCCTGTCACGGCGCGCGCCTGACCGGCGTGAAGCCGGCGATCCCCGGCCTGCTCGGCCTGCCGCGCGACTACGTCAACGCGCAGTTCGGCGCCTGGCGCAACGGCGCGCGCAAGGCCCACGCGCCCGACTGCATGGCCTCGGTCTCGGCGCGCATGTCGCTCGAGGACGTGGCCGCCGTCGCCGGCTGGCTGGCGGCGCAGCCGATGCCGGCCGACGCCGCGCCGGCGGCGTCCATCGAAAGGCCCTTGCCGCTGGCCTGCGGCAGCGCCCCGGAGGCGCGATGAAAGCCGCGCGCATCGCCCTGCTCATCATCCTGGCGCTGCTGGTCGTCGCGCTGTTGCTGGCCTGGCCGCGCGCCCAGTACGTGGCGTCCAGCTCGCCCGCCGCCTGGGCCGCCACGCCGGAGAACATCGCGCGCGGCGCCTACCTGGCGCGCGCCGGCGACTGCATCGCCTGCCACACCGCGCGCGGCGGCGCAGCCTACGCGGGCGGGCGCGCGCTCGACACGCCGTTCGGCCGCTTCTACGGCCCCAACCTGACACCGGACCGCGCCACCGGCATCGGCGCCTGGAGCGCCGACGACTTCTGGAACGCCCTGCACAACGGCATCGCTCCGGCTGGCCGCCTGCTGTATCCGGCGTTCCCGTACACGAACTACTCGAGGGTCGCACGCGCCGACTCGGACGCGCTGTATGCGTACTTGCGCAGCCTGCCGCCGCAACGCCAGGCGAACCGGCCGCACGAACTGCGTTTCCCCTACAACCAGCAAGTCATGCTGGCCGGCTGGCGCCTGCTGTACTTCCGTCCCGAGGTGTATGAAGCGCAGCCGGCGCGCGGGGCCGAGTGGAACCGCGGCGCCTACCTGGTCGAAGGCCTCGGACATTGCAGCGCATGCCACAGCACGCGCAACCGCTTCGGCGCCGGCGGCGATGGACTGGACGGTGGCCTGATTGCCACGCTCGGCTGGTACGCGCCGTCGCTGACCTCAAACAGCGAGGCCGGCCTCGGAGGCTGGGACAGGCAGCACATCGTCGACCTGCTCGGCACCGGCATCTCGCCGCGCGGCTCGGCCACCGGGCCGATGGCCGAAGTGGTGGCGCGCAGCCTGCAGCACCTGACGCCATACGACCTGGGCGCCATGGCGAGCTATCTGAAGTCGCTGCCCGCCACCTCGGCGCCTCCGGTCGATCCGGGCCCGCCGCCGGGTGAGCAGGTGCTGGCCGAAGGACGCCGCATCTACGCAGCGCGCTGCGCCGACTGCCATGGCGCCGATGGGCAGGGCAAGGCGCCAGCCTATCCGCCGCTGGCCGGCAACCGCGCCGTGACCATGACGCCGGCGGTGAACGCGATCCGGATGACCGTCAACGGCGGCTTCCCGCCCGGCACGCATGGCAATCCGCGGCCCTATGGCATGCCGCCCTTCGGCCACGAGCTCGATGACGCGCAGGTGGCGGCGGTCTTGAACTGGATCCGGCGCAGCTGGGGCAATGCGGCGCCGGCGGTGAGCAGTGCGGAGGTCAACCGCCACCGCGCGCCGCCGGTCGACTAGCATGTTGCAACCGAGTCAGCGGCTTGCCTGGGCCGCTTGAAGGATCGTGGGATGCCAGCGGCACGTTTAGTAAAGCACCTAAACTGCCGCGGCTTTACGCCCGAAGACTCAACACCGGTGATGGAATATGGTTAACTTCGAAGCCGTACGTCACTTCCTGAAGCGATCACCATGAAGACTGCCTTTTCACCGCTTGCCGCACTGTTCGCGTTCGCCGCGCTGCTTGGCCTGACCGGCGCCCCCGCCGCATCGGCCGCGCCGGCTGCAGCGGCACCGATCAACGTCGCCAGCTACAACCTGCGCTACAACAATCCCGGCGATGGCCCCAACGCCTGGCCGGCGCGCAAGGAGATGGTCAAGTCGCTGATCCGCTATCACGAGTTCGACATCCTGGGGACGCAAGAAGGCCTGTCCGACCAGATCGCCGAGCTGGCGAAGATGGAAGAATTCGACCACGTCGGCATCGGCCGCGACGACGGCAGGAACGCCGGTGAGCATTCGGCGATCTTCTACCGCAAGAGCCGCTTCACGCTGCTGAACAAGGGCGACTTCTGGCTCAGCGAAACGCCCGACCGTCCTTCGCTTGGCTGGGACGCGACCTGCTGCAACCGCATCGCGTCGTGGGCCCACCTGCGTGAGCGCGGCAGCGGCCGCACGCTGTACGTGTTCTCCGTCCACTTCGACCATGAAGGCAAGCAGGCCCGCCGCGCCGCGGCCGACCTGATGCTGAAAAAGATCGCCGAGATCGCAGGCGGCGAGCCGGCCATCTGCGTGGGCGACTTCAATTCGACGCCGGACACGGCGCAGATCCAGGCGATGTCGAAAGCGCTGCGCGATGCGCGCAGCGCGAGCAAGGCGCCGCCGTACGGCCCGAGCGGCACCTACAACGGCTTCAAGCTGGACGCGCCGATGGCGGACCGCATCGACTACATCTTCGTCGACCGTCATTTCGACGTGCTCAGATATGCGACCCTGAGCGATTCGCTTGGTGGCCGCTATCCGTCGGACCACCACCCGGTGGTGGCGCGCGTCACGCTCAAATAAGCAAACAGCGCAGTGTCATCGCGTCACCGGCCGCCAGGCCCGCTCGGTGGCGCCGCCATCGCAAGCGATGTTACGATGGCTGGATCCGTGACTCGATTGACCTGCCGTGATCTTCCGCCACATTGGGCGCCTGCTGAACAAGCCTGCGCCACAGCCCTCCCCATCGCTCCGATCGCCGGCTGAACGTGCCGTCGCGCACATCATCGAAGACGTACGGCGCCGCGATTCGACGGCGCGCCTGATCGACTTTCTGTGCGACCGCAATGGCTACGTGCGCGAGGCGGCCGTCGAGCGTGCCGCACAGCTGGATGCGCCGGCATTGCTGCTGCCGGTCGCGGTCCGCCTGAATGACTGGGTTCCTGCAGTCCGGGACCAGGCCCGCGAGGCGGTGCTGCAGATGCTGGCGAACCGGAATCCCGACACGGATGGCGAGGTCCTGATGCAGCTTTTGCTGAACGTCCAGCATCTGAAGCAGGCACGGCGCGCCGACCACACCGACTGGATCGCCCGGTTCGAACCGCTGTTCATCGACGTCATGGGTGCTCGGCGCATCGCCGACGCCATCGACAACGCACGGCCCGCGTTGGCGCAAGCGTGTTTTTTGCTTGCAGACCGATACCGCCTCGCCGACAAGGTCGACCTGGGCCGGCGCGGCCTGGCGCGCAAAGGCAATGTCGTTCTCGCCCACATGGCGATCGCCATGGCGCGCGACCTCGCGCCGCAGGACAGTCGCCGCCTCTATCGGCAGGCCCTGTGCTCGACGGTCGGCCCGGTGCGTGCGCAAGCCTTGCGTGCATTGCTTCGCGGCGATGACGACGACCCGAGGGCATTGGCGCAATCGATGCTGGCCGACCGCAACGAATGGGTCAGACTGGTTGCAGGTACCTTCCTCGAGCGGCTCGGCTGCGACGTGCCCGCACTATATGGCGCCCACATCGCCAGTGCGGACAACGATGCGCGCAAGCTGAATGCCTGCCTTGCCGGGTTGGCGGAATTCCAGGGGACAGCGTACCTCGACCTGGCCCGCGCGGCCACCTCGGACCCGCGGGCGCGCGTGCAAGCCGCAGCCTATGCGGCCTGGGCGCGCCTGGCACCGCAAGAAAAGGACGTGATCGCCGAGCGTTTGCTGGCCAGCGAGCATCGCCGCGTGCGCAGGCTGTTCGGCGTCCTGGCCAGCAAACTTGGCGCTTATGTCCAGCGCGAGACAGCATTGCCGCTCATGCTCGCGCACGGCGATTATGGCCAGATGCTGGCGCTGGTGAAAGGCGAACCGTGGGCCTTGCTCGAAGTGATCGCCAGGACTGCTGCGATGACGCGCAGCGACCCGAACTTCAGGAGCAGGCTGCACAAGGAATTGTGTCTCTGGCTGGGATCCGCAGTGCGCGGCTACACGCAACCCACCGAGCAGCAGCGGGCATTTCTACGCCAGCAAACGGTTCAGCAGGCGCTGCTCGAACTGCTGGAAGGCGACCGACCAGGACAGGCCTATCTGAAACGCGAACTGTCCGCACTATGAACGACGGGTGCAGCGCTTTCAGTCGAGGCGTTTCAGGCGCTGCCCCAGGATGCCCCATTGGCAGGCGACGCCGTCGACCTGGCCGCACAGCGCCCAGCCGGTGCCGATCTTTTCAACCGTGACCTCGGTCTCGAGTTCCCTGGCCAGCTTCTCGGCCCAGCCCTTGGCGGCGCCCTGGCCCTTGAACAGTTCCTGGCCTTCGTAGATGACGGTGGCGTCGAACACGGGCATGGCGAATACGGTCATTGCAGTCTCCGGACTTCATTAAGAAGGCGACATCCTACCATCGCCTTCAGGCCGGCGGCGGCTTGCCTCAAGCCTCCGCCGGCGTCCTTGCACCTGCTTTTTCCCTTACCAGGTATAGCCGGCCTTCACGTAGAAGTAGCGGCCGTTGAAGCCGTTCGGCGCCCACACGCTGTACGGCTGGGTGCCGTTCACGTTCAGGTTCGACAGCGAGGTCACCTGCGCCGGATAGCGGTTGGTGACGTTGTCGATGCCGGCCGTCAGGCGCCACTGGCTGGCGAGGCGCACCGACGCGGCCAGGTCGAGCACCCATTGCGGATCGTAGTTCTGGTCCAGCGCCGGATCGTTCTGCGGCACCGTGAATTCGCCGTAGCGCGTGACCACCGCGCGCGCGTTCCAGATGCCCCTGGTGTAGTCGCCCGAGAGGCTCAGCTTGTCCTTGGGCGAACCGACGGTCAGGCGGTTGATGGTCTGGCGGTCGGCCAGCACCAGCCCCTGCTGCGCCAGCACGGCCGGCGTAGCGGCCACGCGCTGGACTTCATTGTCGTTGTGGTTGTACGCCAGCGTCAGGTCGGCGCGCGCGCCCTGCGCCAGGTTCAGGCGATAGGTGCTGACGATATCGACGCCCTTGGTGCGGGTGTCGACCGCGTTGGTGAAGTAGCGCGCGGCGCCGACGTACACGTTCTGCGCGGCCAGCGCGCTGACCAGGTCCGGCTTGTTGGCCAGTTGCAGGTTGGACGAGAACACGATGCGGTCGTCGATGTCGATGCGGTACAGGTCGACCGTGGTGGTCCAGTTGCGGGTCGGCTGCCACTGCGCGCCGATGCTCAGGTTGCGCGCCTTTTCGGCCTTGAGCGGCTGGGCGCCGAGCAGCGTCGCGGCGGCGCTGCCGACCGGGAAGGTGCCGGTTTCGACCAGCGCGCTGGTGCCGCCCACCAGCAGCGTGTTGGTGGTGGTGATGGTGTAGAACGACTGCGCCAGCGACGGCGCGCGAAAGCCCTTCGACAGCGTGCCGCGCAGCGCGAACTGCGGCGTGAACGCATAACGCGCCGAGGCCTTGGCCGAGTTGGTGGAGCCGAAATCGCTGTAGCGCTCATGGCGCACCGCCAGCGCGCCGGACAGCTTCTCGGTGATGTCGCCTTCCAGATTCAGGTACAGCGACTTGTTGTTGCGGCTGTTCTTGCCGGCGTCGTCCTGGCGGAAGCCCGAGTAGCCCTGGGCGCCGCTGCCGAAGTACGAGTTGGCTTCGCCGGCGCCGATTTCATAGGTCTCGCGGCGGTACTCGGCGCCCAGCGCGACCGTCAGCGGACCGCTCATGAACGACACCGGAATGTCGCGCGCCACGTCGAGGTTGGCCAGGCTCTGGGTCGAGGTCAGTTCGCCGGCATAGAAGCTGGTCGGGCTGGCCGCGCCCAGGCTGTAGTTGACGGTGTTGTTGACGTCGAGTTCAAACCGGTTGCGGCCGTGGTTCAGGCTCGCGTCCCAGCGCCACTCGCCCAGCACACCACGCAGGCCGGTAACGACCGACGCATCGGTCGACGTGCTGTCCAGCAGCGGCAGGAAGCCTTCCGGATACAGCGGTGTGCGCAGCGCGGTCCGGGCATCGTTGGTATAGGCGGTGCGGAAGGTCGCGGCCGACGAGGTCTTGCGCTCGCCGTAGTTGGCGAAGGCGTACCAGTCGACGTTGTCGTTGATGCGCACCTGGCTGTTGACGAACAGCGTGCGCGGACGGCTGTCCGGATCGCCGTAGCGCTGGGTGATGGTGCCCTGGCGCGGGCCGGCGCTGGCGCGCGGGTCGGCGAAGGCACGGTTGGTGGCATTGCGGTCGGCCGCTTCGACCGCTACGCGCAGCCAGCCATCGTCGCCCAGCTTGAAGCCGGTCGAGCCGCGCACGGTGACCTGCTCGCCGTCGCCCTCGTCGAACTGGCCGTAGGTCACTTCGGCTTCGCCGCCTTCGGCGCCGCGTTTCAGGATGATGTTGACCACGCCAGCGATCGCGTCCGACCCATATTGGGCGGCGGCGCCGTCGCGCAGCACTTCGATGCGCTCGATCGCGGCCAACGGAATCGCGTTCAGGTCGACCGGGGCCGAGCCGCGGCCGAGCGTGCCGTTGACGTTGACCACGCTCGACGCGTGGCGGCGCTTGCCGTTGACCAGCACCAGGGTCTGGTCGGGCGACAGGCCGCGCAACTGCGCCGGACGCACCGCATCGCTGGCGTCGGCGCCGGTCGGACGCGGGAAGTTCATCGACGGCAGCAGGCGCGACAAGACAGTAGCCAGCTCGCTCGAGCCGGTGCTCAGCAGCTCCTTGCTGCCGATGACGTCGACCGGCGACTCGGAGTCGAGCGTGCGACGGTTGAGCGAGCGGGTGCCGGTGACGACGACGGTCTGCTGTTCTGCGGCTGCCTGGTCTTGTTGCTGGGCGTCCTGGGCGAGCGCGACTGGCGGGGCCAGCGCTGCGATCAAGCCGAGGATGAGGACGGCGCGGGCCGGATTGGCGTGTTGGTGCTTGCAGCTCATGGTTTTCTCTCTGTTTTTTGCGTGTTGCGGCGGCGCTTCGGCGGCCGGGGGTCGCAAGCTTAACAGGCTGTCCATGGCGATACCAATACCGTTTGCTCCTATGCTTATATGCAAGAAGCAAGGGTTGGCGGCGGGCTTGGTGGCCGCTTGCGACTGCCCGTTGTATCAGAGATTCGGGACGGATGGCGCTCCGTGCAAGGCTACGTAGCGCCGGTATTGCGATTCGGAGATAAACCAGGTCCATCCGCCGAATACGGCGCCGCCGAGGATCAGGCACAGCGGCAAGTGAATGGTCAGGATCCGAACGATGTTGTCGGGATCGTTCAGCCACCATGGCAGCCCAAGCCCGAAGCACATCGGAAGTCCGAAGCCGAGGATACCGCGTCGTATGATCCACTTTGCGAGGCCCGCTTCGCGCTGCTTGTTCCAGGTGGCTGCCTGTGCTTCGTCCATCATGGCGTTCCTATCTACATGGCCGGGCAGCACCGGATATCCGGGCATCCATCTCGGCCTGGGTCAACGAATTCGGCATCGGATCATCGTCGGCCGGGAAGCCATCCGCGCCCATCCGGAGCGGCTTCGGCGGCACTTCGTCCGGGCAGCCCGGGACCGAGCGCGGAAGCGAGGCCGCGAGTTCGAACAGCCGCGCGCGCAATCCGGTCCTGATGACGTTGGCATGAATCCAGAGTTCGTACGAGCGCCGTCCCTCGTTCCACGACAGGTGGGACACGGCATCGCCCGCCGTATCTTCCAGCACGATCAGGCGCGCCGGCAAGCCATTGATGCGCTCAGGTTCATCCTCGGGGTCGCGTCGGCTGCGGGTGCCGTCCGCCGACATGTCGTGCTCGAACAGGATGACGCGTTGTCCCTCGGCCGTGCGAAATCCCCGATACAGGCGCGAGCGGATGCCGTTGACGGTCTCGGCCCGTCCGCCGAGCGCCTCGAATCCGGAGAACGGGGTGCGGGTCAGGTCCACCGGCGCGAAGGCCAGTTTCCCGACCGCGCCCTCGATGGCGCCGAGCGACATATCGAACCGCGCCAGGTCGCCCTCGCACACGCGTTCGACACCGTCCCGGCGCATCTGCCTGTCGCGTGCTTCGGCGGTAAGCGATGGATCGACACTGCAGTCGTACTGGCGCTTTTTGGCAAGCAGGGTCGTGCCGCTACTGGCGAGGACGACGAACGCACCGGCGGTGAGCAGCCAACGCCGTACTGGCGAGGCGGCGAACAAATTATTCATGGCGATCCTGCGTGACGGCGCGGTGAGTGGAAAAGCAGAGATGATGCCATGCCGTCCTTCGGCAATCCGCGCACATTCTCACTTGCCTGGCATTTATTTGATCGCTGCCGGCTGAAGACGGCACAGGCGAAAGGAATGCCGGGTAATCGGCAGGTCGGCTACACTGCTGGCCTGTCCACCATGAGCGGCCACGACAATGACCATGCCACGTATCGCAACCATCTTCCTCAGCCTCGCCACCATCTGCGCATCGAATGCGTTCGCGCAGCAAATCAAACTCCAGCCAGGGCTATGGCAAATCGACATGACCTTGCCCGGCGCCGGCGCGGACAGTCCGATGGCCGGCCTTGCCGCACAGATCCAGCGCCATGTGGCCTCGATGTCGCCGGAGCAGCGCAAGCAAATGGAAAAAACGATGAGTGACTTTGGCGCCGGCGGGACCGAATTCACGAATAGCGGGATGCGCACCAAACAGTGCCTGACCAGGGAGGGCATTGCGCGCTTCGATTTGCTGGGCAATAAAGGAAGCGACACCTGCACCAGGAAGTCCAGCCCCATGGCGGGCGGCGTCAAAGTGAACATGGTCTGTACCAGGCCGCAGATGACGATCGATGCCGCGCTCAAGTACGCCGGGGACAAAGCCTATACGTTCGACTCGACCGTTACCGCGACCGCTCCCGACGGCAGTACGACGACCCAGAAAACCAGCGGTACCGGCAAATGGCTGGGCAGCGAATGCGGCAACGTCAAGCCGCTCTCCGTCAATGGATGATGCCTTGCCGGGATCGGGCTGATTACACCATGTCCGCGAACGCCACCCGGTCGGTGGTGGCATTCCTCGCATCCTCGACCCGCACCTTGTGCGCCGCCAGCAATTCCTCGAGCGATGCATTCATGGTGTGGCAGCCCGCATCCTGCCCGCTGTTCATCTGCGCCCGGATCCCGCCCAGGTCGCCCGCCTCCAGCATGCGCATGACGGCCGGACTCGGCGTCAGGCACTCGGTCGCAAGATAATAACGATTGCCCTCCACCGACGGCAGCAGCGCCTGGCACAACACCCCGCGCAGCGCATGCGCCAGCGCCTGGGCCTGCGCATCCGAATTGCCCAGCAGGCGCAGCATCTTCTGCAGTCCGAGCTCGGTCGAGCGCGCGTGCAGCGTGGCCAGCACCAGCGGCCCCGATTCGGCCAGCGCCAGTGCTTCCTGCGCCGTCTGCGCATCGCGGATCTCGCCGATCACGATCACGTCCGGCCGCTCGCGCAGCGCGTCCAGTGCGCCCAGGTAGTAGCTTTCGACGTCGCCGCCCTCGCCTACTTCGCGCTGGGTGATGATGCACTTGCGCTGCGGGATCAGGGTCTCGACCGGGTCTTCGATGGTGATGATGTGGCCCGAACGCTGGCGGTTGATTTCGTCCAGGATCGACGCGATGGTGGTGGATTTGCCCTGGCAGGTGTCGCCGATGATCAGGACCAGACCGCTGGTCAGGCGCGCGAACTCGCGTTCGTCGTCCCACAGCCCCAGGTCGGATAGCGCGATCGGCTCTTTCGGGAAGCGCCGGATCACGCACCCCAGGCGCTTGCCGCCCTGGAAGCGGAAGCAGTTGGCGCGGATGCGCGCCGTGTGCAGGTCGATCGAGCGATCAAAGGCGCGCGAGGTGATGCGCTCCGGCCAGTTTGGTTCGATGACGTCGAAGAATTCTTCCAGCTCTTCCTTGGTGATCGGCGAATCGGTTACCGCCACCAGGCCCTTCGGCTGGCGCAGCATCAGCGGGCTGTTCTGGTGGATGATGATGTCCGAGAACACCAGCTTGGAATTGAGCAGGTGCAGGATCTGCTGGACCAGCGTCTCGAACACCGGATGGTCTTCGTTTTCGATGTACGAGAGCGTGGGAATCTGCGAGGACTGGTGGTGTTCCATCGGGCCGGTACTGACAAAAGATCAAGACCGGACCATTATAAAACCAAGAATTGCCTAAAGAAAATTAATTGTTCATCGTGACATGCTTGCAACAATCCGTTCGCCGAACACGGTGATCGCCACGCCGGCCACCACGACCAGGGCGCCGACGATGCGCACGGCCGACACTTTGCGCGTGGCCATATTGATCAATCCAAAGTGGTCGATCGTCATCGAGCTGAGCAGCTGACCGGCAATCACCAGCACCACCAGGCTCAACAAGCCAATGCGTGGCGCCAGGAACACGGTGCCGAACACGAAGGCAGCGCCGAGGAAACCGCCGGCAAATTTCCACAGCGGCTGCGACGGCAGCGCCGACAGCGTCGCGCCCAGCGTTCCCAGGCCGCCCTTGGCCAGCGCCATCACCAAGAGCACCGCGGTGCCGCAGCCAAACGACACCAGCGCCGCCATCACCGAATTGGCGCCCAGCGACTGGGCCAACTGGCTGTTCACGGCCGCCTGCACCGACATGGCGATGCCGACGCAAAACGCCAGCCCCAACAACATCACATTCATCGTACTTCCCTGACAAACAAAAAGCGCACGATTTTAGTGCATCCGGCGCCGCAGCGGTGGCACGGTTCATCACTCGTCCGTGCAATCCAGCCATGCTTCTGCGCGGCTCGTCGCAAAACGCGCGCGGGCGGCCGGCCGGAGGCCTAGCATCGGCCTGCCAATCAACCTTCCAAGGAGACCGTCATGCCGACCCGTCCGCCCATTTCTTCCACGCGCCGCACCCTGCTGCTGGGCGCCCTGCTCGGCTGCAGCACCACGCCCGCCCTTGCCGCCTGGTTCGGCGGAGAAACCGTCGAAGGCCGCGGCGCGGTGGCGCGCCAGGAGCGCCGGGTCGGCAGTTTCAATGGCGTGTCATTGGGCCTGCCGGGACGGGTCGAACTGCGCATCGGCGAGCGTGAAGGCATCACTGTCGAGACCGAAGAGAACCTGCAGGCGCTGATCGAGACCGAGGTCGAAGACGGCATGCTGCGCATCCGCCCGGCGCGGCGCAACCTGAACCTGCGCTCGCGCAATCTGCACTTCGTCGTCTACGCGCGCCGCATCGAGCGCCTGTCGCTGGGCGGCAGCGGCAGCATCGAGTCGGACCCGCTGCGCGGCGGACGCATCGACGTCGACATCGGCGGCTCGGGCCGGATCGAGCTGCAAGGGGTGGAAGCCGACCGGCTGGCGGTGAGCGTCGGCGGCAGCGGCGACCTGCGCTGCGGCGGCGGCAAGGTGGGCCGGCTGTCGGTCGCGGTGGCGGGATCGGGCGACGTCGATTTGGGACGGGTCGAGGCGCGCGAGGCCAGCGTCAACATCGCCGGCTCGGGTGACGTGACGCTGTGGGCGCAGGCCGACCTGAACGCCTCGATCGCCGGCTCGGGCGACATCGCCTATTACGGCGACCCGCGCGTGCGGCGTTCGGTGGCGGGATCGGGCGAGGCGCGCCGGCTGGCGGCGGCGCCGCGCTGAAGCGGCTCAGTGGCTGGCGTGACCGGCGTGGCCGGCATGGCCGCCGGCGGCCGGCTTGCCGCTGTGCGACAGCGGCATCACCGGCAGCGTGGCCTTGACGTCCTGGCGCTTGCCGGCGGCGTCCTGCAGCACCAGGGTCAGCTCGACGTTCTCGCCTTCCTTCAGCTGGCGCTTCAGGTCGAACAGCATCACGTGGTAGCCGCCCGACGCCAGGTTCACCGGTTTGCCGGCCGGCAGCTCGATGGCGTCGACCTTACGCATGCGCATCACCTGGCCTTCCATCGCCATCTCGTGCAGCTCGGCGCGGCCGGCCACGGGCGTGCGCACCTCGACCAGGCGCGCCGCGCCCGCCGACTGCAGCTGCATGAAGGCGCCAGTGCTCTTTTGCGCCGGGACGGTGGCGCGCACCCAGGGATCGGTCACGCTCACCTGCGCCAGGGCGGGCAGGGAAACGGCGGCGGACAACAGGCCGGCGGCAAGCGCGGCGAAAAGCTGGCGGGTCATGACGGTCCTCGCAAAGAAAATATCGACAACGGGTAAATAGAAATTATAGCGTTGGTATTGATCGGACGGCTCAGACAGCGCCGCGCAGCACTTCGCGCTCGACCAGCACGGTCTCGGCGCCGTCGGTCAGCCACACCTGGCCGTCCTGGATCGTGCATTGCAGGCTCATCGAACGCTGCGCCATCTTTTCCAGCTGGGCGCTGGTCTCGGCCGGGATGTTGATCACCGAAACGTTCTTGGCGCGCTCGATCTTGTTGGCCAGGCCCTTGAACCAGATGCTGCTGGTAGCGCTGTAGCTGTACACGATCACCCGCTCGGCGCGCCCGGCGGCCTTCAGGATGCGCTTTTCGTCCGGCTGGCCGACTTCGATCCAGAGGTCGATGGCGCCGGTCAGGTCCTTCAGCCACATGGCCGGCTCGTCGACGTCGAACAGGTCCTTGGTGAAGGCCAGCGCCGGGTCGGCGTGCAGCGCGAACGCCAGCACGCGGATCATCACGCGTTCATCGGTTTCGGACGGATGCCGGGCGATGGTCAGATTGTGTTCCTGGTAGTAGTTCCGGTCCATGTCGGCGATCGACAGGTCGGCCTTGTAGATGGTCGCTTTGAGAGCCATTGGTGCGTGAGGTTGTGCGTGCCTGGTTGAGAAAACCCGCTATTGTCGCATGGTGCGGGCGCGCCGGCGGCGCCGCGTGCAGCCTGTCGGCTTTCCAATACACCTTTTCACCCACCACGGAGACTTCGATGACCAACGCCTTCCCGCCCAACCAGCAGTTCCTGCTCGCCGCCCGGCCCGTCGGCCTGCCGCAGGCGCACGACTGGCAATTCCACGAACAGGCCGTGCCCGAGCCGCAGGAAGGCGAGATCGTGGTCAAGGTGCTGTACCTGTCGCTCGACCCCGCCATGCGCGGCTGGATGAACGAAGGCCGCTCCTACATCCGCCCGGTGGCGATCGGCGAAGTGATGCGCGCCGGCGGCCTGGGCATCGTGGTGGCTTCGCGCTCGCCCGCTTTCGCCACCGGCGACTACGTGGTGGGCGGCACCGGCGTACAGCGCTACTGGTCGGGGCCGGCCGACGACCGGAACGCCGGCTTCAGGCGCATCGGCTCCACGGTCGAGCATCCGACCGCCTGGCTCAATACCCTCGGCATGCCGGGCATGACCGCCTGGTTCGGCCTGCGCGAAGTGGGCCAGGCCAGGGCCGGCGACACGGTGGTGATCTCGGGCGCCGCGGGCGCGGTCGGCATGACCGCCGGCCAGATTGCGAAGCAGATGGGCTGCCGCGTGGTCGGCATCGCCGGCGGCGCCGACAAGTGCCGCTTCGTGGTCGAACGGCTCGGCTTCGACGCCTGCATCGACTACAAGGCGGGGCCGGTGCAGGCCGGCCTCAAGGAACATTGTCCGGACGGGGTCGACGTCTATTTCGACAATGTCGGCGGCGCCATCCTGGACGCGGTCCTGACCCGCATCCGGCTGCACGCGCGGATCGTGATCTGCGGCGCGATCTCGCAGTACAACGCCACCGAAAAAGTGACGGGGCCGTCGAACTACCTGGCGCTCCTGGTGAACCGGGCGCGCATGGAAGGCATGGTGGTGTTCGACTACGCCGCGCGCTACCCGGAAGCGGTGGCGCAGCTGTCGCAGTGGCTGCGCGAGGGCGCGATCCAGAGCATTGAACACGTGGTGGAAGGCTTCGAAGGCTTCCCGCAGGCGCTGCTGATGCTGTTCGAAGGGCGCAACCTGGGCAAGCTGGTGCTGAAGGTGGCGGACGCCTGACGGCATCCCGGCGGAACGGCGCCACACGCATGTCGAAGGCGAAGCCGAACGGCGCGGCTGAACTTCAGTCCGCGCCTGTGGTCGTAGAGGTTCGGGGCGACGCCCGCCTCTTCCCTTCATGGAGTCCGCCATGTTTCCTTATCCCGAAAATGCCAGCGCCAATCCGGCGCTGCGCGCCCAGTTCGACGCCCAGGTCGGCTACCTCGCCACGCTGTCGCAGCGCAGTTGCGACCTGATGGCGCGCCTGAGCGAACTGAACATGCAGCTGGCGCGCCAGACCATCGACGACGTGATCGACACCGGCCGCCAGATGGCCGCCTGCAGCGACCCGTTCCAGCTCGGCGCCACCGCCATGCACGGCTGGCAGCCGGTGGGCGAACACCTGCGCAATTACCAGCAGAACCTGATGGGCGTGCTGGCCGACGCCGGCGCCGGCCTGGGCCAGGCGGCAGCGCAGGCGCCGGCGGCGTTCGCCGCCAACAGCATGGCGGCCGCGAATGCGGCCAATGCCGCCGCCAGCAATATGGCGAATGCGGCCGCCACCGCGGCGCGGCGCGCCAGCTGATGCCGCGCCATCAGCCGGACCGGACGGCCATGCAATGACGACACGCGCGGACGGCGGAAAGGTTGAACTAACGTCCACCACGTTTCTCTAATCGCACGAGCGCAGCCATAGTGCGCTCACGGCAACCGGTACGGCCTCTGGTATGGCAACACCATCTAACAGCCCTACGGCACAAGGAGATCGACATGGCGACTAGCAAGGAGAACGGCAAAGGCACGAGCAGTCCCGGCAACGCCCAGAAGAGCGGGCAGCCGGCCAAGCGCGGGTTCGCCGCGATGGACCAGAACCAGCAGCGCGAAATCGCGAGCAAGGGTGGCCAGGCGGCGCACCAGAAAGGCACGGCGCACGAATTCGATTCCGAGGAAGCGCGCCGCGCCGGACAGAAAGGCGGCGAGGCAGTGAGCCGCAACCGTGCGCACATGGCCGACATCGGCCGCAAGGGCGGCGAAAGCCGGCAATCGGCCCAACGCGCCGCGGCGGCAGCGGCGGCATCCAAGGGCAACCGCCAGGGCGAGAAGGAGGGCTGACGCCGCTGTCACCGCGCCCGGCCCACCCTGCAAGGCGCAACGTTCCGGGCCCCGTCCCGACGGCCCGGTCCTGCGCGCAATCCGCTCCGCCGACCGGCGTCACCGGCCGGCGGAGTGGCTCCATTGTTTGTCTTCGCTAGTACTCTTCGCTTGTCGTCGTCGTTTGTCGTCGTCGTTTGTCGTCGTCGTTTGGCTCCCCCCACCTCGGGCTGCGTCTTTTCCCGCCGTGACCTGCCCTTGCATGCCGCCCCGGCTGTGGTACATTCCCGGCCCATGCATACCCTGAAATACCTGACCGCCTATCCCGAGCCGCTACGCGCCCAGGTCAGCCAGCTGATCGACCAGGACCGCCTCGGCGACACCCTGCGCCGGCGCTATCCCGACGCCCACGGCATTCGTACCGACGGCGCCCTGTACGGCTATGTGCAAGACCTGAAGGGTGAATACCTGCGCCAGGCGGCGCCGGTCTCGAAAGTCGCCTTCGACAGCAAGATCGGCGTGGTCCAGCACGCGCTCGGCCTGCACACCGCCATCTCGCGCGTGCAGGGCGGCCGCCTGAAGGCCAAGCACGAGATCCGCATCGCCAGCCTGTTCCGCGACGCCCCGCTGCCGTTCCTGCGCATGATCGCCGTGCACGAACTGGCGCACCTGAAGGAAAAGGACCACGACAAGGCGTTTTATAAACTGTGCTGCTGGATGGAGCCGGATTATCACCAGCTCGAATTCGACGTGCGCCTGTACCTGACCTGGCTCGACCTGTCCGGCGAACGCCTGTGGTGACTGTCGTCAGCCCGGTCCACGATGGATCCGGGATGTCCGGCAGCCAAAGGGCACGGAACGCTATCGTGCGCGCCCCGGATGTGAACATGTGAGAGAATGTTGCGTTAAGACAACAACAATTTACCACTATATAATGCGCTTAGGTAATTACCTCGACATACTTATGCAGCTCCGCTAGAGTTTGACAAGCAATATTTCCTGATCCAATCGCTACTGCAGCGATTCCAGGCCTGTGGCCACCATCCGACATCACATGTACCTGCAACCACGTTCCGGCACGCTTGCGCCTGCCGCTCAGCCCTTTTCGCGCCGCGCATCGGCGCCCGTATGCGTACCCAAGCGCATGGCCAGCCTGTTGGCGGCGCTCCTTTTGCCGTGCTTGCCCGGCGTGGCGATGGCCGATAACGGCCTGGTCCCAAGCTGGAAAGTGTCCGGCTTCGGCACGCTCGGAATGGTGCATTCGAGCCAGCGCAGCGCCGACTTTACCGCCTCGGTACTGCGCAAGGATGGCGCCGGCGCCACAAGCAGCTGGAGTCCCGACGTCGACAGCCGCCTGGGCGCCCAGCTCGACCTCGGCATGGGCCCCTGGTCGGCAGTGCTGCAGGTAGTCAGCGAACAGCGCCTCGACGGCGGCTACCAGCCCGAAATCGAATGGGCCAACGTCAAGTACCAGCTCACGCCCGAACTGGCGGTGCGCGCAGGCCGCATCGCGCTGCCGGTATTCCTGGCTGCCGAATACCGCAAGGTCGGCTATGCCCTGCCCTGGGTGCGCACCCCGGTCGACGTCTACGGCACCCTGCCGATTTCCAGCAGCGACGGCGTCGACATGACCTGGCGCTGGAGCACCGGCGACGTGCGCCACAATACGCAGCTGCTGGCCGGACGCACCAACCGCGACCTGGCCAACGGCCTGAAGATCCGCGCCGGCCAGATTCGCGGCGTCTCGCACAGCATCGAGCGCGGCGCGCTGAGCGGGCGCGTGACCGCATTCACTGGACGCCTGACCACCGGCATCGGCCGCGAGTTGTTCGACGCCCTGCGCATGTTCGGCCCGACTGGCAATGCCATGGCCGACCGCTACGCGATCGACGACAAGCGCGTGATGATGCTCAGCGCCGGCGCCAGCTACGACCCCGGCCCCTGGTTCGTGACCGCCGAATACGGCAAGACCCGCACCAGTTCCCTGCTCGGCGACGGCACCTCGATGTACGTCGGCGCCGGCCTGCGCCGCGGCGCCTTCACGCCTTACGCCGGCTACGCCCAGGTGCGCGCCGACGTGCCCTTGACCGACCCCGGCATTCCCACAACCGGCCTGCCGCCGCCACTGGCCGGCGCTGCGGTGCAGCTCAATGCCGGCGTCAACAGCTTCCTGTCGACGATCCCCGTGCAGTCGACCTGGAGCGCGGGCGTGCGCTGGGACGCGGCGCCCGACATCGCCCTCAAGCTGCAGTTCGAGCGGGTGCGCCCGCAAGGCGGCTCGCGCGGCACCCTGATCAACCCGACGCCCGAGTTCCGCTCGGGCCGCGCGTTCGGCATCGCCAGCGTCGCGCTGGATTTCGTTTTCTGAGGGGGCGACATGAACGATCGATTCCGTCCCTGCCTGCGCCTCCTGTGCGCCACCCTGGTCCTCGGTTTGTCGAGCAGCCTGGCCAGCGGCCACGCCTCGGCCGAGCTGGTGGTGGTGGTCTCCAGCCGCAATCCGGCCCCCAGCATGAACGCCGACCAGGTGGCCGCCATCTTCCTCGGCCAGTCGGCGCGCTTCCCCGACGGCGCGGTCGCGGTGCCGGTCGACCAGCGCCTCGGCGCCGAGGCCCGCCTGCAGTTCTACCGCGAGGTGTCCGGCAAGACCCCGGCCCTGCTCAAGGCCCACTGGTCGAAGATGGTGTTCACCGGCCGCGGCCAGCCGCCGCGCGAAGCGCAGGACGACGCCAGCGTGCGGCGCATGGTGGCCGAGAACCCGTCGATGATCGGCTACATCGACCGCAGCGCGCTCGACGCCAGCGTGCGTCCGGTACTGGTGCTGCAGTGAGGACGCGATGACCGTGGCGGCGCCTTCGGCTTCAGATTCTGTTTCGGCTTCGGCATTGGCGCCGGCGCAGCAGGCCGGCGCGGCCCCGCGCCGCGCCCTGGTGCGCCTGCTGGTGCTGGCGCTGGAGACCCACATCGCGCTGCCGCTGTTCGCGCTGGTGCTGCTGGGCGCAATCTGGTTCGGCACGCTGCACGTGCTGGAGCGCGAGCGGATCGACGCCGCTGCCGGCGCGCAGGAAGCCACGCGCGAGCTGCTCGACACCTATGAAGCGCAGATGGCGCGCAGCCTGTCCAACATCGACCAGACCCTGCGCGTGCTGAAGTACGCGGTCGAGCAGGACGGTCCTACCGGCGCGCTGCCGGCGCTGGCCGCCAAGGGCCTGCTGCCGCCGGGTGTGGTGTTCCAGGTCGAGATCGTCGACAGCCAGGGGCGCGTGGTGGCCAGCAATCCGGCCGGCGAGCCGCATGCGCCGGGGCGCAACGTGGCCGGCGCCGACTATTTCGAGTATCACCGCCAGGCCAACCGCGACCTGCCATTCGTCGGCCGCACCGCCATCCACCCGCGCAACGAAGAGCCGCACCTGCATTTCTCGCGCCGCATCAACGACGCTGCAGGACGTTTTGCCGGGGTGGCGGTGGTGGCGCTCGATCCGGCCTATTTCACCAGTTCCTACGAGCGTTCGCGCCAGGGCGAGCAAGGCCTGCTCGGCCTGGCCGGCCTGGACGGCGTGGTGCGCGCGCTGCGCATCGGCGAAAACCTGTCCTGGGGCCAGCGCCATGCGCCGGGCGTGGCCGACGCCGTCGTGCTTGGCCGCGGCATCGACGGCGTGGCGCGCTACACCAGCAGCCGGCCGCTGAACGGCTTCCCGCTGGTGGCGGTAGCAGGCCTGTCGCAAGCGGAGCAGATGGCCGAATACCACGCGCAGCGCCGCGCCTGGCTGCTGGGCGCCGGCATCGGCAGCGCGCTGCTGGTGGCGCTGGTGATCCTGGTCAGCGCCTGGAGCTGGCAGCTGACCAAGGCGCGCCGGCGCGAGCGCATGGCGCAGGAAACCTACGCCGCCGCCTCGGAAGCCAGCCCGGACGCCTTTTTCGTGCTGCGCAGCGTGCGCGGCGCGCGCGCCGGCGTGGCCGGTCGCGTGGTCGACTTCACCGTCGACGCCGTCAACAGCCGCGCCGAACGGCTCACCGGGCTGACGCGTGCACAGATGGCCGGCCAGCGCATGTCGACCTTCCTGCCGGCCGACCTGGGCGCGCACATCTTCGACGACCTGGCCGCGGTGGCGCACGACGGCCGTGCGCGCGAAGCCGAGTGGCTGACGCGCGCCCTGCCCGGCGAACAACGCTGGCTGCACCGCCAGGCGGTGGCGGTCGAGGGCGGCGTGGTGGTGATCGTGCGCGACATCACCGAGCGCCGCCTGGCGGAAGAACGCATCCGCCACCTGGCGCACCACGACGACCTGACCGGCCTGCCCAACCGCAGCCTGCTGCGCGAGCGGCTCGACGCCGCGATCGTCGACGCCGAACGCGAACGCGGCGTGCTGGCGCTGGCCTTCATCGACCTGGATGGCTTCAAGCTGGTCAACGATGGCCTGGGGCACAACGCCGGCGACGAATTGCTGAAAGTGGTGGGCGCGCGGATGCGCCGCTGCCTGGGTCCGGGCGACACGCTGGCGCGCTTCGGCGGCGACGAATTCGTGATCCTGCTGCCCGACCTGGGCGACGACGGCGGCGCCGCGGTCGGTGCGGTGGCGCCGTTGCTGGAGCGGGTGCGCGAGGCGGTCACGGAACCGGTGCTGGTCGAGGGCCAGGAAGTGCAAGTCAGCGCCAGCATCGGCGCCACCTTCTACCCGCAGGACGGCGTCGATGCCGAGGCGCTCATGATGCGCGCCGACGTCGCCATGTACCGCGCCAAGGAACAGGGCAGCAACAACGTCCAGCTGTACGCCAGCGAGATGGACGCCAGCCTCGAAGAAAAGCTGATGCTGCTCGAAGGCTTGCGCGCTGCGATCGACACCTGCGCCGAAGGGTATGGCGGGGCGTGCCAGTTCGAACTGCTGTACCAGCCCAAGGTCGACCTGCGCAGCAATCGCCTGGTCGGGCTCGAGGCGCTGATCCGCTGGCACCATCCGGAACACGGCATGGTGTCGCCGCTGCGCTTCATCGGCCTGGCCGAAGAGAGCGGCCTGATCGTGCCGATCGGCGATTGGGTGATACGCACCGCCTGTGCCCAGAACATGGCCTGGCGCCGCGCCGGCCTGGCGCCGCTGACGGTGTCGGTGAATGTCTCGGCGCGCCAGTTCGAAGAAAAGCGCCTGGTCGAGCGCATCGCCGGCGCCCTGCACGACAGCGGCCTGCCGCCCGCCGGGCTCGAGATCGAGGTCACCGAAAGCCTGATCATGCGCGACCTGGCGCGTTCGGTCGACAAGATGCGCGAGATCGAGGCGATGGGCGTGTCGCTGTCGATCGACGATTTCGGCACCGGCTACTCGAGCCTGTCGGCCCTGAAGTCGTTCCCGATCAGCCGCCTGAAGATCGACAAATCGTTCGTGGCCGACCTGGCCCACGACAGCGACGACCAGGCGATCGCGATGGCGGTGATCTCGCTCGGCCACAAGCTCGACCTGCGCGTGATCGCCGAAGGGGTCGAGACCGAGCAGCAGCGCGAGTTTTTACGCGCCAACGACTGCGACGAAATGCAGGGCTACCTGTTCAGCCGCCCGGTGCCGGCGCACGAGATCGCGCGCCTGCTGGCCGATGACGTACGGAGCGCCGCGCAAACCGACGTCCAGCGCGCCGCATGAACCCTTGGCGTCCTCTGTCCGGGGCGGCATCGGCGGCGCTGTTCGGCGCCGAGCCGGCGCTGCGCCGCATGCTGAATTACTGGGCCGCGACCGCGCTGCTGTACGTGGCCGGCATCGCGCTGCTGGCGTGCCAGGTGGCGGCCGGTTACTCGCCGGCCGCGCCGGCGATGCTGCTGGCCTGCGTGGCCGGCGGCGGCACCCTGTGTTTCTACATCCTGATCCGGTTTTCCGGCGCGCTGCGCCTGGCGCCCGAGGTGCTGGCGGTGCTGCAGTCGCTGTTCGCGATCGGCTGCGGCATGGCGGCGTATGCGATCGCCGGCCCGGTGCGCGCCGCCCTGTTGACCATGACGGTGGTGATCATCGCCTTCTGCGCCTTCGCACTGCGTCCGCGCCAGACGCTGCTGCTGGCGACGGCCGCCCTGCTCGGCCTGGGCGGCACCATGTGGCGCCTGCAGGCGGGCGACCCGCAGCGCTTCCCGCCCGCGGTCGAGGCGATGACCTTCGGCTACCTGGCGGCGGCGCTGCTGTCCACCGCCGTGCTGACCGGCGAGATGACCAGGCTGCGCCGGCGCATGAAGCGCAAGACCCAGGACCTGACGCAGGCGCTGGAGACCATCCGCACCCTGGCCACGGTCGACGAACTGACTGCGCTGGCCAACCGGCGCCACATGAACGAAGTGCTGCAGGCCGAGGAGCGGCGCCAGTCGCACAGGAACGGCAACGGCGGCGGCAGCTGCGTGGCCCTGCTCGACATCGACTTCTTCAAGCAGGTCAACGACCGCCACGGCCACGCGCTGGGCGACGCCGTGCTGCGCGAATTCGCGCTGGTCGCGCGCGGCGCCCTGCGCGCGCGCGACACGCTGGCGCGCTGGGGCGGCGAGGAATTCCTGCTGCTGTTGCCCGACGCGGCGCCGGCCGACGCCCACCAGGTGCTGGAACGGATGCTCGAGCGGGTGCACGCGCTGCGCATCGAGGGCATGGATCCGGAGCGGCGCCTGAGCTTCTCGGCCGGGCTGGCGGAGCGCCGCAGCGGCGAGCCGTTCACGGAGGCGATCAGCCGGGCGGACAAGGCGCTGTATCGGGCCAAGGCGGCGGGGCGGGACCGGATCGAGATGGCCTGAAAGGACTGCCCCGGGGGCGAAACCGGGCTTAGCCGCGCAGCTCCCTGGCTGCCGCATCCGCTTCCACCGCCGCCTGCACCGCCGGCGCCGGCGCCGCGGCGCGCAGGCGGCGGATCAGGGCGTCCGGATCGCTCTCGGCCATCATCAGGCCTTCATGCTCCGGCCGCACGAAGCCTTGGGCGCACTGGTGCCGCACGAACGCGCGCAGCCCGTCCCAGAAGCCGTTCACATTGAGCAGCGCGATCGGCTTGGCGTGAATGCCGAGCTGGGCCCAGGTGACCATCTCGAACAATTCTTCCAGCGTTCCCATCCCGCCCGGCATGGCGATGAAGCCTTCCGACAGGTCGGACATCATGGCCTTGCGCTCGTGCATGTCCTTCACCACGAACAGGCGCGTCAACCCGGCATGGCCGACTTCGCGCTCCATCAGCGCGCGCGGGATCACGCCAGTGGCTTCGCCGCCGAGGCGCAGCACTTCGTCGGCGATCACGCCCATCAGGCCGACCTTGCCGCCGCCGTAGACCAGGCCGATATTGTGCTCGACCAGGGCGCGCGCCAGCGCGCGGGCAGCGTCGGCGTAGACGGGATCGGCGCCGGGCGCGGCGCCGCAGTAGACGGCAAGTGTTTTCATGGTGCGGATGGAATCGGAGTCAGAGGAAGTCGGCGCCCGGGCGGGCGTCGGCCGACAGTTTTTCGAGATAGTCGTCGGACAGTTTTTCGAACAGGGTGCGGGTCTCGCCGCGCAGGTAGGGCCCGACCATCGACAGCACCTGGTAGCAGCCGCGCGCCAGCGCGTCGGCGATCGCCTGCTGCTCGCTGTATTTGCGCGGATTGCGCACGTACTCGAACGACAGCCAGTAGGTCGCCACCACCACCATATTGGTCGCCATGGCGCCGATCTGCTGGTCGGTGGCTTCCAGCGAGCCTTCGCTGCGCAGGTCTTCGCACAGCTGGCGCGCGACCTTGATCTTGTGGGCGTGGATCGCCTTGAAATGGAGTTCGAGTTTACGGTTGCGCGACAGCAGGTCGTTCAGGTCGCGGTAGAAGAAGCGGTAGCGCCAGATCAGCTTGAACATATGGTGCAGGTACAGCCACACGTCCTGCATGTTGGAGCGGCGCCCGGCCGGCACCGTCAGGATGCGCTCGATCTCCGCCTCGAACTGGACGAAGATCGAATTGACGATGTCGTCCTTGTTGCGGAAATGATAGTACAGATTGCCGGGCGAGATATTCATCTCCTCGGCAATGACGGTCGTCGTGATGTTGGGCTCGCCAAACTCGTTGAACAGCCTGAGCGAGAGCTCGAGGATGCGTTCACGGGTGCGGCGCGGAGCTTTTTGTTGCATGAAGGGCGAGATTAAAGTGCAATTGCTCAAGGATAACATCGAACGGTCGTTCTAATCGACCTTTCCGCGCCCCTCTTTCCGCGCTCCCCGGCGCACGACGCCCGGCCAGCGGCGCCGCGCCGTCCGGTTTACGCCGCCGCGCGTTCGCTGCGCAGGCGGAACGCCGCGCCGAGCCGTTCGCGCAGCTGGCTGGCGGTGACCGGCTTGATGTAGTGTTCGTCGGCGACGCCGGCCGCGATCGCGGCTTCGATCTCGCTCAGGTCGGGCTGGCCGGACAGCATCAGGCGGACTGTCTTCGGATAGCGGCGCGCCGCCTCGGCCAGCACGTCGGTGCCGCGCATGCCGGGCATGGCCTGGTCGCACAGGATCACGTCGACCGGTTCGGCCGCCAGCAGCGCCAGCGCTTCCTCGCCCGACTGCGCGCTCAGCACGCGATATGGTTCGCCGGTGAGCATGTCGTTCAGCACGCCCAGCATGAAGCGGTCGTCGTCGACCAGCAGCAGGGTCGGGCGCGCCAGCGCCGGGTCGGCGCCGGCAGCCACTGGCGCGGCGGCAGCAGGTTCGGGCGCCGCGGCCCACGGGTTGGACGCGGGCGCAGGTGCCGCAGGCGCCGCCGTGGCCGCGACGGGGGCCTCAGCTTGCGGCGCCGGCGCCGCAGCGGCGGCCGGCGGCGTGCCCGCCAAAAACGCTTCCAGTTCGGCGACGAAGCTTTCCGGCTCGATCGGCTTGCTGATGTAGCCGTCGAAGCCGGCCGCCAGCACTTTCTCGCGGTCGCCCGCCATTGCCAGCGCCGTCACCGCCAGCACCGGCACCGCGGCCAGCGCCGGCTCCTGCTTGAGCGCGGCCAGCACCTGGAAGCCGTCCATGCCGGGCAGGTTGACGTCGCAGGCGATCAGGTCGGGCAGCTCGCTGCGCGCGGCCGCCACGCCGCGTGCGCCGTCCGGCGCGTTCAGCGGCGTGTGGCCATAAGCGCTGAGCAGGAACGACATCAGTTCGATGTTGGCGGGATTGTCTTCGATGATCAGGATACGGGCCACGGGTGTGCTCCGGAATGCGACGTTGATGTCACTTTACCACGCCGGACGCTGCCCCGGGGCCAGGGGCTGCTGCGAATGAGTACCTCATGCGACAGGCATGTCGCGTGCGGCCAATTTGCCGACTGATTGACGGGCTGGCGCGCGCATCGCGTGGCTTTGCGGGCCGCTGTCCGCCCTGCCCTGCCGCAGTGCGTCGAGCTCGGCCATCACGGCGGCCAGCACGCGCCGGTTGCTGCCCAGCGCCACGTGGCCGACGCCGCCCAGCGCCAGGTTGCGCGCGCCCGCCAGCTCGCTCGTGATGCGCGGCGACACGATGTTGTCGTGGTGGGTGTAGATCGAGGTGATCAAGGCGCGTTTGGCCGGGTCTTCGCTCGCGTCCAGCGCCTGCAGCCAGTCGCAGGCCGGACCGTCGGGCGTGAGGCGCCCCATCTGGGCCGCGTTCAGGCCGATCCCGAACGACGCCAGGCAGGTGCCGTGGTGCGGAGAACCGATGGTGATCAGGCGCGCCAGCCGCGCGCTGCCGAAGGCGCGCATCCAGGCCCGCCCCACGACGCCGCCCATGCTGTGGCCGACGATCGCCACCTGCGACGCACCGCTGCGTGCGCACAGCTCGTCGACCCTGGCCTCGACCTGGGCCGCGTAGCCGTCGATGTCGCCGGTGAGCGGCTCCAGGTCGAGCGTGGCATGGCTGATGCGGGCATTGTCCAGCAGCGGCGCCAGGTGCGCCCAGTAACCGCTGTTGCAGCCGTAGCCGTGCACCAGCAGTACCGGCGGCAGCGGCGCATCGGGATGGATCCGGATGTGCGGCCGCGCACGCGCCATGTGCCACGAAGTGAGCAGCATGCTGGACCTGAATTCCTCGGCCAGCATGCGCAGGCGCGCGGACCGGCGCAGGCGGAACGCAGGCGGGGTCGGCCCGGCCACGCGCGCGCTGAGCAGGAAGTTGTTGAGGTTGATGACCAGGCGCACCAGCACCACGGCGGCGACGCCGAACAGCGCGCCCTGCCACGGGGCAGCGTCGAACCAGTGCACCGCGCCCAGGGCGATGCCGAGGGCGATGGCTGCCTGGATCAGCAGGATGATCTGGAGAAGACGTCGTGCGCGCATGGCGCCAGTGTACGTCAGTTGCGCCGCGCCCAGCGCAAGGCTCGGCGGACGCGCCGTCAATCCTTGCGCGGCGGCGTATTGTTCGCGGTGCTACTCATGATTGCGCGTGCGATGCCGCGCAGGATATTGACTTCCTCGGTCTCGAGCCCGGTGCGCGCGAACAGGCGCTTCAGGCGCGGCATCAGCTTCTTCGGATTGTCGGCATTCAGGAAGCCGATCGCCACCAGCGCCTGCTCCAGGTGCGCGTACATGCCGTCGATCTGGCTCACGCTGGCGGCGTCGCCGTGGAAGCCCACGCTGCCGGCGTCGATGCCGTCACCAAGCGCCGCCATCCGCGCCTCGTAGGCCAGCACCTGGGCCGCCTGCGACAGGTTGAGCGACGAGTAATCCGGGTTGGCCGGGATATTGATCAGGACATTGCAGGCTTCGACGATATGGTTCGGCAGGCCGACCCGCTCGTTGCCGAACACCACCGCCGGCACCAGACTCTGCTGGCTAGCGGCGTGCGAGGAAAACGCGCGCGGAGTCCACACCGGCGGCGAGAATTCGCGCAGGCGCGCCGAGACGGCGGCGGCGAAATTGCAGCCGTCCAGCGCGTCCTTGATGTCGGGGACGATGCGCGCGTTCTGCAGCACGTCGATGGCGCCGCTGGCAAACGCTACCGCCTCGGGATCGTTCAGCGGATCGGCGCATTTGGGCGCGACCAGCACCAGCTCCTTGAAGCCCATGGTCTTCATGGCGCGCGCCACCGAGCCGACATTGCCGGCGCGGCTGGTTTCGACCAGCACGAAGCGCAGACGGCTGAACAAAGAATTATTGGGAGAAGTGACGGTTGCAGTCGGGATCATTTACAATAGCGCCATCGCGCGGTGCGAACAGCGTTGACAAGAGCGGCCAGGGTCGCGATTGTAACGGGTTCGACACCGCTTTGCTCTTTTATCACTCTTCTATCAGCTGACCGTTCACGGCGCTCATTGGCGTTGGTGGGCGTTCGCGTTTTTCACGGATTAGCCTCATGCACCCAATGCTCAACACGGCCATCAAGGCCGCCCGCCGCGCCGCCACCGTCATCAACCGCGCGTCCTTCGACATCGACCGTATCGTTGTCTCTGAGAAGCAACACAATGACTTCGTCACCGACGTCGACCAGGCGGCGGAACAGGCGATCGTCGAGACGCTGCTGAAAGCCTATCCGGATCACGCGATCCTGGCCGAAGAAAGCGGCGCATCGGGCAACCTGAACGACGAGAGCGAATACGTGTGGATCATCGACCCGATCGACGGCACCACCAACTTCCTGCACGGCTATCCCAACTACTGCATCTCGATCGCGCTCAAGCAGCGCGGCGTGATCACGCAAGGCCTGGTCTACGACCCGGTCCGCAACGACCTGTTCACCGCCACCAAGGGCGCCGGCGCCTACCTGAACGACAAGCGCATCCGCGTGCGCGCCACCGAACGCATCGGCCGCGCCCTGCTGTCCTCGGGCCACGGTCCGGATCCGCGCGCGCTGGCCGAATACCTGCGCATGTACGAAGTGGTCGCCTCGCGCAGCCACGGCGTGCGCAGCGGCGGCTCGGCCGCGCTGGAACTGGCCAACGTGGCCGCCGGCCGCATCGACGGCTACTTCGAAAAAGGCCTGAAGACCTGGGACATCGCCGCCGGCGCCCTGCTGGTGACCGAAGCGGGCGGCATCGTCGGCGAATTCAACGGCGAATCCGAATACCTGAACAAGGGCGACGTGATCGCCGCCGGCCCGAAGGTATTTGGCGCGCTGGTGCCGCTGCTTTCGCCTTTCGCGTAAAATACCGCCGAGGTGCATGTCACAATCGCCGGCCTGGTCCTGCGGTGACAGGCGTTGGCGCGTGGGGCATGGCGCGAGTTGTAACCGAGTGTCGCCATGTCATGCGCTAAGCACCGTCAAAAATACTTTCCACAGTGAAACTTAGTTCACTATAATCCCTGCTAGCCGCCTGCGGCAGCGTCCGGGCGCAGCGGCCGACGTCCATCACGTCGGGCCGCGCGCCTGCATCGACCAACCCGATTTCCAGGACTGGCGCCACTGTGGCGACGGGCCGCTTTTTACTGAAAAAACATCTATGTCATTCTCCACCCTTGGCTTGTCCGACGCGATCGTGCGCGCGGTAACCGAACAAGGCTATACCGCGCCGACGCCGATCCAGAGCCAGGCCATTCCTGCCGTCCTGAACGGCGGCGACCTGCTGGCCGGCGCCCAGACCGGCACCGGCAAGACCGCCGGCTTCACGCTGCCGATCCTGCACCGCCTGTCGACCGACGCCGTCGGCGCAGCGCAGCGCAACAAGACCACGCCGCGCGCGATCCGCGCCCTGGTGCTGACCCCGACCCGCGAGCTGGCGGCCCAGGTCGAGGAAAGCGTGCGCCTGTACGGCAAGTACACCAACCTGAATTCGGCCGTGATCTTCGGCGGCGTCGGCATCAATCCGCAGATCAAGCTGCTCAAGCACGGCGTCGACATCCTGGTCGCGACGCCAGGCCGCCTGCTGGACCACGCGGCGCAGGGCACGGTCGACCTGAGCAAGATCGAAATCCTGATCCTGGACGAAGCCGACCGCATGCTGGACATGGGCTTCATCCACGACATCCGCAAGGTGCTGGCGCTGCTGCCGGCCAAGCGCCAGAACCTGCTGTTCTCGGCCACCTTCTCGGACGAGATCAAGGCCCTGGCCGACCGCCTGCTGGACAACCCGCAGTCGATCGAAGTCGCGCGCCGCAACTCGACCGTGGAAGTGATCGCGCAGAAGATCCACCCGGTCGACCGCGACAAGAAGCACCCGATGCTGTCGCACCTGATCAAGGAAAACAACTGGCACCAGGTGCTGGTGTTCACCCGCACCAAGCACGGCGCCAACAAGCTGGTCGAGCAACTGGGCAAGGACGGCATCGGCGCGATGGCGATCCACGGCAACAAGAGCCAGTCGGCGCGCACCAAGGCGCTGGCCGAATTCAAGGACGGCAGCCTGCAGGTGCTGGTGGCGACCGACATCGCGGCGCGCGGCATCGACATCGACCAGCTGCCGCACGTGGTCAACTACGACCTGCCGAACGTGCCTGAAGACTACGTCCACCGCATCGGCCGTACCGGCCGCGCCGGCGCCACTGGCGAAGCCGTGTCGCTGGTCTGCGTCGACGAGCACCAGATGCTGAAGGACATCGAAAAGCTGATCAAGCAGACGCTGCCGCGCCATGTGATCCCCGGTTTCGAGCCCGACCTGAACGCCAAGCCGCAGCCGATCCAGCTGCGCAGCGGCGCCCCGGGCCACGCCAACCGCGGCGGCCGTCCAGGCGGCGGCCGTGGCCACGGCAACGGCAACGGTGGCAACAAGCCCCGTACCCCGGGCAGCAGCACCGGCGCCGCCCCCAAGCGCAACGCCCCCCGCCCCCAATCGGCCGCCCGCCCATCGCGCGACCGCTAAGCGCCACCGAGTTCGTGAATTAGGGTCGTTAATTAGGGTCAGAGTCAAATTATTGGGAAAGATTGTCACGTCTTTCCCAATTTCTGCGTGACCTTTGTCTCAATTTCTCGGAAGCTCGTACCCAATAATTAGGGTCAGAGTCGAATTAAATGGCAACTTCAAAAGTTGTCAAACAATTCGACTCTGACCCTATTTATTTTTTGCTGTGGTTATATCGATCTGTCGTTGTTAATGGCATTTCTTCTGGCTCGCAATTGTTACTGTAAAAATCGCTGGCAGCGGATCAGTGCATTCGCGGTCAGGCAGCCAAAANTTTATTTTTTGCTGTGGTTATATCGATCTGTCGTTGTTAATGGCATTTCTTCTGGCTCGCAATTGTTACTGTAAAAATCGCTGGCAGCGGATCAGTGCATTCGCGGTCAGGCAGCCAAAAATAACGAGGGTCAGAGTCAAATTATTTGCCAATTTCTTTTAGAGTAGTTAGCTGACTACATTGATCGACCTAACAGTGCTCACAAGCACATTCTCGACAATGAGGGTCAGAGTCGAATTGTTTGACAACTTTTGAGGTTGCCCGACAATTCGACTCTGACCCTCTTAGTCTTGACGGGTGGACTTAGGGAAATAGGTGGGGCAGGATGGGGTTTTACTTCTGAGGAGTAGCCATGATTCAGGGATTGCGGACGGTGATTTATCCGGTGACTGAACTGGAGGCGGCCAAGGCGTGGTATCAGCAGGTCCTGGGGGTGGCGCCGTATTTCGATCAGCCGTTTTATGTGGGCTTCGACGTCGGCGGGTTCGAGCTGGGGCTGGTGCCGGATGGGGTGCCGGGCAGTTCGGGCGCGACGGCGTATTGGGGGACGGCGGATGCGCAGGCCGAGCTGGCGCGGCTGGTCGGACTCGGTGCGGCCGTGGAAACGCCGGTCGAGGATGTCGGCGGCGGGATCCGGACTGCCGTCGTGCGCGATCCGGACGGGAACCTGTTCGGTGTGATCGAGAACCCACACTTCGACCGCGCCAAAGTGGCGTAATTGACGGTAAGCAAGATCGAGGCAGCATCGTTTTGAAAGAATGGGATTTTTCGGGCTGCCATACCGCGCGGCCAGGGAGGATCCACGATGCTGCGTCGGATTGCTTATTGGATGTTGTTGCTGGCGACCTCGGTACTGGCCGGATGTGCTTCGCAGGGGCCGGTCAGCTTGCAGGAGGTGCGCGAGTTCGCGGATGCTTCGGCGCGTTTGGGTGGTTATGCGGAATTGTCGCGGCGGTATCGCGATACCTTCGAGCGCGAGCAGCCTTACCTGTCGCCGGTGGCCGAACGCCTGGCGCGCGAGAACGATGCACGGCGGCGCGCCGTCTATGACGACTTCGTCGCGATCCAGAAGACGCTGGTGCTGTATATGCAGACGCTCAGCCTGCTTGCCGGCGATGCCCGTTACGACCTGTCTGAACGGATTGATGACCTGGGTAATGGACTGAAGGCGAATGCCGACTCGGGCTTGCAACAGCGCCATATTGCGGCGTACACCGGCATGAGCCGGCTGCTGACCCGCGTCATCGCTTCCGGCTACCAGAATCGCAGCGTGGAAACCATGGTGCGCGACGGCGATCCCGACGTGCAGGTCCTGCTCGAGGCCATGATCTCGCTCACCCGCCTCTACTACAAGACCAACGAGAATGAAAAGAAGACCGTGCTCGGCATTTTTGATGTCGAGATTCCGTTTTCGAACCGCAATTCGGACCGCATGCTGGTCACCCTGGCCAAGGTCCACTACCTGAACAAGTCCACCGAGTACAAGCTGATCGACCGTCGCTACGAACTGGCGCTGCAGGGCTTGACCAAAGTGGCGCTCGGGCACCAGAAGATGCGCGAGAACCTGAACCGGCTGACCAACGAGGACGTGCGGCGCATGCTGAGAACCTATGGCCGCGACGTGCGCATCATTCGCGAAAACCTGAGCGGTGACTGAGGAGGCGAACATGACCAAGCCTGAGCAAACGCAAGTCACTACGACGCCACTGTCCTCCACCACCAACACGTCCGGCGGTACGCGCCCCGAGGAAACGATTGCCGGCGCTTCCTTCACTGCGCAACGCGCGCCGGCAGCCGCCACCACTGCTGCGACTATGCAATTGGCGCCGGTTGCGACCACCGCTGCTGCCCCCGCGCCATCCGCCGCCACCGATGCCGCCTCCGCCCCATCCGCCGCGCCAACCCCGCCGCAGGAAGGCGCCCTGTCCAGCATGCAGGGTGTGATCGAGCTCGCCGATCAATTGTCCGCATTCGCCGACCAACTGCACGAACGCATCATGGCCGACATCCGCGACCATGGCACGGGCCGCTTCCCGGAGCACACGCAAGACGTCCTGCGCGCCCTGCTCGACGACGAAATGCTGCTGCGCCAGCGCGCCAACAGCCTGTACGCCGACGCGGCCGCCTTCATCATCCACGACCTGGGCAGGCCGCAAGGCCAGCTGGTCGGCCTGACCAAGGATGCGGCACAAAAAATCCGCCGCATCGGCGTGATCGGCGAGGCGGCCGGACTGGTGGGCGGCCTGCTGTCACTGGCCGGCGCCGCCATGGCAGGCCAGCCGGCCGGGGTGGTGCTGGCGCTGGACAAGATTCGCCTGCACAACGACGCGCTGCAGGTCCTGTCGCCGACGCCGCCAACGGCCGCCGCCTGAGGTGGGCCAAGCCGCGATAACACCGGCAACGGCCGCTCAGCTTCAACAGCAAGTCCGGCACGGGCGGCGCACCTGCGCACGCCGCCCGTGACCGACTGCAGGATTCAACCCGGCCGCAGCTCAAACAGCCAGCGCGGCCCCTCAATACATATGCTGCCCGCCATTCATCGCGATATTCGCCCCGGTCACGTACCCCCCCGCCTCCGACGCCAGGAAGGCGACCAGTCCCGCCACCTCTTCCGGCTTGCCCAGCCGCCCAACCGGAATCTGCGGCAGGATACGGTCGCGCAGCACCTCCTGCGGCATGTGGCGCACCATGCTGGTGTCGAGATAGCCGGGTGACACGGTATTCACGGTCACCCCATGGCGCGCGACCTCGAGCGCCAGCGACTTGGTGAAGCCGTGCATGCCGGCCTTGGCCGCGGCGTAATTGCATTGCCCGAAAGCACCCCGCTGGCCGTTCACCGACGAGATATTGATGATGCGCCCCCAGCCGCGTCCGGTCATGGTTTCCAGCACCGGGCGGGTCATGTTGAACACGCTGTCGAGATTGGTGCCGAGCACGGCGTGCCAGTCTTCCGCGCTCATCTTGCGCAGGCTGCGGTCGCGCGTGATCCCGGCATTGTTCACCAGCACGTCGATGGCGCCGACTTCTTCCAGCAGGCGGCGCACCACGGCGTCGCAGGCATTGCCGTTCGAGACGTCGAGCTCGCAGGCGCGCACAGTGACGCCTTCGTCGCGCCGCGCCGCCAGCCAGCCTTCGCGCGTGGTATTGCCCGGCGAATGCGTGGCAATCACCGTGAAGCCATCCGCATGCAGGCGCCGGCATAGCGCCGTGCCCAGCCCGCCCATCGCGCCCGTGATCAGGGCTACCCGTTTCTTCATGATTCGCTCCCCTATTGTCGACCGGTCCGCAGGTGGGGCGTACCGATCATCCGAGTGTAGGGAACGATCAATATCGGTTATTGATGAGGATCAAGGCATTTCTTCAGCTCAGGCGATCACGTCTGGCCGGCTGCTGGGATCGAAATCGGCCCAGTCGCCATCGACGATATTGCCCTGGGCCCGTTCGATGTGATGGGCGCCCAGGCGGCGCAGGGTGGCGATCGCGGTGTCTTCCAATCCCGTGTCATCGAAGGCCACCGCCACCAGCATCCCGGCCGGACGCGGCGGCACCGCATTTTCGCCGCCCTCTTCCGGCTCGCCACGGTCCTTCATCTTGGAAAAGCTGAACAGCGAACCGACGTGGCCGCCGACCAGTCCGCCCACGACCGGCCCCAGCGGCCCGGTAACGGGGATGGTGGCCGCGCCCACCGCGGCGCCGACCGCGCCGCCGGTGGCCACGCCCTGCATCACGCCTTCGGGCGCCTCCTTGGCGCCCGGCGACTGGATGTGGTCGCCGCCGATGGGGGTCATGTCGTGCTGGCCCGGCTGGGTCAGGTAAAAGCCGCTGATGCGCTCGAGATCAAATCCGGCCTCGACCAGCGCGGCGCGTGCGCGGTCGACCTCGTCCTGAAGCTGGAAACGTCCTGCGATGATGGTGGACATGGCGATTCCTCCCTGATGTGGTAGCTCAAGCATGCGCCTGGCGCGCGCCGGGCTCTGTACGCCGCCGCACGCCGTCCACCGCCAACCCGACCGTCAGGGCCAGCGCTTCGGCAGCCGGGAGCCGGCGCCACGTTCACCGCCACTGGCCGTAGACCATGCCGCCGCCATGAAATTGCACCCCGGGTTCCACTTCCCGGATGATCGGCGCAGCCTGCCACTGACGCGGATCGACCCGGTAATACCTGAGGAATTCCTGGTACAGCGCCGGATGGCTGGCCGCCAGTTCGTAAGGCTGCTCGAAGAAGCTTTCGGTGGCCACGGCGAAGAATTCGGCCGGGTTGGTCGCGCCATAATGGTCGAGCACGCCGTGCCGGCCCCACATCGCCTCATGGCGCAAGGTGGCGAAGTCACGCGACAGCACCTCGGACCAGCTGCGGTAGCGCTCGCTGCTGCCGAGATACGGCGCGCCGTTGGTATTGCCCGATTCGCTGTCGAGCTGGTGCGCGAATTCGTGCAGCACCACATTGTGTGCCGGACCGCCGCTGCCATCGGCGCGGCGCACGTGCTCCCACGACAGGATCACGCGCCCGTCGCCCCAGGATTCGCCCAGCAGATCCTGGCGCTCCTCGGTCACCACGCCGGAAGCGTCGAGCTGGCGCCGCGGCGCCAGGAAAGCACCGGGATACAGCAGCACCATGTCCAGGGTCGGATAGATCGGCCCCCTGCCGTCCTCGCCTACCCGGCCCAGCAGCAGCAGACAGGCCTGGCCGGCGATCGTCACCCGCATTTCGTCGGTGACCTCGAGGCCGGCGCAGCCGACAAATTTCTTTTCATGCAGGAAGCGCTGGACCATGCGCCCCAGCCGTCCACGCTCGTCCTCGTCCATGCCTTGATACTGCGAGACATTGCGCGCCAGGATGGCGGCGCGCTCTGGCGCCAGCGGCCGCGCCAACGCCCGGCGCAAGCGCCATTTCGGCGCCAGCCAGGCCGCCAGCAGGCCCGCTCCAAGCAGGCCGAACAGCAAAGCTTCCATCATCCGGCCCCGTCGGCGGCGCGCCTGGCCGGCTGGCCGGCGAAGCGCTCGGCCAGCCAGTCCTGCACCTCGTCCGCGCCGCCGATCAGTTCTCCACCGACGAAAACTTGCGGCCAGGTCATGCGTCCGGTCACGCCGCGCAGCACGATGGTGTTGATGCGTCCGTCTTCGGGGATGTCGGTGAAGTGCACGTCGTGCTCGCGCAACGCTTTCTTGGCGCGCGCGCAATGCGGGCAGCCGGGACGCGAGAACATGACCACCGGTTCCGGCACCTCGGCGTCCGGCGCCAGGTAGGCCAGCATGGTGTCGGCGTCGGACACCTCGAACGGATCGCCGTCGCGCTCGGGTTCGATGAAGATCTTCTCGATGATGCCGTCACGCACCAGCATCGAATAGCGCCACGAACGGCGACCGAAGCCGAGCTCGCGCTTGTCGACCAGCATGCCCATGCCCTCGGTGAAGTCGCCATTGCCGTCCGGGATCACGGTGATGTTGCCGGCGTCCTGGCCGGCCTTCCACTGGTTCATCACGAAGGCGTCGTTGACCGAGATGCACAGCACGTCGTCGACGCCGTGCGCGCGCAGCACCGGCGCCAGTTCGTTATAGCGCGGCAGGTGGGTCGAAGAACAGGTCGGGGTAAACGCGCCTGGCAGCGAGAACACCACCACGGTCTTGTCCTTGAACAGTTCGTCGCTGCTGAGGTCGCGCCACTGGTCGTCGGGGCGGGCCTTGAAGGTCACGTTCGGAACGGGCTTGCCTTCCAGCGTATCGGCACTCGGTAACATCGTCACTCCTTGCATTGGTGGGGGCCGGCATGCCGGCACGATGGCAGGAAGGTGTGGATTATTGACCGGATTTCAACAACGACCGCGCAAATTGTCGAGCAAGTAGCGCCGAAAAAACAAAACCGCGCACAAGGCGCGGTGTGAATGACGACAGCGATCGTCTGGCCGATTCGGCCGCGGGTCTCTACCGCGGCAGGATCGGGGCGCGCTATGGGGCGCGCTAAAGAAAGGTATTACTTGGCGTTCTGCTGGCCTGGGGCCGGTCCGAACAGTGCGGCGACCAGCGGATCGCGCGCCACCGGGCTGCGGTTGACGCGGATCGCGTAATGGGTGTCGTCGGCCAGGATGTGGAAGTGGCGGCCGCTGCCGGCCATGTTCTGCTCGCGCAGGCCCGGACGCTCCTTGCGCGGGGCGGCGCCTTCGCGCTTCGGCTGGCAGATCGCGGCCAGGAAGGCCTTGACGCGCTCCGGATCCGGCGAAATCTGGTACACGGCCTTGCCCAGGTAGGTGGCGGTGCCCTCGATGTAGCGCGCCAGCTCGATCACGCCGGCTTCGCGCAGGTCGCGGATGTACTTGCGGGCGCCCGACGGCGAGAACTTGAGGAACCAGGCGATCTCGTCGGCCAGCATTTCGTGGTTCGAGAGCTCATTGATCAGCTTTTGCATGTTTTCGATACGGCGCTGGGTAGCCGAGGTCGAACGGACGCGCTCGATCGGCGCCAGCGAAATCGGCGCGCGCTCGGTCGGTTGCGGTGGGACGCGCTCGATCAGTGCCGAATTGCTGGAAGTGTGCACTGCGCCGGTTTCGCCAGATACCGCGTTGTGCTGAGTCGTTGCATGCATATTGGTGAGCTCCAAAAAATAGAGTGAGACTGTGTGGTCCGGGTCGCTGTGTGTCGTATGACACCCTGACAACATCTCGGTTCCGTTTAACTGGGCTCAAGATTGCCTGCATCAGACACCATGGTCTGTGCGCCATCCAACATTCAACAAGATTCCTGCAAGCATTTTCAAAAATGCCCACAAGCGCCCCCGGCGAGGGCTGTCATCTGTATGGATGGGAAGAAGGATTGCTGCAAGTAAGCGTTATCCTACAACGCCGACGCATTCAGGCGGCGCACGGTACGAATCCGATGGCAGACCGCGACACCATGTCATTGAAATTCGTTATGAGAAAGGGATGACGTCATTATGTGAGATCTGGCACATACGTAGCATGACAGCACCGTTACAGTTCGTTTCACTAAGGAAATGTGATTTTTAAAGCACTGTTGTAAAATCGCACATGCCGTTTCGTTGGGTGCGCTACCGCACCGAGAGTATGGAACTTGCACTGTTATTCTTTATCCAACATCGCTGCTGACGTATGCGTTGTCATCAACTTTAACCTACGGGAGTTACCTGTGAATAATACGAAGAAGATCGCCCTGGCTGCTGCACTGCTGTGCGCATCCGGCGCCACCCTCGCCCAAGAGATCAACCCATCGTGGTACATCCAGCCAAGCGTTAACCACGTGAAGCCGGACGCCGACTTCGGCGTGGATGATCGCGATACGGGCGGCGGCCTGAAATTCGGTAAGGCCGTGCACCAGAACTGGGACATCCAGGTTGGCGCCAGCCAGACCCGCTTCGAGCAAGGTCGTAACGAGTATCGCCAGACCCTGCTGGGCGTGGACGCTCTGCTGATGCTGAGCCGCGATCGCTTCCGTCCGTTCGTGCTGTTCGGTATCGGCGCAGAACGCGACAAGGTCAACAACCCAATCCGCAACGTCGAGAAAAACTCGCCGTACGCCACCGTCGGTATCGGTTTCCAGGCCAGCCTGACCCCGCAATGGTCGCTGCAAGCCGACCTGCGCACCGTGCGCGGCTTCCTGCGTGACGACGAACTGTTCGGCTTCAAGCGCAGCAACAACAAGATGCTGACCGTCGGCCTGAACTATGCGTTCAACCCGCCGCCAGCAGCGCCGGCACCGGCACCAATCGTCGAAGCACCGGCTCCGGCACCAGCTCCGGAACCAGTCGCTCCGCCGCCAGCACCGCAGCCACGCTTCCAGAAAGTGACCCTGGAAGCCACCAAGCTGTTCGCCTTCGACAAGGCTGAAGTGATCACCCCGGCACCGAAGCTGGACGAGATCGCAACCGCCCTGCAGGCCGACACCTCGGTGACCAACGTCGAAATCACCGGCTACACCGACCGCCTGGGTTCGGAAAGCTACAACCAGAAGCTGTCGGAGCGCCGCGCCAACGCCGTGCGTGAATACCTGGTCGGCAAGGGCATCGACGGCAACCGTCTGCGCGCTGTCGGCAAGGGCGAAGCCAACCCGGTGGTCGAGTGCAACCAGAAGAAGCGTGCTGAGCTGATCGCTTGCCTGGAACCGAACCGTCGCGTGGAAGTCGACCAGATCGTGGTCGAAGTCCCGGTCCAGCAGTAATTCCTGTGGCATGACGCCGGCCGCATTATCGCGGCCGGCAGTCTGCAATCGAGGGGGCTTCGGCCCCCTTTTTCAATGGAGGATGGGTTAATGGCAGTCAAAAAATGGTTCCCTTATTCAACCCAGCTCGTGAAAGTCATGAAATGCGCGGTATTGGAGTGGCTCGACCACCGCGCCTCCAGCAAGGGCGCCGCGCTGGCCTACTACACGCTGTTCTCGATGGCGCCGATCCTGGTGCTGGTGATCGCCGTGGCCGGCTTCTTCTATGGCACCGAAGCGGCGCAGGGGCAACTGCTCAATGAGCTGCGCAGCCTGGTCGGCGAACAGGGCGCGCAAACCATCCAGGCGATCCTGGCCGGCGCCCAGAACAAGGAGACCGGCTTTTTCGCCACCGTCGTCGCCACCCTGCTGCTGATCGTCGGCGCCACTACCGTGTTTTCCGAGCTGAAGGACAGCCTGGACGAGATCTGGGGCATTCCCGCGCCGCCCGACGCCGGCATCTGGGGCATGATCCGCACCCGCCTGCTGTCGTTCGGCCTGATCCTGGTGCTGGGCTTCCTGCTGATGGTGTCGCTGGTGGTGAGCGCGGCGCTGGCCGTGGTCGAGAAATTTATTGGTGGTATGTGGCAAGAAGCCGCGTTCATCATGGGCTGGATCGCCTGGGCGGTCAGCTTCCTGGTGATCGCCACCTTGTTCGGCGTGATCTACAAGCTGCTGCCGCGCGTGCACCTGTCGTGGCACGACGTCACCATCGGCGCGCTGGGCACGGCGGCGATGTTCACGCTCGGCAAATTCGGCATCGGCCTGTACATCGGCAATAGCGGCGCCACCGACAGCTTCGGCGCCGCCGGCTCGCTGATCGCCCTGCTGCTGTGGGTGTACTACTCGGCGCAGATTTTCTTCCTGGGCGCCGAGTTCGCGCGCCAGTATGCGCTGCAGATGGGTAGCCTGCGCAACAAGCCGAAGGAAATTACCGGCGCCGAGCCGCGCACGAGCGACGCGTAAGCCAGCTGCGGCAAGCACGACGGCAAACCGGGCCGGGGCATGACGCCCCGGCCCGGTTTTTTTATGTGGAACCGTGAATTCAGGAAAAGAGCGGCAGACTCATTCGCCGAGCAGCTCGGCAATGATCTCCATGCCCTCGACGCGTTCGGCCACGACCTTCAGCACCATCACCACCGGTACGCCCAGCAGCAAGCCCCACACGCCCCACAGCCAGCCCCAGAACAGCAGGCTGACGAACACGGCGGCCGGATTCATGCGCGCGATCTTGCCGGTCATCCAGGTGGCGACCACCATGCCGACCAGGGTGGCGATCGCCAGCGACGCGCCGGCCACCAGCATCACCATGCTCATCGACTCGAACTGCAGGAAGGCGACCATGCCGGTGGCGGCCGTGATCACCAGCGGGCCAAAATATGGCATCAGGTGCGCCACGCCCGAGAAGGCGGCCCAGGCGCCGGCGTTTTCCAGGCCGATGGCGCGCAGCGCGCCCCACATCAGCAGCGCCAGCAGCACGTTGGTCACCAGCAGCATGAACATATAGCTCTGGATCGAGGTATTGATGTCGTCCAGGATGTGGACCGTGATTTTCTTGCGCGAAAGCGAAGGCCCGGTCAGCTTGACCAGCTTGCGCTTGAAGGTGTCGCCCGCCAATAGTAAAAAGAACACCAGGAACACCACCATCGTGCTCTGCGACAGGAAGGTGGCCAGGCCCATCGAGCCGGCCAGCACCCAGTCCATGACGCGGATCGGCGAGCTGGACTCGGCCGGCGGCAGGTTCTGGCGCCGCGGTGCGGCCTTGCGCGTCTCGCTGCCACCATTGCTGCCGACATTGCTGGCGGCGCGCTCGATCTCGGCGGCGGCGGCCTGCATCTGCTGCAGCGTCGAGCGCTGGCCGCTGGTATTGGTGAGGATGCGCGTGATCTTGTGGGTCAGCGTCGGCAGTTCGTCGATGATGTTGAAGAATTCGCCCTGCAGCCGGTACAGGGTGCCGGCCATGGCGCCGACGATGATGGCGGTGACCAGGGTGGCGCCGACGATGCGGCGGATGTGCCAGCGTTCGAGCCAGCGCACCACGGGATTCAGGGTGTAAGCGATCAGGATGCCGAGCAAAAGCGGCACGAAGAATTTTTGCGCCCACTGGAGCGCGAACACGAAAGCGATGGTGGCGAGGATGCCGAGCGAGAGGCCGCGCGCATTGACGTGCAGCGGTACCCGCAGGCCGCCCATGTGCAGGGCGAGTTCGTCGCCGCCACGTGCGTCGGTGTGCGCATGGGCCTGTGCGCGCGGGTCGGCGCCGCTGGGCGGCGCCCCCGGGGCGGTCTGGTCAGGCAAGTTGGCCGGCGATGCCGGATCGGATTGAGCTAGCTGCATGGATGTTGCCTGAACAAGTAACCGGGCCGCCCCGGCGATCCGGCTATTATTTCACACGGATGTCGTTTTTGACCGAAGTCACGCCCTTTACGCCACGAGCGATCTCAACGGCGCGTTGCGCGTCGCGCGCATCAGCCACGAAGCCCGACAGCTGCACGTCGCCCTTGAAGGTTTCGACGTTGACTTCGCGTGCTTTCACGTTCGGGTCGTTGACCAGGGCCGCCTTGACCTTGGTGGTGATCACGGCGTCGTCGATGTACTCGCCGGTGCTCGACTGGTTGTTGGTCGACGAGCAGCCCACGGCGGTGATGGCCATGGTAGCGACGAAGGCGGCGGAGATGAGGTTTTTAGCGATTTTCATGATGGCTCCTGTTAGTGGTCATGGTGAAGCAAATACCCTTGCGGGCGGGTTGCGCGGCGCCGGCAAGCCGGCCCGCAGGTTCTTTCACTTGCCGTAAGCCGTCCGGGCCGTGCTCACGCACTGGTCCTTGGCGGCGCCGGCGAAGGCGTCGCACTTCTGCAGCGCGACGTGGTATTCGGCAGTCAATTTCTCTTCATTGGCATCGAGACGCGCCTCGATCGCCTTGCGGTCGGCCCGGGCGTCCGCTTGCGCCGCCACCAGGGTCGCCTTGGCCTGCTGCAGGCATACTTCGCGGTCGTTGCCGGCCAGCGCCGTGCAACGCGTCTTGTCGCGCTCGTGGTAAGCGGCCGCGATACGGATCCGTGCCTGGGTGTAGGCCGACAGCGTGTTCCTGTAGGCGGCAGTGGCTTCTTCTTCGGCGCGCACCCGCACCGCATGCGCATCGGCTTCGCAGATATCGTGCGCGGTGCCGGCCAGCGCGTCGCAGCGCGCCTGCGCCACTTCGTAGACTGACTTGGCACGGTCGAGCGCCAGTGAATGGGTGGCTTTGGCATCGGGCGCAGTCGCGGGCGCAGCCTGCTGCGCGCCGGCCTGGCCCAGCCAGCCCATGGCGAGCACTGCGATCAGCACCTTGCCCGACACTTTCTTGCACACCAGCTTCATGCAGCCTCTCCGATTCTCTGTTGATAAGACACGTTTCGCATTGCGATGAGTGTCATCTTTACATGACAGGACAGCAAATTCTGTACGATGCCGAACACAAGAAAGCTGGTCAGCAGCAAGCTTTACATCAGGGGAAAGGTGGGTGCGGCAACGCACAGACCCTGTCAACACGCCTGCATAAGCTGGTCCCATCCCTCTTATCAGGAGAACAACATGAAAGCTTCCCGTACCTTCGTGGCCGCCATCCTGGCCACCAGCGCCATCCTCACCGGTTGCGCAAGCAACAGCAGCCAGCCTTACGGCGGCGGCTACAGCAGCAATTCCTCGGTTTCGCAAGGCTATGGCGTGATCGAATCGATCCAGGTCGCGCAGGCCGACAACCGTACCAGCGGCGCGGGCGCCATCCTCGGCGGCCTGGTCGGCGCAGTGGCCGGCAGCCAGATCGGTAGCGGCGGCGGCCGTACCGCAGCCACCGTGGCCGGTGGCGTGGCAGGCGCTGCCGTTGGCAACCGTGTCGAATCTAACCGCAACGCCGGCGGCCAGGAGATGTACCAGATCAACGTGCGTATGGATAACGGCGAATACCGAGCCGTGACCCAGGACAGCGCCTACGACCTGCGCGTGGGCAACCGCGTGCGCATCGTCGACGGCCGCGTTTATCGTTACTAAGGCGTTATTGATCGCATGCGATCCGAACGGATCGCATGAACTGATGCGGACCGCGCCGGAAATCTGTTCCGGAAGCCGGTCCGCGTTCCCACGCCGGCGTCCTGCCGGCGTCTTCGAGGATGGAGGTAAGCATGCACCATTCCACGCATTTCACCCGTTCCACCAATTCCATTGATCCGAACCGTATCGGTCGCGCCGTGCGCGCCTGCGCGCTGGCGGCGCTGACGTTTGCCGCAGGCCTTGCCTCGGCCCAGGAAGCCGGCTCCGGCACCGACCGCGTGGTCGATCCGACCGCCGCGCGCCAGCAGGCGCAGGAGATCGCGAAAGGCGATCCGCCGCGCTGGTACCGCAACGATAGCGAGCAACAGACCCTGCGCAAGGAAATCGGCGCCGCCCTGCAGGAAGCGCAGAATGCCTGCCGCCAGCAACCGGCAGGCGAGCGCAAGGCCTGCATGCAGGAAGCGCGCTCGGCCTGGCAGCGCGACATGGCGCAGCTGCGCCCAGCAAGCCAGCAGTAATTCGGTACAGGTGATACCCGCGGGCCGGTCACGCCGTCCGGCCCGCGCCCATTCCCGGATTGCCTGGGCACGCGTCGTTGCGCGGCGCGTTCAGCCCGATTTCTTTTTCTTCTTGCGCCCCGGCGGCGGCAGGGGATACACGTCCGCCACCAGCGTGCTCTCGCCGATCTGGCGGCTGGGCGCAGCCGCGTCGTGCACCACCAGCAAGCCCTCCTCGCTACCGTCGGCATGCGTGTACAGCGACATGCCTTCCGGATGGTCGACGCCGTGGCCGAACGGCAGGTCGAACACGCGCTCGAGCACGCCGGCCGCGACCACTGTCTCGCGCGCGTCGGGGGCGCCGGCTGCCCCTGGCCAGCGCCATACCGCCACCGGTCCGTCCAGGTCCATCGTCGGCCCGGACAGGATCAACAGGTCGGCGCCCTGCACGCACAGGTCGCGTATACCGAGGCCCTGCAAGTCGAGAAAGTGCTTGCGGTACAGCGTGCCCTCGGCATCGAGCGGCGCCAGCCGCAGCCAGGCGGGATCGCGGTCCGGCGCCAGAGCGACTTCGAGGATCACGGCCCAACCGCGCAGCACCGGACCGCGCAGGCCGAGCAGGATGCGCTTGCCGGCGATCGCGATGCCCTCGATGTCGAAGCCATTGTCCTTGCCGGGAATAGCCAGGAACGGCGCCAGGTGCTCGTCCTCGCGCAGCAGTGCCGTCAGTTCGTTGCCGTGCTCGTCGCCGCGCAATAACGCCGCGGTGCGCCGCTTGCCCTTGTGCTCGACCTCGCGCATCAGCACGTGCCCGCCCTCCTGTTCGACGACCGGAATGCGCGCCAGCAGATAGCGGTTGCCGTCGGCGCTGACGCTGGCCAGGCGTTTGTGGGCGCGCCGGATGCCGTCGCCCGGGTCCGGCTGCTTGCGGCGCAGGCTGTGCGAGCCGGTCAGCCAGAGGTACTTGCCATCGCTGGCCAGCCCTTCGATGTCGGCTTCGTTGATGCGTTCGCCTGGCGCATTGCGCGGCGGCAGCGGCAGCGCCAGGAAGTCGTGCAGCGCAAACTGGCGGTGCGCGCCAGCGAAGCTGCTGCGTCCGGAACTGTCTTCGGGGGAAATGCTCAGCCGCTCGATGCTGAGCGACTCGTCGTTGGCCAGCCACAGGGTCGATCCCATGCGCAGCGCCACCGACAGGCCGTCGCGCAATTCCTTGCCGGGACTGAGTTCGTCATGATCGGGATGAAATTCGAGCAGCACAATATTGCTCGGATGCGTAGCGAACGATTGCATGTGGCCTCGGGTGGCGATGTTTGCCACAGCATACTGCATGTGTTTGCCATTGTGCGCCGGGTCCGCTTGCAAGGCGGCCAACGTGACAGTGTGCGTCATCCTGTCAACCGGATGCGTGCAGGCGCGTTGAATGCGCAGCGCGTCGCAGTTCGCGCGCGGGCCTGGCAGCTTGGCCAGGACAAAAAAAGACGGCGTCCAATCCCCGATTGAGACGCCGCTCAAGCCCCACCATATGCTGTTTGATGCGCCGCCGTTCGACTTGCCCATCACGCCCATGCCGCAGCGCCTGGCGCGGGCATCGACGCACTACGACGGCTGGCACATCGCGCCGGCAATGACGCCGGCGCATACTCCTGCAACCTCGTCCGGAGCCTCAGTCCGGCAATTGCCGGGCGCGCCGTCGGTTGACATACCAGCCCAGTGCGCCAAGCACCAGGGCGGCGCCGGCCGCCTGCTTGCCCATGCGCCGCTGGCGCACGAAATTCACCACTGCCAATGCGTATGGCATCAACACCGACACATTGGTGCCGGTCGGTTTCAGCAGGGCATCGGCCCGCGCCCGCAGCGCCCAGGTGGCGTGGTCGATCGCCGAGTGCAGCATCACCTCGGGCTTGGCCGAGTGCTGGATGTGCGCCTTGGCGTGCGCCACGCCTGCGCGGAAGAACTCGCCTTCGCGCAGCAGTTCCTGCTTGCGGGCCGCCGGATCCAGGCTGTGCTTGTGACCGGCCAGTCCAGTCGTTCCGTCATGATTGTGCATGGTTTCCCCTTGTGGTGTCGCCGCCCTTACAGCAGCATCTCGCGGTCGTTCTTCAGTTCTTTCATGGTCGCCGGGAAGGCCAGCTTGTTCTGGCGCAGCAGCGCCATCCCTTTCGCCACCAGCACCGCGGTGGCGAGCGCGAACACCGCGAACATCACCAGCAGGATGGTCCAGCCCATCGAATCCCAGGCCAGCGCCACGATCGTCACGGTGCCGTAGGCGATGGCAAAGCACACCGCCAGCAGCGCCGCCGCGAAGATGGCGACCAGCTCGATCACGTGGTTGCGGATCTCGGACAGCTCGAGCGCCGCCAGTTCCACGCGCGAGACCGCCAGGCCGAACAGGCTCTTGAACAGGCTCGAGATCCCGCCCATCAGGCCGGGGTTGTGCACGATTGTTTCGTTCTTGTCCACGACAGCTCCCGGCGTCTTATTGTTTACGGCTCAGCAGGATGCCGAGGACCACGCCGACACCGGCCGCGATCGCCATCGTACGCCAAGGGTTGTCCTTGACATAGACATCGGCGGTATGGGCCAGTTCCTTGCCCTTCTCCACGGCCTGGGTCGGCACCAGCTTGGCGTTGCCCAGTGCGCGGTCGAGCAGTTCCATGCCGCGCGCGCGCAGTTCCTCGGCCTTCTCGCCGGTCAGCGAGGCGGCCGCGGTCAGCATCGATTGCGCATCGCGCACCAGCGCCTTGATGTCGGACTGGGTCGCATAGGTGCTGCCGCTGATCGGATGCATGGAACTGCCGTGGTTGTTGCGGGAGGTGTCAAGCATGGTGTACTCCTGTATCGGTATGGATGGAAAAACCTGGCTTCAAGCCAGCAGGTCGCTCATGTCGTCGGCGTGTTCTTCTTCGACGGCCATGATGTCGACCAGCAGTGCGCGCGTGGTCGGATCCTTGTCGCCGATCGCCGCGATCATCTGGCGGTACGACTCGATCGCCACCCGCTCGGCGATCAGGTCGGCGCGCACCATCGCCTGCACGTCGGTCGAATCGTCGTACTCGGCGTGGCTGCGCGCGCTCAGCGTGGCCGGGTTGAAGTTCGGCGAGCCGTTCAGCTGCACGATGCGTTCGGCGATGCGGTCGGCGTGGTCCTGCTCCTGCTGCGCGTGCTCGAGGAACTCGGCCTTGATGTGACCGGTGTTGGGGCCGCTCACCGTGTAGTAGTGGCGCTTGTAGCGCAGCACGCACAGCAGTTCGGTGGCGAGCGCGTCGTTGAGCATCGCGATGACCGCTTCGCGGTCGGCCTGGTAGCCCTCGGTGACGGCGCCGTCGTCGAGGTTGGCCGCCGCGCGGCGGATCGCCGCGATGTCAAAGCCGTGCGCCAGGTTGGTCTTCTGTTCCATAGTGATTCCTTGTTTCGTGAGTCAGTGGTACCGGATCGGCGCGCATCAGCGCATCGCTGCGCGCGGAGGAATCTGCGCCCCCTCGTTGGAAAGCACGATCTCGACCCGGCGGTTGAGCTGGCGATTGCTCGCCGTATCGTTGGACGCTACCGGGAACGCTTCGCCATAGGCCTTCATGGAGATGCGGTCGCGCGCCACGCCCATCGAGCCGAGCGCCGTCGCCACCGCGTTGGCGCGGCGCTGCGACAGTTCCTGGTTGTGGGTCGAGCTGCCGGTACTATCCGTAAACCCTTCGACCAGCACGGTGCGGTCCGGGTTCTGCGTCATCACGTCGGCCAGCTTGCGCAGGGTCGACATTCCGTTCGGATTCAGGGTCGCCTGGTCGGTGGCGAACAGCACGTCGCCGATCGTCACCACGTAGCCGCGCTCGGTTTTCACGGCGTGCAGATCGACCAGCAGCGCTTCCAGCTGGGCCGCGCGCTGGGCCAGCGCCGCGTTCTGCTGGTTGGCGGCGTCGGCTTGCGCCTGGGCCGAAGCGGCCTGCGCCTGGGCTTGCTGGGCCTGGGCTTGCGCCGCTTCGGCTTCGCGCTTGGCGCGTTCGGCTTCGGCGGTGCGCGCTTCCAGGCGCACCTGGTCGCGCTGGCGCGAGGCATCGGCGATATCGGCTTCGGCGGCCTTGCCCTTGGCTACTTCCTGTGCGGTGGCGATGCGCTGCTTGGCGACGTAGGCCAGGCGGTCGATGTCTTCCAGGCTTTCGCGGCGCGCGGCGGCCTGGTTGGCCTGGTCGAGCGCTTCGCTGGCCTGCTTGAATTCGAGCGGCGCGTAGGTCGACACCTGCGGGTTGTTGTTGGCCGAGACGAAGTCGGCGCGGGCCTGGTCCAGGGTCGGCGTGGTCACCGGTGCGCTGGCGCAGGCGGCGGCCAGCACGGCGGCGGCCAGGATCGAGACGGCGGATTTGCGGTTTTTCATGTTCTTGTTCCTTTTCTTTTTCAGGCGCCTCGGTCGGCGCGGACGATTCGAACGGCGGTGTGGGTTGCGGGCCGGTGGACCGGCATACTGAGATTACTGGGAGTTGACGCGGTCGACTTCCTCGCGCAGCACGCGCAGGTCTTCATTGAGCTGGGTCGAGGCGGTGGTCGCCTTGGCCGAGACAGCCTTGCTCTGCGCCAGCTTGGCGTCGGCCTGGGCCTGGATCGCCAGTTCGCGCGCCAGCTTGTAGTCGCGCGCAGCCAGCGCCTGGTTGGCGCGCACCATCTTTTCGCGGGCAGCGGTAATCTCGGCCGGGGCCAGCTCGGCGGCGCCGGCGGACACGGCGTTTTCCACCGCATTGCGCGACACGGCCACGTCGGCGGTTGCCGGCGCCTGGTCCGGGCTGGCGCAAGCGGCCAGGCTTGCCAGCAGGGCGACGCAGCCGAGGCGCGCCAGTTGGGTCATCGATTGTTGTTTGCGCATCGCTTTTCTCCTGTTCAACGACGTAGATATGACAACGAGTGGGTCTGTTGACGTTATAGACCCGTAATTGAGCGTGATCAGTACGCTGACGCACATTGTCTCTTAGACCATATTGCCTTGCACAGCCGAGCGTGCGGCAACCCACGCAACGCCCGCTGCGTCGACCTCGGCGAGTCCCCGGAAACATGTCGTAACAACCTCGCCCCGACATTGTGTGTTGCCGAACAGAGCAGAATCCGGCGCGCGCTTACGCTGTCACCAACACATTGATAAATGAATATCGGAATGAGTGGAAAACGCAGCGCGGCCACGATCGGATGCATCACTGTCCTCCTGGCCGCCCTGGCCGCCACGTCCCTCGCGGGATGTGCGTCCGGGCTGCCCGACCGGGCGGCCCTGGCGAACGAGGCCGACGACGCCGCCATCACGGCCGGCGTGCGGGAAGCGCTGGCACGCGATCCACGAGTGACGGAATCTGATGTCGATGTCAGGACGTATCAAGGAATTGTCCGGCTGAGCGGCTATGTCGCCTCAACCGACAGCGTAGGCGCCGCGGCCTCGGTCGCGCGCACTGTAAAAGGCGTGAGATCGGTCAGGAATGACCTGCGCTTGAAATAACCCACCACAAGGAGATCACCATGAAAACCATCAAGAACCTGGTCGTAACCGTTTCGCTGGCAACCGTCGCCCTGGGCATGGCAGGCTGCTCGAACATGTCGAAGCAGGACCGTAACACCGCGATCGGCGCCGGCGCCGGCGCAGTCATCGGCGGCGCCCTGACCGGCGGCAGCGCAGTCGGCACCGTGGGCGGCGCAGCCGTCGGCGGCGTGGTCGGCAACCAGGTCAAGACCACCAACTAATCACACATTTCCAGGTTTCACACACACACCGCGAACGCCCGGCATTGCCGGGCGTTTGTCGTTAACGGATCACAAACAGGATCACGGGCAGGATTACGGACACGGCGACATAACGGATACGGCGCGATGGTACAGACGGCGCGCAGCAGGCCCAGGCGGCGCATCCGGCCGCCCTCATAGCGCATCAGCGCAATCAGTGGAAGAACAGCGGCAGGACTGCGCAGCGCAGCAGCCGGCCGGCTCAGAGCACCCCATGCACCGGCAGCGCCCCCGCCTCGCGCACGATCTGGTAGCAGGTGCAGGAGGCGGCGGCCAGCCCCTCGGGATCGAGGATCTCGATATTGCCGCGGCTGTAGTTGATCAGGCCCTGCTGCTGCAGCGCGCTGGCGGCCTTGGTCACGCCGACCCGGCGCACGCCCAGCGCATGGGCCAGGAATTCATGGGTCAGGTGGAAGCGGTCGCTTTGCAGCCGGTCGCGCGTCACCAGCAGCGAGCGCGCCAGGCGCGCCTCGAGCACATGGAAGCGGCTGCACACGGCGATCTGGATCGCCTGCGCCAGCAGCGAATCGGTATAGCGGTACAGCACCTGCTGCAGCACCGGATTGCGCGCTACTTCTTGCTGGAAGCGCGCGCCGTCCATGCGGCTGGCGCTGCCGGCGCGCTGGACCACGGCGCGCACCTGGGCCGTGTCGTGGCCGAGCGCGACGGTGGCGCCGAGCATGCCCTCGCGTCCGACCTGGCCGACTTCGAGCGTCATGCGGCCTTCGGCCACGCCCAGCAGCGAAATCAGGCAGTCGTGTGGAAAATGGATGTGCCGGATCGGATCGCCCGGCTCGCACAGCACCTGGCCGGCCGCCACCGTGACCTGGTCCAGCTGCGGCAGCAGCTGGGCCAGTTCCTGGGGTGGCAGCGCGGCGAGCAGCAGATTGCTGCTGTGCTCGGCGACGGGCGGATGGGCGGCGAAATTCATCGGGTCCTCGCTGGCGAGCGCGCGGGATCGTGGCCACGCGGGTTCGCCGATACATTTGCAAACAATTTCAGGCAGCGTAACCGCCACCCTTGAGCGAGTATGTACGGTGACGCACGGAACTGCTTGTTGTTCCTGAGGACAATCTTCGTACGAACGAGGCCATACTTCCCGATGGCCGGACAAGAAAGGAACACGACATGAACACGCCAAACACGCCATCCGGCATGCCGCCCCCGCCCCCAACCGCGCGCGGCCGCACCCATCCCCTGCTCCTGATCGCCGCGCTGGCCGTGGTGCTGTTCTGCCTGGTGGGCACCGCCGCCATCCTCGGCTGGCTGCCGTCGTCGGTGGGCGGCAATGCCGAGCGCCAGCTGAGCGAAGCCGACCGCCTGGCGCTGGCGGCGACGCTGCCGCAGGACCCGGCCCAGGCGCCGGGCTACGCCGCGGTGCCGGTGGCGCCGCCGGCGCAACAGCTGGCGCCGGTCGCACCGGCGCCGGCACCTGCACCTGCGCCGGCAACCGCCGCGCCGGTCAAGGACAGCAAGCCGACCCAGGTCGCCAGCGCCGAAAGCGAGCGCAACTGGTGCTCGAACTGCGGCAACGTCGAATCGGTGCGCACCATCACCACCCGCGCCGAAGGCAGCGGCCTGGGCGCGGCCGGCGGCGCCGTGGTCGGCGGCCTGCTCGGCAACCAGATCGGCGGCGGCAGCGGCCGCCAGCTGGCGACGGTCGCCGGCGCCATCGGCGGCGCCGTGGCCGGCAACCAGATCGAAGGCAATATGAAAGCCACCACCAGCTATGAAATCCGGGTGCGCCTGGACGACGGCACCCTGCGCACCTTCCGCCAGAACAGCCAGCCGCAATGGCGCAGCGGCGACCGCGTGCGCATCGTCAAGGGCCGTTTGCGCTCGGTGGCATAAGCGAACACTGCAATCGATATGCGACGCGCATGCGCCGCAAGGTACTAGCACATGGCCGGGATCGCGCAAGCGACCCGGCCAAAGTTTTTCTCACAGGCAATGTGCGACAACGCACGGACCAAATGATGAGCTAAACCGAAAATGGTTCCACGCTGAAATGTATGGCGGGCACATCAACCGTGGGAGAAGCATATGAACAGCCTGACATGGATCGGCATCATTGTTTGGGGACTCTTACTGACCGGTTTCGGCTTGTTCTCGGCCGGCCCTGGCGCGGACGCCCAGGGCCACCTGCAAGCGCACGACGTCGTGTTCCTGGTGGCCGGCGGCCTGCTCACCTGCCTGATCGGCTGCACCGGCCTGATGGGCCTGATGGGCTGGATTCCGGGGTTGCGCAAACAAAAAAATTGCGTTTAACGTACGCCATCGAACGGTACAACGGCACAGCTCAGTACATACTGGAATCACAGCGCAACCAAGGCGCATTCTCTCAAGGAGATCCATCATGCTGTACACCATTGCTGTCGTTCTCATCGTTCTCTGGCTGCTGGGCCTGGTGACCTCGTACACCATCGGCGGCTTCATCCACATTCTGCTGGTCGTCGCCGTCATCATGGTGCTGGTGCGCCTGATCAGCGGCCGTGGCATATAGAATAATCATCGGTACGACCCGTAACATCCAATCCGTTTCGCGGTCGCGCCTCCCAAGGCACGACGGCGAAACGGATTTTTCATTTATTTGAGGAGACTTCCATGTACTCGAAACTGACCAAGTCGGCCGCGGCCGCAACCATCGTTCTCATGACCGCCAGCGGCTGCGCCGACATGTCGGCCACCCAGCGCGGCACCGCCACCGGCGCCGGCATCGGCGCCGGTCTCGGCGGCCTGATCGGCGGCACCACCAGCGGCGGCGGCAGCGGCCGCGCCACCCGCGGCGCGGTCATCGGCGCGGCCGCCGGCGCCGTGATCGGCAACATCTGGTCCAAGCGCATGGAAGCGCAGAAGCAGCAGATGGAGCAAGCCACCCAGGGCACCGGCGTGCAAGTCTCGCAGACCGCCGATAACCGTCTGAAGCTGGAAATCCCGAGCGACATCTCGTTCGACACCGGCCGCTCGGACATCAAGGGCAACTTCCAGCCGATCCTGCAGCGCTTCGCGTCGACCCTGCAAGAGAACCCGAACACCAACGTAGTCATCATCGGCCACACCGACAGCACCGGCAGCGACGCCATCAACCAGCCGCTGTCGGTCGACCGCGCCTCGCGCACGCGCGACTACCTGGCCGGCCGCGGCGTGAATCCGAACCGCATCACCATCGAAGGCCGCGGTTCGCGCGAGCCGATCGCGTCGAATGCCGACGCCTCGGGCAAGGCGCGCAACCGCCGCGTCGAGATCTATGTCGCCGAGCCGGCACAAGGCTAAGCGCTCCGTCGTTGTATGGACAAGGCCGGCTTCTGCCGGCCTTTTTCTTTGGCGCTGTCACCGTAAGCTATTGATGGGTTTGATTGCGAT
>NZ_JASNRA010000014.1 GCF_030411955.1 Massilia sp. YIM B02443
CCTAAAAACCGTCATCCCCGCGCAGGCGGGGATCCAAGTTGCACGCACTCCCACAAGCGCCGAACGTAGTGGCTGCGGAACGGACTTGGATCCCCGCCTTCGCGGGGATGACGGTTTTTGGGGCAGTGGGATTTGCACGCGCCGCCGCCATTTATACCCGACCGAACCTACCGAATCGACCGCATGAACGACACGCTCACCATCGCCGGCCTCACGACGACCCCGCTCGAACTGATCTCCTTCATCCTGGCCGCCATCACCGTCGTCCTGAACATCCGCCAGAAACACTGGGCCTGGCTGTTCTCGATCGTCTCGTCGGCAACCTACGCGGCGGTGTTCTTCGACGCGCGCCTGTACGGCGACATGGGCCTGCAGTTCGTGTTCATCGCGGCCTCGGTCTGGGGCTGGTACCAGTGGCTGCACGGCACCGATAACGGTCCATTGGTGGCGACGTGGCTGAAGCCTTCTGGTCGGGGATGGTCGCTGGCCGCCTGGCTGGTCGGCTTCGTGATCCTGTCCACCTTCCTCGACAACTTCACCGACACCGACGTCCCGCACGCGGACGGTTTCCTGACCGCCGGCAGCCTGGTCGGCCAGCTGCTGCTGGCGAAGAAGAAAGTCGAGAACTGGCACGTGTGGATCGCGGTCGATATCCTGTACGTGGGCCTGTACGTGTACAAGGGCCTGACGCTGACCGCGGTGTTGTACGGCGTCTTTGTGCTGCTGGCGATCGCCGGCCTGCGCACCTGGTCGGCCGTCGCGCGTAAAACGGAGCACGCATGACCGTGCAACGCATCGCGATCCTGGGCGCCGAATCGTCGGGCAAGTCGACCTTGTCGGAAGCGCTGGCGCGCCATTACGGCACGATCTGGGTGCCGGAATACCTGCGCGAATTCGTCGATACGCACGCCCGCGTGCCGTACGAGGAAGACCAGTTCGGCATCGCCCGCACCCAGCGCGCGCGCGAGGACGCGGCGGCCCTGCAAGCCAACCGCTTTTTGTTCTGCGACACCACGCCCCTGATGACGGCGCTGTACAGCCGCGTGTACTGGGGCAGGGTGGATGCCCAGCTGGCCGCGCTCGACGCGCGCCACGACTACGCGCTGACCCTGGTCACCGCGCCCGACACGCCGTGGGAGCCGGACGGCCTGCAGCGCGAATCGGAAGAAGTGCGCCAGCGCGTGCACCAGATGCTGCTCGACACCCTGGCCGCGCGCGGCATCGCCTATGTGCTGCTGGAAGGCGGCCTGCCGCATCGCATGCGGCAGGTCGAAGCGCTGCTCGGACCGGCGTAGTCAAGCCTTGGGCAAGCCGTTCGCCAGGTCGATCCACGCCTGCGGTTGTGGCTTGCCTGGCGTGCGTACGCCGAAGAACGTCACCACCAGGTCGCCGCGGTCGTCGTAGAATTCGACCGAGGTGATGCCGGCGCGGCGCACCACGTAGCCGCTCTTGAAGGCGCTGTCGCGCAGGTGCAGATTGAAGTTCGGATCGAGCACGTTGAACCAGCCATCAAGCGCCATCACCTTGTCGATCTTGCCGCTGTAGATCTGGGTCACGGCGCCGTTGCCGACGAAGGCCATGATCGCCACGCCCTGTTTTGCCGCGCCTTCCAGCAGGTTGCGCACCGCCAGCGGCGTCACGCGCGTCGCCATGCCGCTCGGCGCCAGGCGCATCGCCTGTTCGCGCGTGAGCTTGAACTCCGAGACGATGCGGTTGAACTGGTGGACGTCGGTCATGTCGGTCCAGGCATTGCGGAACTCGGCGACGTCGATCTCGCTGTCGGGCTTCTCCGCTGTCTTCGGCACCGCGGCCGTCACGCCCAGCCTGGCGTCCTGGCGCGCATGCCTGAAGTCGGCCACGATCTTGTCGAACACCGGCACGCCGGCCTCGCTCCTCACGTACAGCTTGTGCACCGCGTTGCCGCTGGCGTCGAAGAACTGCAGGCTGCGGTTCACAAGCCCGTCGCGGCCCGGCTGGGTCACGGCGAAGGCGTACTTCCATTGCACGAACTGGAAGCGCAGGTCGATCGGGCCGCCCAGGTAGCCGCCGGCGATGTTCAGCATGCGCGCCTGGCGTTCCGCGTCATCCGCGCTGTCGAGCGCCGTCTCATCCTCGCGCTTGATCCTGCTTGCCACGCCGGTGGTCTCGATCACGCCGTTCTCGTTGCGGCTCAATGCCATCACCTTGCCCAGGTAGAGCGCGCGGCGCATGATCTCGCGCGGCGCATGCTCGCTGTCGCGCAGGCGCACCACGGTGGTTCCGATGCCGGTGGCGAGCAGCTCGGCCTCGGACACGTTGAGTTGGCGCGCGGCGTCGCGCGTCTGCAGCTTGGGCTGCTGGGCGCGCAGGGCGTTCCATTGGTCCAGCAGCGGCTGGGCGGCGTGGGCCTGGCCCAATGCCAGGACGAGTGCTGCGGCCAGCAGGTGGCGGGTGGTGTTCATGAGTCTCTCTCCTCGTTCAGTACATCAGTTTGAAGGTGACGGCGGCGTAGCGCCCTGGGCGCGCCAGGCGCTCGATGTCGTTGATGGCGACGGCATTGGTGGCTGCCGGCAGGCCGCGCACCGAGGCGTAGTCCCAGTATTTGCGGTTGGCCAGGTTGTAGATGCCGGCGGTGAGGGCGGCGTGGCGGCCGATGTTCCAGTAGCCGGTCAGGTCCATCACGGTGCTGGACGGCACCGCGAAGCGCGGCGTCGCGACGCCCTGGATCGGGTCGGGCGCGGCCCCCTTGGCGCCGACGTAGACCACGGCGAAGGCCGCGCCGCCGCGCTGCGCCGGGTCGTCCCAGGCCGCGATCAGGCTCGATTTCCTGGGCAGGGTTGATGCCAGCGCACTCTCCATGCCGGTCTTGTCGTTGCGCGCCTTGCTGCGCTGGACGCCGCTGGCCAGTGTGAGTCTGGCGCCGCTGAGGGAATCGGACCACTGGCCCAGGTCGGCGTCCAGTGTCAGTTCGCCGCCCCAGCTGCGCGCATTGCCGATGTTCTCGGGGCGGTACAGGCCGAAGGTGTGGTCGGGTAGTTGACCGGGTCGTTCGGCTGCATCGCGTAGTCGATCAGGTTCTTGTAGCGCGTCTCGAATACGGCCGCGTGCAGGCGCAGGCCGCGCGCCAGCTCGCCTTTCAGGCCGAGTTCATAGGCGTTGCTGGTTTCCCTGTCGAGGTTCGGGTTGCCGATCACGGCGTAGGCATTGCCGACCGCCGTGTAGCTGAGCGAATCGTAGGTGCCGGTGCGCTCGGCCGCCGTGGGCAGGCGCGCGCCGCGGCTGTACTGCAGGTAGGTTTCCAGCTGGGGCGCCACGCGCGCGCTCAGGGTCAGGCTGGGCGTGGCGTAGCTGTCGATTTCCTTGCGCAGTTCGCGGCTGGCGTTGGGGATGCCGATCGCATAGTTTTCCAGGCTGTTCGGCTCCAGCCGGCGCCAGTTGTAGCGCACTCCGGGCGTGGCGCTGAACCAGTCGGCCAGCGCCAGTTCGGCGCGCATGAAGGCGGCGAACTTCAGCGACTCCATGTCGGCCATGCGGTTCTTGCTGGTGACCTGGTGTGCGCCGGTGGCGACGATCAGGCGGTCTTCACGCCAGGGGCGGCTGGTGTAGACCTGCTCGACGCTGACGCCATAGGCCAGCGCGTGGGCGCCGAGGCGCCTGGTGGCATTGCTGGCGAAGCCCACGCTGCGGTTGTCGAAGGCGGTGTAGATGTCGCGCAGCGTCGGCTGGTTGCCGGTGATGTAGCGCGCCAGGGTACTGTCTTCGGTAGCGCTGTCCTGCACGTAGAGACGGCTTTCCAGGCTGTCGAACCACGTTGCGCCGCCCGTGTAGTGGTGGTCGATGCTGGCGCGGTCGCGCCGGATGCGCGATTCCATGGTCGAGCCGTCCGGATAGGAGCTGCCTTGCTTGTTGCGGTATTCGCGATCATGACGGCTGCGGAAGGCGTCGATCGTCGCCGTGAAGCGGTGCCCGGCCCACGGCGCCCAGGCCAGCTTGGCCAGCAGCGCGTCCGAATCCCAGTCGTCAGGGTTGAGCGGGGCGCTGCCTTTGGACTCCATCTGGCGTCCGTCGCGGTGCACCAGCACGGCCAGCGCCTGCAGCATGCCCGATTGCGCGGCGCCGGTGAGCGCGTGCATGCGCATCTCCTTGGAACCGTCGTAGCCGAACTTGTAGTCGGCGTACAGCGGCTTCTCGGCGCTGACATAGTCTTCCGGCGCCTTGGTCACGAACGAGACGTTGCCGCCCAGGCCCTGGGCGCCGGCGCCGGCCGGGGCGGTGCCCGAGACGATGGTCACCGAGCGGAAGGTTTCGGGATCGAAGTAGTCGCGCCCGACGCCGAAGCTGTTCAGGGTCGAGGCGTCGGGTTTGGGCGCGGCCTCGGGCAGCTCGATGCCGTCCAGTTCCAGGCCGACCCGGTTGCCTTCGACGCCGCGGATATTGAAGCCGGTGTTGCCGGCGCCGTCCCACACGTTGCCGCTGCCGCTGGCGGCGCCCGGCACGCTGACCAGCGGCGCGTAGCGCGCCATGTTCTGCATGTCGGTTACGCCCTGGCGCGCCAGCGCCGCTTCGTCGAGCACGGTCACGCTGCCGCTCTTGTCGAGGCGTTGGCCGGTGATGACGATGGTGCCGGAGGCGTCGGCCGACGGTTCGACGTCGGCGCCGACGGCCGGGCTGGCGGCCGGCGCGGCATGTGCGGTGACGTTGAACGCGAAGGTGGAGACGAAAGCGCAAGCGATGAGCTTGGGTAAAAGGCGCAGGCCGGGAGGGGAGGCTGCCATGGTGTCCAGTCGAAAGAGGTTGTCATACGCCGTTGGGCGCCATTGTTCGCCCGCTCACGGCCCGCATATCAATGAGAATGATTCTCATTTGCGAAGTATACTAAATGATAATGATTCTCGTTCGCAATGGGTTGATGAAGATTTTGAGGCAGATCATTAGGACGCTTTAAATCGGCAAGAACTTGGCAAAGGACAATAAATCTTTTTCTGCACCGACTTTTTGTTTCTGTATGGCATTACAATTGAAAAATTTGCTGAAGCACGGCGGGGCGCTATGAAAAATTGGATTGGCCGCTTGTTGGGCGGCACCGAGAAGGAGACCGGGAGTGCCGCCGTGGTTGGCGCAGCGCTCTCGAAGCACGATCAGGAAGAGCTGGCCGCAGATCTCGATGGCGCCTTCTACCGCTGGCTGACCGCGTCCGCCGGCTACAACGCACGGCGCGAGACCGAAGAGCAGATCATCGCGGAGGTGCATGCGCTGGCCCTCGACCCGGGGAGCGCATCGGAACTGGTGCCGCGCATTCCCGAGCTGGTGTCGCAGCTGCTCACCGCGCTGTCCGATGAAAACATCTCGACCGGCGCGCTCTCGCGCCAGGTGGGGCAGGACCTGGTGCTGGTGGCCGAAGTGATCCGCGAAGCCAACAGCGCCTATTACCGCCCGGTGACGCCGATCGAAACGCTCGAAGGCGCGGTCACGATGCTGGGGCTGAACGGCCTGCGCATGCTGCTGGCGCGCATCGCGTTCCGGCCGCTGGTGCGCACCCAGGGGCAAGGCGTGGCGCGCCAGCTGGCGCCGGTGATCTGGGGGCATTCCGAGCGCTGCGCGTTTGCCGCCAGCGTGATGGCGCCGGGCCTGTCGGCCGGCGTGTTCGAATCGTTCCTGGCGGGCCTGATGCAGAACCTGGGCCTGCAGGTGGCGCTGCGCGTCGCCGAGCGCCACGGCGACGGCGGCAAGGTGCCGGGTTCGGGCGCCTTCGGGGTCGAGTTGTTCGCGGCCAGCCGCCAGATCTCGGCGGTGATCGCGCGCCACTGGGACTTCCCGATCGAGGTGGCCGACGCCATCGCGCACGTGGGCGAGCCGCAGGCGTCGCACCTGGCGCAGGCGCTGGCCCAGGGCGACCGCATCGCCAAGCTGCGCCTGCTGCTCGACGCCGAGATCATCGACGAGGACGACTCGCTGGTGGTCGATGGGCTGAACGGCTTCCAGCGCCGCTGCCTGGGCAAGCTGGCCGACCTGGCCAAATAAAGGGCCGCCGCGCTGCCGGCGCAGCGGGCGGCCTCACTTCTTCTTGTTTCCGATCGTTGGCTTACACGCGCGCAGCCACGCCACGGCGGCGCAGCGCCGCCACGCCGGCCAGCCCGGCGCCGATCAGGAGCATGCTCGCCGGTTCCGGCACTTCCGCCACCCCGCTTATAACGGCAACCTGGGCCGACGCGGCATCGAACGCGAATTCGTCGCCGCTGCTGCCCAGCAGCGCCACGTCGGTGAACGACAGCACGGCATTGCCGACGCCGATCGCTTCGAAGCGGATGCTGGCCAGCAGGCCGCTGCCCGACACACCCGGCCCGCCGCCGTACAGCGTGTTGTAGATGAACGAGATGGTGCCGGCGCCGTTGTCGATGAAGCCGGTGCCGCCGAGCGTGTCGCCGCCGGTGGCCAGGAAGCCGCCTTCGGTGACGCCGACGGCGCGCAGGTAGCGCGCATCGTAGTTGATCGAGAACTGGTACGAATACAGGTCGCTGACGTCGGCGATATTGACGGCGTAGTCCTGGGTGCTGCCCAGTACGACCGGGCTGCTGCCGGTGTCGAACGACAGGATCGGATCGGCCCAGGCTTGCGCGCAGGCGCCAAGCAAGACTGCGGCGACGAGGTTTTTCCAGAGTTTCATGTGTGGTCCTTTGCCCGAAGGCGAATGTTTTCTCAAAAGCCGCCGGGTGTCGCGCACCCGGCGGCATGCCGCTATTGCATGCTCGCGGTTACGAGCACGAGACACCCGGGGTGGCGCGCTGCGATACGTAGTTCAGGTCGCGGATATCGACCACGCCGTCGCCGGTGACGTCGGCGCGTGGGTCGAACCCGGCCTGGCCGGTGCGCTTGCCGAACGCCGCGCGCACCAGGGCGATGTCGGCGCAGTTCACGGCGCCATCGGCGTTGACGTCACCGGCCAGGCGCAGGGTGAAGTCGGTATCCGACACGTCGAAGAACACGTTGCCGACCGCTTCGATCTTGATGCGCGCCTGGGTGGTGGCGATGGCTGGCAGGGTGACGCTCGCGCTGCCGTTGTTCGGCACGCTCTCGGCCAGCACGTATGGCCAGGTGGCGCCGCCGTCGGCCGACAGCGTGATCTTCACGTTGGCGGTCGAGACCGGGGCCGCGTTGGTGTTGGCCACGCTCCAGGTCACGGTCTGCGCCACGCCGCTGGACAGCGTCACCGCGGTGTTCGGCGCGGTGACCAGGAACGGACCGGCGCCAGGCGCCAGCACCAGGGTGGTGCTGGCGCTGTTGACGCCGCCCCGGCCGTCACGCGCGGTCAGCTTGAAGTTGAGCGAGGCAGGTGATGCGTTCACGCCCGTGAAACCGACGTAGGCGGCGGTCGGCAGGAACTCCGAGAAGCACTCGACCTGGGCCGCCGTCGGCGTGCCGCTGACGGTCGGGCAGGCGCCGGTGGCCGCGTTGGTGTTGTTGGCCAGGATCTGCGCCATGTCCGGGAACACGCGGGTCGGGTTGCCGGTCACGTGGTTCTGGCCCGGCGAATCGTACTGCAGCGTGTCGCTGTTGCTGACGATGGCGCGGGTGCTGAACTGGCGGAACAGCGGCCCGTTGGTTTTCACGTTGCTGATCAACGAGGTGCCGCTGGCCGCGCCACGGTCGTTCTGCTCCCACATGTAGGTGAGGGCTTCGTCGTCGGCGTCGCTGGCGCTGCCGGTGAGGGCGAACGGGGTGCGCACCGGGATGGTGTAGCTCGTCGGCGCGCTCACCACCGGCGCCGCATTGCCGGTGCTCGAGACGCTGCCGCGACGGTTGGTGGCGCCGCCGACCGCGATCTCGCCGACGTAGCCGTTGCAGCCGCCGCTGCACTCGACCAGCTCCAGGTTGGCGACGTTGGTGAAGCCGAGCGTGCCGCCGAAGGTGACGGTGAAGCCGGTGTCGGTCAGCGCCGTGACCGAGGCGATCGCGCCGGCCGGCCAGCCGGCGATGCTTTCGATCGCGCTGCGCACGCCGGCGGTGCTGTAGTTCTCGCCGCGCACGATCGGCGCCGACAGCGCGCCGTTGTAACGCAGGCGGAACCCCTGGCCGTTGGTGGCGAAGCCGCTCAGGGCCGCCACCTGCACTTCGTTGATCAGGGTCTCGGCGCCCGAGGTATAGGCGACGATCTCGTCGAAGCTGCGCTGCGACCAATACGGATCGCTGTGCGACTGCAGGTTGTCGCTGCCGCAAATGCCGGCATAGGCCATGATCGACGAGCCGCTGCCCGGTTCGACCGAATTGGCCGGGCTGCGGTTGCCGCCGCTGCAGCTGCCGACCGTGCCGTTGAAGGTGTGGTTGCCCGCGAACTGGTGGCCCAGCTCGTGCGCCACGTAGTCGACCGCGAAGAAGTCGCCCACCGGTGTCGGCAGGCCGGTGCAACCCTGCGCCTTGGCGTTGCCGCCAACCACGCCCAGGCTGGCGATGCCGCCGCCGTCCAGGCCGAGGGCAATGTGGCCGACGTCGAAGTTGCCGGCGCCGGCCAGCAGGCCGGTGACGATTCGGTTGCGCTGCAGCAGGCTGCTGCTGCAGGTCGATGCCTGCGCGGTGGTGTAGCAAGCCGCGCCGCCGCACGGACCGTCGGCGCCGGTCATCTCGGCCTGCGTGTTCAGGTTGAGCGCATCGGTGGCGTCGATCAGCACCAGGCTGATCGAGGTCTCGTCTTCGTAGATCTGGGTCACGCGGTTGATCAGGGTGACCTTGGCCGCGGTGACGTTGGCGGCGCCGAAGTAGTTGGCGTAGGACGGGTCGGTGACCAGCGCCAGGCGGTAGGTGCGCAGCGTGGTGCCGACCGCGGCGTTGACCGAGGACTCGGCGTCGAGCACCGTGATCGGCGCGCTGCCGGTGCGGCGGCCGTCACTGGCGCTGACGTCGAAGGCGCCGCTGCGCACCAGGCCGGCCGGCAGCGTGATGTTGACCACGCCGTTCTTGTCGGCGGTGGCATTCACGCTGTGCAGGACGGACTGGTCGCCGTCGGCGCGCACGGTGAGTTCGACCGCGGCGCCCGGGGTGAAGCCGGCGCCGCGCACTTCGACCGGCTCGCCTTCCTTGTAGAACGAGCGCGACGGGCTCAGGCTGGCTTCGTCGATCGGTCCTTCGATCAGCGGCCCGTGCCGGTTCTCGAGATCGGCCCGTTCATAGGCGGCGTAGACGCTGGTGTCGCGTTCGTAATAAGGGTCGACGTACCAGCCGCCGTTGGCCGAACGCACCGAAGCGTGCAAGCCGAGCGGGGTGATGTCCATGCGCAGGGTCGCCTTCGGATCGTCGATGCCGACGCCCTTGTAGGTCTTGATGCCCGGATGCTTGGCCGCCAGCCCCGGTTCCATGATCGGCGCCTCGTGCAGCGCGAAGCGCTGGTAGCCGCCGCTCGGGTGCGGCAGCGAGATCACCTGGCCGCCGGAGAGCGTGCGCTCGCCGCGCGCCAGCGGCGCGTTGGCGGCGGCCGACATGATGCCGGCCAGGTCGAGCGTGGCGGTGCGCAGGCGGCGCAGTTTCAATGCCGGCGTCTTGCCGCGTGCGGTGGCCGACGGCGCGACCGTGACGTCCTGCCAGAAGGGCGCGGCGCGCTGCGTGGTGGGGACATCGGCGCCGGCCTGGTAGGCGTGCGCGACGGGCGCGGCGCCGGCCAGGGCCAGTGCGATGCACAGGGCGATGGTGCGGGTGTTGCGGAGGGCGTGATGCAACTGGTGCAGCCCGCCGTGGTGCGGCGAGCTCGAAGGCTTCGTTCTCATGCGTAGACCTTTCGCGACTGATGACTTGCGGTCGAAGTGGTGGGGTGGTGCTTTCCGTGGTTCAGTTTCTTTTTGTGGTGCGGTACGACGTACTGCGGTGGTACGTGGTGCGGGTGGTGCAGGTGGTGCAGGTGGTGCAGGTGGTGCGTATGGCGGGAGGAGCATCGGGTGCAAGTGCGGAGCCCGACGATGTAAACAGTGCAACAGATGCGCATCAATAGTATTGCTTTATTTATATTGAAGGCAAGTTAATATTTGCTTGTTGCAATTATGTTGAATAGGCAAGGAATAGAGTTGGCGTCGGCATGCGCAACGCATGAGACGAGCCTCATTCTCGATGCTTGATCGATGGCCTCGGCGGATGCGGTTTCGCGCGCCGATCGACGGTGTGGCGGGATGGGATCGCCGTTTCCGCATGAGCGGAAATGACGGTGTCAGGAGGGAGAACGCCGCGCCGCGTGACAGCACGCGGCGAAAGCCGGCTGGTTAATGCGGGATCTTCTCGTCCGGCCGCAGGGTCAGCACGCGCACGCCGTGGCGGGTCACGGCGACCGTGTGCTCGAACTGCGCCGACAGCTGGCCGTCGCGCGTGACGACGGTCCAGCCATCGTCTTCGGTGTGCACTGCGCGCCGGCCCTGGTTGAGCATCGGCTCGATGGTGAACACCATGCCTTCGCGCAGCAGCATGCCGGTGTGCGGCTGGCCCCAGTGCAGCACCTGCGGCTCTTCGTGCATTTCGCGGCCGATGCCGTGGCCGCAGTATTCGCGCACCACCGAATAGCCATGCTTGCGCGCGTGGCGCTCGATCGCGTGGCCGATGTCGCCCAGCCGGGCGCCGGGCCGCACCGCCTTGATCCCTTGCCACATCGCCTCGTAGGTCGCCTGCACCAGGCGTTTGGCCGGCGGCGCGACCTGGCCCACCAGATAGGTCTTGCTGGAGTCGGCGATGTAGCCGTGCTTCTCGAGCGTGATGTCGAAGTTGACGATGTCGCCGTTCTTCAGGATTTCGGCCTCGGACGGCACGCCGTGGCAGACCACGTGGTTGCGCGACGAATTCAACGCGTAGGCGTAGCCGTACTGGCCCTTGCTGGCCGGGCGCGCCTTGAGCGTGTCGACGATGAAGCCGTCGGCCAGGTCGTTGACCTGCATGGTCGACATGCCGGCCAGCTCCAGCCGGTCGAGAAAGGCGAAGACGTCGGCGAGCAGCTTGCCCGCCTGCGCCATCAATGTGATTTCTTCGGGTCGTTTGACCATGTCTAGGCCGCCTTGATCTTTTGCGGCGTCACCCCGGCCGCGCGCATCTCGCGCGCGACGATCTCGTTGAAGCTGACGGTCGGGTTCATTTCGCACAGCATGCCGATCCTGATCCAGAACGCGGCTTGCGCGTTGATCGAGCGGCACGAGACCACGCTGGCCTTGCGCATCTGGTCGTGCAGTTCGTCGTCGATGTTGACGATGCCCATGGGGATACTCCTGGATATATGAATCGTATATGGATCATATATTGAAAGGATGTGGTGATGCAAGCCGGAGACCGGCTGTCATGCGTGATGGATAGCGCCGGCCTCGATCGACACCGGCAGCGGTACCTTAATCGACCAGGGTATCTACGACTTCCTGCAGCAGCTGCGCCGCTTTCGCCAGGACCGGACCAGCCATGTCATCCGCCTGCAGCACGGCGTACGGTCCTTCGCCGAAATACAGGCCATCCGATACGAGGAAGGTGATGCGAACGTTGCCTGCTTTGGGTGGCGGCAGCCTTTGCTCTTCCCACGGTCCGATCTTTTCGACGATCGGCCGCGAGGCGGCGACCAGTTCTTTTGCGAGGCCTGGCAGCGGCGTGTCGTCGGCTTCGACGACGGCGATCTTTCCGGATTGATTCAGGTAGCGCACACCGCCATCGCTGAATGCCGCCAGCACGTCCAGGCCGTTGTCCAGCGGTACTTCGACGATCACGCCAAGCAGCACTTTTGGCGGCACCTCGGCGCCCATTGCGCGCAGGCGGTTGTAAGCTAGCGCCCGAATCCTTCCTTCGATGGCCTCGTCTTTTGCCAACGCCAGGAGTTCCAATTCGTCGGGCGCGTCTGCCAGCAGCGCGGTCCATGGATAGGCATTGTTTTCCGCGCCGGGCTTCCTGAACAGCTCGGGCTGATCGCAGAAAAGCAGGTTATAGAAAAAATTCACATGCGCTTCTGGATACGGGTGATGCAGTCCTGTCGATTCGGCCTGGGGTTCGGACGGCGGTGTCGCACCAAGGGCAGCAAGCAGCTTCTTGAACATGGCTTCTCCAGAAGTGACGGGCGCTGGATGGACAGCGCCCAAACAGCTTAGCAGAGTCACCGCAGGATTTGACCTATCAGTTACATGGGGCATTCCTGCTTGCTCCCGGAGGCAAGCAGGAATGTGGCGCCGGGTTCAGGTCAGAAATCGACCTGCGCCGACAGCCTGAACGTACGCGGCGCGCCCGGCAGCAGATAGCCACCCAGCGACTGCGTCACGTCGCGCCAGTAGAACTTGTCGAACGCATTGTCCACCCGCGCGCGCAGCACCGTGTTCACGCCGCCGACGCGCAGCGCATACGACGCCCCGAAGCCGGCCACGTGATAGCCCGGCACCTTGACCCGGTTGGCCGGATCGAAAGCCTTGTCGCTCGAATACTGCCACACCGCGTCGAGCTTCAAGCCCTCGACCTGCGGCACCGCATAACCCAGCCACACCGCCGAGCGGTACTTCGGCACATTGGTCACGCGCTTGCCTTCGGTGGTCGCATCGCCGGTGTCGCGCTGGTCGGTGTCGAGCGCCATCAGCGACACGCTGTAGTCCAGGTTGCGCAGCGCCTGGCCCTGGGCCGACAGTTCCAGGCCGCGGTGCTTCTGCTCGCCCGCGCGCACGAAGGTGTTGGCGGCGTTCGTGTATTCGAGTCCCTGGCGGATCTCGAACAGCGAACCGGCCAATGCCAGACGTTCGTTCACGTTGCGCTTGAAGCCGATCTCGGCCTGCTTCGAGCGGCCCGGTGACAAGGCCTGGTTTTCGTTGGTGGTTTCCATCGGCGCGATGCCGCCGTATTGCAGGCCGTGGCTGATCGAGCCGTACACGCGCCAGTCGCGCGCCGGCGCGTACACCAGCGCCACGTTAGGCAGCGCATACGAATCGCGCTCGCGCACCCATGGCTGGTCGATCTCTTCGAGTTCGTTGCGCTTGATCTTTACGTAGCGCACGCCCGCATGAACCGTGAACTGCTCGTTCAGCGTCAGCACGTCCTGCACGAAAGCCGAGCGCTCTTCGATGCTGCGCCGTTCCATCACTGGGCCGGTGCTGGATTCGGCGCCGATCGGCGGCACGATCGCATTCTGGTAGATGTTGCTGGAGCCGACGTATTCGTACACGTCCTCGCCGTAGGCGTCGTGCCGTTCGGCGTAAGCCAGGCCGGCGCTCAGCGCATGACGCACGCTGCCCGTGGCGAAGCGGCCCTGCAGCAACGCCTGCGCGCCCCACGGGGTCTTGCGCTCGCCGACGCTCTGGTAGTCGTACACGTCGTAGTCGCCGTTCGAGCAGTAGCCCGGATAGAAGCCGTCGCCCTCGTTGCTGCAGCCGTAAGGGAAGGCGGTGTAGTCGTCGCGCTTGAACCAGTGCTTGTTGGCGTTGACGGTCGCGGTCCAGTCGGCGTTGAGGCGGTACTCGAAGCGCAAACCGAGGTTGCTGCTGTCGGTGTCCACCGGTTTGGTCCACGGCTGCTCGTTGAGCAGGGTCTTGGGCGAGACGCCCGTCGGCAGCGCTTCGTTGCGGATCAGCTGGTAGCCCGGCGCGGTGATCTGCGACTTGTGCTGGTGGTCGATGTCCAGCTGCAGCAGGGCGCTTGGCGTGATCTGCCAGTCGAAGGCGGCCGAGACGAACTGGCGTTCGCCGTCGGCGCCGCGCACGTAGGACTTCAGGTCTTCGGCGGCGGCGTTGATGCGGTAGCCGAAGCGGCGGTCGTCGAAACGGCCGCCCAGGTCGACCGCGCCGTAGACGGTGCCGCGCTCGCGCAACTCGACCGTGGCCGAGCGCAGTGGCGCGCTGGTCGGGCGCTTGGTGACGAAGTTGATCATGCCGCCCGGCGCGGCGACACCGGCCTGCAGGCCGGCCAGGCCGCGCAGGATCTCGAAGCGTTCCTTGTTCTCGAGCGGGATCTGGGTGTCGCCCGAGATCGCAATCATGTCCTTGCGAAAGCTGGTGGCGTTGTCCAGCGCGAAGCCGCGGATCGAGAACTGTTCGGCGTAGCCGACCGCGTTGTAGGCGTCGCCGACCGAGGCGTCGAAGCGCGCCGCTTCGCTGGCGCTGCGGATCGACAGGTCCTGCATCTGGTTCAGCGTCAGGGCGCTGATCGAGGCCGGCGTCTCCAGCAGCGGCGTGTCGGAAAAGCCGCCGATGCTGGCGCGGTCGGTGGCCAGCCATTTGCTGCCGCTGACGACGACCGACTGGATGCCATCTTGGCCGAACGCCGGCGAGATCGAGAACGCTTGCAGGATCGCGCAGGCGAGGAGGGTAGGCTTCAAGGTGTGTTTCATGGTTTGCTCGTATTCGCGCGCCAGTGGCGCGCAGCTTTGTTAAAAGCCGGAGCCAACGTGGGGGAAGGGCAAACGAGATGAGATGCTGCTTTGCGCTTTCCTTCGCTGGCATTATCCAGATCAGGTACGAAGGGTATTTCTCACCCGGAACGGCTGTTCCAGGACCCCTAGCGAAGGCGCGAGTGTAGCACGGGCGCGCGCCCGTGTGGTGATTCTGTCAAGGATGGGTGGCCGGCGCGCGACATGCCACGCCAGCCGGTGTGCAAAGGCCGGCTACACCTGCTCGGTCGACGGCTCGCCGGCGCGCCGCACCCAGGCCCGCTCGACCGGCGCATGGATGCGCAGCAGCGTGGCGCGGGTGGCCTCGCCGATCGCGCGCCAGTATTCGCGGCGCTGGGCCGCGCGCTTGCGGTGCTTGGAAGGCATGTCCTGCAGCGGCTTGAGGTAGAACGGCAGCGGGATCAGGTAGCTGCGCGCATCCAGTTCGGCGCCGCCCAGGATGCGCCAGAAACCGTCGTAGGAATTCTCGAAAGCGCGCGCCTGGGCCTCGTCCTGGTGCGGCGCGTAGGCCAGGTGGGCTGTGGCGCGCACGGCCAGCACGCGGTCGATGCCGAGCAGCTGGGCCATGCCCTGCAGCGCGGCAAAGCAGAAGAAGCTCGGCGAATTGTTGGGGAATACGTTTTCGAAGGCTTCGAAGGCGGCGCCCGATTCGTTCCAGCGGCCCTGGTTGCGGGTGACCAGCGGCAGCGTCGGCGTGGCCGGCAGGTCGATCCCGAACAGCGCGCCTTCGACCCAGGTCCAGGACAGGCGGTGCAGCAGCACGCCGTCGACGGTGAGCGCGATGGACAGGTCGCCTTCGCCATCGTTCGCGTCCTGCGCGTTCGCGCCCAACGTCAGGGCGAAGTCGCCGTCCTGGCTTTCATGGCGCCACAAGGCGATGCCGGGGCCGCCGTACACGGCGTCGTGGTAGGCGGCGTTGAAGGTGGCGTCCTCGAAGCGATAGTGCGCCAGCACGCAACGCAGGCGGTCGCGCGCATCCATGCCGCGCATCAGGTAGTCGCGCTGGCCCAGCTGGTGCAGGGGCGAGGCCAGCACGCCGCCGGGCGCATCGGCCAGGCGGCGCACCAGTTCGAGGCGCGTCAGGGACTGGTGCTCGCGCCAGTAGCGCAGCGCCTGCCAGCGTTGGGTCAGTCGAGCGAAAATCATCGAACGCTCCATTCGGCGTACAGTGGGCGGCGCTCGGCCGGATCAGGGCCGGCGCCGGGTTTCATCGTGAATCGCGCAGTCATGAGGGCGGCGCGATCTGCTCTGCAAGCAATAAATAGTTCCTCATTGCAATTATGAGCCCAAACGTCAGCCTGTGCTCGGCTGATTGGCCGGGTGCGACGTACTTGTGCAACGGGGAAAGGCCGGGCTTGCTTTTGCGTGTCGTTACTATTGGTAGTTATTGAACAGACACGACAAGATTACCATATTTACGTGGTCCTCCGACCTTTTTGCTTGATGGGCCATACCTGGGAAGTCACTGCGCATCTTCCCGTGCATCCCTCGTCAGCAGGAAGGACTACTATCCTCTTCCATCCATTCAAACGGGGAAATGCCATGGCGGAGCCGTACAAACTATTCTATTGGGCCGAGATCCAGGGCCGCGGCGAATTCGTCCGGCTGGCGCTGGAGGAAGCGGGCGCCGACTACGTGGACGTGGCGCGGCGCGAGGGCGGCACCGACCTCTTGATGGCGGCGCTCGAGGTCGAGGAGTATCCGTCGTTCGCGCCGCCGTTCCTGAAGGCGGGCGAGCTGACCATCGGCCAGGTGGCCAACATCCTGCTCTACCTGGGCGAGCAGCACGGCCTGGCGCCGCGCACCGATCCGGGCCGGCTGTGGGTGCATCAGCTGCAGCTGACGATCGCCGACCTGGTGACCGAGGTGCACGACAGCCACCATCCGATCGCCAGTTCGCTGTACTACGAAGACCAGAAGCCGGAAGCGCTGCGCCGCGCCGCCGATTTCGTCGAGACGCGCATCCCGAAATTCCTCGGCTACTTCGCGCGCCTGTTGAGCAATCCCGAGCCGCGCCCCTACCTGACCGGCGAACGCCTGACCTATGCCGACCTGTCGCTGTTCCAGGTGATCGAGGGCCTGCGCTACGCCTACCCGAACACCATGAAGCAGATCGAGACCGAGTATCCGGTGCTGGGCCAGCTGCGCGACCGGGTGGCGGCGCGGCCCAACATCGCGGCCTACCTGGCGTCCGAGCGGCGCATCCCGTTCAACCAGAACGGGATCTTCCGCCACTATCCGGAGCTCGACCAGTAAGGCGTTCTCAATCCCAGGCCGGTGCGAAGTCCGGGTTGACCAGGCGCTCGCCGCGATCCAGCGCATCGAGCGCGGCCAGCTCGCCCGCGTCCAGCGCCAGGCGCGCGGCGGCCAGGTTGCCGGCCAGGTGCTCGCGCCGGGTCGATGACGGGATCACGGCGTAGCCCTTGGCCAGCAGCCAGGCCAGCGTCACCTGCGCCGGCGTGGCGTCGTGCTGCCGCGCGATGGCGCGGATCGCCTGGTCGTCGATCACCTTGCCGTAGGCGAGCGGCATGTAGGCGGTGACGTGGATGCCCGCGGCGCGCGCGGCGTCGGCCAGCGCGCGGTTCTGCAGATAGGGATGCAGCTCGACCTGGTTGGTGGCGATGTTGGCCGCGCCGACCGCGGCGATCGCTTCTCGCATCAGCGCCGGAGGAAAGTTCGAGATGCCGATCGCGCCCGTCAGGCCGGCGTCGCGCGCCGCCAGCAACGCCGCCATCGCTTCGGCCACCGGCACCGCATTGGCAGGCGAGGGCCAGTGGATCAGGGTCAGGTCGACCTGCTCGACGCCGAGCTTGTGCAGGCTGTCCTTCAGGCTCGGCGCCAGGCGTTCGGCGGCCAGGTGTTCGGTCCAGATCTTGGTGGTGACGAAGACCTCGCGGCGCGCCACCCTGGCATCGCGCAGCGCTTGTCCGACCTCGGCTTCGTTGCCGTAGATCTGGGCGGTGTCGATGTGGCGGTAGCCCAGTTCGAGGCCGGTGCGTACCGAGTCGATGGCGGCCTGGCCCTGCAGGCGGAAGGTGCCGAGGCCGAGTTGGGGCATGTGCATGATGTTCTCCTTGTTGAAACGTGAATGATTCAGTGAGCGGCGAGCGCGCCGCCAGTGGCCTTGGCCGGCACGCCGTCGCGCCGGTCGAGCCAGCCGGCGAGGGTGGTCAGCAGCAGGGCGCCGCCGACGATCAAGCCGCCGATCCAGGGCGTGGCCATCAGGCCCAGGTGGGCGACGATCAGGCCGCCACCCCAGGCGCCCAGCGCGATGCCGACGTTGAAGGCGGCGATGTTCAGGCTAGATGCCACGTCCACCGCCTGCGGCGCATCGCGCTCGGCGCGCTGCACCACGTACACCTGCAGGCCCGGCACGTTGCCGAAGGCGACCGCGCCCCAGGCCAGCACCGTCAGCAGCACCAGCGGTTTGCTCGGCGCGGTAAAGCTCAGCACCAGCAGCACCAGCGCCAGTAGCGCGAACACGATCTGCAGCGCGCGCACCGGACCATGGCGGTCGGCCAGCTTGCCGCCCCAGATGTTCCCGGCCGCGACCGAGACGCCGTAGACCAGCATCACCAGGCTTACCGACGATGCCGCGAAACCGGCCACTTCCTGCAGGATCGGCGCCAGGTAAGTAAAAGCGATGAACGAGCCGCCGTAGCCGAGCGTGGTCATGGCGTACACCAGCAGCAGGCGTGGCTTCTTCAGCACCGCGAGTTGCGTCGTCAGGTTTGACGGCTTGCTGCCCGCGATATCCTTCGGCACCAGCAGCGCGCTGCCGGCGATGGCGATCACGCCCAGCAGCGCTACCGCCAGGAAGGTCGCCTGCCAGCCGAAGTGCTGGCCGATGAAGGTCCCGAGCGGCACGCCGGTGACCAGGGCCACGGTCAGGCCGCTGAACATCAGGGCGATGGCGCTGGCGGCTTTCTCTTTCGGCACCAGGCCGGTGGCGATGGTGGAGCCGATCGAGAAGAACACGCCGTGGGCCAGGCCGGTGAGCACGCGCGCGGCCATCAGGCTGGCGTAGTTGGGCGCGATCCAGGCGACCAGGTTCCCGAGCGTGAACAGTGCCATCAGGCCAAGCAGCAGGCGCTTGCGCGGCACGCGGCCGGTGAGCGCGGTGAGCACCGGCGCGCCGATGGCGACGCCCAGCGCGTACAGGCTGACCAGCAGGCCGGCCGAAGGCACCGACACCTGCAGGCTGGCGGCGATGGTGGGGATCAGGCCGACGATCACGAATTCGGTGGTCCCGATGGCGAAGGCGCTCAGTGTGAGCGCCCAGAGTGCGAGTGGCATGTGTTCTCCTTGTTGAGCCGGATGAGGCCAAGCCGCTTCAGGCGGCTTGGGTCAGGCAGGCAGTGTGCCTGTGCGGCGGGCAAGGAAAAATAGCCGGCTGTACAATTTACTTTTGAGCTGGAGTCATCAATGATTGACGTCGATGCCTTGATTGTATTTTCCGCCGTCATGGATGCCGGTTCGTTTTCGGCGGCGGCCGAGCGCCTGGGACAGACGCCGTCGGGCGTCTCGCGCACCATTTCGCGGCTCGAGGAGCGCCTGCAGATGACGCTGATGCACCGCACCACGCGGCGCCTGCAGCTGACCGAAGAAGGCGCCTGGCTGCTGGGCCGGGCGCGCGTATTGCTGGCCGACCTGTCGCACCTCGACGCCGAGGCGGCGGCGCGCCGTTCGCAGCCTTCGGGCCTGGTGCGGGTGAATGCCGCCACGCCGGCACTCGGCCATCTGCTGGCGCCTTTGCTGCCGGAGTTCATGGAAGCGTATCCCTTGGTGCAGCTGGAACTGGTCAGCGGCGAGACCTACGTCGACCTGATCGAGGAGCGGGCCGACCTGGCGATCCGCATCGGCGCCTTGCCCGATTCGACGCTCAATGCGCGGCGTTTGGGCAGCAGCCGACTGCGGGTGCTGGCGGCGCCGGCTTATATATCCAAACATGGGACGCCACGGACGCCGGCCGATCTGTCGCAGCATCGCACGCTCGGCTTCACGGCGCCGGCGTCACTCAATACCTGGCCGCTGGCGCACGACGGTGTGGAAGGGTGGAGCGTGGCGCCGGCATTGCATGCGTCGAGCGGAGAGACGATCCGGCACCTGGCGCTGGCCGGGGCGGGGATCGCGTCGCTGTCGCATTTCATGACCCGCGCGGACGTGGCGGCGGGGACGCTGGTGCCGGTGCTGGAGGAATTCGCGTTGCCATGGTCGCAGCCGGTGTGGGCGGTGTTTTACAGGCAGGGCGCGCTGGCGCCGAGGGTGGCGGCGCTGGTGGAGTTTCTGGCGAAGAGGTTGGGGGAGGGGTTGGAGGCGTAGGAGAAGCGATGCGCTGGTGGCTGCGGTGCGAACTTGGGTCCCCGCCTTCGCGGGGACGACGTTGTTTTAGAGGGTGGCAGAACTGGCTGCCCGAATCGGACCACTTACCTAAAGACCGTCGTTCCCGCGAAGGCGGGAACCCAAGTTAGCACGCAGGCCCGCGGCTCACCCGCGAGCCCGCACCCTACGCCACGTCAGAACGAATAGTTCGCCCGCGCATAGATATACCGCCCCGAGCGCCCGAACGGCGCGTAGTTCGAGAACGGCGTATTCCCCGTGGTATTCAGCGCCGGCGGCAGCGTCTCCGGATACTGGTCGAACACGTTGTCGGCCCCCAGCGCCAGCGCCAGTTTCGGCGTCACCGCAAAGCGTCCTTCCAGGTCCACCACGGTCTTGGCGCCCAGCTCGAAGTCGAACGCCGCCGTGGTCCCCGGCGACAGCACTTCGCCATAGCGGGTGGCGCGCAGCGTCGCGCCCCACTGGCCCAGCTTCCAGTTGACGCTGGCGCTGACCTTGTTCTTCGGCTGGCCCTTCTCCAGCGACAGCACGTTCAGGCGGTCGAACAGCACCGGCGATGGGCTCAGGCTCGAGAGCTGCTCGGTCACCGGCACCCGGGTCACTTCGGTGTCGGTCACGTTGCCGGCCAGCGTGAAGTCGAAGCGTCCGCTGCCCGCCGTGTTGAGCGGCCAGTTGATCACCACGTCCACGCCCTTGGTGGTGGTGTCCACGCCATTGATGAAGAAGCGCCCGCCGCCCACGCCGATGAAGCCCTGGCGCGCGATGAAATCGCGCACGTTGGCCTGGGTGAGGTTCTCGGACAGGATGATGCGGTCGTCGATGTCGATCCGGTAGGCGTCCACCGTGACGCTGACGTCGCCGAAGCGCATCACCGCGCCGATCGAGGCGTTCACCGATTCCTCGGCGTCGAGCGGCTTGGCGCCCAGGGCCACGGCCACCGGGTCTTCCGGCTTGAAGGTGGTGATCTCGTACGGCACGCCGTTGATGAAGTTGGTCGAGGTCGAGGTGAAGTTCTGCTGCTGCGGCGACGGCGCGCGGAAGCCGTTCTGGATCGCGCCGCGCAGCGCGAAGGCGCGCGAGAAGTCGTAGCGCAGCGCGAGCTTGCCGGCCAGGCTGTTGCCGAAGTCCGAGTAGCGCTCGGCGCGCACCGCGGCCGACGCCAGCAGCTCGGGCGTCAGGTTCGCTTCCAGGTCGATGAAGGCGCCGACCGCGTTGCGGTGCGCATCGACTTCATTCGCAGGCCGGAAGCCCGGGAAGACCTGGGCGCCCGGCGCCGCCGGCGTCCCGTTCGGCAGCAGCACGCCGCCGAAGCTGTACGACTGCTCCTCGCCGGCGAACAGCTCGTAGCCTTCGCGCCGCGCTTCCACGCCCATCGCCAGGTTCAATGGCGACGACAGCGCCGCCATCGGGATCGACTTCACGCCGGTCAGGTTGAACACGGTCTGGTCGTACGAGTAGCCGCCGGCGTAGAACTCGGTCTTGCTGCTCGGCCCGAGCGAGCGATTCAGCGTGTTCTCGATGGTGTATTCCATCTTGTTCTTGCCGTAGCCGAGCGAGGCGTCCATGTCCCAGTCGCCGATCTGCCAGGTCACGCCGCCGGTCATCGAGAAGTCTTTCACGGTCGGCGCGATGATCGGCAGGAAGCCGTCCGGATAGATCGAGATGATGTTGCGCGCATCCTGCGCCGGGCGGAAGTAGCCGGCCGAACGGGCGTCGCGGTCCTGGTAGCTCGCCCAGCCATACACCTTGACGCCGCCGCCCAGGTTGTTGCCGGCGTTGGCGAAGAAGGTGGCCTGCTCCATCTCCGGCTCGCCATACCAGGCATTGAAGCGGTCGATGGTGTTTTCGCGCGGGTCGAACGCGCCGTTCACGCGCGGATACTGCTGGCGCACGTCGTAGCCGCCACGCTCGGTGCGGTGCTGGTCCCGGTATTCGGCGGCCAGCGTCACGAAGCCGCTCTCGCCCCAGGCCAGGCCTTTCCACAGGCTGACGGTGGCGGTCTGGCCGTCGGTGCGCTTGCGCGAATCCGGGCCGCTCCAGGTGCCGCCCGCCGGCGTCACGTCGTTCCACAGGTCGTACTCGGATTTGCGCGCGCCGTAGACCACGCTCGCTTCGCCGCCGTCGCGGTCGGTGCGCAGGCGCAGGTTGACCACGCCGGAGATGGCGTCCGAGCCGTATTGGGCGGCGGCGCCGTCGCGCAGCACCTCGACCGATTTGACGATCGCGGTCGGGATCGTGTTGAGGTCGACCGCGGCCGAGCCGCGGCCGATCGAGCCGTTGACGTTGACGAGCGACGAGGCGTGGCGGCGCTTGGAGTTGACCAGCACCAGCGTCTGGTCGGGCGCCATGCCGCGCAGGGTGGCGGGGCGGATGGTGTCGGTGCCGTCGGTCAGCGAAGGACGCGGGAAGTTCAGCGAGGGCAGGGCCACGGCCAGCGCCTGGTTCATCTCGGTGCTGCCGGCATTCCTGAGGGTCTCGGCCGAGATGATGTCGACCGGCGCGGTGGTGTCGAGCGCGGTGCGATTGGCCACCCGGGTGCCGGTGACCACCACGGTGGCGCCGTCAGCGGCGGCCGGCGTGGATTGTGCTGCGGCTTGCGTCGTTTCCTGTGCCTGGGCGACCCCCGCGCAAAGCGCGGCGATCGCCAGGGCTACTGCTGTTCTTTCCGTCCTGGCTCTCTGCATGGTGCTGATTCCTTTTATGTACGGCGACGTTCTTGGGAAGGGGAGGCGCTGGCCTCCAGGCCATACTGCTCAGCACTTGTCTGGGTGTCAATTCGTGGTAACTACGGAGGGCATCTTTACAACACTTGACACAATGTCAGGGCCACGTAAGGTGCGCTGGCATGCGGGCGGCATCAGGGTGCGATGTGCGCGGCCAGTTCGTCCGGCGTGCCATGCGGGAAGGCTTGTTTCAAATAGTCGAGAAACGCCGATACGCGCGCGTTCAACAGGCGGCGCGACGGGTACAGCGCCCACAGGGCGGTATCCGGCATGTCGAGATCGGCCCAGTGCACCAGCGTTCCGGCGGCCAGATCGTGGCTGACCAGCGAGGCGGGCAGCACGGCGGCGCCAACGCCCATGCGCACGGCGTCGCGCACCATGATCAAGGACGACAGGCGCAGCACCGGATCGACCGCGATGCGCGCCGCATCCGTCCCTTTCACTTTCCACTGCGCGGGTTGCTCGCGCCCGGCGCGCACCACGGCCGGCACGGCGCTGCCGTCATCCGGTCGCGCCAGCGTCGGGCCGGCCACCACCAGCAGCCGGTCGCGCAGGAAGATGCGCCCGACCAGGCTCTCGTCCGGATCGGGATTCACCCGGATCACCAGGTCGTAGCCTTCCTCGACCATGTCGACGGCCCGGTCTTCGGTGGTGACTTCGAGCCGCACCTCGGGGTAGCGCAGCGCGAAGCCGGCCGCCAGCTTGCCCATCGCGACCTGAGAGAACAGCAGCGGCGCGCTGATGCGCAGGCGTCCGCGCGGGCGGTCGGCCCCCGAAGCGATCATCGCCGTGGCCTCGTCCAGTTCGGCCAGCAGGGCGGCGCTGCGCTGGTGCAGGGCGCGGCCTTCCTCGGTCAGCTTGAGGGTGCGCGCGCCGCGCTCGAACAGGCGCAGGTCGAGGCCCGCTTCCAGGTCGGCCACCCGGCGCGACAGGGTCGCCTTGGGGCGGCCGCTGGCGCGCGCGGCGCGTCCGAAGCCGCCATGGCGGGCGACCAGATTGAAATCGACGAGGGCAAGCAAATCCATGTGTTCCACCTGTGAGACGTAGTGTCCAAATTTGCAGTCTATCGGATCACCGGTGGGATGGCTACCATGAACTCACCGTCAACCACACCTCAAGGAGAACACCATGACCATCCTCGTTACCGGCGCCACCGGCACTGTCGGCAGCCAGGTCGTCCAGCAACTCGTGCAGCGCGGCGCCGATGTGCGCGCCCTGGTGCGCGATCCCGCCAAGGCCCGGCAAGCGGGCTTGCCGGCCGGCGTCGAACTGGCCAAGGGCGACCTGCTCGACGTCGATTCGCTGCGCAGCGCCCTCAAGGGCGTGTCGACGCTGTTCCTGCTCAACGCCGTCACGCCCGATGAATTCACCCAGGCGCTGGCGGCGCTGAACCTGGCGCGCGAGGCCGGCATCGAACGCATCGTCTACCTGTCGGTGATCCATGCCGACCTGTACGTGAACGTGCCGCACTTCGCCGGCAAGTTCGGGGTCGAACGCATGATCGAGCGCATGGGCTTCAACGCCACCATCCTGCGTCCGGCCTACTTCATCGGCAACGACCTGACCGTGAAGGACGTGGTGCTCGGCCACGGGGTGTATCCGATGCCGGTCGGGTCGAAGGGACTGGCCATGGTCGATACGCGCGACATCGCCGAGATCGCGGCCATCGAATTGATCCGGCGCGAGCAATCGGCTGCGCCGCTGCCGCTCGAGCGCATCAACCTGGTCGGCCCGGACACGCTGAGCGGTCCTGACCTCGCCGCGATCTGGTCCGAGGCGTTGCAGCGCCCGGTGGCCTACGGCGGCGGCGACGTCGAAGGCTTCGAGCGCAACCTGCGCAACTTCATGCCGGGCTGGATGGCATACGACATGCGCCTGATGGCCGAGCGCTTCCTGAGCGACGGCATGCGGCCCGAGGCGGGCGACGTCGAACGTCTGACCAGGATGCTGGGACGCCCGCTGCACTCGTATCGCGAGTTCGCCGCCGGCGTCGCCGCCTCGGCCTGAATCATCGACTCATCACAAGGAGCGTCATCATGATTTATTCGACTGCCACCGTCCCGGTCAATCCGGAAGGCGAAGTGCCGCTGACCCGCGCCCAGGCCTGGACCGGCCTGGTGCTCAAGGCGCGCGATGCGCGGCTGTTCCTGCCGCCCAAGCTGTGCACCCGCTGCGACGTGGTGCACGAGGGCGAGGACCATATCGTGCGCGAAGCTACCATCGGCGGCCAGGACCTGCGCGAGATCATCGGCTTCGAGCATGAGCACAAGGTATCGTTCTTCCAGGCGTCCGGCCCGCGCGAAGGCGTGATCGTCAACGAGCTGTTCGAGGACGAGAGCGGGGCGCTGCAGCTGCGCTTCTACTGCTACCTGGGCCTGCGCGGCAAGCAGCCGGGCGGCCCCGAAGAACAGGCCGAGCAGGCGATGATGGACAGCGACCAGGGCTACCGCGCCGCGCTGCTGTCTACCCTCAGGCGCACGCGTGAACTGCTGGCACAAGGGCGGCTGACGCCGTGAACAGCGGGGGGGGGCAGGCGTCGCGGACATGCGTACTGCATGCACGCGGCGCCCGTGATTTTGCGTGCACATTCGGCCACATGCGAATGCTAGAGTCGCATTTTCATTGACCGGAGCAGGCATGCGTTTCCTCGTCGCGACCTTCTTCCTGTGCTGCGCACTGCCGACAGTGGCCGGCCAGGCGCAGTACAAATACCAGCTCAAGTCCGACTGGCCGCTCGGCAGCACGCGGATGCAGGATTCCGGCGCCCGGTCGAACATCCCATTCGACAAGCCGTATGGCGAACTGAGTGCCGAGCAGCAGGCCAGGCTCAAGGCACCCTACGAGGCCATGGGCGAGGGCGACGAGCCGCCGTATCCGCTGGAGGGCATCAAGGGTGTCTGGACCCAGCTGATGAAGGCAAGCGACTACCTGCGCGAATACGGCGAGCTGCGCATCGTGGTCGACGTCGATGCAGCAGGCAAGGCGACCGCCGCACACGTGTACAGCACGCCGGGCAAGAACACGTCCGACTATATGACGGCGGTGCTGCTGCGCGAGCGCTACAAGCCGGCGCTGTGCGCAGGCACGCCATGTGCGCAGCAATACCTGTTCACGGCGCAGTGGTCAAGAAAATGACGGTCAGCCGGATGGCGACAGCGTGCTAGCTGAAGTCGGCCTTGCGCCGCTGCAAATGCGAGACATGCTTGTCGCTGTGCCGGCGGCGATCGACCCGCACCGGCGTGGCGTCGACGCGGCGCAGCGATGCGAACGGGCGCGAGAGCACGCTGTCAGCCAGGTCCGGCGGCAGGCCGGCCAGGCTGGCGTAGCGGCGCGCGCGGTCGAGGCCGAATGCATCTCGGGTCAGGATCGCGATCCCGATCAGTTCGGCGGTGTGGGTATCCAGGCGGCGGCTCATAACCAACAGTCTAGGCATGGCGGCCACCGGCTGCAGTTAAATGCCTAACCTAAAGGCAAGAAACTATTCTTGTGTACACTGCGATTTCTTCGCATTGTTTGATTTTTCTCAAGGCTGAGTATGGTGACGCTGTCCTTATTTCCCGGTTTTCGGTCGGTGCGCGTCGACGTAGACGCCGGGATCGGCATCCATGCCCTCGTCGGCGGATCGGGCCCGCCGCTGCTGCTGCTGCACGGCCATCCGCAGACCCTGGCCATCTGGCACCGGGTCGCGCCGCGGCTGGCCGAACGCTTCACGGTGGTGGCGTGCGATCTGCGCGGTTATGGCGATTCGTCCAAGCCCACAGGCGACGCCGACCATGCCAACTACAGCAAGCGCACCATGGCGGCCGACGTGCTGGCGGTGATGCGCTCGTTCGGCTTCGAGACCTTTCGCGTGCTGGCGCATGACCGCGGCGCGCGTGTCGCGCACCGGCTGGCGCTCGACCATCCGCAGGCGGTCGAACGCCTGGCGCTGCTCGATATCGCGCCGACGCTGGCGATGTACGAGCAGACTTCGGAAGCGTTCGCGCGCGCCTACTGGCACTGGTTCTTCCTGATCCAGCCGGCGCCCATGCCGGAGCGGCTGATCGAGGCCGACCCGGCGGCCTACGTGCGCGACGTGATGGGCAAGCGCAGCGCCGGGCTGGCGCCGTTCGATCCGCGCGCGCTGGCCGAATATCAGCGCTGCCTGGCCTTGCCGGGGGCGGCGCACGGGCTGTGCGAGGATTATCGGGCGGCGGCGACGGTCGACCTGGAGCATGACCGGGCTGACCGCGAGGCGGGGCGCAAGCTGTCGATGCCGTTATTGGTGCTGTGGGGAGAGCAGGGAGTGATCGGGCGCTGCTTCGATCCGCTGGCCGAGTGGCGACGCGTGGCTGACGACGTAACAGGGCAGGGGCTGCCGTGCGGGCACTACATCGCCGAGGAGGCTCCGGATACGCTGCTGCAGCACGTGCTGCCGTTTTTCATGGCGAGCTAGCGGGAGGCTTTAACGGATTACGCCGCCGCACCCGCAAACTCGATCGTCGCCATCAGCCCGCGTCCGCCCTCGCCATTGGACAAGGCAATCGTGCCGCCATTCCTCGCCGCGCCACGCTCCGCAATCGCCAGGCCCAAACCGCTACCCAGCTGCTCCTGCCCCGGCACGCGATAAAACCGCTCGAACACCTTCGCGCGCAGCTCCGGCGCAATCCCCGGCCCCTGGTCGCACACCGACAGCCGCTGCCCGCCAGGGACCGATGTCAGGCGCACGGTAATCGTTCCATCCTGCGGCGAATACTTGATCGCATTGCTGATCAGGTTATCGACCGCCGCCGCCATGCTTTCCAGGTGCAGCGGCAGCACCCCGTCGCCGTCGGCGTGGAACTCGATCTCGATATTGCGCTGCACCGCCAGGTGCGCCGCCGCCGCCACCCGGTCGCGCACGAATTCGGCGACGCCGGTCGGCGGACAATCCTGGTCGACCTGCGGCTCGGCGCGCGTGCGCTCCAGCGCCAGCAGCTGATGCACGGTATGGGTGGCGCGCGCCACGCCGGCGCGCAGGCCGGCCGCCGGTTCGGCGCAGCGCTCGGCGGCTTCGCCCCCGCAGCGGGTCAGCAGCACGTGGGCGTTGATCTGGATCGCCGCCAGCGGCGTCTTGAGTTCGTGCGCGGCGTCGGTCAGGAATTCGTGTTCGTGCTCGATGCGCCGGCTCAGGCGCTGCATCAGGCCGTTGATCGCGTCGACCAGGGGAGACAGCTCGCGGTAGGTCGAATCGGGCAGCGGCGTTAGATCGGCGTCCGAGCGCTGCGCGATGGCGCCGGCGATCGAGCGCAGCGGACGCAGGCCGATGCCGACGATCAGCCAGGCCGGGATCAGCAGCAGCGGCAGGCTGGAGATGGTGGACGACAGCAGGAAGCTCACGCCCCACACGGTCAGCATCCATTCGTCGTCGACTTCGTGCTGGCGCTCGACCACCAGGCCCTTGGCGTCGTCGCGCGCGACCGCGCGCACCCAGGCGTAGGCGTCGGACGTGGCGCGCTCGGGCAGCATGTCGGGCAGCTCCGGCATTGAGTTGTAGACCAGCCGTCCGTCGTGCCAGACCCGCACCCGCACGTGCGAGTGGTAATCGAGTTCGCGGAACATCTGCCGGCGGTTGTTTTCGATGGTTTGCAGCACCGGCACCATGCGCTGCGGCCGGTCGGCCAGGTCGCTCAGGTGGGCCAGCATGTTGAGCGCATGCGCCTTGTTCTCGCTGTTGGTGCGCATGCGCTGGGTGGCCTTGGCTTCGTAGAAGGCCCACACGATGCCCGCCAGCGCGAACGCCAGCAGCACGCCGCTGAAACTGAACATCAGGCGCCGGAACAGCGACGGCTGCCTGAGTGCCCTACCTGTTCTAAGCATTGCGCTGCACCATGTAGCCGACCCCGCGCACGGTACGGATCACGCCTTCGCCGATCTTCTTGCGCAGGTTGAAGATGTGAACGTCCAGGGTCTGGCTCTGGCCACTATGTCCATCCGCGCAGGGCAGGGCGCGCCGCTCCAGCTCGACCCGCGTCAGCACCCGGTTGGCCTGCTTCATGAGCGTGAGCAGCAGCGCGAATTCGGTCTTCGACAGCGTCACCGCCTGGCCGGCGCGCGTGACCAGCATGCGGTTCTCGTCGAGCACCACGTCGCCCGCCTGCCACAGGTTTTCCTCGATCGCGCCGTGGCTGCGGCGCACCATGGCGCGCAGGCGCACCAGCAGTTCGGGGATCTCGAACGGCTTGATCAGGTAGTCGTCGGCGCCCAGGTCGAAACCTTTCAGACGGTCTTGCAGACTGTCGCGCGCGCTGATGATCAATACCGGCAACCGCACGCCGTCAAGACGCAGGGCGCGCAGCAGCTCGTTGCCGTCGCCGTCGGGCAGGTTCAGGTCCAGCACCACGGCGTCGAATGGTTCCTGGCGCACGCGCGCCAGCACGTCGGCGGCCAGGCGCAGCCAGACCGCGGTGTGGCCTTCGTCCTGGAACACGGACAGCAAAGCCTGGCCGATCGCGAGGTCGTCCTCGATCATCAATATCTTCATGCACCCATTTTACTAGCGCGTTGTGGCGCGGGCGCGACGCGCTATCTTCAGATTCGCTTTAGTTGTCGCGTTGACCACGCGCGGGCGATAGCGGACTATCGCACGCACCAGACGATGAGCTGGACAATTATAAAATCAGGAGACCACCATGACGACCCGCCGTGACCGCACGCGCCGCCAGCCTTTCCTATTGCATCCACTCGCCGGCGCCTGCGCGCTGCTGATCGTCGGCCTGTCCAGCGCCCACGCGCAGCAGGCGCATACCGCCACTGAAGAAAAGGACATGGAACAGGGCAACAAGCCCGCCGTGACCAGCATCGTCCAGGATCAGCAGGCACCGGTGGCGACCGTGAACGTGTCCGGCATCCGGCGCGGCATCGAGGCGGCGATCTCGATCAAGCGCAACGCCACCTCGATCGTCGAGGCGGTATCAGCCGAAGACATCGGCAAGCTGCCCGACACCACCGTGGCGCAGTCGATCTCGCGCCTGTCGGGCGTTACCACCCAGCGCAGCAAGGTCAATGGCAAGGCCACCGAAGTGTCGGTGCGCGGCATGTCGCCGACCTTCAACGGCTCGCTCCTGAACGGGCGCGAACAGGCCTCCACCAGCGATGCGCGCAGCCCCGAATTCGACCTGTTCCCGTCCGAACTCACCGGCAGTGTGCTGGTGTATAAAACGCCGGACGCCAGCCTGGTCGGCCAGGGCCTGGCCTCGACCATCGACCTGCGCACCCTGCGCCCGCTCGACTTCGGCAAACGCATGTTGGCCGCCAATGCGCGCAAGGAGCGCATTGGCTACGGTTCGGGATCCGACCTCGGCTCGGGCCACCGCAAGACGCTGACCTATGTCGACCAGTACTTCGGCCGCAAGCTCGGCCTGTCGGTCGGCCTCACTTCATTCAAGCAGGACAACGGCGGCGAACTGAAATTCGACAGCTGGGGCGCGGCCACCTCGCCGATCGAGTACAACGGCCAGACGGTCCAGGCCATCAACGGCTTCATGGCCGAGACCTCGCGCCGCAAGAGCGAACGCGATGGCGCCTCGGTGACGCTGCAGTTCCGCCCCAACGACAAGTTCCGCTCCACCGCCGACCTGTTTTATTCGCGCGGCGAGGAAGCGACCAAGAAGACCGGCATCGAAGGTGCCATCGTCGGCGGCACCGGCATCTACGATCCGAACGCGGTGCTCACCGACGCCACGATCGAGAACGGCTTGGTGACCGCCGGCACCTTCAGCAACTACAAGGGCGACGTGCGCAACCATATGTTCTCGAGCAAGGACCGGCTGCTGTCGGTCGGCGTGAACAACGAACTGAAGGTCGGCGACTGGCGCATCACCAACGACCTGTCGTACTCGAAGGGCACCAAGCGCCTCAGCAACTACGAAACCATCGCCGGCCAGCCGGGCAACACGCCGGAAAGCCAGCTCGGATCGATCACCTATTCGGGCTTCAACGGCAGCAACTTCAACGCCGTGCGCTACGTGCCGAGCCTGAACTATGCGGACCGCAACGTCGCCCTGCTGACCGACGTCGCCGGCTGGGGCGGCGGTCCGCTGTCGCCGCAGGCCGGTTACCTGAGTTTGCCGACCATCGACGACAAGGTGCAGGCGATCCGCCTGGAAGCGGCGCGCGACCTGGAACTCGGCCCGCTGGCCGGCGTGCGCGTCGGCGTCAACTACACGAAGCGCGACAAGTCGCGCCTGGGCGAAGAGGGCCGCCTGTCGATCCGCAACGGCGACGGCTACGCCAGCGCGACGATTCCCGGCAGCGCCATCGAACTGGCCGGCCCGACCGGCATCCCGGTGGCCGCCTTCGACCCGACCGGCACCCTGGGCACGATCTACGACATGAACCGCTGGGTCGACGCCACCGTGCTGGCGCGCGACTGGACCGTGGGCGAGAAAGTCACCACCGCCTACCTGATGGGCGAGCTGGCGGGCGAGGTGCTCTCGGTGCCGTACACGGGTAACATCGGCGTGCAGTTCGTCGACACCCGCCAGCGCGCGGCCGGCAACCAGGTCGACCTGCAGAACTGCTCCGGCAATTCGGCCGCCACCTGCCCGTCGTCGATCAAGACCGGCGGTACCGACTACACCAGCGTGCTGCCGAGCGTGAACCTGACCTTCGACGTCGGCAACGACCAGGTAGTGCGCCTGGGCGCCGGCAAGCAGATCTCGCGCGCCAACCTGGACAACCTGAAGGCCAGCATGAACTTCGGCCTGCAGAGCGCGACCGAGCTCGATCCTTCCTTGACCGGCTTCTCGGGCAACCCGGAACTCAAACCGTATGAAGCGACCGCGCTCGACCTGTCGTACGAAAAATACTTCGGCAAGAAGGGCTACGTCAGCGTGGCCGGCTTCTACAAGAAGCTCGACAACTACGTGATCAACGCGCCGCGCCAGTTCGACTTCGCGCCGTTCGTCAGCGCCAATACGCCGCTGCCGACCACCGGCGCCTACGCCGGTTCGACGGTCGGCGTGCTGACCACGCCGACCAACACCAAAGGCGGCAATATGCGCGGCATCGAGCTGTCGGTGAATTTGCCGTTCTCGATGCTGGCCAATGCGCTGGACGGCTTCGGCATCCAGGCCGCGCACTCCTACACCGATTCCTCGGTCAACCTGCCGGTGAGCGGCTTCGTCAACCCGAGCAATGCGCCGGTATTCAACGGCGCGGTCAGCTCGATCGGCCTGCCGGGCCTTTCAAAAAACGTGACCAGCCTGCGCCTGTACTACGAGAAGAACGGCGTGCAGATCTCGCTGGCGGCATATAAACGCTCCAGCTTCATCGGCCAGATCCTGGACTATCGCAGCGAATCGCAGTTCACCTTCATCAAGGGCGAGACCATCGCCGACGCCCAGGCCTCGTACGAATTCCAGGGCGGCATGCTGAAGGGCTGGTCGGTGTTCCTGCAGGGGCACAACCTGACCAACGAGCCGTTCCGCGAGTACACGAGCGATCCGAACGTGATCACCAACACCGTCACCTTCGGCCGCACCTATTCGGCTGGCCTCAACTACAAGTTTTGAGCACCGATGAAGATTAAGCTTTCACGCGCGCTGCTGTCCCTGCTGCTGGTGTCCGGCGCGCAGTTCGCCCATGCGGCAGCTGCAGCAGCGCTGCCGCAGGACCAGCCGAAACCGTACGTGCAGTTCCAGCACGCCGACTGGACCCGCAACGCCACGCTGTATCAGATCAACACGCGCCAGTTCACGAAAGAGGGTACGTTCAGGGCCGCCACCGCGCAGCTGCCGCGCCTGAAGGAGCTGGGCGTCGGCATCCTGTGGCTGATGCCGATCCACCCGATCGGTGAAGTCAAGCGCAAGGGTTCGCTCGGCAGCCCGTACGCGGTGCGCGACTTCCGCGCCGTCAATCCGGAGCTGGGCACGTTGGAAGATTTCAAAGGCTTTGTCGAGCGCGCCCATGCGCTGGGCATGCGCGTGATCATCGACTGGGTCGGCAACCATACGTCGTGGGACAACCTCTTGATGACCCAGCACCCGGACTGGTACGCGCGCGACGCCGACGGCAAGCCGCATCCGACCCCGTGGTTCAACTGGGACGACATCATCGACCTCGATTACGGCAAGCCCGAGCTGCGGCGCTACATGACGGACGCCATGAAGTACTGGGTGCGCGACGCCGGCATCGACGGCTTCCGGGTCGACGCCGCCGGCCTGGTGCCGCAGGACTTCTGGGACAACGCCAGCCGCGAGCTGCGCGCCATCAAGCCGGTGTTCATGCTGGCCGAATGGGAAAGCCGCGACCTGCACCGCGACGCTTTTGACGCCAGCTACGCCTGGACCTGGTGGGACGCGCTGCACGATATCGCCCGGGGCAAGGCCGACGCCACCCGCATGCACGTGTACTACGCCTGGAACGGCAAGTTCTATCCGCGCCAGGCCTACCGCATGCTGTACACCACCAACCACGACAAGAACGCCTGGGACGGCACCGAGTTCGAGTCGTTCGGGCCGGCAGTGGATGCGGCGATCGTGTTCAGCTTCGTCAGCGAAGGCATGCCCCTGATTTACAACGGCCAGGAGGCGGGCAACCGCAAGCGCCTGGCGTTCTTCGAGCGCGACCCGATCGAATGGCAGGCGTCGCCCTATCTCGACCTGTACAAGAAGCTGGTCGCGCTCAAGAAATCGAACACGGCGCTGTGGAACGGCGAGTTCGGCGCGCCGATGGTGCAGGTGCCGAACAAGCTGCCGAAGCAGGTGATCAGCTTCGTGCGCGACAACGGCAAGGACAAGGTGTTCGTCGCACTCAATCTGTCGGACAAGCCGGCGAAGGCGACGTTCGACAAGGCCGTGCACCATGGCGCCTATCGCGACTTCGCAAACGGAGCGCAGGTGACGGTGGATGGCAACAGCAGTTTTGAAATGGCGCCCTGGAGTTACCGGGTGCTGGTGAAATAAGGAGCAGTCAAGGAATGGGATCGAACATGGCACAGAAATTCATGAGTATTGGCCTCGCGGTGCGCTGCTGCGTGGCGCTGGGCATGGTGGTCAGCAGCGGCAGCGCGCTGGCCGACCCGAACATGGCGACCGTCGAGTCGCCGGGCAAGGTGCTCAGCGTGTCGGTGCTGGTGGCGCCGGACGGGCGCCTGTCGTACAAGATCGACCGCAAGGGCGAGCCGGTGATCGCGCCGTCGCGCCTGGGCTTCGTGCTGGCCAGCGACAAGCCGCTCGACGCGGGCTTCGCGCTCGAGCGCAACGTGGTCACCGACCATGACGATACCTGGGAGCAGCCGTGGGGCGAGCGCCGCCAGGTGCGCAACCACTACCGCCAGATGCGCGTCGACGTCAAGAAGAACGACGGCCGCCGCCTGGCGATCGTGTTCCGCGTGTTCGACGACGGCGTCGGCTTCCGCTACGAATTCCCGAAACAGGCCAATAACCGCGCGCTGCACATCGCCGACGAGCTGACCGAGTTCGTGGTGGCCAAGCCGGCCACCGCCTGGTGGCAGCAGGCCGGCGAAGTCTGGGCGCTGGAATACCCGATCCAGAAGTCGCCGCTGCGCGAAGTCGGCATGGCGAATACCCCGATGACGGTCAAGATGGACAACGGCACCCACATCGCCTTCCACGAAGCGGCGCTGGTGGACTACGCCTCGATGTGGCTGCGCCGGGTCGAAGGCCAGCGCCTGCGCGCGCACCTGACGCCATCCGCCAACGGCGCGCCGGTGGTGCGCAGCGGCGCCTTCACCACGCCATGGCGCACCATGCAGATCGCGGATAATGCGGCCGGCCTGTACATGTCCGACCTGGTGCTGAACCTGAACGAGCCGAACAAGCTGGGCGACGTCTCGTGGGTCAAGCCGTCCAAGTACGTCGGCGTGTGGTGGGACATGCACCTGGAAACCAAGTCGTGGGCCAACGGTCCGAAGCTGGGCGCGACCACCGAATACACCAAGCGCTACATCGACTTCGCGGCGAAGAACGGCTTCCGCGGCGTGCTGGTCGAGGGCTGGAATCCGGGCTGGGACAGCGACTGGGCCGGCAACGGCGCCGACATGGACTTCACGAAGTCGAATCCACACTTCGACCTGCCGGCGCTGGCCGCCTACGGCAAGCAGCGCGGCGTGCACATCATCGGCCACCACGAGACCGGCGGCAATATCGCCCACTACGAGAAGCAGCTCGACGCGGCCCTCAAGCTGTATGCCAGGAACGGCGTGGACAGCATCAAGACCGGCTACGTGACCGACGGCGGCGCGGCCCAGTTCATGGGCAAGAACGGCAAGATCCACTTCGGCTATACCGACTCGCAAGAGGGCGTGCGCCACTACCAGAAAGTGATCGAGGAAGCGGCGCGCTACAAGATCGCAATCAACACCCACGAACCGGTGAAAGATACGGGCCTGCGCCGCACCTACCCGAACTGGATCTCGCGCGAAGGCGCGCGCGGCGTCGAGTACAACGCCTGGGGCGAGCCGCCGAACACCGTGGACCACGAAGCCAATATCGTGTTCACCCGCATGCTGAGCGGCCCGCTCGACTACACGCCGGGCATCCTGAGCCTGGAGGGCAAGAACAAGAAGCCGTTCAACTCGACCCAGGCCAAGCAGCTGGCCAACTTCGTGCTGATCTACTCGCCGGTGGTGATGGCGGCCGACCTGATCGAACATTACGAGCGCTATCCGGGCGCGTTCAAGTTCATCCAGGACGTGCCGACCGACTGGGAAGACACCCGCGTGCTGCACGGCGAAGTGGGCGAGTACGCGACCATCGCGCGCAAGGACCGTCATTCGGACGCCTGGTACGTGGGCTCGGTCACCGACGGCAATGCGCGCGTGCTGGACATGCCGCTGTCGTTCCTGGACCAGGGCAAGACCTATGTGGCCGAGATCTACCGCGACGGCGACGATGCCGACTACCGCACCGAGAAGCGTTTTTCGCTGGCGATCGAGAAGCGTAACGTGACGGCGGCCGACACGCTCAAGCTGAAGCTGGCGCCGGGGGGCGGGCAGGCGATCCGCCTGGTGCCGGTGAAGTAAGCATTTCCGACAGAGTCATAGCGTAGCTCCGTCACCCTCAACACCGTCATTCCCGCGCAGGCGGGAATCCAAGTTTTACGCACTCCACTAGCGTTGATCGCAGTGGCCGTTCGTCGAACTTAGATTCCCGCCTGCGCGGGAATGACGGTTTTGGGGCTGGTGGCTCCGGGCTGCGCCGCACCTGTTGCGGCAAAATGGACTATCCTGTCGGACTGTCCATTTTGACCCGGCATGATTCGCACGCCTCACCATGTCCACACAAAGTACCGTTTCCACCCCCGCCGCATCCGGCACCGTGATGCAAATCCTGTTCTCGGTCGCCTTCGTCCACCTGCTCAACGACTGCGTCCAGGCTGTCCTGCCGTCGATCTACCCGCTGCTGAAGCACGAATTCGCCCTCAGCTTCACCCAGGTCGGCCTGATCACCCTGACCTTCCAGTGCACCGCCTCGCTGCTGCAGCCCTGGATCGGCCTGTACACCGACAAGCGCCCGATCCCGTTCCTGCTGCCGGTCGGGATGTGCGTCACCCTGGCGGGCGTCGGCCTGCTGGCGTACGCCAACAGCTTCGCGACGCTCCTGATCGCGGCCGGCATGATCGGCGTCGGTTCCTCGACCTTCCACCCGGAAGCCTCGCGCGTGGCGCGCCTGGCCTCGGGCGGGCGCTTCGGCTTCGCCCAGTCGCTTTTCCAGGTCGGCGGCAACCTCGGTTCGGCCCTCGGTCCGCTGCTGGCCGCGGCGATCGTGGTCGGCCGCGGCCAGGGCAGGATCGCCTGGTTCATGCTGCTGGTGCTGGTGGCCGTCGCGGTGCTGATCGGCGTGAGCCGCTGGTACGGCAACCACCTGCAGAACATGGTCAAGAAGGCCGCGGCGCACGCCGGCCCGGCGCTGCCGCGCCACAAGGTATGGCAGGCGCTGGGCGTGCTGGCGCTGCTGGTGTTCTCCAAGTACATCTACATGGCCAGCCTGCAGAGCTATTACACCTTCTACCTGATCGACAAGTTCCACCTGCCGGTCGGCACCGCCCAGCTGTACCTGTTCCTGTTCCTGGCCTCGGTCGCGGCAGGGACCTTTGCCGGCGGCCCGATCGGCGACAAGATCGGCCGCAAGCGCGTGATCTGGTTCTCGATCCTGGGAGCGGCGCCGTTCACCATCGCGCTGCCGTTCGCCAACCTGTTCTGGACCGGCGTGTTGTCGGTGCTGATCGGGCTGGTGATGTCGTCGGCCTTCTCGGCCATCGTGGTCTTCGCGCAGGAGCTGGTGCCGGGCAAGGTCGGCATGATCTCGGGGATCTTCTTCGGCCTGATGTTCGGCATCAGCGGCATCGGCGCGGCGGCCATGGGCCACATCGCCGACATCCACGGCATCGACCAGGTGTACCGCATCGCCTCGTTCCTGCCGCTGCTGGGCATCATGGCGGCGCTGCTGCCGAAGATGGATCAGGCGCGCTAGCCGGGAATCACGATGGTCGAATAGGCGCAGCGCACGGACCAGCCCAGCGTACTGTAGAGGGCGCGGCCGTCGTCGCTGGCGACCAGCACCCTGGTCGCTTGCGGCGAACGCTGCTCGGCGCCCAGGGCCGCCATCAGTGCGCGGCCCAGTCCGCGCCGCCGGTGGCCCGGATCGACGGCGATACGGTCGAACACGAATGCGCCGCCATGCTCGGCAGCGTATCCGCTGGCAGCGATCCGGCCATCGTCCGCATGGATGGACACGGCGATGGCGCCGCCCTGGCGCGCGAGCGCCAGGCGGTATGCCGGGTCCAGCGCCAGCGGCGGCTGCCGGAAAACGTCCTGGGTCATGAGGTAGGCGCGCGGCTGCAGCTCCCATCCCGCCGGCGCCAGCGACAGCAGCCGTTCACCCGGACCGCACATCTTGATGAAGTGGCGCGGCGTGCGGATCGCTGCCGCCAGCTCGCCGATGCGCGGGTCCGGCCCGGCGAATACATGCCGGCTCGCTTCGTCCGGCCGCCCGGTATCGACCCGCATGCCGCCATGGGCCGGCACCGGCAACGGCAGGCCGCGTGCCACCGAGCGCGCGGCGAGCCAGCCCCACAGAAGTTCGGGGGAGGCTTGGGCTGATTCGAATTGTCCGGTCACGGCAAGTCTCCATCGATGGTCGGTCGTTGCGCCAATCTTCGACTGTACACGGCATCGGCGCGCGCCGGCCGATCGACCGCGCATTTCATCCACCGCGGGTCGAGCACCGCTGTCCGGGTGCCGTTATCATGCTGGCATCCCGACCATATGAGGCGCCCGATGAACCCGAACCAGCCCACCGACTTTGCCCAGCAGCTCTGCACCATCGAGCGCATCGCCGCCTTCGACGACGCCGGCCAGGGCGGCAACCCGGCCGGGGTCTGGATCGGCGCCAGCCTGCCGTCCGCCGCCGAGATGGGGCGCCTGGCGCATGCGGTCGGCTTTTCCGAGACCGCCTTCGCTGCGCCTGAAGGAGAAAGTTGGCGCGTTCGCTACTTCTCGCCCGAATCCGAAGTCCCATTCTGCGGCCACGCCACCATCGCCCTCGGCGCCGCGCTGGCGCGCAAGCATGGCGACGGGCGCTATGCCCTGCAGCTGAACGCGGCGGCGATCACGGTAGAAGGCCGGGTCGATGGCGCGCGTGTACTGGCGGCGCTGCAGTCGCCGCCGACCCGCAGCACGGCCGCATCCGCCGACCTGGTCGAGGCCGCGCTGGCGCTGTTCGGCTATGCAGCGGCCGATCTCGACCCGCGCATCCCGCCGGCGCTGGCCCATGGCGGCGCCGACCACCTGGTGCTGGCGCTGTCGAGCCGCGCGGCGCTGGCGGCGATGCGCTACGAGCTGGAAGCGGGGCGCGCGCTGATGGCGCGCTACGGCCTGGTGACGATCGTGCTGGCCTGGGCCGAGCACGCACAGCTGTTTCATACGCGTAACCCGTTCGCCTCCGGCGGCGTCTATGAGGACCCGGCCACCGGCGCCGGCACCGCGGCGCTGGCCGGCTACCTGCGCGACATCGGCTGGCCGCACGGCGGACGGATCGAAGTGGTGCAGGGCGAGGACATGGGCATGCGCTCCCGTTTGACGGCCGAGATCGGCAGCGAAGCCGGCGCGTCCATCCGCGTGTCGGGTTCGGCGCGCATGATGTGACAGGCGCGTGTTGCAGCCAGGTTAACGCGGGACGCCGCGCCCGCATAACCAGGCTGTCGGATCCGATTGGAACACTTGGTATTTGCTACTCGGCAGCCGTATTGATGAGCATTAAATAGAAGGCAAAAAGCACGCTTACTCAGCAGTTCGATTCGCCATGGCCGGATTGATAATTTGTCCCAGACAAACCCATTATCAAATCTTTATTCAGGAGTACCGCCATGGAGCTGTTTCCAGCAGCCGTGTTCAACCCACCCAAAGCGTCCCGCTCGCGTACTGCGCGCGAAGCCGCTGCGGGACGTAGCGTCGAACGCCTGCCGTTCACCGTCCGCCGGGTCGAGACCGAAGCGGATCTGCTGAAGGCCGTGCGCGTGCGCCACGCCGCCTATGCTCGCCACGTGCCCGAGTTCGCCCGCAGCCTGGCGCAGCCGGAGGCCGCCGACTACGACGCCGACACCATCGTGCTGCTCGCCGAATCCAAGCTCGACGGCACGCCGATCGGCAGCACCCGCATCCGCACCAACCTCTACCGTCCGCTGGGCGTGGAAGAATCGGTGACCCTGCCCGACTGGCTGCAGGGCAAGCGCCTGGTCGAAGCCACGCGCCTGGGCATCGACGAAGGCCGGGTCGGCCGCATGGTCAAGATCGCGCTGGTCAAGGCCTGCTTTATGTATTGCGAAGACAACGCGATCGACTACTCGGTGGCCACCGGCCGCTCGCCGGTCGACCGCCAGTACCAGCAGCTGATGTTCGTCGACGTGTTCCCGGAACAGGGCATGGTGCCGCTGCGCCACGTCGGCAACCTGCCGCACCGCGTGATGGCGTTCGAGATCGCTACCTTCCAGCAGCGCTGGCTGGAGGCGCGTCACCCGATGCTGAATTTCTTCTTCAACACTCACCATCCGGACATCGACATCGGTCCGGCCGCGCCGCCGCCGAGCCTGATCGTGCCGCGCAGGACCGAGCTGCAAGCCGCTCAAAACCGTTGTGAAATGGCCGTAGCCTGAGCATTTATTGCATGACGGCATCAGGCTAAAGCTGTATCCTTGTGCTTTACTGGCCGTCGCACTGCCTCCAGCATGTGCGCGGCAGCCGCAAGTTTGCCTCGAAGCCGTCTATGTCCAACCTCAAACCCCAGCTGCGCTCCAAGGTGCCGGCCGCCGTGCACTCGGCCGTCGAGCTGGTGTTAAACATCTTTTCGTTCTACCTGATTCCGCTCGGGATCGGCATCGTGTCGCTGGTCGCGCTGCTGTTCTGGCACGACGAATACCGTACAAGCGGCGACGTGCCGCTGGCGATGCACGTCACCGTCGACGAGTCCGCGGTCCTGAACCCGGCCGCCGCGCTGGCCCAGGTGCGCGCGCGTCCGCTCACCAACGGCCACGACACCCACCTGTCGGAAGCGCCGGTGTGGTTCCTGTTCGAGCCGATGCCGCGTCCCGGCGCCCAGGTGGTCGAATTCCCGTCGCGCCACGCGCTCGACATCGCCTGCTGGGATGGTGCCACGCTGGCGCCGCTCGGTAGCGCCACCCGCAGCGTGGAACGCGGCGTGCTGCGCGCCGAAAAAGCCGGCTTCTCGCTGCACGCGGCGCCGCTGCCGCGCCAGCTGCTGTGCCGCGCCGGTTTCGCCGGGCCGGCGCGCCTGGGCGTGCTGCAATGGCCGGCCGACCAGTTCGCGCTGTCGGTCGAGCAATATCACCGCAAGTCGGGCCTGCTCGACGGCGGCATGATCGTGCTCGCCCTGTTCATCATCATCACCGCCCTGATCAACCGCCAGCCGGTGTACGTGCTGTTCGCCGGCTGGCTGATCCTCAACCTGCGCGTGGGCGCGCTGTCGGCCGGCTGGGACATCCAGTGGCTGGGCCAGACCGTGCCGTCCGACTGGCTGCTGCGCAGCCGCGCGGTGACGATCACCCTGTACGGCATCGCCACCCTGACGCTGTACCAGGCGCTGCTCAAGGAACACCTGGCCGAGATGCGCTACGCGCTGCCGATGCGCGTCATGCAGTGGCTGTGCATGCCGATGCTGGTGGCGGCCATGCTGCTGCCGTATGGCATGTACCTGCCGCTGCTGTGGGGCATCCTGGTGTGCTGCTTCTCCCTGATGACGATCGGCCTGTTCAAGATCATCGTCGAATCGCGCACCCGGGTTGCCTCGTGGTTCGCGGCCTCGTTCGCGGTCACCTTCCTGGCTTCGCTGGCCGAAGTCCTGTCGGCCGCGCTCGGCATGCGCGAGCTGCTGGGCGTGATCAACAGCGTCACCGCCGCGCTGGCGTCGAGCCTGCTGGCGGCGCTCGCCGTGGCCGAGCAGATGCGCATGGAAACCGAGAAGCGCCAGGCCGCCCAGGAAGAGCTCGAGCACGCCTACCAGGCGATGCCGGTCGGCCTGTTCACGCTGGATATGTATGGCCACTTCCTGAGCGTCAATCCGGCGCTGCAGAAGATGCTGGGCATGAGTAATTTCATGCCGGGCCGCACCGCCTGGCGCCAGTTCTTCACCGAAGCGAGCTGGACCAACCTGCACGAGCAGGTGCACGGCAAGGCCGAGGCCGAGATGGAACTGGCCAGCCGCGACGGCAGCCAGCGCTTTTTGGTGAGCGCCACGCTGGCGCGCGCCCGCATCGAAGGCGTGCTGCAGGACACCACCGAAAAACATAAGGCCACCGAGCAACTGCGCTTCATGGCCAACAACGATCCGCTGACCAAGGTCTTCAACCGGCGCGGCATCGAGCGCGAATTCAGCGTCGCCGTCGCCAGCCTGGCGCAGGGGCGGCCGATGGCGCTGGCCTATGTCGACCTCGATCGTTTCAAGCTGATCAACGACCTGTTCGGCCACGGCGCCGGCGACGAAGTGCTGAAACAGGTGTGCGAACGGATGGGCGCGATGCTGGCCGGCGGCCAGCAGATCGGCCGCGTCGGCGGCGACGAATTCGTGATCGTGATGCCGGAAACGGCGATCCCGCTGGCCTCGATCATCTGCCGCGGCATCGTCGACCGCCTCGGCAACACGCCATACCGGGTGGGCGACAAGGCGTTCCACGTGCGCGGCTCGGTCGGCGTGATCGAGGTGGTGCCGGGCATGCCGATGAAAGATGCGATCTCGACCGCCGACCGCGCCTGCCGCGAAGCCAAGACCGGCTTAGGGGATGGCCTGGTGGTGTACGAGCGCGGCGCCGACGCCTTCCGCCAGCGCGCCGCCGAGCTGGACCTGGTCGAGCGCCTGTCCGGCCCGCATGCCACCGACAACCTGCTGCTCGAGATGCAGCCGATCATGTCGCTGCGCGCGCCGCACGAGTCGCTCAATTTCGAGGTGCTGCTGCGCATGCGCGAGGCCGATGGCCGCGTGATCCCGGCCGGCGCCGTGATCGCCGCCGCCGAGAAGAGCGGCCGCGCCAGCATGATCGACCGCTGGGTGCTCAATACCACGCTGGCCTGGATCGCCGAGCATGCCGAGCAGCTCGCCAACACGCGCTTCGTGTGCATGAACCTGTCCGGCGCCTCGCTCAACGACGAGCGCTTCGTGCAGGATACTTTCGACATCCTGGGCCGCTACGTGCACGTGGCCAGCCGCCTGTGCCTGGAAATCACCGAGAGCGTGGCGCTGCACGACCTGGACAACACGCGCCGCTTCATCGACCAGGTGCGCAGCTTCGGCGTCAAGGTCGCGCTGGACGACTTCGGCGCCGGCTATACCTCGTTCTCGTACCTGAAGGAATTGCCGGCCGACGTGCTCAAGATCGACGGCAACTTCATCGTCAACATCAATGCGCATCCGGCCAACGTGGCGATCGTGGAAGCGATCGTCAGCCTGGCCGGCAACCTGGGCATGAAGACGATCGCCGAATGGGCGGAGGACGCGGCCACCGTGCAGACGCTGCACGAGATCGGCGTCGACTACGTGCAGGGCTATGTGGTGGCGCGCTCGCAGCCGCCGCAACGCCTGCTTGAGGCGCGCTCGGCGGCCGGCTTCATCACCGATCCGGCCTTGCTGGAATTACTGCAGGAACTGGACAATCCGCCGCCGCCGCACCTGGCGAGCGTGACGCAGCTGCACTGAACAGGCGCGCCGCAGCGGCCTCGGATCAGTCCAGTCCGGCGAGCGCCGTGCGCTGGCCGCCGTCGTCGAGCAGGAACTGGGCGCGCGCGGCCTTGAGCGTGGCGACGTCGCCTTCCATCGGCTTGGCCACCGCATGCGCGCCGCGCAACGGGGGCGCGCGGCGCTGCAGTTCGCGCGCCGGCGGCAGGTTGGCTTCGTGGCTCACCAGCGGATACGGTGCTACCTGCGTCACGCCGTCGTTGGCCGGCATGCTGGCCATGCGCACGGTGGCGCTGCCGGCCTCGCATTGCTGGTCGGTCAGGGTCACGCGGCCCGCGCCGTCGATGCACTTGACGATCACGGAATCGGCAAGCACCGCCGGGGCGGAGCAGCTTGCCGCGGCAACCAGGAAAATCTTGCAGAGATGACGCTTCATGGTCGACTCCTCGTCGGGGTCTTGTGGGGATGAACCATTGTCTTCTTTGCATCACTTCGCTTCTGTTCGCTGGTTCACAAGTGGCTGTAGTCCAAGATGCCGTCGCCGTTACGGACCAGACTGGCTTAGTCGCGGTCTGCCGGGCGACCGACGGGCGCGCCGTGGCATAGAATCGTCGCGTTGATCGTGACGAGGAGAAACTTGTGAAGACAGCCGTGTTCAGTGCGCGCCGCTACGACAAGTCGATGCTGGCGCAAGCCAACGAGGGTGCCGGCCATGAATTGCGTTTCCTGGAAGATCGCCTGAGCCCGGCAACCGCGGTCCTGGCCGCGGGTTGCGCGGCGGTGTGCGTATTCGTCAACGACAGCGTCGACGCCGAGGTGCTGGCGCTGCTGGCGGCGCAGGGTACGCGGCTGGTGGCGACCCGCTCCACCGGCTACAACCACATCGACGTCGGCGCCGCCGGGCGGCTCGGCATCGCGGTGGTGCGCGTCACCGACTATTCGCCCCATTCGGTGGCCGAATTCGCGGTCGGCCTGCTGCTGGCGGTGAACCGCAAGATCGCGCGCGCCAGCGTGCGCACGCGCGAAGGCAACTTCGAACTCGACGGCCTGATGGGCGTCGACCTGCACGGCAAGACCGTCGGCGTGATCGGCACCGGCAAGATCGGCCTGATCTTCGCGCGCATCATGGCCGGCTTCGGCTGCAGGCTGGTCGGTCACGACCGCTTTCCGACGCCGGCCTTCGAGGCGCTCGGCGGCGCATATATGGATGTGGAGCAACTGCTGGCCTGCAGCGACGTGGTGTCGCTGCATTGCCCGCTGTTCGAGGAAACCCACCACATCGTCGGCGCGGAAGCGCTGGCGCGGGTCAAGCGCGGCTGCATCCTGGTCAACACCAGCCGCGGCGGCCTGGTCGATACCGAGGCGGCTATTCAGGCGCTCAAGAGCGGGCAGCTGGGCGGGCTGGCGATCGACGTCTACGAGCAGGAAGCCAGCCTGTTCTTCCAGGACCTGTCGTCGACCGTAATCCTGGACGACGTGATCCAGCGCCTGGTGTCGTTCCCGAACGTGATCGTGACCGGCCACCAGGCCTTCTTCACGGTGGAGGCGATTGGCCAGATCATGCGCACCACGATCGAGAGCATCAGTGCTTTCGAGCGCGGAGAAGAACTGGTCAACCGCGTGCCGCGCGCGTGAAAGCCGCGGCATCTGGCTGACGCCTGGCGGCGTAGAATGGCGCCTGTCCTCACTACCGCTCGAATACCATGCTCGTCAGTCCCATCCTGGAACGCATCCCCGGTATCGACCACGGTTTCGGCAACCGCGACGACGACATGACGGCGTCGTTTCCCGACACCTGGCCGACGCGCGCCGTGCAGCACGAGCGCCACGGCACCCGCATCGCCATCATCGACCATCCGGGCCAGGATTGCGGCGAGGCGGACGGCATGTTCACCGAACAGTCCGGCGTGCTGCTTACGATCGCGACCGCCGACTGCGCGCCGCTGCTGCTGGCGCGCCAGGACGGGGCGGCGGTGGCGGCGCTGCACGCCGGCTGGCGCGGGGCGCACGACGGCATCGTCGACGCGTTCGCGGCGTTCCTGGCCGGGCTCGGCGAGGCGCCCGCTGACTGGCATGCCGCGATCGGTCCCACCGCCGGCGCCTGCTGCTACGAAGTGTCGCAGAAGGTGATCGACGCCTTCCGCGCCCGCTACGACATCGCGCCCGCGCTGCTGGCGCCACGCCCGGGCCGACTGAATCTGGCCGGGGTGGTGCGCTGGCAGCTGGAGCGCGCCGGTTTCGGCCAGGTCTGGTCGAGCGACACCTGCACGATGTGCGCCACTGGCGACGCCGACGCCGGCGGCTTTGCCTACCACAGCTATCGGCGCGACCGCGAGACGCGCGCGCCGGGCGTGGACGTGCAGTGGTCGGTCATCGCGCGCTGAGTCCTGGAATCCGGGGCGCTGTGGTTTGACGGCCGCTGCGGGCTTGGATAGTATTTCCGATTCACGACCACTGCCCAGGGCGATCCGCCGGGCGCATTTCACGAGGACTTTCACACCCATGACCACGCCCCAGCTTCCCACTTACGAAGACGTCGTCCAGGCGGCAGAGCGCATCGCCGGCGCCGCGCACCGCACCCCGGTGCTGACCTCGCGCACGGTCAACGCCGAATTCGGCGCCGAGGTGTTCTTCAAGTGCGAGAACATGCAGCGCATGGGCGCTTTCAAATTCCGCGGCGGCTACAACGCGCTGGCGAAGTTCAGCCCCGAGCAGCGCCGCGCCGGCGTGGTCGCGTTCTCGTCCGGGAACCACGCGCAGGCGGTGGCGCTGTCGGCGTGCCTGCTGGACATGCCGGCCACGATCATCATGCCGCAGGACGCCCCAGCGGCCAAGGTCGCGGCCACGCGCGGCTACGGCGCCACCGTGGTCACCTACGACCGCTATACCGAGGACCGCGAGCAGATCGGGCGCGAGCTGGCCGAGAAGCACGGGCTGACCCTGATCCCGCCGTACGACCATGCCGACGTCATCGCCGGGCAGGGCACCGCGGCCAAGGAGCTGTTCGAGGAAGTTGGCGCGCTCGATGCGTTCTTCGTGTGCTTGGGCGGCGGCGGGCTGCTGTCCGGTTCCGCGCTGGCTACGCGTGCCTTGTCTCCCGATTGCGCGCTGTATGGCGTCGAGCCGGAGGCGGGCAACGACGGGCAGCAGTCGTTCCGCAAAGGCGAGATCGTGCACATCGACACCCCGCGCACCATCGCCGACGGGGCGCAGACCCAGCACCTGGGACAGCTGACGTTCCCGATCATCCGGCGCGACGTGAACGACATCCTGACGGTGACCGACGCGGAGCTGGTGGAATGCATGCGGTTCTTTGCCGAGCGCATGAAGATCGTGGTGGAGCCGACAGGATGCCTGGGGTTCGCGGCGGCGCGCAAGATGAAGGACGGCTTGAAGGGGAAGAAGATCGGCGTGTTGATCAGCGGTGGGAATATCGACCTCGGAAGGTTTGCGAGCCTGATCGCGGGTTGATCTGTGGACGATCGCTTAGTACTACCAGCCCGAAAACCGTCGTTCCCGCGAAGGCGGGAACCTAAGTTTATTTGCGTACCACTAACATCCGCTTAAGTGGCTGCATATCGAACTTAGGTTCCCGCCTGCGCGGGAAGTCATTCCTGCCAGTGGCAGGAATGACGGTTTCAAGGCTGGCGGCGTTATCCCGCTAGCGGCAACGCTACCTGCAGCATGAACCCGCCCCCGGCGCGGTTGCTCACATCCAGCCCCGCATTGTGGCGCGTGAGCACCCGCTCCACGATCGCCAGGCCCAGACCCGCCCCATTCGCCTGCCCGCGCGCGCTATCCAGCCGCGTGAAGGGCTTCATCAGCTGCGCGATCTGGTCCGGCGGCACGCCGACGCCATGGTCGCCGATCTCGATCACGGCGCGCCGCCCATGTCCGGTGGCCTTCACGCGCAGCGCGATGTCGATCTCGGTATAGTCCTTGCCCGGCGTGGTGCCGTAGCGGCGCGCGTTCTCGATGATGTTGTTGACCACGCGCCGCAGGTCGGTGGCGTTGCCCAGCACGTGCACGTCGGGCAGCAGGTCGGTCTTCACGCGCAGGCCCTGGATGCGGCCGGCCTCGCGCGCAACGTCCGACAGCATCTCGGACAGGTTTACCGCCACGAACGTGGCCGCCTCGGTCGGCTTGGCGTAGTCGAGGAACTGGCCGATGATCGCGTCCATCTGGGCGATGTCCGACTGCATGCCTTCGCGCGCCTCGTTCGACAGATTCGCCATCTCCACTTCCAGCCCCATGCGCGCCAGCGGCGTGCGCAGGTCGTGCGAGATGCCGGCCAAAATCACGGCGCGGTCCTTCTCGACCTGGGCCAGGTCTTCCACCATCTGGTTGAAGCTGCGATTGGCTTCGATGATCTCCTGCGATCCCTTCTCGGGCAGCGGCGCCGGGCGCTCGCCCTTGGCGATCGCGCGCGCGGCGGCGGTCAGGCGCGCCAGCGGCAGGTTGACCAGGCTCGAGATCAGGGCCGCGCCCAGCACCGACAGCAGTCCCACCACGGTGGCCCAGCCGAGCCACTGCACCCGCGTCAGGCCGGCCAGGCGCTCGCGTTCGAGCATCAGCCAGTACTTGTCGTCCTCGATGTTGAAGCTGATGTAGAAGCCCGGCACGCCGTTCACGCCGCTCGAAAAGCGCGTATCGGGACCGAGCCGCTCGCGCACCATGGCCGCGATCTCGGGCATCAGGGGATTGTGCGGCGGCGGGTCGACCACGTCGCTGTCCTCCAGCGTGAAGATGCGGATGCCTTCGTTCGACACCAGTTCGAGCAGCAGCTCGCGCCGCAGGTCGGGCGCGGAGTGGGTCAGGGCGGCCTTGGTGATGGTCACCACCGACACCACCAGCTCGGCGGTCTGCTGCACCTGCGGGCCGCGCTGGAACACGTTGATCATGCCGATCCACGCGCCCATCGACACCGTCGTGAGCAGCGACATCAGGAAGAAGGTGCGCCAGAACAGGCCGCTCTTGAACCAGGCGAAGCGCACCGCGCGGCGCGCGGCGGCAAAGGGCGCAAACGAGGAAGACACTAGCGCGGCTGGCCTTCAGGGATGAACACGTAGCCCAGGCCCCAGACGGTCTGGATGTACAGCGGGCTGGATGGATCCGGCTCGATCAGTTTGCGCAGGCGCGAGATCTGGACGTCGAGCGAGCGGTCGAACACTTCGTATTCGCGGCCACGCGCGAGCTCCATCAATTTTTCGCGCGACAGCGGCTGGCGCGCATGGCGCGCGAACACCTTCAGCACCGAGAATTCGCCCGTGGTCAGAGGAACGGTTTCGCCGTTCTTCTTGAGCGTGCGCGTGCCCAGGTCGAGCACGAAGTCGCCGAACTCGAAGGTCTGCGGGGTTTCGGACGGCGCGCCCGGGATCTCGTCCGGGCCCTTGCGGCGCAGCACCGCGCCGATGCGCGCCACCAGCTCGCGCGGGTTGAACGGTTTCGGCAGGTAGTCGTCGGCGCCCATCTCGAGGCCGACGATGCGGTCGACGTCTTCGCCTTTGGCGGTGAGCATGATGATCGGGGTCTGGTCGCCGGCGCCGCGCAGCCGGCGGCAGATCGACAGGCCGTCTTCGCCGGGCAGCATCAGATCGAGCACCAGCAGGTCATAGCGTTCGCGCAGCCACAGCTTGTTCATCGCCGGCGCGCTCTCGGCGGTCACGACCTGGAAACCCTGCTCGGTGAGGTAGCGGCGCAGCAGGTCGCGCAGGCGGACGTCGTCGTCGACGACCATGATCTTGGCCGAATGGCCGCCTTGCGCGCCGGGTGTGCCCGTGTTGTTCGAAGTCGGAGTCATAAAAACTGTCCAGAATTGTCAGATGAATGTCGCTATGGTAACTTCTCTTCGCGTTGGCGTCGGCACGACTGAACCCAGCCATTACAATGTGTTACAAACTTTACCCAATAAGTCTTACTCCGCTCACGGTATGCACCTACACTGGCGTCAAGTGATCACCACAGCTTATCTTTTTATAGGGCATCGCGGAAGAGGAACACCATGAACCAAGCGCTCAACGACAACCCAGCAGTATCCGGCGCGGCAGCACGCGACGGCCGGCTCGCGCGGCTTGTACGCCTTGGTGTGGTGGCGTGCATGCTGGCGGCGGGCGGCTCGCAGGCGCTGGCCCAGCAGCAGGATCGCGGCAGCCGGCGCGACGATGCGGCCCAGATGCGCGAACGCTACCAGATGCAGGCGCAAGCCCAGGACGCGCGTTTCGAACAGCGCGCGCAAGAGATGCGCGACGAGCAGCGCCGCGCCATCGAAGCCCAGCGCGAGTCGATGGGCGGCGAGCGCCGCGGCGGTCGCATGACCCCGGACGAGCGGCGCGACCTGCGGCGCCAGATCCGCGAAAGCGGAGCGGACGTCTACCCTAACGCGCAGCGCCGTTGAAGCGTTGGCAAGCGTTCACTGATCGGAATCGACGGCGCCTGTGGGCGCCGTTTTTCATGGTTGCTGGCTCTGCGAAAGCTTGTAATCGTGTCTAGGTAATTTCATCTAAGAAATCTTGTTGCAATATATTTATTTATATTCCGCAACATGCTATGTTTACGCCCATCTTACTGTTGGCATGTTATTCGCCAATTCTGTTGACTGGAGCGTGAACGTGAACGATCCCGCTGTCGCCTCATCCGCTATCTCCTTCGCGACCACCGATAGTGTCGCGCGTTTCGTTTCGAGCGGACCGGAGCATTGCCTCGACCGCCGCGCCGATGGCGTGTACGCCGATCCCGAAGTGCTGGGTACCACGCTGGTAGCGGCGGTGGATGGCGTGCTGCGCTCGAATCATTATTTCGCCAAGCTCGATTACCCGGTCCTGATCAAGGCGCTGTACGGCCACGGTCCCGAGCTGCCGCGCGACGCGGCGGGGCGCGCCGTGGTGCGCTTCGCAGCCGACATCCTGCCGTTCGCACAGGAGCGGCGCGCCCTGTACCGCGCAGTCAAGATTACCGACGGCCAGGCCGAATACTATTTCGAGCCGGTGTTCGAGACCGACGCCGACGGCGCCGAGCGCGCCGCCACGCTCGACGTCGACGAATTCGTGGCCGACCTGTGGGGCAAGGGCGTGCGCTTCGGCGTCGACCTGGACGCGATCCGCAACGCCATCGTCTCAGGCGCCGCCGGGCGCATCGTCGTCGCGCGCCGGCTCGAGCCGGACAACGGCATGGATGCCCGCGTCGAGGAAGTCACGGGCGACCTGCACCGCAGCGACGCGCCGCGCCAGCTCGCCAACGGCAAGCTCGATTTGATGAGCTTCCAGAACCGCTTTCCGCAGATCGCCAAGGGCAAGCGCCTGCTGCGCAAGGTGCCGCCGACCAGCGGCGTGCCGGGCTTTGACTTGTCCGGCATCCCGGTCGCGCCCGAGCCGCCGCGCGACCTCGATCTGGCCATGTACGCGGCCGACGGCACCGAGGTGGTGCAGCTGGACGACGGCGAATTCCTGGTGGCGCGCCAGGATGGCTTTTTGAACGTGGACCCGAAGTCGCACCGCATCTCGATCGGCGACAAGATCGTCAGCCACGACGGCGTCAGCGCCAAAACCACCGGCAACCTGCATCTGAGCGGCGACTACGAGGAATTCGGCGAGGTGCAGGAGCAGCGCATCATCGAAGGCGACAGCATTACCGTGCATGCCGACGTGTTCGGCCACCTGGTCTCGCGCGGCGGCACGATTCGGCTGGACCGCAACCTGGTGGGCGGCAGCGCGCGCAACGCCAGCGGCGACATCCGCGTGCTGGGCGTGGCCTCCGGCGCCACGATCCAGACCGCGCGGGGCGAGGTGATCATGCAGCGCGCAGAGAACTGCGTGATCTCGGGTACACGGGTCAAGGTCGAACGCGCGATCAACTGCGAGATCATGGGCGACGAGGTCGAGGTGGCGTTTGCCGAAGGCGGCGCCATCGCCGGACGGCGCGTGGCGATCGGGCACGCGGCGCCGCGGCGTCAGGGCGAAATGCTGGTCTACGTGCTGCGCCCGGACTGCGCGCGCATCGATGACGCCCTGGCCCAGGTGGGCGCGCGCATCGAACAGTTCGGCGAGCTGCTGGCACGGCACCGGGCGGCGATCGAGCAGCTGGGCGCCCAGGCCGACCTGCGCAAGTACCTGACGCTGGCGCCGCGCCTGCGCAAGGGCGAGCTGGTGCTCACGCCCGAGCAGGAGCCGCAGTTCCGGCGCCTGACGGCGGCGGTGGCGCCGGCGCTGAAGGAGATGGCGCGGCTGTCGCAGCTGGCCAAGGCGGCCGAGAGCGAGCGGCAGGCCGGCCAGGCGCTGCTGGAACGCTTGCAGATGCAGCGCGGCGAACGCCTGGGCGCGGCCGGCGTGGCGATCGGCGCGCTGGCGGGCGAGGTGCAGGTGAGGGCGCTGGGCTACGAGCCGGACGCCGGCAAGGTCTGGGACCTGCCGCCGCGCGAGATCAAGGCGCGCCTGCGCGAGGCCACCGGGGCCGAGCTGCTGCATGCCGGTTCGGACGGCGCGTGGTCGTGGAACACCGATCCGGCGCACGCAGTGCCGGCGATCGCGGACGTGTTCGTGCACTGAACCCGGCCGGCGGTGCCTGCCCTGTCATTGACCCGCAGGAGCCGGGCGTGGGCGGGTTTTCAGTTGACTGTTGTCAACATTGTGCCTGGGGGCCGGGCATACGATGGGGATTGCTCGACATAAAGGATCCGCCATGCACACCCCGACCAGCGCGCCGCACGAATACCTGAGCTTCATGCTCGATGGCCAGGAATACGGCCTGGATTGCGCCAGGGTAGAGGAGCTCAAGCTGCTCAAGTCGCTCGAGCGCTTCGCCGCCGATGGCGAAATCATCGGCGGCGTGGCGCTGTCGCACGGCGTGATCCTGCCGATCGTCGACATGCGCGCCGCCAGCATCCAGCGCGCGGGACGCGCCAGTCCGGAGTCTGACGTGATCATCCTGCGCCTCAAGAGCGGGCTGATGGGGATGGTGGTGGAGGGCGTGACCGGGATCGTGCACGTCAGGCCCGAGGCGGTGCAGCCGCTGGCGGGCGGACCGGATGCCGATTACCTGGTCGGGGTGGCGCGGGTGGAAGGGCGCAGCGTGGTGCTGATCGATATCGACAGCCTGATGTCGCTGTCGCCGAGGAGGCCGCTCAGGGTGGCTTGAACGGCGCCCGGTGAAGAGTGCCGTCCGTCAATCGCGTTCGATGTGGCTGAAACGCGCGCGGAGCTCAGGCCGCCAACCCTTCCAGCTGCTCCTGCAATTCCAGCCACTCCATCTCCAGCGTTTCCAGATCACGCACCGCGAACGCCTGGTCCGCCACCAGCGTCTTCAGGCGCTCCTTGTTCTCGGCCTCGTAGATCGCCGGATCGAGCAGCACCGCGTCGATCTCCGCCTTTTTCGCATTGAGCTTGGCCATCTGTTCTTCCAGGCGCTTGACGCGGGTCTCGAGCGGTTTGCGCAGGGCGGCCAGGCGCTGGCGTTCTTCGGCGCCGAGGCGCTTCTGTTCCTTGCGGTCGGCCGGTGACACCTGCGCCGTCACCGGTGCGGCGGCGGCTTTCGGCGCGGCGGCAGGCGCAGGCGTCGATGCGGCCTTGCCCGGCGCCGGCAGCACGTCGGTGCCCTTGCCCAGCTTGGTCTTGAACAGCCAGTCCTTGTAGTCGTCCAGGTCGCCGTCGAAGGGCTGCAGCTTGCCGTCGGCGACGATGATGAACTGGTCGGTGGTGGCGCGCAGCAGGTGGCGATCGTGCGAGACCACCACCAGCGTGCCCTCGAACTGGGCCAGCGCCATGGTCAGCGCTTCGCGCGTTTCCAGGTCCAGGTGGTTGGTCGGTTCGTCCAGCAGCAGCAGATTCGGCCGCTGCCACACGATCAGGGCCAGCGCCAGGCGCGCCTTCTCGCCGCCCGAGAACGGCTTGATCGGGCTGGTCACCATGTCGCCCGGGAAGTTGAAGCTGCCCAGGAAGTTGCGCAGTTCCTGCTCGCGCGTGGTGGGCGCGATCTTGACCATGTGCCACAGCGGCGACTCGTCGTGGCGCAGCATCTCGACCTGGTGCTGGGCAAAATAGCCGATCGACAGGCCCTTGCCCAGCGTCGAGGTGCCGGTGAGCGGCGCCAGTTCGCCGGCCACGGTCTTGATCAGCGTGGATTTACCGGCGCCGTTCACGCCCAGGAGGCCAATGCGCTGGCCGATCTGCAGCGAGAAGTCGATGTGATTGACGATGGTCTTGCTGCCGACCGGGTCGCCATGCTCGTCGCGCAGCACGTAGCCGGCGTCGACGCCGTCCAGCACCAGCAGCGGATTGGGCGCGGCCAGCGGCTCGCGGAACTCGAACGAGAATTCGGCGGCGGCGCGCAGCGGCGCCAGTTCTTCCATCCGCGACAGCGCCTTAATCCGGCTCTGCGCCTGGCGCGCCTTGGTGGCCTGCGCCTTGAAGCGGTTGATGAACGACTCCAGGTGGGCGCGCTGGCGCTGCTGCTTTTCGATGGCCGATGCGGCCAGCACCATCTGCGCCGCGCGCTGGCGCTCGAAGCCGGAGTAGTTGCCGCTGTAGCGTTTCAGCTTGCGGTCGTCGATGTGCACGATCACGTTCACGATCTCGTCGAGGAAGTCGCGGTCGTGCGAGATGATGATCAATGTGCCGGCGTAGCGCTTGAGCCAATCCTCGAGCCAGATGATGGCGTCCAGGTCCAGGTGGTTGGTCGGTTCATCGAGCAGCAGCAGGTCGGAAGGACACATCAGCGCCTGCGCCAGGTTCAGGCGCATGCGCCAGCCGCCCGAAAAACTCGCCACCGGCTGCTGCATCTGGGCCAGCGAAAAGCCCAGACCGAGCAGCAGCTGTTCGCCGCGCGACTGCACGGTGTAGGCGTCGGCGTCCGCCAGCGCGCCGTGCAGTTCGCCCAGGCGCATGCCGTCGGGTTCATCCTGCGACTCCAGTTCGTCGAGTTCGGCCTGCAGGCGGCGCAGGTTGACGTCGCCGTCGATCGCGTATTCCAGCGCCGGACGGTCGAGCGCCGGCGTCTCTTGCGCCACGTAGGCCATGCGCCACTTGGCGGGGAAGTCGATCAGGCCCTGGTCCGGGTGCAGCTCGCCCCGCAGCATGCCGAACAGGCTCGATTTGCCGGCGCCGTTGGCGCCGATCAGGCCGATCTTGTCGCCCGGGTTGAGGGTGAGGTCGGCGTTCTCGAGCAGCGGCTTGGTGCCGCGCATCAGGCTGACGTTCTGGAAACGGATCATGGTGGGTCGTCTTAAGTTCGGGTTATTACGTGCTGCTCGGGTGCGATATTTTCACTGCCGCCATATGCACGTCATCCCCGCGCAGGCGGGGATCCAAGTTTGCTCGATGTGCCGCCAGCGTGAATCGAAGTGGCTGTGCAACGAACTTGGATCCCCGCCTGCGCGGGGATGACGCTCTTGGAGCGGACTGATATGACTGGGCTGCTGGTGCGCGGACGCTTACTGCGCCGTCTGCAACTGCTCCGCCGTCAGCAGGAATACTGCATCGTCGCCGATGCTGGTGGTCAGCCAGGTCAGGCCCAGGTGGCCGAAGGCGGCTTCGGCGTATTCGCGCTCGTTGCCGATCTCGACCACCAGGATGCCGTCCGGGGTCAGGCGCTCGGCGGCGCCGGCGATGATCTTGCGCACCAGGTCCATGCCGTCTTCGCCGCCGGCCAGCGCGATCTGCGGCTCGACCAGGTATTCCTGCGGCAGGGTGCGCATCGATTCCGAATTCACGTACGGCGGATTGGTGACGATCAGGTCGTACTTCTTGAACGGCACGTTCTCGTACAGGTCCGACTCGATCGGGTTCACCCGGCCTTCGAGCTTGTATTCGCGGATGTTGGTCTCGGCCACGGCCAGCGCGTCCTTCGAGATGTCCACCGCATCGACCACGGCGTTGGGGAAGGTGTCGGCCATCATGATCGCCAGGCAGCCGCTGCCGGTGCACAGTTCGAGCACGTTCTCGACGCCGTCCGGATCCGTCAGCCATGGGCTGAACTGCTGCGGAATCAGCTCGGCGATGAAGGAGCGCGGCACCAGCACGCGTTCGTCGACGTAGAAGCGGTATTCGCCCAGCCAGGCTTCCCTGGTGATGTAGGCGGCAGGAACGCGCTCGGTGACGCGGCGCTCGATCACGCTCAGCACTTGCAGCACTTCGTCGGGCAGCAGCCTGGCGTCGAGGAAGGGTTCGAGGCGGTCCAGCGGCAGCTTCAGGGTGTGCAGGATCAGGTAGGCGGCTTCGTCGAAGGCTTCGGCGCTGCCGTGGCCGAAGAACAGCTTGGCCCCGTTGAAGCGGGTGACGGCGTAGCGCAGCAGGTCGCGTGGCGTACTGAAAGTGGTGTTGGTCATGGCCTTGTTCTCGTGTTTGGTGTGGCTCAGCTACTCAGGCGGCCAGCAGGCTTTCCAGCGTGCGGCGATAGATGTTCTTCAGGGGATCGATATAGCGCAGCTCGATGTGCTCATCGATCTTGTGGATGCTGGCGTTCGGTGGCCCGAATTCTATCACCTGGGGGCAGATGCGGGCGATGAAGCGGCCGTCCGAGGTCCCGCCGGTGGTCGACAGTTCGGTCTGCACGCCCAGCTCTTCGCCGATCGCCGCGCACAGCGCATCCGACAGCGTGCCCTTCTCGGTCAGGAAGGGCTGGCCGGACAGGGTCCACTGCAGGTCGTAGTCCAGGCCGTGGCGGTCGAGGATGGCGTGCACGCGCGCTTCCAGGCCCTCGGCCGTGCTGGCGGTCGAGAAGCGGAAGTTGAAGTCGAGCGCCAGGTGGCCGGGAATCACATTGGTGGCGCCGGTGCCGGATGCCATGTTGGAGATCTGGAAGCTGGTCGGCGCATAGTATTCGTTGCCTTCGTCCCAGACCTCCGCTGTCAGTTCGGCCAGCGCCGGCGCGGCCTGGTGGATCGGGTTGCGCGCCAGGTGCGGGTAGGCGATGTGGCCCTGAATGCCCTTGACCACCAGGTGGCCCGAGAGCGAACCGCGGCGGCCGTTCTTGATCATGTCGCCCAGCACGTGGCTGGAGGTCGGCTCGCCGACCACGCAGTAGTCGAGCGTTTCGCCGCGTTCTTCCAGCAGGTCGCACACGACCACGGTGCCGTCGACCGCCGGGCCTTCCTCGTCGCTGGTGATCAAAAAGGCGATCGAACCCTGATGGTCGGGATTGGCGCCGATGAACTCTTCGCAGGCGATCACCATCGCCGCGATCGAGGTCTTCATGTCGGAGGCGCCGCGGCCGTACAGCTTGCCGTCGCGCTGGGTCGGGGTGAAGGGCGCGGACTCCCATTGGTGCACCGGGCCGGTAGGGACCACGTCGGTGTGGCCGGCAAAGACGAAGACCGGCGACTCGGTTCCCTTGCGCGCCCACAGGTTGGTCACGCCGTTCGATTCGATGGTCTCGCACTGGAAGCCCAGCGGCGCCAGCAGTTCGATCAGGCGCTGCTGGCAGCCCTTGTCGTTGGGGGTGATCGAGTCGAGCGCGATCAGCTCTTCGGTGAGCAGCAGGGTGCGCGACGGCTTCACTGTGCGGCTCCGAACTTGATGGCGTACTGGTCGGCCGAGAAGCCGACCGACGTCGGACCCTGGCCAACCAGCACCGGGCGCTTGATGACCGACGGGTTTTCCAGCATCAGCGCGATGGCGCTGTCGTTGTCGGTGATGGATGCCTGGCGCTCGTCCGGCAGGTTACGCCAGGTCATGCCCTTGCGGTTGACCAGGGTTTCCCAGTCGAGGTCCGCAAGCCAGCCTTCGACCAGCTCGCGGCTCAGGCCCTGCTTCTTGAAGTCGTGGAAGGTGAAGTCGTGGCCGTTGTCCGCCAGCCAGGTGCGGGCTTTCTTGACGGTGTCGCAGTTGGGGATTCCGTACAGGGTGATAGTCATGGGCAAATCATGTCCGCTGCGCACGCCGTGACGACGCAGCCGGAGTCAGTTGTAGATTCAGTTGTTGAGAGTAAATTCGGTGAACGACGCGCCTTGCGGCTCGGCCGGCTTGGTTTCGCTGACCTTGGACTGGCCCTGGCTGTCCGGCCCATTGTTGAGCAGCCAGAGCAGGTTGGTGGCCGAGTCGGCATTGGCCAGCGCTTCGTCCTGTGTCACCAGGCCGTCCTGCACCAGCCCGAACAGCGCGGCCTCGAACGATTGCGAGCCGGGCGAAAGACTCTTGTCCATCGCGTCGCGGATCTGGCTGATCTCGCCTTTTTCGATCAGGTCGGCGATGTAGCGGGTGTTGAGCATGACCTCGACCGCCGGCTGGCGCGCGCCGCCCGCCGCGGCTTTCACCAGGCGCTGCGACACGATCGCCTTCACGCTCGAGGCCAGGTCCTGCAGCAGGGCGGCGCGGTTTTCCAGCGGGTAGAAGCTGATGATGCGGTTCAGCGCGTTGTAGCTGTTGTTGGCGTGCAGGGTGGCCAGCACCAGGTGGCCGGACTGGGCGTAGGCCAGCGCCGCCGCCATCGTTTCGCGGTCGCGGATCTCGCCGATCAGGATGCAGTCCGGCGCCTGGCGCAGCGAATTGCGCAACGCGACCTGCAGGCTGCTGGCGTCGGCGCCGATCTCGCGCTGGTTGACGATCGACTTCTTGTTCTTGAACAGGTACTCGATCGGGTCTTCCAGCGTCAGGATGTGGCCGGTGCGCAGTTCGTTGCGGTGGTCCAGCATTGAGGCGATGGTGGTCGACTTGCCGGAGCCGGTGGCGCCGACCACCAGCAGCAGGCCGCGCTTTTCCATGATCAGCTCGGACAGCACCGGCGGCAGGCCGAGTTCGCCCAGCGGTGGGATGTTGCCGGGCACGAAGCGGAACACGGCGGAAATCGAGCCGCGCTGGCGGAAGGCCGACAGGCGGAAGCGCCCCAGATTCGGGACCGAGACGCCCATGTTCAGTTCATTGTCCCGTTCGAGTTCGGCCAGCTGTTCGGGCGTGGCGACTTCGGACAGGAGCGAGAGGATGTTCTCGGGTTCGAGACGATTCTGGTTGATGGGGATGAGGTTGCCGTTGATCTTGATGTGCACCGGCGAATTCACGGCGAAGAACATGTCGGAGGCGTTCTTCTCTTTCATCAGCTGGAACAGGCGGTCCATGGCCATCGTATCGTCTCCGTAGGGGGAGTTCAGGAGCCGGTTGAACGCGTCGGCGGCGAAGCCGCCAACCCTACGTAGGGTGGACGGGTTTCCCGTCCACGCGTTCAACCGGTATCCGCTCAGGCATAGGGTTGGCGGCTCTGCCGCCGACGCGTTCACCCCACGTCCGAGCAGCCGCGCAATTACACGCCGCGCAGCAGTTCGTTGATGCCGGTCTTCGAGCGCGTCTGCGCATCGACGCGCTTGACGATCACCGCGCAGTACAGGCTGTACTTGCCATCGGCGGACGGCAGCGAACCCGACACCACGACCGAGCCCGACGGCACGCGGCCGTAGGTCACTTCGCCGGTTTCGCGGTTGTAGATCTTGGTCGACTGGCCGATGTACACGCCCATCGAGATCACCGAGTTCTCTTCCACGATCACGCCTTCGACGATTTCCGAGCGGGCGCCGATGAAGCAGTTGTCTTCGATGATGGTCGGATTGGCCTGCATCGGTTCCAGCACGCCGCCGATGCCGACGCCGCCCGACAGGTGGACGTTCTTGCCGATCTGGGCGCACGAGCCGACGGTGGCCCAGGTGTCGACCATGGTGCCTTCATCGACGTAGGCGCCGATGTTGACGTAGGACGGCATCAAGACCACGTTCTTGCCGATGAACGAACCGCGACGGGCGACCGCCGGCGGCACCACGCGGAAACCGCCCTTGGCGAAGTCTTCCGGGGTATAGTCTGCGAACTTGGTCGGGACCTTGTCGTAGAACTGGATGTCGCCGGAAGCGACCGGCACGTTGTTCTCGAGGCGGAACGACAGCAGCACGGCTTTCTTGATCCACTGGTTCACGACCCATTCGCCGGTATCTTTTTGCGCCACGCGCAGGCTGCCGTTGTCGAGGCCGGCGAGGACGTGGGCGACGGCGTCGCGCACTTCGGCACTGGCGCTGTTCGGGCTGATCTCGGCGCGCTGTTCCCAGGCGGTGTCGATGATGTTCTGGAGTTGTTGGGTCATGATGCTGTCTTTAGTAGAAATATAAAAAACGGTGGGTCTTTACTTGAGACCCTGGCAGAACTGGACGATGCGGTTTGCCGCTTCCAGTCCTTCGTCGACGCCAGCCACGAGGGCCATGCGGATGCGGCCCTGGCCCGGGTTCTGCCCGTGCGCGTCGCGCGCCAGGTAGCTGCCCGGAAGGACCGTCACATTATAGTCGGCGTACAGGCGGCGTGCGAAGTCGGTGTCCGACAGCCCGGTGCGGCGCACGTCGGCCCAGAGGTAGAAGCCGGCGTCGGGCAGTTCGACGTCCATCACCCCTTTCAACAGTGGCGTGATCAGGCTGAACTTTTCCTTGTACAGCGCGCGGTTGTCCTGCACGTGCTGCTCGTCGTTCCAGGCCGCGATCGACGCCGTCTGCACCGGCGGCGACATGGCGCCGCCGCAGTAGGTGCGGTACAGCAGGAATTTCTTCATCGCGACCGGGTCGCCCGCCACGAAGCCCGAGCGCATGCCCGGCACGTTGGAGCGCTTGGACAGGCTGGAGAACACGATCAGGTTGCGGTACGGCTGCTCGCCTTCGCTACGGCCGAGCTGGTGCGCCGCTTCCAGCGCGCCCAGCGGCGGGGTGGAGCCGGTATAGATCTCGGAATAGCATTCGTCGGCCGCAATCAAGAAGCCGAAGCGGTCGGACAGTTCGAACAGCTCGCGCCAGTCGTCCAGGCTCAGGGTGGCGCCGGTCGGGTTGCCGGGCGAGCACACGTACAGCAACTGCACATGCGGCCACACCGACCCCGGCACGTTGCCGAAGTCGGGCGCGAAGTTGCGCGCCGGGTCGCTGTTCACGAAAAATGGCGTGGCGCCGGCCAGGTAGGCCGCGCCTTCGTAGATCTGGTAGAACGGGTTCGGGCACATCACCAGCGCATCCGTCTTCGAGCCGTCCACCATGCACTGGGCGATGGCGAACAGCGCCTCGCGCGAACCGTTCACCGGCAATACCATGGTGGCCGGGTCCAGCGGCGGCAGGCCGTAGCGGCGCTCCAGCCAGCCGGCAATCGCCGCGCGCAGCGGCTCGGCGCCGATCGTGCTCGGATAGTTGGCCAGGCCCGCAATCGCGTGGGTCAGCGCTTTCTCGATGAAGGCCGGAGTCGGATGCTTCGGCTCGCCGATGCCCAGGCTGATCGGGGAATAGGCGGCGTTCGGCGTCACGCCCGCGAAAAGCTGGCGCAGTTTTTCGAACGGATAGGGTTGGAGCTTGTCGAGATGGGGATTCACGGCTGAAAGGGTGTGCGCTTTTCGATAATTTTTCATTATAGCGCCATGCCCGGGCCATGCGCAGGCGGCGTCGGCGGTGAAGTGGAGTAGTATGGAAATGACAATCCAACCCGCGACGCCACTGGAGAGAGCAACCGTGCCGATCAGCTATGCACGCAGCCTGACAGCGCATCAACGTACGCCCGGCGCCAACCGCCACCTGGGCGTGGCGCTGGCCTTCGTGGCCGGCGCCATCAACGCCGGCGGCTTCCTGGCGGTGCGCGAATACACCTCGCACATGACCGGCATCGTCTCCAGCGCCGCCGACCACCTGGTGCTGGGCGAGTCCGAACTGGTGCTGGCGGCGCTGGCGGCGCTGCTCAGCTTCGTGCTGGGCGCGGCCTGCACCGCGATCCTGGTCAACTACATCCGCCGCCGCGGCCTGCACAGCGGCTACGCGCTGCCGCTGTTGCTCGAGGCCGTGCTGCTGCTGGTGTTCGGCATCCTGGGCGCGCGCCTGGCGGCGATCGACGCCTTCTTCATTCCGCTCACCGTGATGCTGCTGTGCTTCATGATGGGCTTGCAGAACGCGGTGATCACCAAGGTCTCGCAGGCCGAGATCCGTACCACCCACATGACCGGCATCGTGACCGACATCGGCATCGAGCTGGGCAAGATGGCCTACTGGAACGCCGATGGCGCGCGCCAGCCGAAGGTGGCGGCCAACCACGCGCGCCTGGGGCTGATGGCGGCGCTGCTGGGGGCGTTCTGCATCGGCGGCGTGCTGGGCGCGTTCGGCTTCAAGCACCTGGGCTACCTGTCGACGGTGCCGCTGGCGGCGCTGCTGTGCGTGCTGGGGATCGTGCCCATCGTCGACGATGCCTGCGCCGTGCTGGCGCGCTGGAGCCGGGCGCGCCGGCAGGGCTGACGCGGCGCCAGGGCCGGGGTCGTGCCGGTGGCGCCGGCAATGCAGTGTGCATACGCCGTGGACATTGCTTATCGGGCAAGGTTATCATCCGATATTGTTCACACCGTTGCCGCCATGACACACACTGCGTTACCAGATTCCCGTTTGACCGTCCGCGCCCGTCTCAACTGGACCATCCTGGTGCCGGCGTTCGCCCTGCTGGCCCTGGCGCTGATGTGGTGGCGCTGGGGCGGAACGGTCCAGGACTCGCAATACTATTTCGACACCGCGCGCTACCTGCGCGGCGACATTCCGAAGTCCGAACTGGTGCCGCCGTTTCCTTACCGGATCCTGGTGCCGGCGCTGGCGTCGGCCATTCCCGGCGACCTGCGCAACAACTTCGCCATGCTGAACTGGCTGCTGGTCGTGGCCGGCGCCTGCTGCATGTCGGCGGCCGTGCTGCGCGCCGGCCTGGGCCAGCGGCGCGCCATCGCGGCCGGACTCTTGATGATCGTCTCGCTGCCTGCGGTCTGGTACGCGCCCTACCTGCTGGTCGATCCCGGATCGGTGTGCGCGCGCTCGGTGTTCGTGCTGGCGGTGCTGACCGGACAGCCGTGGGTGGCCGCGCTGGCCGGCCTGATCGGCACCGCGGTGCGCGAAGAAAACATCCTGCTGCTGTTCTGGCTGCTGGCGACACGGCGCGTCGCCTTGCTGCCCGGACTGGCCCTGCTGGCCGCCGCCGGCGGCTGGATCCTGCTGGTGCGCTGGTGGCTGATCCCCGGACTGCTCAGCTATACCTGGGTGCCGAACTGGGGCAATATCGAACGCGCGCTACATGACGTGCGCTCGCATCTGTCGCTGATCGGCTCGTCCATCATCGTGATTCCGCTGGCGCTGCTCGGCTGGCGCAAGGCGCCCGCGACGCTGCGTCCGCTGGTCGGCTTGCTGGTCCTGATGGCCCTGCCGCAGATGTACGCGGCGCTCAGCGTGCGGGTCGATGGCCGCCTGGTCTGGGGCCTGTATCCGTTCCTGGTGCCGTTCGCGGTCTGCGCCGGGCTGGCGCCGGCGCGGCCGTCAAACGGCGTGCCGGACTAGCCCAGGCCGAACAGCGCCGGTTCGACGCTGCTGCCGGGCCACGGCGCAACCGAGGCCGCCACGGCCAGCGCCAGGCACAGCGCGCATACCGCCAGGCTGACCCGGTCGCGGCTGACGTACAGCACCGGGTCTTCGTTGACCAGGCCGCGCCAGGACAGCGTCCACAGGCGTCCGAGCCAGAACACCAGCAGCGGCACGATGCCGGCCAGCCAGGCCGGCGACTGGTAGCGGATCAGCGCATTCTGCGATTCGAAATACAGGATGAAGATCAGCACCGACAAGAAGGCGCTGTTGATGCCCATGATGCCGATTGGCTGCTTGTCGGCGGTGGTGTAGCCGCGCCCGGCGGACTTTTCCTTGCCCAGCAATTCCAGGTTGTGCAGCTCGCTGTGGCGCTTGAGCAGGGCCAGGCTGAGAAAGAAGAAGAACGAGAAGGCCAGCAGCCAGAACGACGGTTCGATCGCGGTGGCGGCGCAACCGGCCAGGATGCGCATGCTGTACAGGATCGCCAGCGCCACGATGTCCACCATCAGGATGCGCTTGAGCACCAGCGAATAACACGTGGTCGACACGAAGTAGGTGAACACCGCCAGCGCCAGCAGGGGGCCGGCCAACAGGCTCGACAGCAAAGCGGCGGCCACCAGTAGCGGCGCCGCGCCCAGCGCGACGGCGATCGGCAGGGTGCCGGCGGCGATCGGGCGGTGGCGCTTGCTGCGGTGCGCGCGGTCGTCGCCCGCGTCGAGCGTGTCGTTGAGCAGGTAGGCGCTCGAGGCGCACAGCGAAAACGCCACGAAGGCCAGCGCCGACTGCCACGCCGCCGCCAGCGTGAGCTCGTTCCCGGCCAGCATCGGCACGAATACCAGCAGGTTCTTCAGCCATTGGCGCGGCCGCATCGCCTTGAGCAGGGCCATGCCCTGGCGCGGACGCGCGCCGCCCACCGGCGCGGTGACGCGGCCGTCGCCGATCGCCAGCGGTCGCGGCGACACCGACAGCGCACTGCCGCAGTGGCGCCAGACGGCGCGATCGGCCTTGCCGGCGCCGACATAATCGAACCCGCGCTCTCCGTACAGCTCGACCAGCAGGCGCGCGCGCGCCTGCGCGCCGCGGGCGCCACCCTCGTGCGCATGGACCTGTCCGAACAGGCCCAGGTGCGCCGCCACGCCGTCGGCGACGCCGCGCCGTGCGCCGCTCATCAGGACCAGGGTGCGCCCCTGGGCGCGTTGCTCCGCCAAAAAGGCGAGCAAGGGGCGGTCGTAGGGCAGGGCGGCGGCCGGCGGCATCGCGCAATGCAGCAGCTTGCGCCGGAACGCGCCGCCGCCGGCCAGCAGCCAGGCCGGCAGGCGCCACAGCTGCAGGAAGCGGGTGCGCAGGAACAGCGCCAGCGCTTCCCATAGCAGGCTGGAGCGGATCAGCGCATCGTCCAGGTCGACGACCAGCGCGCGTTGCACGGCGGCGGCGTCGGCGGCGGCGACGGTGTCTGGCCTCAGGTCGGGGGCGGCATTCTTCAATTGCGGTCCTGCTGGTTGGTTTGTCTGGCCCCGCTCGATCCGGTTCGGCCCGGCGTGCGGCGGGTGGGTGGCGCTGGCGGGGTCGGCAGTCTAGCAGAGCAGGGTGGATCCAAAGTACGTGCTTTTCCACCGCAGGGTCCGGAACGGCGCCGGCGCATCCGCTTCGATGCGCTAGGCGGCGCGCTCGCGCCACGCCCCCGGATTCATCCCGCTCCACTCGCGAAACGCGTGCGTGAACGCGCTCTGCTCCTGGAATCCCAGCTTGAAGGCGATCTCGACCAGGCCCAGTTCGCGCTGGCGCAGGTAGTCGCGCGCCAGGCTGAAGCGCACGGCGTCGAACTCGGCCTGGAAGCTCGACCCGGCTTCGGCCAGCTTGCGCTGCAGGGTGCGCGCCGACAGGCCCAGCTCGGTTGCCACCGGGGCCAGCCGGGTGTCGCCGTGCGGCAGGCGCCGCAGCAGGGCGGCGCGCAGCCGGGCCGCGATGCCGTCGTTGTCGCGGGCGCGCTGCTCCAGCTGGCGCTCGGCGTATTCCTGCAATACAGGGAACAGGCTGGTGTCGGCGTTCGGCACCGGCATCGCCAGCAGAGCGGCGTCGACCACGGCGCAGTTGGCGGCGGCGCCGAATTCGGGCAGCACGCCCAGCACGCGCCGGTACTCGGCCGGGTCGACGCCGGCGTCCGCATGCATGAAGCGCATCAGGTGCGCCTGCAGCGGCTGCCCGGCCATCCAGCTGCCGAACACGCGGATGCCGGCGAACACGCTCTCCACCAGGTGGCGGTTGGCGTCCGGATAGTGCGAAACCCACTCGTAGCGCGCCCGCTCGCCCTCCAGGGCCAGTTCGCTTTTGCCGAGGTCGTGCGCGAGCGATTCGTAGCGCTGGGTCAGCTGCATCGCGTGGCCGAAGCTGCTGCAGGCCAGCAGCACCATGCCGTAGGCGCTGTAGGTCGACGGCCGCACCTTCTCGCCCACGTGCAGGCCGAAGTGCGGATCCCGGGCCAGGCGCGCGCCGGCGCCGAGCAGGGCGATGTAGCGCTGCGCCGGAACGCTGTCGGGCAGGGTGGAGAGGGCGTCGGGCGCCAGGCCGGCCGCCACGCACAGGCGGCTGGCGGACACGCCCTGTTCGCGCGCCGTGTCGAGCAGCGGCTGCAGGTAGGCGCCGGTGACGCGGCGGCTATCGAGAAGAGGATCTGGCGTGTTGGAGCAAGGAGGTGGCATGAAAGCGCAATACGGACGGGAAGAGGCTGCTTAATCTGGCATAAAGGGCAACTTCTAGTATAACGGCAAAAGAGACGGACAGGGACGGATGCGACGCTGGAACGGTTGGGGGGACGACTCGGTCGAGGTGGAACTGGCGGCCAGTGCGCGCGCCTTGCTGGAAGCACGTGTCGGCCCTGGCCCTGGCCCCGGCACGGCGCCGCAGGACGCCACCTTCGACCGGGCCTGCACCCAGGTGCCGCCCGGGCGCCTGGCGCCGCACCCGCTGGTCGACACCAGCCCCACGGTGCGCGCGCGCCACGCGCTGGGCCAGAGCCTGCCCGACTGGCTGCGCCTGCGCCACGGCCAGCTCGGCAACGTGCCGGACGGCGTGGCCTTTCCCGAGTCGTCGAGCCAGGTGCGCGAACTGCTGGCCTTTGCCGCGCGCCAGGACGCGATGGTGATTCCCTGGGGCGGCGGCACCAGCGTGGCCGGCCACCTGGGCGTGCCGGACGGCGCCCGCTTCGCCCTGCGCCCGGTCTTGGCGATCGACATGTGCCGCATGCGGGCCCTGGTCTCGCTCGACCGCGAGGCGCTGCTGGCCTGCTTCGGCGCCGGCATCACCGGGCCCGACCTCGAAACCCAGCTGCGCGCGCATGGCTACACGCTCGGCCATTATCCGGACTCGTTCGAATACTCGACCCTGGGCGGCTGGATCGCCACCCGCTCGGTGGGCCAGCAGTCGCTGCGCTACGGCCGCATCGAGGGCCTGTTTGCCGGCGGCCGGGTCGAGACCCCGGCCGGCACCCTCGACATTCCCTCGTTCCCGGCTTCCAGCGCCGGCCCCGACCTGCGCGAGATGGTGCTCGGCTCGGAAGGGCGGCTCGGCATCGTCACCCACGCCAGCATGCGCATCAGCCGCCTGCCCGAGCACGAAGCCTTCCACGCCATCTTCTTTCCCGACTGGCAGCACGCGCTGCAGGCGGTGCGGGTGCTGGCGCAGGCGCGCCTGGGATTGTCGCTGCTGCGGCTGTCGAACCCGCCTGAAACCGCGACCACGCTGGCGCTGGCCGGGCATGCGCACGGCGCCGGGCTGCTCGAACGTTACCTGGTGTGGCGCGGCTGCGGCCCGGGACGGTGCATGCTGCTGGTCGGCGCCAGCGGCTGCAAGGCGCAGGTGGCGCAGTCGCTGCAGGCGGCGCGCGCCAGCGCCCAGCGCCACCGCGGGGTACACGCCGGCGCCGCGCTGGGCGAGCACTGGCGCCGCAACCGCTTCCGCGGCATGTACCTGCGTAATGCCGCCTGGGAACTCGGCTATGCCATGGACACGGTCGAGACGGCGCTCGACTGGCCGCACGTGACGCGCGCGGTGGACGCGATCGAACGCGCCGCCGCCGCCGCGCTCGCGCCGTTCGGCGAGCGCGTGCTGGCCTGCACCCACCTGGCGCACCCGTATCCGCAGGGCGCCGGCGTGCACACCACGCTGGTCTACCGCCTCACCGGCGACTACGAGCTCGACCTGCTGCGCTGGCGCCAGCTCAAGGAGCGGGTGGCGGGCGCGGTGGTCGCCAGCGGCGGCACCATCAGCCACCAGCACGGGGTCGGCGCCGACGCGGCGCCGTGGCTGGCGGCAGAGAAGGGCGAGCTGGGGGTGGGGGCGATGGGCGCACTGTTGCGGCACTTCGACCCCGACTTGCGCATGAATCCGGGTAAGCTGTTGGCATCATGACGACTTTTCCACCCGGCCGTGACTGGGATATCCTCATCATCGGCGGCGGCATCACCGGCGCCGGCATCCTGCTGGAAGCGGCGCGGCGCGGCCTGAAGGCATTATTGGTCGAGCAGCGCGACTTTGCCTGGGGCACGTCGAGCCGCTCCTCGAAGCTGGTGCACGGCGGCCTGCGCTACCTCACCGAAGGCGGCCTGCGCCTGGCGCGCGACGCGGTGCGCGAGCGCGAGGCGCTGCTGCGCGCCGCGCCGGGCCTGGTCGAGCCGCAGGGCTTTGCCATCGCGGCGCTGGCCGGCGATCCCGTTTCGCCAGGCGACGGCGAAGGAGACGGCGAGGTCGCGCGCCCGGCCTACATGACGATGCTGCGCATGGTCGACCTGTTGACCGGCCGCCGCGAACACCGGTGGGACCGCGGCGCCGAGCGTCCCGGCGCCTCGCGCATGGCGGCCCTCGGCGGGGCCAGCGAGAGCGGCGGCGGGGCCGGCGCCGGCGCCCGCATCCCGGGCGGCATCCGCTACACCGACGCCAAGACCGACGACGCGCGCCTGGTGCTGCGCGTGCTGGACGAAGCGCGCCAGCACGGCGCCACGGCGCTCAACTACGTCACGGTGCAGGCGCTGGTGCGCGACGGCGGCAAGGTGCACGGCGCCATGCTGCGCGACGAACGCAGCGGCGCCGAGCACGCCGTGCGGGCGCGGGTGGTGGTCAACGCCACCGGCGCCTGGTCCGACCTGCTCGATCGCGACGGCCCGGCGCGCAGCGCGCGCCTGCGCCCGCTGCGCGGCACCCACCTGGTGCTGCCGGGCCGGCGCCTGGCGCTGACCCAGGCCCTGAGCATGCTGCATCCGCTCGATGGCCGGCCGGTGTTCGTGTTCCCGTGGGAGGGCGTGACCCTGGTCGGCACCACCGACGTCGACCACGACGAGGCGCTGGCGCGCGAAGGGCGCATCACGCGCGCCGAATTCGATTACCTGATGGCGGCGCTGCGGGCGCAGTTCCCGCAACAGGGGCTGCTCGAATCGGACGTGGTGGCGACCTTCGCCAGCGTGCGCCCGGTGGCCGAGGGCGGCGCGGCGCCGTCGTCCGAGCGGCGCGAGCACCTGCTGTGGTCCGAGCCCGGCATGATCTCGGTCGCCGGCGGCAAGCTGACCACCTTCCGCTCGATCGCGCTCGACGTGCTGCGCCACCTGGCGCCGCAACTGCCCGGCTGGCAGCTGCGCTCGGACCGCGCGCCGGTGTTCGCGCGGGTGGCGGTGCCGGCGCGCCACGACCTGCCGGCGGGCGTGCTGCGGCGCCTGGCCGGACGCCACGGCGCCCACGTCAAGCCGCTGCTCAAGGCGGCCCAGGCGGGCGAACTGGACGTGATCCCCGGCACCCAGACCCTGTGGGCCGAACTGCGCTGGGCCGCGCGCGCCGAGCAGGTGCACCGGCTGGACGACCTGATGCTGCGCCGCACGCGGCTCGGGCTGCAGCTGGCCGGGGGCGGGGTGGAGGTGCTGCCGCGCATCCGCGCCATCTGCCAGCCGGAGCTGGGGTGGAGCGACGAGCACTGGGAGCGCGAGGTGGCGGCGTATCTGAAGGCGTGGCGGCCGCAGTATGGGGTGCCGGTGGCGAGCCAGGGGGCGGGTGCGGCAGTAGGTGCTCGGCTACGGCAGTAACGCGTCAGTCCGCTGTCTTTAGCACGTCATCCCCGCGAAGGCGGGGACCCAAGTTTGCCCGCGTCGCCATGAGCGCGTGCTCGAGTAGCGGCGCAACGAACTTGGGCCCCCGCCTTCGCGGGGGTGACGGTTTAGAGGAAACGGGACTACGTGATGCAATCGTGGTCTTCTAGAGCAGGGGGAATCAGTGCGGCTGCACCCCACGCCCCCCATCCCACGGCGTTCCCGCCTGCACCGTCACCACCCGGTTCCTGCCGCGCGCCTTGGCCTCGTACATGGCCCGGTCGGCCGCCACGAAGAACGAGCGCACGTCGTCGAACAGCGTCGGCACGATGCTGGCCACTCCGACGCTGACCGTGACCACGCCGCTGGTTGCCGCGCGCGGGTTCGGAATCGCCAGCCGCTCGACGTGCGCGCGCGCCGCTTCGCCCAGGCGCGCGGCGGCGTCTTCGGCGGTGTCGGCCAGCAGGATCACGAATTCCTCGCCGCCGTAGCGCGCCGCCAGGTCGGTCGGGCGCATCGCGTGCGACTGCAGCGCTTCGGCGATCGCCTGCAAACAGGCGTCGCCGGCGGCGTGGCCCAGGCTGTCGTTGTAGCCCTTGAAGTGGTCGACGTCGCACACGATCAGCGACAGCGGCTGGCCGCTCCTGATCGCGCGCGCCCATTCCTTGTCCATGAAGGCGTCGAAGTGGCGCCGGTTGGCGATGCGCGTGAGCGGGTCGACCAGCGCGGCGCGCTGCAGCGCCGTTTCGGACTGCTTGTGGTGGGTGATGTCGTGCAGCAGGGCCACGAACAGCGCCTCGCCGCCGGCCATCGGCGACAGGCTCAGGTCCATCGCGTGCACGCTGCCGTCGCCCTGCGGCAGCAGCACTTCGCGCGTGCCGCGGCAGCGCTTGGCCGCGTCCAGGTCGTCGGGATTGGCGAAATAGGCGGCGTAGTCCTGGCTCGCGGGCGCCGCCAGCAGCTCGGCCAGCGGCCGGCCGGCGAGCCCGGTGGCGGGGCCGTCGAGGAAGCGTTCGCAGGCCGGGTTGGCATAGGCCACGCGGCCGTCGCCGCCGACCAGCATCAGGCCCTCGTCCATGCCGTCTACGATCGACTGCAGGCGCTCGGCCTGCTGCTTCTGGCTTTCGGCGCTGCTGCGCTGGCGCAGCTGGGCGCGCACCCGCACGCACACTTCGGCCAGACGCACCGGCTTGGCTATGTAGTCGGCGGCGCCGGTGTCGAAGCCGGCCACGATGTCGTCGGTCTCGCCGCAGCTGCTGACGAAAATCACCGGGATATGGGCGGTGTCGGGCTGGCGCTTGAGGCGCCGGCAGATCTCCAGGCCGTCGAGGTCGGGCAGGATCACGTCGAGCAGGATCAGGTCGGGCTGGACCCGGGTGGCGATGTCGAGCGCGCGCTTGCCCGAGGTGGCGACGAAGGTCTGGTAACCCTGCTCGCGCATGATGTCCTGCAACAGCCCGAGGCTGTCGGGAGCATCGTCGACGATCAGGATCGCGGATTGGCGCGAGGGCGCGGCAAGCGCCAGGGCTGGGTGCATCATCGGTTGCGGGCAAACCTCATCAGTGACAGGAAATCATAACGCCATTAGGAGCGCCCGTGACAAATGTTATTGCCGAAAATCCACTACCTGATGCAATTGTTGCACTATCGCAACTGCACGAAACGATTGCGGCGCGGAAGAACCGTGAGGTTCGCCGCGCCGCAAAGGGTGTTACTAAGATCGAATCAGGATTACAGCATGCCCGCGATCAGCTTGCCCAGCACCGCGATGCCTTCGCGGATGCGTTCCGGCGGCACCGTCACGAACGACAGGCGCAGGGTGTTGGTGGCCGGATCGTTGGCGTAGAACGGCGCGCCCGGCACAAAGGCCACGCGCGCGGCCAGCGACTGCTCGAGCAGCTTCATGGCGTCGACCTGCGGCGGCAGGGTGACCCAGATGAACATGCCGCCTTCGGGCTGGGTCCAGCTGACGCCGGCCGGGAAGTGTTCCTTGATCGCGTCCAGCATCACCTGGCACTGCTCGCTGTACAGCTTGCGGATGGTCGGGATGTGCTGGTCCAGGAAGCCGTCCTTGACCACTTCGTGCACCACCATCTGGGTGATCTGGGCGGTGTGCAGGTCGGCCGCCTGCTTGGCCAGCTCGAGGCGGCGCACCAGCGGCAGCGGGGCGCACACGTAACCCAGGCGGATGCCCGGGGTCAGCACCTTGGAGAACGAGCCCATGTAGATCACGCCGTCCGGGTTCATGGCCACCATCTTCGGCATCGGCTCGCCCTTGTACGACAGCGCGCCGTACGGATCGTCCTCGATCAGCGGCACGCCGAGGCGGGCGCAGGTTTCCACCAGTTCGCGGCGGCGCTCGAGCGACAGGGTGCGGCCGGTCGGGTTCTGGAAGTTCGGCAGCGAGTACAGCAGGCGCGCGCCCTGGGCCACGCCTTCCAGCGACGACGGCACCAGGCCGTGTTCGTCGGTGTCGACCGACTTGAATTCCGGACGGTACACCGAGAACGCCTGCAGCGCGCCCAGGTAGCTCGGGGTTTCGACCAGCACGCGGCTGCCTTCGTCGATCAGGACCTTGCCCAGCAGGTCCAGCGCCTGCTGCGAACCGGACGTCATGAGGATCTGTTCCGGCAGGATGGTCGAGCCTTCCGTGGACAGGGAATTCGCAATCCATTCACGCAGCGGGGCGTAGCCGTCGGTCGGGCCGTATTGCAGCGCGACCTTGCCGGTTTCGCTCAGCACTTTTTCGTAAGCGGCCTTCATGCGCTCGACCGGGAAGGTGGCCGGCGACGGCAGGCCGCCCGCGAACGAGATGATCTCGGGACGCTGGGTGATCTTCAGGATCTCGCGGATGAACGAGCTTTGCAGCTGCGCGGCGCGTTCCGAGAACTGCCACTGGATGGGATTGGGATTTTCGATTTTCATACTTGTCTCACAGGAAGGGGCACGGTCGTGCCGGGCCATTATAAAACACGCGGGTAAGCGGTTTTTTATCGGCGAACGGCGCCGGGTCGGCGCCACCCACAGGCACGACATTAATGGAATTGCTGGCAAATTAATGCCGGTTTTATGCCACTTCCACGACCATTTCGATCTCGACGCAGGTGCCGCGCGGCAGCGAGGCGACGCCGAAGGCCGAGCGCGCATGCTTGCCGGCGTCGCCGAACACTTCGCCGATCAGTTCCGAGCAGCCGTTGGTGACCAGGTGCTGTTCGTTGTAGTCCGGGGTCGAGGCGACCAGGCTCATCACCTTGACGATGCGCTTGACGCGGTTCAGGTCGCCGCCCACGGCTTCCTGCAGGGTACCGATCAGGTCGATTGCGACCGAGCGCGCGGCGGCCTGGCCTTCGGCGGTGGTCTTGTCGCGGCCGAGGATGCCGACGTCCGGATTGCCGTCCGCCTTCTTGGCGATGTGGCCCGAGATGAACACGAGGTTGCCGGTCTGTACGTACATGACGTAGGCGGCGGCCGGGGTTGCCGGCGCCTGCAGGGTGATGTTCAGTTCTTTGAGTTTGTCGTAGACGGACATGGGATTCCTAGTTGCGTGGATGAAGTGCGTGAATGAAGGCGCCATTGTACGTCGCCCGCCTCGCCGCTGCCCATCGTTTGCCGCTGTGCGCCGCTGTGCACATGGCGCCCACGTCTGCCACGAGCGCCGGCTAGCCCGTGCAGCCGCCCGGCATCGCGCTGCGCATCGCCTCCTCGATCTGCTGCGGCGTCATGTCGCGCTGGTGGGTGGCGATCGACCACCTGTGGCCGAACGGATCGATCACCTGGCCGTAGCGGTCGCCCCAGAATGCATCTTCCAGCGGCATCTCGACGGTGGCGCCGGCATCGACCGCCCGCTGCCACACGGCGTCGGCGTCTTCCACGTACAGGTGGATCGTCACCGGCGTGCCCTGCAGCGCGCGCGGGCTGCGGCTGCCGTACTCGGGAAAGGCGTCGGCCAGCATGAGCATCGAGTCGCCGATGCGCAGCTCGGCGTGCATGATCTTGCCGCCGGGGCCGTCCATGCGCCCGACTTCCTGGGCGCCGAAGGCGCGCCCGTAGAACGCCAGCGCCTCGGCCGCGTTGTCGCACACCAGGTGCGGGGTAATGCTGTGGAATCCTTCGGGAATTCGGCTGGCTGACTGGTTCATCGTGGATCTCCTGGTTGGTGGAAGGGATGCTGCTGCGCTACGACGAACGGGAGCGGCCGCAATCGACATGCGCCGTGCATAAAAAGCGGTGCGTACCCTGGCGGCGCTGCGATGATGGTCCCGTAAATACTGTGGCGACAGTCGACGCTTGTCAAAATAGCTCTTGAAATGTGTTGGCAACGCCCCATATCCCACCGAGTCTGTTCAACCCTTTATTTCCACGAGGAACAAGATGGCGCACGCCGAAAAAGAAACCCTTGGCTTCCAGGCTGAAGTAAAACAGCTGCTGCAACTGATGATCCACTCCTTGTATTCGAACAAGGAAATCTTCCTGCGCGAACTGGTCTCGAACGCCTCCGACGCGGCCGACAAGCTGCGCTTCGAAGCGATCAACAACGACGCCCTGTACGGCAACGACCATGAGCTGAAGATCAAGATTGCCTTCGACAAGGATGCGAAGACGGTCACCATCTCGGACAACGGCATCGGCATGAGCCGCGACGAAGTGATCGCTCACCTGGGCACCATCGCCAAGTCGGGCACCAAGGAATTCTTCAGCAAGCTCTCCGGCGACCAGCAGCAGGACGCGGCCCTGATCGGCCAGTTCGGCGTCGGCTTCTATTCCGGCTTCATCGTGGCCGACCGCATCACGGTCGAAACCCGCCGCGCCGGAGCGCAAGCGTCGGAAGGCGTGCGCTGGGAGTCGACCGGCGAAGGCGACTACAGCGTCGAGCAGATCGAGAAAACCGGCCGCGGCACCGACGTGATCCTGCACCTGCGCGAAGGCGAGGAAGAGCTGCTGTCGTCGTGGAAGCTGAAATCCATCATCCGCAAGTACTCGGACCACATCTCGCTGCCGATCGTGATGCAGAAGGAAGAGTGGGACGAAGAGAAGAAGGAAACCGTCCTCAAGGACGAGCTGGAAACCGTGAACCAGGCCAGCGCGCTGTGGGCACGCTCCAAGTCGGACATTACCGAAGAACAGTACAACGAGTTCTACAAGCATGTTTCGCACGACTTCCAGGACCCGCTGACCTACACCCACAACCGGGTCGAAGGCCGCAGCGAATACACCCAGCTGCTGTACGTGCCGAGCCACGCCCCGTTCGACCTGTGGGACCGCAACAAGCGCGGCGGCATCAAGCTGTACGTCAAGCGCGTGTTCATCATGGACGACGCCGAGCAGCTGATGCCGACGTATCTCCGCTTCATCAAGGGCGTGATCGATTCGGCCGACCTGCCGCTGAACGTCTCGCGCGAGATCCTGCAGGAGTCACGCGACGTGCGCGTGATTCGCGAGGGCTCGACCAAGCGCGTGCTTGGCATGCTGGAAGAGATGGCGAACAGCGAAGAGGGCGCGGACAAGGATAAATACGCGACCTTCTGGAAGGAATTCGGCCAGGTGCTGAAAGAAGGCATCGGCGAAGACACCGCCAACAAGGACCGCATCGCCAAGCTGCTGCGCTTCGCGTCGACCGTGGGCGATTCGGCTGACCAGACCGTGTCGTTCGCCGACTACGTTGGCCGCATGAAGGAAGGCCAGGACAAGATCTATTACGTCACCGCCGACAGCTACGCCGCCGCCAGGAACAGCCCGCACCTGGAAATCTTCCGCAAGAAGGGCGTCGAAGTGATCCTGATGACCGACCGCGTCGACGAATGGATGCTGTCGTTCCTGTCCGACTTCGACGGCAAGGAACTGGTGTCGGTCGCCAAGGGCGGCCTGGACCTGGGCGCGCTGGAAGACGAAGCCGAGAAGAAGGAACACCAGGAAGTGGAAGCCGGCTACAAGGAGCTGGTCGACAGCATGAAGGGTGCGCTGGGCGACAAGGCCAAGGACGTGCGCGTGACCTTCCGCCTGACCGATTCGCCGGCCTGCCTGGTGGCCGATGAAAACGAATTGTCGGGCAATCTGCTGCGCATGCTGAAGGCGGCCGGCCAGGAAGCGCCGGAATCGAAACCGATCCTCGAGATCAACCCGAACCACCCGCTGGTGACGCGCCTGAAGTACGAAGACGCGAGCGGCGCGCGCTTTGCCGACTGGGCCCACATCCTGTTCGACCAGGCCGCGCTGGCCGAAGGCGGCAGCCTGTCGGATCCGGCGTCGTTCGTGAAGCGCCTGAACGAGATGCTGCTGGCGGGCGCCAAGTAAGCCTCGACGCCGCATGACAACAAGCCGGGACAGCGATGTCCCGGCTTTTTTATCGCCGCAGGTTTCAGAACACCGCGTGCAGGGTCGCCGTCACGTTGCGCGGGTCGCCATACCAGTTGCTGCCGCTGGTGTTGCCAAGCGTGCGGTAGTAGCGCTTGTCGAACACGTTGTTCAGGTTGACGGCCAGGTCGAGGTTGCGGTTGAAGCGGTAGCCGACCCGTCCCGACCAGACGGCGTAGCCGGCCTGCGACACGCGCAGGGCGCCGCTGGTCTTGTAGAACTCGTTCTGCGCGTTGACGCCGGCGCCCGCGCTCCACGGCGAGCCGGCCGGCTGCCAGTTGGTCCAGATGCGCGCCAGGTGGCGCGGCGTGAAGGTCGACAGCGGCTGGTTCTCGTTGGCGCTGGGCGCGCCGGTGGCGGTGCGGTCGCGCAGGTAGCGGGTCTGGTTCCAGGTGTAGCCGGCGCTGACCTGCCAGCCTGGCGCCAGCAGGCCGCTCAGTTCCGCGTCCAGGCCCTGGCTGCGCACCTTGCCTTCGGCGATGAAGCAGGCGCCGCCGGTGGGCGAGGCCGGGCACGGCGTCGGCGTCGAGGGATCGGTCTGCGAGCGGTTTTCCTCGATCACGCGAAACAGCGCCAGCGCCGCGTTCAGGCGCCCGCCGGCCAGCGCGCCTTTCAGCCCGGCCTCGACGTTGTTGCCGGTGGCCGGCGCCAGGCGCTCGCCGCCGGCGGTGAACTGCGACGCCTGCGAGCGGAAGATCTCGGCGTAGCTCAGATAAGTGGTCCAGTCGGGGGCGACGTCCCACTGCAGCGCGCCATACGGCGTGAACTCGCCGCTTTGCTTGTAGGGGCGGGTGTTCCAGGCATCGGTGACCAGGTTGCGCACCGAGCTTTTCCAGTCGCTGACACGGCCGCCGGCGATCAGCTTGACCGTGTCGGTCAGGCTCAGGCGCAGCGAGCCGTACACCCCAGATTGCTCCAGCGCGGTCAGGGTGTGCGCACCGGCGCGGCCCGGGCGGGTCGGCAGCACCGCGTAGTCGTGCGGGTTGAAGGTGGTGGGGTTGATGACCGGGTTGTCGACCGCGTACAGCTGGCTGGTGTTGTCGAAGTCGCGCTGCATCCAGTTGGCGCCCAGCAGCAGGTCGTGACGCCGGCCGAAGGCGTTGAAGCCGCCTTCGAGCGTGAGGTCGGCCGCTTTCTGGTCGCCCACCAGGTGCTGGCGGAACGCCGACAGGCTCGGCCCCAGGTTGGTGGCCGGATCGACCGGGCCGAAGGCCGAGCCGCTGGTGTCGTGATTGTCTTCGCGCATGCTGGAGAAGGCCGCGCGCAGCTTCCAGTCGTTGCCGAAGCGGTGCTGCAGGTCGACGAAGGCGGTGCGCGACTTGACGTCGGTGTTCGACCAGGCGGCGTTCAGGTAGGTCTCGCGCGGCAGGCCCAGGTCGGCGCCGTTCGAGAAGCGCGGCAGGCCGCCGTAGAACGGCGCCATGTCGTTGTTCTCGTAGTGCAGGCCGGCGCCGAGCGTGGTCGACGGCGCCAGGTCGGCCTCCACGATCGCATACAGCACCGAGCGCCTGGTCTCGGCCAGGTCGTAGAAGAAGTCGCGGTCTTCGTGCGCCGCGACCACGCGCGCGCGCACGCTGCCGCTCTCGTTCAGCGGCAGCGAGGCGTCGGCCTGGGCGCGGTAGTTGTCCCAGCGGCCGGCGGCGGCCAGCGCGTCCATCCGGCGCGTCTTGAGCGGGCGCTTGCGCACCAGGTTGACCGCGCCGCCCGGATTGCCGGCGCCGCTGAACAGGCCCGCCGGGCCGCGCAGCACCTCGACCCGCTCGAACACCGACAGGTCCGGGCTGATCGCGAAACCGGCGCCGCGCTGGGTGGCGACGCCGTCGTACTGCACCGATTCGATCTCGAAGCCGCGCGCATAGTAGCGGCGCTCGTAGCTGCTGCCCTGCTCGACGATGATCCCGGTGCTGTTCGCGAGCGCCTCGTCCAGCGTGCGCAGGTTCTGGTCGTCCAGGCGCTGGCGCGTGACCACCGACACCGATTGCGGCGTCTCGCGCAGCGACGCACTGCCTTTCGCGATGCCGGCGCCGTCCGCGCCGTAGCCGCCGCCCAGGCGGTCGGCGCTGACCAGCACGGTCGATGCGGATGGCGTCTCCGGCGCATCGGCGGCGTGAACGGTCGTGGAAGAGTAGGCGAGGGCGAGGGCAAGCACGCGCGGCAGGCGCTTCGGAACAGTCATGCTGGTCTTTCTTTTTTAATAGGTGACAGGTTCACAGGCGATGCGCGTGGATGACGCGCACGCAATGAATGCAAATGAGAGTGATTCTCATTCTGATGCATAATGGCGTTTTATGCAATATGCAACTATCCAAAGGGTGGCTGGGCCCGTGCGGCCGGAGACCGTGATTACAGGTGGCGGATCTCGGCCGGCGGTGTGCGCCAGTTGTCGTTGCGGCCGTCGATGTAGCGGACCGGCGCGGCCAGCATGTCGTCGACCGGCATGTCGTCCAGGCTGGCGATGGTCACCGCCACGAACGGCCCGCTACCCGGCGCGTCGCCGCTGGTGTAGACGTTGATGCCGCAGTGGCCGCAGAAGTGATGGGCGTCGCGCCGCGTGTGGAAGCGGTATTCGCGCAGCGCGTCGCCGCCCTGCAGCAGGCGGAATGCGGCGGGCGCGACGACGGCGGCCCAGAAGCGCATCTTGGTGCAGATGCTGCAGTTGCACTTGACCGTGCCGGCGGCCGGATCGATGTCGGCCCGGTAGCGGATCGCGCCGCAGTGGCAGCTGCCGTGGTAGGTCTTCATTCGGCCTTGTTCCCGCTGCGCGCCAGCCACGTCGTGCGCTCGATCTCGTACGCCAGCACGTCGCGCTCGTGCCAGGTCTCGTGGCCGCAGGCGCGCATGCCGAGCCGCTCCATGACGCGCGCCGACTTCAGGTTCTCCGGCGCGCAGATGGCGCGCAGCAGCGGCGCGCCCAGCTCGTCGAAGGCGAATCGCGCCATGCGCTCGGCCGCTTCGATGGCGTAGCCGCGGCCCCAGCGGTCGGGACGCAGGCGCCAGCCGATTTCGAGCGGGTTGGCCGGGTCGTGGCCCAGGTGCTGGATGCAGCCGGCGCCGACCAGTTCTCCAGTGTCGACTTCGATCAGGCACCACCAGGCGTGGCCGTGTTCGCGCCAGCGCGCCTGCACCCGCGCGATCGTGGCATGCGTTTCCTCGGCCGTCTCGGGCCGGCCCGAGATGTGGCGCATCACCTCGGGATCGCCGTTCAGCACGCGCAAGCCGTCGAAGTGATCCTCGCTCATCGGCTCGTAGCGCAAGCGCTGGCTGTGCAGGACGGTCATGGCCTCAGCTTGATACTTCGTCGCAGAACTGCTCCAGCAAACGCAAGCCGTCCGGCCATTCGCCATGGCCCGACTCGGTGTTCAGGTGGCCGGCGTCGCCGATCTCCACCAGCCGGCTGCCCCAGGCCTCGGCAAAGGCGCGCGTGCGCTGGGTCGTCGCAAATGGGTCGTTGGCGCTGCCGACCACCAGGCTGGGGAAGGGCAGCGCGTCCATCGGCACCGGCGCCCAGCTGCCGGGATCGAACGGGAAGGTCGACGCTTCGACGTCGCTCGGCGCGGCCAGGAAGGCGCCGGCCACTTTCAATGGCGAACCGCAGCGCGCCCAGTGCGCGACCAGCATGCAGCCCAGGCTGTGCGCCACCAGGATCGGCGCGCCGCGGCAGCCGGCGATGGCGGCGTCGAGTTCGGACACCCACTCGTCGCGGTGCGGGCTGGTCCAGTCGCGGTGCGCGGTGCGCTGCCATTGCGGGTAGCGCTCGTGCCACAGCGATTGCCAGTGGCGCGGCCCGGAATTCCACAGGCCGGGCAAAATCAGGACGTCACATTTCATCGAATCTCTCCTTGTTGCTGTTCTTTGATCGGGAAGGTCGCCGCGCCGGCCGGCGCCAGCGCGGCGGGCGGCGCGCCGAAGAACCAGTCGTGGATGCGCTCGAACAGGCGGCGCCAGGCGTCCTTGCGCTGCTCGGTCAGCATGCCGAGCAGCCAGGCCGCCAGGCCGACCGCGGCGCCGAGCGCCAGCAGGTCGAGCGGGTTGGCCGGGTCGTGCGCGTACAGCACCGGCCAGGCGGCCAGCACCAGCGCGTGCGACAGGTACAGGGTCAGTGTATAGGAAGCGCAGGCGCGCACCGGACGCGCCACGCGCAGCACGGCGTCCAGGCCGGCGAAGCGCGCGCAGGCGAAGTTCAGGCAGACGATCAGGCCGACCGCGTAGTCGGCCAGGAAGCGGTCGGCGTTGCCCAGGCTGAAGGCCTGGCCCAGCCAGGACGCGCGGCCGATTTCGCGCAACACGGTCTCGAGGTCGCTCGCTTCATAGGCCGCCAGCAGTAGCCAGCTGGCGACCCAGCCGGCGCGCGCCCACGGCAGCGGCAGCGTGTGGCGCGCCTGCCAGCGGTACAGCCAGACTCCGGCCAGCCACACCGGCAGCAGCAGCCACAGTTTGATGCCCATGACCGCCAGCACCAGCGCCAATGCCAGGATCCGGCGCGCGCCGCGCAGGTAGCAGGCCACGCCGAACAGCACGTAGTACCAGACTTCGTAGTTGAGCGACCACCACGGCACCAGGAGCGGCGGCACCTCGGACAGCTGCCACAGGTCGCCCAGGAACTGCAAGTGGAAGGGAATGTACAGCCACGGTTTATATAGCTGGTAGGCCTTGCCGATGCGGTGTTCGAGGTGCGGGCCGAGCAGCCAGGCGCAGATAAAACCCAGCACCAGCACCGGCAGCGCCACCGAATAGATGCGGGCGCAGCGCGCCACGGCATAGTCGCGCAGGCTGGGGCGGCGCGTGTCGCTGGTATAGGCGATGACGAAGCCGGACAGCACGAAGAACGCCATCACCGCTTCGCGCCCGAGCATGGTCAGCAGGTCGGCGCCTGGGCCCGTCACCAGTTCGCCCTGGCGCACGTGCATCAGGACGACCGCCAGCGCCGCCAGGAAGCGGACCAGGTCGAGGTAGACCGAGAACGGGCGGTCGAGGGGGGCAGGGACGGCGGACATGCCAACAATACTACTTCAGTTCCGTGACGGGACTGTTTTTCATGGCCGCGCCCGTCCGTGGCGCCGCCTACAATTCGGTGCGCAGCGCGAACAGTTCCGGGAACAGCACCACGTCCAGCATCTTGCGCAGGTAGCTCACCCCGGCGGTGCCGCCGGTGCCGCTCTTGAAGCCGATGATGCGCTCCACTGTCGACACGTGACGGAAGCGCCAGAAGCGGAACGCCGTTTCCAGGTCGACCAGCTTTTCGGCCAGTTCGTACAGCGCCCAGTGGCGCGCGGTGTCGCGGTAGACGCCGAGCCAGGCCGCCTTGACCGAGTCGTCCATCTGCGTGGGAGCTGTGCGCTCGCCCTCGATGCGCGCCGGGTCGATCGCGAAGCCGCTGCGCGCCAGCAGCATCACCGACTCGTCGTAGATCGAGGGCGCGGCCAGTTCGCGCGCCAGGATCGCATGCGCCTCGGGCGCGCCCTCGTGCACCGCCAGCAGTGCCGGGTTCTTGTTGCCGAGGATGAATTCGAGCTCGCGGTACTGGAACGACTGGAAGCCCGACGACGCGCCGAGATAGGGCCGGATCGCGGTGTACTCGGGCGGGGTCATGGTGGCCAGCACGTCCCAGGCGTGCACCAGCTGGTCCATGATGCGCGCCACCCGCGCCAGCATTTTGAAGGCCGGCGGCAGGTCGTCGGCGCGGATGTGGCGCCGCACCGCCTGCAGCTCGTGCAGCATCAGCTTGATCCACAGTTCACTCGTCTGGTGCTGGACGATGAACAGCATCTCGTCGTGGCTGGGCGAGCGCGGATGCTGGGCGCTCAGGATCCGGCCCAGGCCCAGGTAGTCGCCATAGCTCATCGACTCCCTGAAATCCATCCGGGCGCCGTGCCACTGTTTGCCGTCGTCGTGCTGGTCGCTCATGGTCGTTCTCTTCAGGTGACAGCGCTGCGCGCCGCGTTGACGTCATAGGCGCCGCGATCGAGGATATCCTTCAGCACGTCCACCGCATCCCACACGTCGGCAAAGCTGGTGTACAGCGGCGTGAAGCCGAAGCGCATGATCTCCGGCTCGCGGTAGTCGCCGATCACGCCGCGCGCGATCAATGCCGTCATCACGGCGTAACCGTGCGGATGGGTGAAGCTGACCTGGCTGCCGCGCCGGGCGTGTTCGCGCGGCGTCACCAGGCCAAGGGGATGGCCGGCGCAGCGGCTTTCGACCAGTTCGATGAACAGGTCGGTGAGGGCCAGCGACTTGGCGCGGATCGCGTCCATATTCGTCGCTTCGAACACTTCCAGCCCGCATTCGACCAGCGCCAGCGACACGACCGGCTGGGTGCCGCACAGGGCGCGCCCGATGCCCTCGCTTGGCGCGAAGGCGCTGGCCATCGCGAACGGCGCGGCGTGGCCCCACCAGCCCGAGAGCGGATGGTCGAAGGCGGCCTGGTGGCGCCGCGGCACCCAGATGAAGGCCGGCGCGCCGGGACCGCCGTTCAGGTATTTATAGGTGCAGCCGACCGCGAAGTCGGCATTCGCGCCGTGCAGGTCGAGCGGCACCGCGCCGGCCGAGTGGGCCAGGTCCCACACCGCCAGCGCGCCGGCGGCGTGCGCCAGGCGGGTGAGGGCGGCCATGTCGTGCTGGTGGCCGGTGCGGTAGTTGACGTGGGTGAGCATCAGCACCGCGCAGTCGCCGTCGAGCGCGGCGGGGATCTCGTCGACGCTGTCCACCAGGCGCACGCGGTAGCCCTGCTGCAGCCAGCGGCTGAGGCCCTCGGCCATATAGATATCGGTCGGGAAGTTGCTGCGCTCGGTGACGATGACTCGGCGCTCGCTGGCACGGCGGCCGTTCGGAAATGCGTCTCCGCGCCGCTCGCCGGCGCCGCCGTTGGCCTGGATGCGCAGCGCGGCGGCCAGCGCCTTGAACAGGTTGAGCGAGGTGGTGTCGGTCACTGCGACTTCGCCGGCATGCGCGCCGATCAGCGGCGCCAGGCGGTCGCCCAGGCGGCGCGGCATGTCGAACCAGCCGGCGTCGTTCCAGCTGCGGATCAGGTCAGTGCCCCATTCGCGCGCCACCACGTCCTGGGCGCGCGCCAGCGCCGCCCTGGGTCGGGCGCCCAGCGAGTTGCCGTCCAAATAGATGACGCCGGCGGGCAGGTCGAAACGGTCGCGCAGCGGCGCCAGCGGGTCGGCGGCGTCGCGCGCCTGGCAGGCGGCGCGGGTAATGTTGGTGTCGGTCATGCGGATTCCAGAATTGGTTGATGCTTGAAGCAATAGGCAGGGGCGAAGTGTAGCAAGTTCCGACGCGTCGGAGCGAAAATCATTGTTGAAACGACATGCCTGGCGGACGATGTCGGCCTTGAGAAAAATTTTCAAAATTTTTTTCACAGAACCCTAAAGTTCCCTGAACCCGGACCGATAACGAGTTTAGATAGGCGGTAATGGGTCAAAAAAAAGTGGTGAACGACCCTAAAGTTCCTGTCGAGGCTGCCGTTAAAGAGTCAGAAGGGCGAGAAAAAAGATGAAAAAAATTCTCGAACAACCCTAAAGTTCTCGAAAACGCTGCCGTTACCGTAGTAATTGCGCGACAGTTGTAGATCGACGCACACACAATTCGGGGCGTTTCCCGACGCCATGCTCGACCCCCTTCTCATAGGGGAAATGCAGCGTTCCCGTAGAGTTTGTCAGACAAACTCCTACGGGCTCTGCTGTCTTTTGCGGACGTCAAATACCGCCTTCGTCTGATTCCGGAAAAGTTTCCTCACGGTCAGAATCTATCTCATCGGCAACAAACAACACGCCGAACCCAACAAAACGGAGAGAGAAGATGATGACCGCAAACGACATGATGGCCGAGATTCGCGATGCCAACCTGAGCTACCTGATGCTGGCTCAGCAGATGATCCGCGCGGACAAGGTTGCCGCCATCTTCCGCCTCGGTATCTCGGCCGACATCGCCGACCTGATCGAAGGCATGAGCAACGCCCAGATCCTGAAATTGGCTGGCGGCAACATGATGCTGGCCCGTTTCCGCTTCGACGACACCGCGATCCTGTCGATGCTGACCAGCCACACCAAGGACCGCAGCCTGGCCCAATCGCATGCCGCGATCCTGATGGCCGGCCAGCCGGTCGAAGAAATCGCATAATCCGGTAACGGAAACCGTATAATCCGGTAACGGCCTCGCCTGGGGAGGGCCGATTGGTATACCGGGAGCAGCAGTATGAACAAGAAGAGCGTCGTCACCGAAGCGCAGGAAATCCAGCTTGCCATCGAACTGATCAACCTGGGGGCGCGACTCCAGCTGCTCGAAACCGAAGTCTCGCTGTCGCGCGAACGCTTGCTCAAGCTGTACAAGGAACTCAAGGGTGTCTCTCCACCCAAGGGCATGCTCCCGTTCTCCACCGACTGGTTCCTGACCTGGCAACCGAACATCCATTCCTCGCTCTTCATCAATATTCACCAGTTCCTGGTCGAACACGCGGGCGCCACCGGCATCCAGGCGGTGATGAAGGCATATCAACTTTATCTCGAACAGATGCCGCCGGCGCCGGGTGAAGAGCCGCTGCTGTCATTGACGCGCGCCTGGACCCTGGTGCGTTTCTTCCAGAGCAACATGCTGCTGCTGGCCCCGTGCAGCAAATGCCAGGGCAAGTTCATCGTCAACGCGCTCGACCTCAACGCCGACTATGCCTGCGGCCTGTGCCACATGCCTTCGCGCGCCGGCAAGACGCGCAAGGCCAAGGATGCGCGCGACGCCGCGGCGGCCGCCAACGAGGATAGCGCCTGAGTTGGCGCGCGCGTCGAACCCGGCCGGCATCCTGCGCGCGCCCGCGGTCCAGGCGCTGCTGATCCAGGCCGCCGCCTTTCCCCTGACGCTCGGCGTCGTCTACCTCTGCGCGCGGGCCGGGCTCGCGGTCTCCTACCTCCATGTGGCGCTGGTGCAGGGCGCAATTGCGCTTGGCCTGACCTGGTGGCGCCGGCTGGCGATCTGGTGGCGCGCGATCGGCTTCGGCTTTCCGCTCGCGCTGCTGGCGGCAAGTACGCTGGCGATTCCGCCGGCCGTGTTCCTGGCGCTGTTCCTGTTCCTGCTGCTGCTGTACTGGTCGACCTACCGCACCCAGGTGCCGTACTACCCGTCCGGGCGCCGCGTGTGGGAAGCGGTGGCGGCCAGCCTGCCCAGGAATCGCCCCTTGCGCGTGATCGACGTCGGCAGCGGCCTGGGCGGCTTCGTGCTGGAGCTGCAGCGCAAGCGCCCCGAGTCGCGTTTCGAAGGCATCGAGCTGGCGCCCCTGCCGTGGCTCTACAGCTACCTGCGCGCGAAGGCCGCCGGCAGCCGCGCCCGTTTCATCCGCGGCGACTACGACCATCTCGATTTCGGCGACTACGATGCCGTGTTCGCCTACCTGTCGCCGGCCGTCATGACGGGCCTGTATCTCAAGGCGGCGCGCGAGATGAAGCCCGGGTCGACGCTTTTCAGTTACGAATTCGTCATTGCAAGTCAACCACCGAGCCGGATTGTCACCTTGAACATGGATGGCCCGAGCCTGTATTTGTGGGACTTTTAGGCGACACTCCAGAGTGAAAAAGGACGGTTTTACTTGCCCGTGGGCTATACTCCGGATAGAGTAGTTCCCTGCATAAACTTTTCTGAATTTCCCGTTTTTGCGTCGTATGACACGACACCAAAACCGGTCTTCTGGAGTCCATTCCCTTGTTAGTCATTGTCGGTTACCTTGTTGTCATGGGTTGCGTGTTCGGCGGCTTCGCGCTGGCCGGCGGCCACCTTGCTTCGCTCTGGCAGCCCATCGAGCTGCTGATGATCGGCGGCGCCGCCGTCGGCGCCTTCATTGTCGGCAACACCGGCAAGTCGATCAAGGCCACCATGAAGGCCTTTCCCTCCATCTTCAAGGGTTCCAAGTACAGCAAGGACATGTATATGGAACTGATGGCGCTGCAATTCGACGTGCTGTCGAAAGTGCGTAAAGAAGGCCTGATGTCGATCGAAGGCGACATCGAGGCGCCGGAATCGTCGCCGCTGTTCTCGAACTATCCGCTGGTGCTGGCCGACCACCACATCATCGAATTCATGACCGATTACCTGCGCCTGATGGTGTCCGGCAACATGGACGCGATGCAGATCGAAAACCTGATGGACAACGAGATCGAAACCCACCACCATGAAGGCGCGATTCCGTCGCACGTGATCGCCAAGCTGGGCGACGGCCTGCCGGCGTTCGGCATCGTGGCGGCGGTGATGGGCGTGGTACACACCATGGAATCGGTGGGCCTGCCGCCGGCCGAACTGGGCATCCTGATCGCGAAGGCGCTGGTCGGTACCTTCCTCGGCATCCTGCTGGCCTACGCGTTCGTCAGCCCGTTGGGCAACGTGCTGGAACAGAAGCTGGAAGAATCGACCAAGATGTTCCAGTGCGTGAAGGTCACCCTGCTGGCCAGCCTGAACGGCTATGCGCCGGCGCTGGCGGTGGAATTCGGCCGCAAGGTGCTGTACTCGACCGAGCGCCCGACCTTCGCCGAGCTCGAAGAGCACATCAAGAAGAAGAAGTAAGCGCGCGATGATCGTTCACCTCGATAACGTGATGGGAGGCGTCCATGGCTGACGAAGGACAGCGGCCCATCGTCGTCAAGCGCATCAAGAAGGTGGCCGGCGGCCACCACGGCGGCGCCTGGAAGATCGCGTACGCCGACTTCGTGACCGCGATGATGGCGTTCTTTTTGCTGATGTGGCTGCTGGGCTCGACCGCCAAGGGCGACCTGGTCGGCATCTCGGAATACTTCAAGACGCCGCTGAAGGTGGCGATGCAGGGCGGTTCCGGCTCGGGCGACTCGTCGTCGGTGATCCAGGGCGGCGGCGAAGACCTGACCCGGCGCGCCGGCCAGGTCAAGAAGGGCGACTCTCCACCGGCCAACAAGACCTATGACCTGCAGGCGGCCAAGGCGGCGTTGCAGCGCGAGGAAAGCGCGCGCCTGTCGGCCCTGAAGGGACGCATCGAATCGGCCATCGAGGTCAATCCGATGCTCAAGAAATACCAGAACCAGCTGCTGCTGGACATCACCAGCGAAGGCTTGCGGATCCAGATCGTGGACGAGAAGAACCGCCCGATGTTCGCCATGGCGCGCGCCGAGCTGCAGCCCTACACCAAGGAGATCCTGCACATCATCGGCATGGTGCTCAACGAAGTGCCGAACAAGATCGGCATCTCGGGCCACACCGATTCGACGCCGTACGGCAGCGACACCGGCTACAGCAACTGGGAGCTGTCGTCCGACCGCGCCAACGCCTCGCGGCGCGAGATGATGCTGGGCGGGCTGGCGGACGACAAGGTGCTGCGCGTGGTGGGCCTGGCGTCGGCGGCGAACCTGGACGCCAAGGATCCGTTCAATCCGATCAACCGCCGCATCAGCATCATCGTGATGAACAAGCGCACTGAAGAAGCGGTGCGGCGCGACGCCGCCACGCTCGACGTGCCGGCGGAAGATGCGACAGGCGCGGCCAATGCGACGCTCGACGCAGTGAAGAAGTAAATCCGGAATCAGCCCGAAAGTAGCCCCGGAAAGAGGATAAGAATGACAAGAAAAAAAATACTCGGTTCGCACGTGAAGCGCCTGCTGTCGGGCGTGTCGGTGCACGGCCGGCGCCACCTGACCGAGGTCGAGACCGACCTGCTGCAGACCGAGCTGCTGCTGGAGGAAGCGATCGAGAAGCTCAGCGCCAGCTTCATGGCGATCCACGGCACGGTGGCGGCGCGCCAGGCGGCGATCGACGGCTTGCTCGCCGGCGCCACGCCGAGCGCTGAAGACCGGGAGCTGTTGTCCGGGATGTCGCGCGAGATCGGCGAACACGTGAACACGGCGATCACCAGCATGCAGTTCCAGGACATGACGGCGCAGCTGATCGAGCGTACGCTGCGCCGGGTGGCCGGCCTGCGCGACTTTCTCGGCACGCTGAGCGAGCATGGCGCCGACATCGCGCCCGAGACCGACAGCGAGGAGATCGTCGAACGGCTGGGCAAGGTCAGCATGGCGCTGGCGATCCAGTCGCTCGAACTGCGCAGCGTGCTGCGCCGCTCGGTCGAGCAGCGGCATCTGGAAAGCGGCGACGTCGAACTGTTCTGAGTTCGCCCGTTTTCACCTTATAACGAATACGAATTCCGGCTCGAGCCGGACACAAAACAGCAGGGAGCAAAAACATGGCAAAAACGATTCTCGCGGTCGACGATTCAAGTTCGCTGCGCCAGATGGTGGCGTTCAGCCTGAAGGCCGCCGGCTACAACGTGGTGGAAGCGGTGGACGGCCAGGATGGCCTGGACAAGGCCAAGCTGCAGAGCGTCGACCTGGTGCTGACCGACCAGAACATGCCGAAGATGGATGGCCTCACCCTGATCAAGACCCTGCGCACGCTGCCGGGCTACGCCAAGACCCCGATCCTGATGCTGACCACCGAGTCGTCCGACGAAATGAAGTCGAAGGGCCGCGCGGCCGGCGCCAACGGCTGGCTGGTCAAGCCGTTCGACCCCCAGCGCCTGATCGAGGTGGTCAAAAAAGTGATCGGCTGAGCGCCATGATCCTTTGCCCGACTGTTCCAGGCCGCGCGCATCGTACTCAAGGTACGGATGGCGGCCGCACCGACCGGACCACCTTATGAGCATCGACATCAGCCAGTTCTACCAGGTCTTTTTCGACGAAGCCGAAGAGCTGCTCGCCGAAATGGAACGCCTGCTGCTGGGCGTCGATGTCGCGTCGCCGGACGCGGAAGACCTGAACGCCGTGTTCCGTACCGCGCACTCGGTCAAGGGCGGCGCCTCGACCTTCGGCCTGACCGACATGTGCGACGTGACCCACGTGCTGGAGTCGCTGCTGGACCGCATCCGCAAGGGCGAGATGGCGCTGACCAGCAACCACGTGGACGCCTTCCTGGCCGCCAAGGACATCCTCAAGATGCAGCTCGACGGCCATCGCCACGGCGCGGCGGTCGACCAGGAAGCGGTGGCCAACGTGCGCATGGTGCTGCACGACCTGGCCGAAGGCCTGGTGCCGCAGGCGCCGGTGGTGGCGCCGTCGTATCTGACCGCTGCATCGAAGCCGCAACACCAGACCGAAGGCGCGCACCGCTACAAGATCGAACTGCCGCAGGTGGCGCAGCGCGACATCAACGCCCTGGTCGATGAACTCGGCCTGATGGGCCGCGTCTCGGTGACCCCGCTCGAGGGCGGGCGCACGGCGCTGATCATCACCACCCACGAAAGCCTGGACGACATCATGTCGATCTGCTCCTTCGTGCTCGATCCGGACGACCTCAGGATCTTCGAGGCGCCGGCCTTGACGCCGGAACAGCGCGCTCTGGAAGCGGCCGAGCGCAAGCGCATCGAGGACGAGCAGGGCTACGGTTTCTTCGGCCCGGACGACGACGAAGCGCCGGCGCAAGCCGACATGTCGGACGACGACCGCGGCTACGGCTTCTTCCAGCCGATCGAGCAGATCCGCGCGGCGGCCGGCATCGTGGCCGAACAGGCCCCAAGTGCGCCCGAGCAGTCGGTCAGCGCCCAGGCACAGGCGCAGTCTCAAGACCTTGCCGAGCACCTGGCCGAACTGGCCGCCGAAAAGAAGACGGCCAAGAAGGATCAAAGCGAATCGTCGTCGATCCGCGTCTCGGTCGAAAAGGTCGACCAGCTGATCAACCTGATCGGCGAACTGGTGATCACCAACGCCATGCTCGAGCAGCGCAGCAGCCAGCTCGATCCGATCGGCCACGAGCGCCTGCTGTCCTCGGTCAGCCAGCTGGGACGCAATACGCGCGAGCTGCAGGAGGCGGTGATGTCGATCCGCATGATGCCGATGGACTTCGTGTTCTCGCGCTTCCCGCGCATGGTGCGCGACCTGGCGGGCAAGCTGGGCAAGAAGGTCGACTTCATCACCCACGGCGCCGCCACCGAACTGGATAAAGGCCTGATCGAACGCATCGTCGATCCGCTGACCCACCTGGTGCGCAACTCGATCGACCATGGCATCGAGATGCCGGCCGCGCGCCTTGCTGCCGGCAAGTCGGAAGCGGGGCGCCTGTTCCTGTCGGCCGGCCACCAGGGCGGCCACATCGTGATCGAGGTGGCGGACGACGGCGGCGGCCTGAATCGCGAACGGATCCTGGCCAAGGCGGCCCAGAACGGCCTGGCGGCATCGGACAATATGACAGACGCCGAGGTCTGGCAGCTGATCTTCGCGCCGGGCTTCTCGACCGCCGACGTGGTCACCGACGTCTCGGGCCGCGGCGTCGGCATGGACGTGGTCAAGCGCAACATCACGCAGATGGGCGGCTCGGTCGAGATCCGCTCGGCCAAGGGCTTCGGCACCACGATCTCGATCTCGCTGCCCTTGACCCTCGCCATCCTGGACGGCATGTCGATCCGCAGCGGCGAAGAGATCTATATCCTGCCGCTGTCGTTCGTGGTCGAGTCGCTGCAGCCGTCGCCGGACGACGTGCGCGACATCGCCGGGCGCGGGCGCGTGCTCAAGGTGCGCGGCGAATACCTGCCCTTGATTCCGCTGTACCAGATGTTCGACATCGAGCCGGTCCACCGCGACCCGTCGAGCGGCATCGTCGTCATCCTCGAGACCGAGGGCAAGAAGGCGGCGCTGTTCGTGGACGAGCTGGTGGGGCAGCAGCAGGTGGTGGTCAAGAACCTGGAAGCCAATTACCGCAAGGTGGCCGGGATCTCCGGCGCAACCATCATGGGCGATGGCGGTGTCGCCCTGATCCTGGACGTGGCGGCGCTGGTGCGCTCGTCGCGCCAGCTGGCCGACGATACGGTCGTTTTATAAAAATTTAACCTGAAAGAGGACGCTTCATGTCTAACCTGGCAACCACCTCCGACGCGACCGCACACGACGGCGCCGGCAACGAATTCCTGGCCTTCACCCTGGGCTCGGAAGAATATGGCATCGACATCCTGAAGGTGCAGGAAATCCGCGGCTACGAGGCCGTGACCCGCATCGCCAATGCGCCGGAATTCATCAAGGGCGTGATCAACCTGCGCGGCATCATCATCCCGGTGGTGGACATGCGCATCAAGTTCAAGCTGGGCACCCCGGTGTACGATCAGTTCACCGTCGTGATCATCCTGAACATCGGTGGCCGCATCATGGGCATGGTGGTCGACAGCGTCTCGGACGTCACTACGCTGACCGCCGACCAGATCAAGCCGGCCCCGGAAATGGGCACCGCCTTCAACTCCGACTACATGATCGGCCTGGGCACCGTGGACGAGCGCATGCTGATCCTGGTCGACATCGACAAGCTGATGTCGTCGGGCGAGATGGGCCTGATCGACAAGATGGCAGCGTAAACGCGCGCACGGCACGGAGCAGACAACCACCCCGGCCACGCGCCGCGCCGTGCAAGCGCGGCGCGGGCCAAGCAAAAGAGAAGGCAAGCAAAGTGCCGCAGCAAAAAACTGACACGGTCAAGGAATTCGACTTCACGCGCCGTGATTTCGAGCGCGTGCGCGCGTTGATCCACGGACGCGCCGGCATCTCGCTGGCCGACAGCAAGCAGGAAATGGTCTACAGCCGCCTGGCGCGGCGCCTGCGCGCGACCGGCATCCAGTCGTTCGGGCGCTACCTGGACGACCTGGAAGCGGGGCGCATGGACAAGGAGTGGGAAGCGTTCACCAATGCGCTGACCACCAACCTGACCTCGTTCTTCCGCGAGGCGCACCACTTCCCGCTCTTGCTCGAGCACCTGGTCGCCATTCGCAAGAAGGACACACGTCCGCTGACCATCTGGTGCTCGGCCGCTTCCACCGGCGAAGAGCCGTATTCGATCGCGATGACCGCCTGCGAAGCCTTCAACTCGCTCACGCCGCCGGTCCAGATCGTGGCCACCGACATCGACACCAATGTGCTGGCCACCGCCGCCAACGGCGTGTATCCGATGGACCGATTGGACAAGATGGCGCCCGAGCGCCTGCGCCGCTTCTTCTTGAAGGGCAAGGGCGCGCACGAAGGCATGGCGCGCGTGCGTCCCGAGCTGCGCAACCTGGTCGCCTTCCGCCAGCTGAACCTGCTGGCCGAGGGCTGGCCGCTGGAAGGGCCGTTCGACGCCATCTTCTGCCGCAACGTGATGATTTACTTCGACAAGCCGACCCAGCGCAAGATCCTGGACCGCTTCGTGCCGCTGATGAAGCCGCATGCGTTGCTGTTCGCCGGCCACTCGGAAAACTTCTTGTACGTGTCGGACTCGCTGCGCCTGCGCGGCAAGACCGTGTACGAACTCGATGCGCGTGCCTGAACTGGACTCCTGACCCACCATGAACAGCCAGTTTGCGACCAATCTGTACCACGACCGCGTCTTCAACGTCGATGCCGCCAAGATCCTGCCGGGCGAGTACTACTACACGGCCAGGGACATGCTGATCTCGACCGTGCTCGGCTCGTGCGTGTCGGCCTGCATCCGCGACCGCGTCACCGGCCTGGGCGGCATGAACCACTTCATGCTGCCCGACGGCGCCGAGGCCAGCAGCAGCCCGGTATCGGCCTCGATGCGCTACGGCTCGTTCGCGATGGAAGTGTTGATCAACGACCTGCTGAAGGCCGGCGCCCGGCGCGAGCACCTGGAAGCCAAGGTGTTCGGCGGCGGCGCGGTGCTGCGCGGCTTCACCGCGATGAATGTGGGCGAGCGCAATGCCGCCTTCGTGATGCAGTTCCTCAAGACCGAGCGGATTCCGGTGCTGGCCCAGGACCTGAACGACGTCTATCCGCGCAAGGTGTATTTCTTCCCGCGCACCGGCAAGGTACTGGTCAAGAAACTGATGCAAACCCAAAACGATACGCTGGCGCAGCGCGAACTCGACTACGCCAAGCGCCTCAAGGTCCAGCCCGTTGGAGGGGCGATCGACCTGTTCTGAGCAGATTAGAGACAAGGATTCACATGAAGACGAAGGTGTTGATCGTCGACGATTCGGCGCTGATCCGCAGCGTGATGAGCGAAATCGTCAACTCCCAGCCCGACCTGGAAGTGGTCGCCACCGCCCCCGACCCGCTGGTCGCGCGCGAGCTGATCAAGAAACACAATCCGGACGTGCTGACCCTCGACGTCGAGATGCCCAAGATGGACGGCCTCGACTTCCTCGAAAAACTGATGCGCCTGCGCCCGATGCCGGTATTGATGGTATCGTCGCTGACCGAGCGCGGCTCGGAAATCACGATGCGCGCCCTCGAACTGGGCGCGGTCGACTTCGTCACCAAACCCAAGATCTCGATCCAGACCGGCATGCGCGAGTACGCAGACATGATCGCCGACAAGATCCGCGCCGCAGCGCGCGCCCGCATCGCGCCGCGCAGCGTGGCGCCGGCGGCCAGCGCCGGGCCGCTGTCGGCTCTGCGCAGCCCGCTGATCTCGTCCGAAAAACTGATCATCATCGGCGCCTCTACCGGCGGCACCGAGGCGATCCGCGAATTCCTGATGCAGATGCCGTCCGACTGCCCGGGCATCCTGATCGCCCAGCACATGCCGGAAGGGTTTACCAGTTCGTTCGCCAAGCGCCTCGATTCGCTGTGCAAGATCAGCGTGGTCGAGTCCGCAGGCAACGAACGGGTGTTGCCGGGGCATGCGTACATCGCGCCCGGCCACTCGCACCTCTTGCTCAGCCGTTCCGGCGCCAACTACATGACCCGCATCGAGCAGTCGCCGCCGGTGAACCGGCACCGGCCGTCGGTCGACGTGCTGTTCCGTTCCGCCGCGCAAGCTGCGGGCAAGAACGCGGTTGGTGTTATCCTGACCGGGATGGGCAAGGACGGCGCCGCCGGCATGCTGGACATGCGCCAGGCCGGCGCGCACAATTTCGCGCAGGACGAAGCCAGCTGCGTCGTGTTCGGCATGCCGCGCGAAGCGATCGCCATTGGCGCGGCGCACGAGGTGGGGCCGTTGCAGGCCTTGCCGCGCATGGTGCTCGAGCATCTGGCGTCGCAGGGCGGCAGAGCGTTGCGCGTTTGAGGCGAATCGGACACTGAACGATGCTTTGCGGGCTATTTTATCGCCGTAAGGCAACAAAAATGCTATTCTTGAGGCTGTAAAATGCAGCGCTCACCAATAAACCAAATACAAGATTCAAACGGAGTAATTCATGGCTGATCCAAAGATGCGTTTTCTGGTTGTTGACGATTTCTCGACGATGCGCCGCATCGTCCGGAATCTGTTGAAAGAACTGGGTTATGCCAACGTCGACGAAGCCGAAGACGGCGTGATGGCGCTGGCCAAGCTGCGCAGCGAGTCGTTCGACTTCGTGGTGTCGGACTGGAACATGCCGAACATGGACGGCCTGACCATGCTGCAGCACATCCGCGCCGACCCGGCACTGGCCAAGCTGCCGGTGCTGATGGTGACCGCCGAAGCGAAGAAGGAAAACATCATCGCCGCCGCCCAGGCCGGCGCCAGCGGCTACGTGGTCAAGCCGTTCACGGCCGCGACCCTGGACGAGAAGCTGAACAAGATCTTCGAGAAACTCGACAAAGCCGGAGCCTGAGATGGTGGAGCAGAACGCGGATCAGGGCTCTCATGAAGAGGTCCTGAGCCGGATCGGCCACATGACCCGCGCGCTGCACGAGAACCTGCGCGGGCTGGGGCTGGACAAGCTGATCGAAAAGGCCGCGAGCGACATCCCTGACGCGCGCGACCGCCTCGACTACGTGGCGCGCCTATCGGAACAGGCCGCCAAGAAGGTGCTGGACGCGACCGATGCCGCGGGCCCCCTGCAGGACGCGATCGAGACCCGCTCGGACGAGTTGTCCAAGGGCTGGCAGGCGCTGCTCGACAAGGGCGCCAGCGACGCCGAATGGCGCGAACTGGCCCAGCGCACCGTGGCCAGCCTGAGCGAATCGCGCGCCGGCGCGGTTGCCACCCGCGGCGAGCTGATGAACATCATGATGGCCCAGGACTTCCAGGACCTGACCGGCCAGGTGATCGGCCGCATCACCGGCATCGCGCAGAACCTCGAAAAGCAGCTGGTGCAGGTGCTGATCGACTTCGCGCCAAGCGAGATCAAACGCGAGCTCGACAACGGCCTGCTGAACGGTCCACAGATCAATCCGACCGGCAGCGAAGTCGTGGCCGACCAGGGCCAGGTCGACGACCTGCTCGACAGTCTCGGTTTCTGAGCGCCGCGCCGCGCTTCATCCTACGGCGCCCCCCATGCATCGCACCAACTTCATTGTCCGCGAACCGCTGCTCGATCCGAAGCAGCGCGTTCTCGGCTACGAACTGTCGTGGCAACAGCACGACGGACTGATCCCCTCCCACCAGGACATGGAAGGCCTGGTCGGTTTCGTTGCGGAACACGTCAACCATGCACAGCATGGATGGCTGCTGCGCGACAAGATCCTGTTCCTCGACGCGGTGCCGGCGATGCTCTCGACCGACGCCCTGCACGCGCTGCCGCCCGAGCGCACCGTTCTGACCCTCGACATCCGCCACCTGACCGACCTCGACGTGCGCGCCGCGGTGCAGGGCGTGCGCGCCGGCGGCGTCGGGGTGGCGATCCGCGGCTGCGACCTGAACCTGCTGGGGCGCAACCTGACGCCGTATGCCTCCTACGTCGAAGTCACCTTCAGCGGGCTGGACGTGGCGAGCCAGGCGCGCACCTATGCCGCCGCCAAGCATTCGGCGATGCGCATGGTCGGCCGCCCGGTAGCCACCTGGGCCGATTTCGACGCCTGCGCCGCGCTCGGCCTGGACGCTTTTGTCGGCAAGCTGCACCTGACGCCGCGTCCCGGCAAGCCGGTCAAGGGCATGAATCCGACCCAGACCGTGATCCTGCAATTGATGCAGATGGTGCAGAACAACGAAGACGTGCCGGCCCTGGAGAACGTGCTCAAGCGCGATCCGGCGCTGACCTACAAGCTGCTGCGCTACATCAACACCGCTGGCTTCGGCGCCGGGCGCGAGGTGCAGTCGCTGCGCCAGGCGATCGCCTTGCTCGGCTATGCGCCGCTGTACCGCTGGCTGGTGCTGCTGCTGGCCACGGCCAGCTCGAGCGGCTATTCGCCGGTGCTGATGGAAACCGCCGTGGTGCGTGGGCGGCTCGCTGAATTGCTGGGGCAACAGCATCTGGACAAGAGCGAGGCCGAGAACCTGTTCGTGGCGGGGATGTTTTCGCTGCTCGACCGCCTGCTCGGTTTGAGCATGCAGGAAGTGCTGGACACGATCCAGCTGCCGGACGAGGTGGTGCGGGCCTTGACCGGGCGCGCGGGTTCCTATGGACCGTACCTGGCGCTGGCCGAGGCGTGCGAGCTGAATTCGACGCTGGTGGCATCGCTGGCCGATACGCTGGAAATCGGCGCGTCGGAGGTCAATCGGGCACACCTGTCGGCGCTGGCGTGGGCGCAGAGCGTGGCGGCCTGAGCACCGCCGGCCGAAGAGGGGGGCTGAGAGGCGCCTCAGCGCTTGACCATCCGCCGCTCCGGCAGTCCAGTCGTCACGAAGCGTTCCAGCGTCTGCTGCATCTGCATCGAGATGCTGGCGAAACTGCAGCCGATCTGTACCTGCTCGCCGAGCAGGAAAGTACGGAACGGCCGCAGCAGCCGCACTTCCAGATCCGCCACCACTACCAGCGCCGGACCCAGCTCCAGCCGCACGCCGATCAGTTTCTTGCCCACCGATAGCCCGAAACATTGCTCCGGCGTTGCCCGCAAGCCGACCCCGCCCTTCGAGAAATCGTAGAGCGGCAATTCGTACTGCTTGTTGGACAGGCTGAAGGTGGCGCTGTAGTTGCCGCCGACCGGCGTCTCGACCCGGCGCGCGGCGCGCCGGTTGAGCACCAGGCAGGCTTCGGGGAAGTCGGCCGGCACCAGGTGCGGCTGGCCGGGCAGGGCGCTGAAGTCACTGTCGAGCTCGAACTGCAGCTTGGCGCTGCCGCCGATGGTGGCGACAAAGGTGGCCGGCCCCTGCGGCGGGATCTGGCTGCCGGTGAAGTCGAACACGAAATGCGGCAGCTCCGGATCGACCGATTCGATGCGCGCCAGCATCGGGTCGAGGATGCCGGAATACACCGTCACCGGGTCGCCGCTGGCGGCCAGGGCCGTCAGGGCTTCGCCGATATCGAAGGGATCGCGCATCTCGTGCGGCGCGAGGTTGCCGCCGATACGGCTGACCGAATCGGCAGGCTTGGGCGGGCCCTTGCGGGCGACTGCAACGGAGACGTTCACGGCGGGGTCCTGGGCGTGATTGTGAATTGCTGTTACGCGGCAGTATACACCGGAATACAAACTTATTGCATTGCGGAAATCAATCGTGCAGCTTTGTTATCGCTCAAATCTCGAGGTTGTCGATCAGGCGCGTGTTGCCCAGCTTGGCCGCGGCCAGCACCACCAGCGGCTCGTTGCGCTCGAGGTCAAGCGCGCCCGGCGCTTGCAGGTCGGCGCGCTTGCGCACCGAGATGTAGTCCGGCTTCCAGCCCCGCTCGGCGAGCGCCGCCATGGCGCGCCCTTCCACGCCCGCGATGTCATGGTCGCCGGCGCGCACGGCTTCGGCCACCGCGTTCAGGTTGCGGTACAGGGCTGGCGCTTCGGCGCGTTCGTCGGTCGACAGATAGCCGTTGCGCGAGGACAGCGCCAGGCCGTCGTCGGCGCGGTAGGTTTCGGCGCCGATGATCTCGGTCGGCAGGGCGAACTGGCGCGCCATATTGCGCACGATCATCAGCTGCTGGTAATCCTTCTTGCCGAACACGGCCACGCGCGGCTGTACGCACGAGAACAGCTTGGTCACCACCGTGCACACGCCCTCGAAGAAGCCGGGACGGAATTCGCCTTCCAGCGTGTTGCCGAGGTCGTTTGGCGGACGGACGCGGTATTCCTGCGGCTCCGGGTACAGGTCTTTCTCGGTCGGCGCGAACAGCACGTAGACGCCTTCCTTTTCCAGCTTGGCCACGTCTTCCTGGAAGGTGCGCGGGTATTTGTCGAAATCCTCGTTGGGGCCGAACTGCAGGCGGTTGACGAAGATCGAGGCCACCACCGGGTCGCCGTGGCGGCGCGCCAGGCGCATCAGGGACAGGTGGCCTTCGTGCAGGTTGCCCATCGTCGGCACGAAGGCGGTACGCAGCTGGCCGCGCATCTGGTCGCGCAATTCGTCAATGGAAGAAATGATTTTCATGAGTGTGAAGATATTCGGGTGAATGATGGCGCCGGCGCGGCGCCGGCGCCGGGTCAGGCCGGCGAGTACGCCAGGCGCACGTAGATCGGCGCGAACGGTTCTGCCTGCGTGATCTCAATCAAGGTCTCTTTCGCCAATTCGAGCATGGCGACAAAGTGTACTACCACGATCGGCACGCCGTGCTGGCCGGCGAACAAATCGCAGAACTCGACGAAACGCTGCGATTGCAGGGTGCGCAGGATGGCCGACATGTGTTCGCGTACCGACAGTTCCTGGCGCCCGATCCGGTGATGCTGGGTCAGCTTGGCGCGGCGCAGCACGTCGAGCCAGGCGCGCTGCAGGTCCCAGGGATCGACTTCGGGCCAGCTTTGCGTGAGGCCCTGTTCCACGAACAGTTGCGGGCGCACGAAGTCGCGTCCTTCCTGGGGCACATTGCCCAGTGCCATGGCGGCGCTCTTGATCTGCTCGTAGTCCAGCAGGCGGCGCACCAGTTCGGCGCGCGGGTCGCCGGCGTCTTCGACCAGATCGTCCTGGCGCTTGGGCAGCAGCATGCGCGATTTGATCTCGATCAGCATGGCCGCCATCAGCAGATACTCGGCCGCCAGTTCCAGGTTGCTCTTGCGGATCTGCTCGACGTATTCCAGGTATTGCAGGGTCACCTGCGCCATCGGGATGTCGAGGATGTTGAAGTTCTGCTTGCGGATCAGGTACAGCAGCAGGTCGAGCGGCCCTTCGAAGGCGTCGAGGAAGATTTCCAGCGCGTCCGGCGGAATGTACAGGTCGTTCGGCAGGCGCGTCAGCGGTTCGCCGTACAGGCGCGCGATGGCGGCGTTGTCGAGCGGCGCGCCGGACGGTGCGGCGTGGTCATCGACCTGCCCGTCCGGCGCCTGGTCAGGCGTCATGCGCGCCGCTCCGGGCTCAGACCTTGGTCTGGTATGGGTAGGCGTTCTGGCGCAGGCGCGACTGCTTGACGCGTTCCTGCTCGTCCAGCGAAGTCGGTTCCTTGTCCCACAGCAGGGCGCGGCCGGCGACCTGGCGCTCGTCCATGCCTGGCGTCTTGTCCTTCAGTTCCTTGATGAACTTGGTGTGGTCGGATTCGTACATCGAGTGTTTTTTCGAGAAGATCATGGTTCGACTGTGGGTGCAGGGTGAAAGGAAACGCGAGACTGCAAGAGCGCGCGGGGCAGATTGTCCTGCCGCCGCGCGGTGCACGTCAATTACTTGTGCAGTTCGTTCAGCTGACGGGCGATGATGTCGTGGCTCAGCCACAGCACCGGCGCGATCTTTTCCGACGCGCCATGGAACATCAGCGGGCCGGCGCCTTCCAGCACCAGGCTCGACAGGTGATCGGTGATCAGGGCCTTCTTGTCCTTGTGCAGGGCGGTCAGGTCTTCCGAAGTGCCGATCATGACCTCGGCCAGGGCCGGGGTGTTGTCCATCGGCCAGGCTTCGAAGTTGCGGAACTCGGCGCTGGTGCCATCGTTGTTGTAGCGCTCGATGGTGTCGAGCAGCGACTGCAGCGAGGTGCCATCGTTGAGCAGGCTTTCGCAGATGCGCCATTGTTCGTCGGCCCAGGCGCCGCCGCCTTCCTTCTTCAGCGCGTTCAGCAGCGGGAACAGCGACAGCTCGACGCCGACGAAAATGTCGGACGAGTTGGTGCGGATCTCGGGGCAGTTGAACACGGTCGCGGTCACCCCATTCTTCCAGGCCGCTTCGGCGATCGACTCCAGGCGCATCTTGGCGTAGCCCTGGGTGTAGTTGGTGTAGGTCTGCCACTGGTATTCGCCGTTGATCAGGATCTCGGTGCCGTGGTAGCCGTAGGCGGTGTAGCGCACTTCGCCGCCCGCCTGGGTCACGCGCTCGCGGATCGCCTGCGAAGCGTCGATCAGGTACTTGAGCGTGTTGGCCGAGACTTCGTCGAAGTTCATCAGGATCAGCTTGCCCAGGTCGCTGTCGAGCAGGGCGCGCGAGGACATGAAGCGCTCGCCGCGGCCTTTGTAGATGCGGTTGGCAATGGCCAGGAAGGCCTTGATGCGCGGAATGCCGCCGGCCATGGTGTGGGCGAAGAACACGTTGGCGCCCTGCGGCACCAGCTTGTCGATCTCGCCCATGACGGTGGCGGCCGACTCGGTGAAGCGGCGCACGCCGGCTTCGCGGCAGCGCTCGATGCGTTCCCAGTCCAGCTTTTCTTCCTGCCAGTTCTTCAGGGTGATACCCGACAGCATCTCGGTCGGGTTCTGTTCGCCTTCCGGGGCGTCCATGTCGAAGCCGGCCATCAGCGGCACGTTGATGATGCGGCCGCCCAGTTTCTCTTCCGCCTCGGCCAGTTCGGCGGCGTCCAGCGCGCGCAGGGCGCCATTGTCGTCGCGGCGGCCGACGGTAATGCCGACGATCGTCATGCCGGCCTTGCGCGCCTCGTCGATCAGGCCATTCACGTAGCCGCGGCCGAACAGTTCGCCGAACAGGACGAACACGTCGCCCTTGCGGAACACATTGGCTTGCGGGAGTTGGCGGAGAGGGGTCAATTCGGTCATATTATTAGCTACCTATCAAAAATGTTTGTAGGGGCGTTTTGTCATGTGAAAACACGGCATTGTACACCGCCTGCCGGGCCCGGAAATCAGCTTCCCGGGGCCGCTTGGGCGACCATCAAGCCGGCACGCCGGCTCGATGGCAACCCTGGTTTGGACTCAGCGGATGCGCATGCCCGGCGTCGCGCCCGGCATCGGATCCAGCAGGTACAGGCCCGGATTGGTCTTTTCGTCGGCAGCGGAGGCGCACAGCACCATGCCCTCCGAGACGCCGAACTTCATCTTGCGCGGCGCCAGGTTGGCCACCAGCACGGTCAGCTTGCCGATCAGGTCTTCCGGCTGGTAGGCCGACTTGATGCCCGAGAACACATTGCGGTGACGGCCTTCGCCCACGTCCAGCGTCAGGCGCAGCAGCTTGCTCGAGCCTTCCACGTGTTCGCAGTTGACGATCTTCGCCACGCGCAGGTCGATCCTGGTGAAGTCGTCGATCGTGATTTCCGGGGCCAGGGCTTCGATGCCGCTGTCGCCATCGACCGGTGCGGCTTGTGCGACTTGTGCCGTCTCAAGCTTGGCGGTCGGCGCTGCAACTGCCGGCGCGGCCGGCTTGTCGAACAGGTTCTCGACCATCTTGGCATCGACGCGCTGCATCAGGTGGCTGTAGGCGCCGATGGTACGGCCGAGCATGGAATCGTAGACGGCGGCGCCATGGGTGTCGGCCCAGCTCAGTTCGCTGTCGCCGAGGAATTCCGACACGCGCGCGGCCACCTGCGGCAGCACCGGCGCCATCAGGATGGTCAGCTGGCGGAACAGGATCAGGGCCGTGGTGCAGACGTCGTGCAGCTCGGCGGTCCTGGTCTCGTCCTTGGCCAGCAGCCATGGCTTGTGCTCGTCGACGTACTGGTTGACGACGTCGGCGATTTCCATGATCTCGCGCAGGGCGCGGCCGTATTCGCGCGCCTCGAAGCTGGCGGCGATGCTGGCCTGGCGCTCGGCGCCGTCGGCCATCAGGGCCTTGCAGATGGTGTCGCGTGCGGTCTGCGACAGCGTGTCCGCCAGCTTGCCGTCGAAGCGCTTGGCGATGAAGCCGGCGCAGCGGCTGGCGATGTTGACGTATTTACCGATCAGGTCGGAATTCACGCGCGCCACGAAGTCGTCGCCATTGAAGTCCAGGTCTTCGACCTTGGCGTTCAGCTTGAAGGCCAGGTAGTAGCGCAGCCATTCCGGGTTCATGCCCAGTTCCAGGTAGCGCAGCGGCGAAATGCCGGTGCCGCGCGACTTGGACATCTTTTCGTTGTTGACGGTCAGGTGGCCGTGCACCGCGACCTTCAGCTTGTCGATCACCGGGTGGCCGGAGAAGTTCAGCATCGCCGGCCAGAACAGCAGGTGGAAGGAGACGATGTCCTTGCCGATGAAGTGGATCTGCTCGGTGCCCGGGTCTTGCAGGAAGGCGTCGAAGTCGCCGCCGTGCTTGGCGAAGTAATTCTTCAGGCTGGCCAGGTAGCCGACCGGCGCATCCAGCCACACATAGAAGAATTTACCTGGCGCATCCGGAATCGGGATGCCGAAATAGGGCGCGTCGCGCGAGATGTCCCAGTCGGCCAGCTTTTCGCCGGACTCGCCCAGCCATTCCGAGACCTTGTTGACCATTTCCGGCTGCAGGCGGCCGGGCGTGTTCAGCCATTCCTTGAGGAATTCGAAGCAGCGCGGGTCGGACAGCTTGAAGAAATACTGTTCCGAAGGTTTCAGGATCGGGGTCGAGCCGGTGAACACCGAGAACGGGTTGATCAGTTCGGTCGGCTGGTAGGCTGCGCCGCATACCTCGCAATTGTCGCCGTACTGGTCCTTGGCGTGGCACACCGGGCACTCGCCCTTGATGTTGCGGTCGGCCAGGAACATGCCCTTGGCGGTGTCGTAGAAGCGGTCGACGGTCTTGGTGACGATCAGGCCGGCGTCGCGCAATTTGCGATAGATGCCCTGGGACAGTTCGACGTTTTCCGGCGAATCGGTCGAATACCAGTTGTCGAAGGCGATATGGAAGCCGTCCAGGTATTGCGGGCGGCCGGCGGCGATCTTGGCCACGAATTCCTGCGGCGTGATGCCTTCCTTCTCGGCCGCGATCATGATCGGGGTGCCGTGGGTGTCGTCGGCGCACACGAAATGCACTTCGCGCTGCGCGCCGTTCTGCACATTGCCCTCGCGTTGCATTCGCTGGAACCGGACCCAGATGTCGGCCTGGATGTATTCCATCATGTGGCCGATATGGAAGGCAGCATTGGCGTAGGGCAGGGCGGTGGTGACGAACAGCTTGCGGGTCATGGTCGAAACGCTTCGGTTTATGAAAAGAAGGCATTTTACCAGTGGATGCCCTTGTACGTTCAGTGGGTATTGACCGACTTTGCCGGCTCGGCCGGAAGGCGCGACGGTTTTGCGCTACACTTCGCCCCAATATCAACCGGAGAATCACATGAGCATCACCGAGAACGACGTCAAGACCGCGCTGTCCGGCGTCATCGACCCGAATACCCAGAAAGATTTCGTCACCACCAAGTCGGTCAAGAACATCAAGATCGAGGGCGCCCAGGTGACGTTCGAGCTGGAACTCGGCTACCCGGCCGCCAGCCAGGTCGAGAACCTGCGCGGCATGGCCGCCGCCGCCGTGCTGGAACTGCCGGGCGTCGAGGGCGTGGCAATCCGCGCCTACAGCAAGATCGTGTCGCACACCGTGCAGCGCGGCATGAAGGTCATGCCGAACGTGAAGAACATCATCGCCGTCGCTTCCGGCAAGGGCGGTGTTGGCAAATCGACCACGGCGGTCAACCTGGCGCTGGCCTTGGCCGCCGAAGGCGCCAGCGTCGGCATGCTGGACGCCGACATCTACGGTCCGTCGCAGCCGATGATGCTGGGCGTCAGCGGCCGTCCGGCCACGCTCGACGGCAAGTCGATGGAACCGCTGGAAAACCACGGCATCCAGGTGTCGTCGGTCGGCTTCATGATCGATCCGGACGAGCCGATGGTGTGGCGCGGCCCGATGGCCAGCGGCGCGCTGCAGCAGCTGCTGGAACAGACCAACTGGCGCGACCTGGATTACCTGATCGTCGACATGCCGCCGGGCACCGGCGACATCCAGCTGACCCTGTCGCAGAAAGTGCCGGTCACCGGCGCCGTGATCGTCACCACCCCGCAGGACATCGCGCTGCTGGACGCGCGCAAGGGCCTGAAGATGTTCGAGAAGGTCGGGATCCCGATCCTGGGCGTGGTCGAGAACATGAGCACCCACACCTGCTCCAACTGCGGCCATACCGAAGCGATCTTCGGCCACGGCGGCGGCGAAAAGATGTGCGCCGACTTCGGCATCGACTTCCTGGGCGCGCTGCCATTGACCATGTCGATCCGCGAGCAGGCCGACGCCGGCCGTCCGACCGTGGTGGCCGATCCGGATGGTCCGGTGGCCGACGTCTACAAGGCGATCGCGCGCAAAGTGGCGATCAAGATCGCCGAGAAGGCGAAGGACATGAGCAGCAAGTTCCCGACCATCGTCGTCAAGAACGACTGATCCAAATCAAACCGCCGGCCGTCGCGCCGGCGGCTGCCAATGGTCTACGAGGCGCGCTCCGCAACGCTTGTTGCGGGCGCGCCTCGTGCTTTTCGGATACCGAAAAGGCGGCCATTTCCTGCAAACAATCTGTTTGAAAATAAGGTTGTTAGGAAATTCCCTACCTACACTTGTTGTTGGCGCGTCCGAGACGCGAGTGCGGCGAATGGGAATCCGATGAACGAGAACACGACAGTGCGCACGACAGTGCGCGGTACGGAACGGGGTAGCACCCGGTGGAGCGGGCGCTATCTGGGCGCGGCGCACCGCTTCATCCCGGCCGCGCAGCGCCACGACGCGGCGCAGACGGCGCGCGCCGAAAACGTGGTCAATGCCGCCGTGATCGCCGGCACCGCCGGCCCCATGTATGCGCTCGCCTATTGGCTGCTGGGGCTGGATACCGCGGCCTACGAGATACTGCTGTGCTCGCTTGTGATGCTGAGCGCGCCGGCCGTGCTGCGCGCCAGCGGCAGCGTGGCGGCCGCGCGCGAAGTGTTCCTGTGCGCGCTGTTCTTCAATTTCACCTGGCTGACCTGGCACCTGGGCGGCATCGTGGCGCCCACCGCCAGCTGGCTGATCACCGGGCCGGTGGTCGCCATGTTCCTGGGTGGCATGATCAGCGCCGGCTTCTGGCTGGCGATGAGCTGCGCCAGCGCCGCCCTGATCTATGTGCTGGAAGCGCATGGCGTCGGCATGCCGGCCGTGCCGCCCACCGACATGCCGCTGCTGCACCTGGTGTGCGACCTGGGACTGTACGTGGTGGTGCTGGTGTTCGTGGCGCTGTTTGAACTGAGCAAGAACGAAGGATTTTCGCGCCTGGGCCAGGCGCTGGCCACCATCAACGAGCTGGCCATCCGCGACGAGCTGACCGGCGCCCACAACCGCCGCTTCGTGCTCGACCTGGTGGACAAGGAAAAGGAAAGGGCCGACCGCAGCGGCAGCGAATTCTGCCTGTGCCTGTTCGACCTGGACCACTTCAAGCGCATCAACGACAGCTACGGCCACGGCGCCGGCGACGCCGTGCTGCGCGCCTTCGCGGGCGCCGCGCGGGCCCAGGTGCGGGCCTGCGATGCCTTCGGGCGCTACGGCGGCGAGGAATTCCTGCTGCTGCTGCCCGAGACGCCGTCGACCGACGCCATGGCCCTGGCCGAGCGCATCCGCGCCGTGGTCGAGGGCCTGCGCTGCACCGTCGGCGAAGGCGAGGGCGCCGTTACCATCGGCGCCACGGTATCGGTCGGGGTGGCCGAATACCGGTTGGGCGAGCCGGTGGCGCAGACCATCGTGCGCGCCGACGAGGCGCTGTACCTGGCCAAGTCGGCCGGCCGCAACCGGGTGCTGTGCCATGGCGCCGACCGCCGCGGAGCGGCCGCCGTTGCCGCCGCGGCCGTGTTGCCGGCGACACCGCTGGCGCCGGCGCCCGGCACCGCCACCGGCGCCGCGGCCGGCGCGCTCGCCCCCCAGGAATACGTCCAGCGCGACCAGCTCACCGGCCTGCTGCACCGGCGCCTGCTGCGCGACCGCCTGCGCCACGCGATGGAGCGCGCCAACCGCAACCGGCGTCCGCTGGCGCTGCTGCTGCTGAACATCAACCGTTTTAAAGAGATCAACGAGACCTTCGGCCACGCGCAGGGCGACGCGCTCCTGACCCAGGCCGGGATGGCGATCCGGCGCTGCCTGCGCGACTGCGACACCGTGGCGCGCTGGGGCGGCGACGAATTCGTAGCGCTGCTGGAAGACCTGGCGCTGGAGGCCGACGCCCAGACCGTGGCCGCCAAGATCCTCGACCGCTTCGGCACGCCGCTGCTGGTCGACGGCCGCGAATGCACGTTGACGCTGGCGGTGGGCGTGGCGCTGTACCCGGCCCCGGACTGCGACGTCGACACCCTGCTCGAACGCGCCGAGGTCGCGATGCGCGCCGCGCGCGGCTGGGGCGCCAACATCGTGCGCGTGTATTCGTCCCAGTTCGCGACCCAGCTCGCGGCTCAGGGCCAGGGCGCTGGGCGCGCCGTCCTGGCCACCGGCTTTCCCTACGGCGAGCGCCAGGCGTTGCGCGAAGGCTTGCGCGACGCGCTGGCATTGGGCCAGCTGTTCCTGGAATACCAGCCGCAGGTGGAGTTGCGCGGGCGCCGCGTGCTCGGGGTCGAGGCGCTGCTGCGCTGGCAGCATCCGCACTACGGCCGGGTCGAGCCGGGCCGCTTCATCGCCCTGGCCGAGGAAAGCGGCATGATCGTGCCGATCGGCGAATGGGTGCTGCGCAGCGCCTGCCTGCAGAACCGGGCCTGGCGCGCGGCCGGCCTGCCCGAGATCAAGACCGCGGTCAACCTGTCGGCGCGCCAGCTGAAGGAGCCGGGCCTGGCGGCGCGCGTGCTGGCGATCCTGGATGAGACCGGGATGCCGGCCGCCTGCCTCGAACTCGAGATCACCGAAGGCCTGTTGATCGAAGACCTGGGCGCCAACCGCGCCGTGGTCGAACTGCTGCGCCAGGCCGGCGTGCAGGTCTCGATCGACGATTTCGGCACCGGCTACTCGAGCCTGAACTACCTGTGCGAACTGCCGGTGGACGTGCTCAAGATGGACGGCATGTTCGTGCGCCGCCTGGGCGCTAGCGCCGGGCGCGGCAAGGCGTATGCGATCGCCGACAGCGTGGTGGCGATGGCGCACCGGCTCGGCCTGGCCGTGATCGCAGAGTCGGTCGAGACCGTCGAGCAACTGGGCGACCTGTGCGCGATGGGCTGCGACGCCGCCCAGGGCTACCTGTTCGACCGCCCGCTGGCGCCGGAACAGGTGGCGGCGCTGCTCGGGCGTCAGGCCAGGGAAGCGGACGCGCTGCCGGCATAAGCCGGGCCCGATCCGCCGATCCAACGCAGCATTCCCGCGCGGCGCACTGCCGCGCGCAACGTCATGCAACATCCCCGGAGGACGCCGTGCACAACGAACTCATTCCCTTCGACCCCGCGCGCGACCCGCAGGCGCTGGCGGCATCGGGCGCGCTGGACGGCAACGTCGCCCAGTTCGCCCAGCCGCGCGGCCCCGACCTGCTGCGCCGCGGCGCCGCCCTCGACGCCTGGTGCACCTTGCGTGCGCGCCATGGCGTGTGGCCGTACGCGCGGGTGCTGGAAGGCCCGCCCGAGCCGCTGGCGACGGTGGCCGGCGGCGACGGCCCGGCGCGGCGCGGCATCAATTTCGCGTCGCAGGATTACCTGTCGCTGGCGGCGCACCCGGCGGTGGCCGAGGCGGCCCAGCGCGCGCTGCGCGAGGCCGGCCCGCACAGTGCGGGCTCGGCGGTATTGCTGGGCAATACGCGCCTGTCGCAGCAGCTCGAGGCCAGCCTGGGCGAATTGCTGGGACTGGGCCAGGTGGTGCTGTTCCCGACCGGCTGGGCCGCCGCCTTCGGCGCCATTACCGGGCTGGTGCACGGCGCCGACCACGTCGTGATCGATGCCCTGGCCCATGCCTCGCTGCGCCAGGGGGCGATGGCGGCCACGCGCAACGTGCTGGTGCACCGCCACCTGGATTGCGACCACGTGCGCGAGCTGCTGGCGCGCATCCGCGCCCAGGACAGCGCGAACGCGATCCTGGTGGTCACCGAAGGCCTGTTCAGCATGGACGCCGACAGCCCGGATCTGCCGCTGCTGCAGCACCTGTGCCGCGAGTATGGCGCGACGCTGCTGGTGGACGTGGCGCACGACCTGGGCGCGCTCGGTCCCGGTGGCGGCGGCGCGATAGCAAGCCAGAACATGACGGGGCGGATCGATATCGTGATGGGCAGCTTTTCGAAAACCTTTGCCACCAATGGCGGCTTCGTCGCCTGCGCCGAGCGGCCGGCGCGGCGCCAGCTGCAGATGTACGCCGGGCCGCACATGTTTTCCAATGCCCTCTCGCCGCTGCAGGCGGCGGTGGCGCTGGAAAGCCTGCGCATCGCGACCAGCGCCGAAGGCGACGGCCTGCGCGCCGACCTGCTGCGCAACGCGGTCGAACTGCGCGCGCTGCTGGCCGGCGCCAAACTGCACTGCCCGGGCGCGCCGTCGCCGATCGTGCCGGTGTGGACCGGCTCGGAAAGCGCGGCGCGCATCGCCGGCATGCTGCTGGCGCGCGACGCGGTGTTCGTCAATCCGGTCGAATTCCCCGGCGTGCCGCTGGGCGCCGCGCGCCTGCGCCTGCAATTGATGGCGCACCATTCGCCGGCTCAGCTGCGGCGCGCCGCCGGCCTGGTCGCCGCCGCCTGCGAACGGGCCGGCGCCGGCCGTCCGCCCGCGCTGGCGGGGGCGGAGCGCTATCGTGCTTGATGCGCTCGCGCCCGCGCCGGCCGGGGCCAACGCCTGCGTGGTCGCGCGCATGCTGCGCCATGCGCGCGCCACGCCGCAGCGCATCGCCTTCACCTTCGTGCGCGAGGACGGGCGCGAAGAGACGCTGCGCTGTGGCGAGCTGGCCGAGCGCAGCGCGGCGCTGGCCGCGGCGCTGACGGCGCTCTTGCCCCAACAGGCGCTGCAGGGAGAGCGTGCCTTGCTGCTGTTTTCTCCCGGCCTGGAGTTCGTGCTCGCCTTCTTCGCCTGCCTGCGCGCCGGCCTGGTCGCGGTGCCGGCGCCGCTGCCGCGCCGCCATGGCGGGGCGCTGCACCTGCGCGCGCTGCTGCAGGACGCCGATCCGGTGCTGGTGCTGGGCACGCGCGATGGCGCATCCGCGCTGGCGCCGCTGCTGGAAGGCGCGCGTGCGCGGCTGGCCTGCACCGACACGCTGCCGCCGGCCCCCGAGCACACGGCCATGCCGCTGCCCTGGCCGGACGACCTGGCCTTCATCCAGTACACCTCCGGCTCGACCAGCGCGCCGCGCGGGGTCGAAGTCAGCCACGCCAATCTTGCCGCCAACGTCGACATGATCGGCGCCGCCTTCGGTTTCGATGGCGACAGCGTGATGGCCAGCTGGCTGCCGCCGTTCCACGACATGGGCCTCGTCGGCAGCATCGTGGCGCCGGCGGCGCTCGGTTTTCGCTCGGTGCTGATGGCGCCGGCGACCTTCCTGCGCCAGCCACAGCGCTGGCTGCAGGCGATCGCGGCGTACGGCGCGACCTGCGCCGGCGCCCCCGATTTCGCCTGGGACCTGTGCGCGCGCCGCGTCACTGCGGCCCACAAGGCGGGCCTGGACCTGTCGCGCCTGCAGGTGGCCTACAACGGCGCCGAGCCGGTGCGCGCCGCCACGCTGCGCGCCCTGGCCGAGGCCTTCGCCGGCTGCGGCTTGCGCGCCGAGGCGCTGTTCCCGTGCTATGGCCTGGCCGAGAACACGCTGCTGGCGGCAGGCGGCCCGCGCGGCCGCGCGCCGAAGGTCGTCGCCGTCAGCCAGGCCCGGCTCGAGGCGGGGCAGGTGCGCGATGCGACGGGCGACGACCCGGATGCGCGCGAACTGGTCAGCTGCGGCCCGGCCGCGGCCGGCGTGACCTTGCTGGCGGTCGACCCTGACAGCCGCCGCGCGGCCGGACCGGGGCGGGTGGGAGAGATCTGGATCGCGGGGGCGGCGGTGGCGCGCGGCTACCGCGGCGGGCACGACGAAGGCGCGGAGCGTGCGCTGGCGTTCGGGGCGCGCCTGGCCGACGGCAGCGGCCCATGGCTGCGCACCGGCGACCTGGGCTTCCTGCGCGATGGCGAACTGTATGTGACCGGGCGCCTGAAGGACATCGTGATCGTCAACGGCCGCAATATCTATCCGCAGGACGTCGAGGCGGTGGTGGAAGAAGTGGCCGGTTTCCTGGAGACGAACCGCTGCGCCGTGTTCGGGCTGGAAGAAAGCACGGAGGGCGGGCGTGGCGACGATCTGCGCGGCGGCGGCCACGAACGGCTGGCGATCGTGGCCGAGGCCGACCGGCGCCTGGTGCGCATTGCCCGCAGCCATGACAAGGACGGCGGCGCCGATGGGGCCGGCGTTGCCCAGCTCGACGCGCTGGCGCAGCGCATCCGCGGCGCGGTGGCGAGCCGCTTCGGCACCACGGTCGAACTGCTGGCCTTCGTGCGGCCCGGCGCCTTCCCGCGCACCAGCAGCGGCAAGGTGCAGCGCGCCCGTTGCAAGCTGCTGGCCGCGCGCGGCGAACTCGAGATCGTGTACGCTGCGCGCGAGCTGCATCCGCGCCGGCGCCGCGCCGACCTGCCGCTGGCCGAGCAAAGCCGGCGCACCGCGGCCGAGATGCGCGACTGGCTGCGGCGCTGGGCGCCGCGCCGGCTCGACTCGCGCCTGATGGACGAACGGCGCACCATGCCGCCGCACGTGCTGCTCGACCTCGGCAACCATGGCTTTCTCGGCATGCAGGCGCCGCTGGCGCTGGGCGGCAAGGCGCTGGCCACCACCGACCTGCTGCGCCTGATGGAGCAGCTGGCGGCGATCGACCTGACCCTGGCCACCGCGGTCGGCGTGCACAACGGCCTCGGCCTGCGCCCGCTGCTGCGCTTCGGCGCCCCGACCCTGCGCGCCGGCGTGGTGCCGCAGCTGGCCGGCGGGCGCCAGCTGGCGGCGTTCGCGCTGACCGAGCCGGCCGCCGGCGCCAATCCGCTGGCGATGCGCACGCGCGCCGTGCGCTGCCCCGGCGGCTGGCGCCTGTCCGGCGACAAGCACCTGATCGGTCTCGCCAACTGGGCCGGCTGGATCACGGTGGTGGCGCGCGCGCTCGATGAAGGCGGGATGGCGCTGGGCACGGTGGCGCTGCTGGTGCCGGACGACGCGCCCGGCGTGCACCAGGAAGCCGAGGCGCTGACCATGGGCATGCGCGCCATGGTGCAGAACGCGCTGCGCTTCGACGCCGTGTTCGTGCCCGACGTGCACGTGCTGGGCGTGCCGGGCGCCGGCATGGACGTGGCGCGCGACGCCATGGCCTTCGCCCGCCTGGGGATCGGCGCGCTGTGCGTGGGCGCCATGAAGCGCTGCGCCCAGCTGATGCTGCGCTACGCCAGCCGGCGCGAGGTGGCGGGCGGGCGCCTGCTCGACCATCCGGTGACGCTGGCGCGGCTCGATGCCCTGACCTGCGCCATTGCGGCGCTGGAAGCGCTGGTGCAGGCGCTGGCGGCGCACGACGAGCGCGGCGCCGGCCTGCCGCAGGAAGCCTGCATGGCCTGCAAGTGCGTGGCGTCGGAACTGCTGTGGGAGTCGGCCGACGCCCTGATGCAGCTGCTGGGCGGGCGCGGCTACCTGGAGCCGAACCTGGCGCCGCTGCTGCTGCGCGACGCGCGCGTGATGCGCATCCTGGAAGGGCCGACCGAGGCGCTCTACGTGCACCTCGGCAGCGGCGCGCTTGATGGCGGCTGCCTCGACTTCGTGGCGGGCGAGCTGGATGCGCCGGCGCTGGCGCAGCAGGCGCGCGCGGCGCTGCGCAGCCACGGCGCCGCTTGCTCGGCGTATGCGGCCGGCGAACTGTGCGCCTGGACGCTGCTGGCGGCCGCGATTCCCGAAGGCGGACCGGACAGCGCCGCCGCCGGCTGGGTGCGGCGGCGCTGGTCCGCGCTGCTGGCGCAGCTGGGACAGGACGGGGCGCGCGCTCCGGTCGAGCTGCTGGCCGGACGCATTGCGGCCTATGCCGAGGCGATCGGCGCGCCCGACCAGGATGCCGCCGGGGAGGGGCGCGAGCGCGATCCGCTGCTCGAGCCGGACTGGCCGCAGGAGGCGGGCGAGGCGCCGTTTGCGGCGCCGCAGATGGAGCCGGCAGCGCAGCATGGAACTGCAGTGCCGGCACCGGTAGCGTCGGCGTCCGCTGCCGACACGCGCGCGCTGGTGCGGCGCTGCCTGCTGGCCGGACTGCAGGACGCCGGCGTCGAGACGCTCGGCGACGACGAGCCGTTCACCGAAGCCGGACTCGATTCGCTGGCGGCGGTGCCGGTGGCGCTGGAGCTGGAGCGGCAGACCGGACTGGCGATCGGCTCCGAGCTGCTGTACGAGTACCAGACGGTGACGCTGCTGGCCGCCTATATTGACGCCAGGCGCGACGCCGGACGCGACGGCGGACGTGACGGCGGGCGTGCCGGGGCGGTGGCGCCGGCCGCGCCCATCGCGTGAGGCGAATATCGTCGCCCGGACGCTGCTGGCGTGGATGGCAACGGGGTAAAATACCTGTTTTACCTCTTTGCTTTCCGCTATGACCGTCCGCACCCGATTCGCTCCCAGCCCGACCGGCTACCTCCACCTTGGCGGCGCGCGCACCGCGCTGTATTCCTGGGCCTATGCCCGCCACTTCGGCGGCACCTTCATCCTGCGCATCGAAGACACCGACCTCGAGCGCTCGACGCCGGAAGCCGTGCAGGCGATCCTGGACGGCATGAAATGGCTGGGCCTGGAGCACGACGAAGGCCCGTTCTACCAGATGCAGCGCATGGACCGCTACCGCGAAGTGGTCAAGGGCATGCTGGAAGCCGGCACCGCTTACCTGTGCTATTGCTCGCCAGAAGAAGTCGAAGCGATGCGCGAGCGCATGCGCGCAAACGGCGAGAAGCCGCGTTACGACGGCACCTGGCGTCCGGAGCCGGGCAAGACCTTGCCGGCAGTGCCGGAAGGCGTCAAGCCGGTGGTGCGCTTCAAGAATCCGCGCGACGGCGAAGTGACCTGGAACGACGTGGTCAAGGGGCCGATCACGATCGGCAACAAGGAACTCGACGACCTGGTGATCGCGCGTCCGGACGGCACCCCGACCTATAACTTCTGCGTCGCGGTCGATGACTGGGACATGAAGATCACCCACGTGCTGCGCGGCGACGACCACGTCAACAACACCCCGCGCCAGATCAACATCCTGCAGGCGCTCGGCGCCGAGCTGCCGCAGTACGGCCACCTGCCGATGATCCTGGGCGCCGACGGCCAGAAGCTGTCCAAGCGCCACGGCGCGGTGAGCGTGATGGAATACCCGGAACAGGGCTACCTGCCGGAAGCGATGCTGAACTACCTGGCGCGCCTGGGCTGGAGCCACGGCGACGACGAGATCTTCTCGATGCAGCAGTTCACCGAGTGGTTCAACCTGGAACACCTGACCGCCTCAGCAGCGCAGTTCAACCCGGAAAAGCTGGGCTGGCTGAACAACCACTATATCAAGCAGAGCGACAACGAGCGCCTGGCGCAGCTGGCGCTGCCGAAGCTGGAACGCGACGGCGCGCGCTTCGACGGCGCCCCGGCGCTGGCGACCGTGCTGGGCCTGATGAAGGAGCGCGTCAATACCATCAACGAACTGGCCGACGCGGCGATGCTGTTCTACCGCGAGCCGCAGCCGGAAGCAGAACTGCTGGCGCTGCACCTGACCGACGCCGTGCGCGCGGCGCTGGCGACCTTCGCCGAGCGTTGCGCCGGCGTCGAGTGGAACAAAACGGCGCTGAGCGCGATGATGAAGGAAGTGCTGGCCGCGCACAGCCTCAAGATGCCGCAGCTGGCGATGCCGCTGCGCCTGCTGCTGACCGGTCAGCTGCAGACCCCGGCCATCGATGCGGTGCTGGAGCTGTTTGGCCGCGACGTGGTGCTGGCGCGCGTGCAGAAGGGCCTGTAATCCCGGCCCTGTAGATAGCAGGATGGCGGACGCTCGCAAGCTGCAGATCACGATGAAAATCGTTGTTTGCGAAATGCAAGGGCGTCCGCTATAATGCTCGCACTTCAGCGCTGCGGGGGTATAGCTCAGCTGGGAGAGCGCTTGCATGGCATGCAAGAGGTCAGCGGTTCGATCCCGCTTACCTCCACCAACTCTGAAGGTAGTAAGGCAGTAAGTAGTGCAGCAGTAAGGTAGTAGCGGTTGTTCCCGGTCCCTATCGTCTAGAGGCCTAGGACATCACCCTTTCACGGTGAGTACCGGGGTTCGAATCCCCGTGGGGACGCCAGGCAACTGGCAAGAATGACCGGACGAAGCAGCGTTGTAGTGAAAAGCGCAGCACTAGTCGAAGCAGCAACGATGTAGTAAAATGTTGTTTTCCCGTAGGGGGTATAGCTCAGCTGGGAGAGCGCTTGCATGGCATGCAAGAGGTCAGCGGTTCGATCCCGCTTACCTCCACCACGTTGGAAAAGCAGCATTGCAGTATCGGTAGTACATTGGAAGTGACTAGGGTCCCTATCGTCTAGAGGCCTAGGACATCACCCTTTCACGGTGAGTACCGGGGTTCGAATCTCCGTGGGGACGCCAAGAATTTTGGCAAGACATGAGCAGGGTGCTGCGCCAGCGGCGGCACCGGCAGGCAGAACAAGGTAGTCTAGTAGTCGGTAGTTTAAGTCAGTCAGATTTAGGTCCCCATCGTCTAGAGGCCTAGGACATCACCCTTTCACGGTGAGTACCGGGGTTCGAATCCCCGTGGGGACGCCAAGAATTTTGGCAAGAAATGAGCAGGGTGCTGCGCCAGCGGCGGCACCGGCAGGCAGTACAAGGTAGTCTAGTAGTCGGTAGTTTAAGTCAGTCAGTTTTAGGTCCCCATCGTCTAGAGGCCTAGGACATCACCCTTTCACGGTGAGTACCGGGGTTCGAATCCCCGTGGGGACGCCAGCTTAAAACCGGAGTAGACCAACGCGCATGCGCGGAGAGGTGCTCCGGTTTTTCTATTGTGCTGGTATATTTGCGCCTGGGCGCCGTGTCGTCATGACGCCGTGGCCGTGCCAGCAGTAGTTGCAGTAGTACAGTTTTAGGTCCCCATCGTCTAGAGGCCTAGGACATCACCCTTTCACGGTGAGTACCGGGGTTCGAATCCCCGTGGGGACGCCAGACAGAGACCGGAGCCGGCCACGCGAGTGGGGCTCCGGTTTTCTTTTTTGCGTTGACGGCGGCGATATGCCGTTTTGGCTCGCGGTGAACGTGATCGCCGCTCGCTTTGCATTGTTAGTGCGACAGGCGGCCTTTCGTGCGGCCGCGTTGACGCAGCTGATTCAAGGCAGCTTATTCAAGGCAACGCAGCCGATTCAACGCAGCTGCTTCAACGTGGTCGTCTTGACGCGATCGCTTCAATGCAGTCGCGTCGCTGCAGCCGCTTCGATGCGGTCGCGTCAACGCAGCCACGTCAACGCAGTCACGACAACGCAGTCACGTCAATTCTGATGGTCCAACGCTGGCATTACCAACCCGGCGGTGGCATGCCGCCGAAAGCAAAGCCAAACGGCAGGCTCTGCAAGGTCAGTCCCATTGCGCCTGGTCCAGCTCCCGCGCTTGCCATGCCGATCCCCGTGCCCCCACGCTGGCCGCTATCCATGCCGGCGAACATCGCCGCCGGCATGCCGAAGCTTGATGCCTGGCCGTGCCACGGCATGCTCATCTGCGCGGTCGACAGGCCGAGCGCAATCAGTGCGTCCGGCATGCCGTAGCCGACGTAGTTCGGATCGGCGGTCGCCACCGGGCGCGCGCTCATGCGCAGGATCTGGAACAGGCCCTCGACCCGTTCGGGCGAGCGCATGCGCAGCACCGACTGGAACTCGGGCCGGTGCGCCAGCACCAGCGCCGCCAGACCGGTGACGTGCGGCGTCGCCATCGAGGTGCCGTCCCAGGCTGCGAAGTTATTCGGCGGCACCGACGACACCACTGCCACGCCCGGGGCGCACACGTCCACCTGCGGACCGAAGCAGCTGAAGCGGGCGGTGAAGTAGCCCTGGGCGTCGATGTCCTTGCCCAGGGTTTCGGCGTGATAGCTGTCGGGCGGGAATTCGCCGATCTTGCCGATCGCCGCGACCGCCAGCACGTGCTGCGACGACGCCGGATATTGCACCGGTCCGCTCGAGTTGCCGGCGGCGGCGATGCAGGCCACGCCGGCCTGCTTGGCGCGCACGATCTGGCGCTCCAGCGCCTCGGACGGTGCGCCGCCGCCCAGGCTCAGGTTGACCACGTCGATCTGCTGTTCGATGCAGTATTCCAGCGCATCGATCAGCTGGCTCACCTGGCCGCCAGGGAACAGCTTGCAGACGTGGACCTCGGCCTGCGGCGCGAAGCCGCGGATGCCCCAGACCGGATCGGTGGCCGCGATCACGCCGGTGCAGTGTGAACCGTGGCCGAGCGTGTCGGCGTTCCAGGTGCCGCGGTCGACGTGCTTGTTGACGACGTCGAAGCCGGCCCGGATGCGGTTCAGGTTGCCGTGCGTGGTGGCGGCGCCGGAGTCGATCACGGCCACCTTGATGCCCTGGCCGCCGAACTGCGGCGGCACCTGGTCCAGGCGCATGGCGCGCGCCCCCCAGCCCACCGTGTTCTGTTGCGGCATGTTGCGCAGCGCCGGCCACTCGGCCAGCGGCTTGAGCATCACCACGTTCGGCTGGTCCAGGCTCAGGTCGGGATCGCGCTGGTAGAAGCTCCAGTAGTCGGCACGCGGCTTGACGTACAGGCCGCTGACCGAATTCGCGTCCGGTCCGTAGACGCGCAGCCGCGCCACGCCGTCCGCGCCGGTGACGGCGCTGCTCGGCAACACCCCGCCGAACAGCGACACCTCGACCTCGGCCAACGGCTGGTCATCCTGGCCGACCACGTTCAACAGCAGCTCGGCTTGCGGCCCCTGGTAGGGCGTCAGCGAGCTGACCAGGTCGGGGCGGCGCAGCATCGGGTCGAGCAGCCGCAGGTGCTGGTCGCGCTCGACCAGCAGTTGCCCCTGGCCGCGCTGCAGCAGTTCGCCGGCCTTCTGGTCGGTCATGCGCGCCACCACCACGCCGTCGCCGCTGTCGCCAAACACGCCGCCGCCGGACGGTGTGAAGCCGGCCATGCCGAGCGGGCCGAAACCGGCCGGCGCCACACTGGCGCGGGTGGCGATGGTTTCGACCACGTCGATGTCGGGCAGCGCCTGCAATGCCTGTTCGACCGATTGCAGTCCCAGCGCAGGGGCGAGGGCGGACGGACCGAAGGCGGCGCCGGGCGCGGCGCGCGGCGCCACCAGATACTTCTTCTTGCGCTCGGCGACCGGGCGGCCGGGCCCCGGCGCGGCGCCGGTGCTGGAAGCGCCGGAAGCGCTGGAAGCGCCTTCAGCGCCGGAAGCGCCGGAAGTGGCGGAAGCGCCCGCGCTGCCGGAAGCGATGGGCGCAGCACCCGCGCTGGCCGCGCCTGCGGCGGCGCCGTCGTCGGTGGCGGGGCGCTTGTCTCCGGCGCCGTCCGGCGGTGGAGGTGGGCGGTCCTGGAAGTCGCTGGCGCCGCCTTGAGGTTGTTTGGGCATGTCGTGTCCTTTGTCCGGCGCCGCTCAGCGCGACAGCGAGAGCGGCTGGTCCGGTTCGATCGTTAACTGGTAGAGGCTGCTGTGCCGCAGGCGCTCGGCGGTCGGGGCGTCGGTCTCGACGACGGCCGTATGCGGCGGGCCGGCGGAGGGGCCGATGGTGTCGACCAGGCGCACGCCGGGCTCGGTGTCGAGCGCGGCGAGGAAGCGGGCCAGGGCGTCGTCCTCGCCGGTGGCGCGCACGATGTAGCGGCTGACTGCGGCAGGTGGCAGGGGTTGCGGCATGGTTGGGCTCCTGCGGGCTCAACAGAACCCGCGAAAGCCGGACGCCGCAGTCGCGGCTTCCGGCGGCTTTGTTATCGTTTAATGAAGGGTTTGCTGGCCACCGAACTGGCCTTGCTGGGCCTGCAGCTGGGCCTGTTGCAGGGCTTGCTGTTGGTAGGCGCTGTACGGATCGGCCGAGAACGGCAGCATGCGGCCGATCTGGCTGGCGACGCCGCCGATGGCCGCGCCCAGGCCCTGGTTACCGAACTGGTTGCCCAGGAAGCTGCCTATCGGCTGTGCATACTGGCCGACCATATTGGCGACCCAGCCGCCCTGCGGCGTCATCTGTCCCTGGCCGCCTTGCTGGGCGCCCAGCTGCTGTTGCAGCACCGCTTGCTGTTGCTGGCATTGCTGCAGCATTTGCTGCAGTTGCTGTTCCTGGGCCTGCAGCTGCTGCAGTTGCAACAGCGGATTCTGCTGGCCTTGCTGTCCTTGCTGGGTTTGTGGATCGGCCGAGAACGGCAGGAAGCGGGCATAGCTCCCGGTGTCGCTGATCATGTCGCCCAGCTTGCGATTGCCGGTAAGGCCGCCGACGATCGCGCCCGCCGGCTTGCTGAGCCTGGAGATGAAGCTGCCGATCCCTTGCGGTGCGAACTGCTGTTGCTGCAATTGCTGTTGTTGCTGCAGCTCCTGCATCTGCTGGAGTTGCTGCAGCTGCTGGAGTTGCTGCAGCTGTTGCAGCTGTTGCGGATCGATCTGCTGTTGCTGGGTACCGGTCGGATCGGCCGAGAACGGCGACAGGCCGCCCAGGAAGCCGCCGGCCCATTGGCCGATGCGGCCGCCCAGGTTGGGATTGTTGAACAGTCCGCCGATGCCGCGTCCGATGGCGCCGCCGATCGGCGCGCCGAGCGTGCCGCCCACGAGGCTCTGCGGTGCGAACTGCTGCTGCGGGATTTGCTGTGCGCCAAAACCTTGCTGAAAATCGTACATGTCCGACTCCTCCAGTAATCGGCCGCGGTGCCGGCGTGACGGCCGGCCCACATGCTCGTGCGCGCTGCGCGACACCGTCGCGGAGCTGCGCCAGGTTGCCAACGAACGAGCACTTGCGGCCGCGTTCATATGAATCGCGCCCGGACTCCCACAATCAATGCGGACATCGATGGCGACGGTGAGCCGGTGGCGCGAGCGTAGGGCAGGGAGGCATCAACGAGACCGCCTTCCCTGCAGGTAAGCGTTCGACCTGAGGCCAGGCGCGAAGTTTATGAACTAACTCCATGTGAAGTGACTTCACGATCGCCGCTTGCGGTAACGCATACAACGGCAGGAAAACCGCGACATTCCATTGCGCAAATCACTTTGCACGCGGAAAAAGCATCCATGAATCGAGTAGAATGACGGCCCTTTGCCGGACCGGCTCCAGCCGCCCGGCGCCGCCCGAACCCATCTTTCACCTCGCCGCCATGTCCATACGCCCAACCGCTCCATCGCTCGCGATCTTCTGCAAAGTGGTCGACAACTATGGCGACATCGGCATCTGCTGGCGCCTGGCGCGCCAGTTGCAGCACGAGCATGGCGTGGCGGTGACGCTGTGGGTCGACGACCTGGCCAGCTACCGCCGCATCTGTCCGGAAGTCGACCTTGGCGCCGAGGTCCAGCAAGTGCAGGGCGTGACGGTGCGCCATTGGCGCGGCCAGGACGGCGCCTTCGCGCCGGACGGGATCCCGGAGGTGGTCATCGAATTCTTCGGCTGCGACTTGCCGCCCGGCTATGTCGAGGCGATGGCGGCGCGCACGCCGCGCCCGGTGTGGCTGAACTACGAAGGCTTGACGGCCGAGGACTGGGTCGAAGGCTGCCACCGCCTGCCGTCGATGCATCCGCGCCTGCGCCTGACCAAGCATTTCTATTTCCCCGGCTTTAACGAACGCACCGGCGGCCTGCTGCACGAGGCCGGCCTGGACGAGCGCCGCCGCGCGTTTCAACAAGACCACGCTGCCGTGGCGACTTTCCTGGCACGCTTTGGCGTCACGCCGCAGGAACTTGCTGCGCGCAAGGTGTCGCTGTTCTGCTATCCGGACGCGCCGGTCGCCCACATGCTGCAAACCTGGACCGGCGGCGCCAAGCCGACCCTGTGCCTGGTGCCGGAAGGCGTGGCAAGGGAACAGGTCGAGGCCTTCCTGGGCGCCGCCGCCGTGGCCGGCGCCGCGGCGACGCACGGCGCCCTGACGCTGCGCGTGCTGCCCTTCGTGCCGCAGCCCGACTACGACCTGCTGCTGTGGGCCTGCGACCTGAACTTCGTGCGCGGCGAGGATTCCTGGGTGCGCGCCCAGTGGGCCGGCCGCCCCTTCGTCTGGCACATCTATGTGCAGGACGAGAACCTGCACCACAAGAAGCTGCGCGCCTTCCTCGACCGTTACGCCGCGCAACTGCCGGCGCTGGCGCGCTTCATGCTCGGCTGGAATGGCGCCCTGGCCATCGGCGACTGGAATGAGGCATGGCAGGCCGTGCTGAACGAAATACCGCACGACCTTGCGCGCGCCGAAGAATGGCGCGGGGAAGTGCTGGCGCATGGCGATTTGGTGACGAAGCTGCTCGATTTCGTGCGCGAACTGGGGCGGTAAGGGCAAAACCGAGTATAATGCCCGGTTAGTTTGTACTGGATTCCGACGATCAAACGTAGGCCATGGCGTTTGCCAACGGGCTCACGATGATTTAATGCAACTACCTTTTTAAGTAAAACACTATGAAACCCGCAAAAGAAATTCGTGTTGGCAACATCATCATGGTCGATGAGAAGCCGTTCATCGTGCTGCGTTCCGACGTCAACGGCTCGAGCCGCACGGGCTTCACCTACAAATGGAAGATGAAGAATCTTCTGACCAACGCTCCGCTGGAAAACGTGTTCCGCGGTGACGACAAGTTCGACGTGGTCGTGCTGGACAAGAAGCCGGTGACCTACTCGTACTTCGCCGACCCGCTGTACGTCTTCATGGACGAAGAGTACAACCAGTACGAAATCGAAGAAGAAAACCTGGGCGACGCACTGCACTACCTGAAAGACGGCATGGAATGCGAAGCCGTGTTCTATGACGGCAAGGCCATCTCGGTCGAACTGCCGACCATCATCGCACGCCAGGTGATCTACTCGGAGCCGGCAGTCAAGGGCAACACTTCGGGCAACGTCCTGAAGGAAGCCAAGATCGAAAACGCGATCGAAGCCCACCAGCATATCGTGATGGTCCCGCTGTTCGTCAGCCAGGACGACACCATCGAAATCGACACCCGTACCAACGAGTACAAGAAAGTCGTGCGTAACTAAGCACCGGCTTTGTCAAAAAAAACGCTGCTTCGGCAGCGTTTTTTTTCGCCTCGACATTGACCACGTTGCTGGAGCGACTTTGTGACAACAGCCTATGTCTTACTGATATGCTATTGCTTTCAATAAAAACGAGGGAGTGGCGATGAAGCGCAGGCAATTCGTGCAACTGGGAGCGGGGCTGGCGGCGAGCGCGGCGGTGATCCATCCGGCGCTGGCCGCCGCGCCCGCGGGCGACGCCATCCTGGAAGCCGGCGTCCAAGCCCAGCAAGAGGCAATGCGCAGCGGCCAATTGACGGCCCAGGCGCTGGCGACGCGCTACCTGGCGCGCATCGAGGCCATCGACCGCGCCGGCCCGCGTCTGCGTTCGGTGATCGAGACCAATCCCGACGCCCTCGCCATTGCCATCGAGCGCGACCGCGAACGCAAGGCCGGCAAGCTGCGCGGGCCGCTGCACGGCATCCCGGTGCTGCTGAAGGACAATATCGCCACTGCCGACCGGATGAGCACCAGCGCCGGTTCGCTGGCGCTCGATGGCGTGCGCGCAAAAAAGGACGCGCACATCGTGGCGCTGCTGCGCGAAGCCGGCGCCGTGATCCTCGGCAAAACCAACCTGTCGGAATGGGCGAACATGCGCTCGACCCGCTCGTCGAGCGGCTGGAGCGGCCGCGGCGGCCAGACGCGCAACCCCTACGCGCTGGACCGCAACACCAGCGGCTCCAGTTCGGGTTCGGGTGCGGCGATGGCGGCCAGCCTGGCTACGCTGGCGGTCGGCACCGAGACCGACGGCTCCATCGTGTCGCCGGCCTCTACCTGCGGCATCGTCGGCATCAAGCCGACGCTGGGCCTGGTCAGCCGCAGCGGCATCATCCCGATCGCCCATTCGCAGGACACCGCCGGACCGATGACGCGCACCGTGGCCGACGCCGCGCTGCTGCTGGCGGCGCTGAGTGGCGCCGACGCCCAGGACAGTGCGACGACGGACGCGCGCGTGGCCGACTACGCAGCCGCGCTGCGCCCGGACGGCCTGCGCGGCAAGCGCCTCGGCGTCGCGCGCAATTTCTTCGGCAGCAATGAGCAGGCCGATGCGGTGATCGAGAAGGAGCTGGCGCTGCTGGCGGCCCAGGGCGCGATCCTGGTCGACGTCGAGGTACCCAACACCGACAAGTACAACGAGACCGAACTGGCGGTGCTGCTGCACGAGTTCCGGCCCGACCTGGAAGCCTGGCTGGCTGCCTACGCGCCGCACGCGCCGGTCAAGACCATGGGCGACGTGATCGCCTTCAACGTCAGGCATGCGCAGCGGGAGATGCCGCATTTCGGCCAGGAACACCTGATCGCGGCCCAGGCCAAGCCGGGGCTGGAAGCGCGCGAATACAAGGACGCGCTGGCCAACAACCTGCGCTATTCGCGCGAAGAAGGTATCGACAAAGTGATGCGCGAGCACAAGCTGGACGCGCTGGTGGCGCCCACCGGCGGACCGGCCTGGCTGACCGATTACGTGAATGGCGACCACTACGGCGGCAGCTTCTCGTCGCCGGCGGCGGTGGCCGGCTATCCGCACGTGACGGTGCCGGCCGGCCAGGTGCGCGGCTTGCCGGTCGGCTTGTCGTTTGTCGGCGGCGCCTGGAGCGAAGCGGCCCTGATCGGCATGGCCTATGCCTACGAGCAGGCCAGCCGCCGGCGCCGCGCGCCGACCTATCCGGCCACGCTCAAGCTGTAAACGCCTGCGGGGCGACGGTCAGCGCCGCACCGCCTGTTTGGCTTTGGCGAATTCCGGCCCCCACAGCGGGTGGCCGTGTTCGCCTTCGCCGAGGTCGAAATTCGGATCGAGCCGCAATGCACGCTCGAAGTTCTCGCGGCACAGGCCTTGGCGTCCGGTGACGCAATAGCTGAACGCGATGTATTTCAGGCCGGCCACGCGGTGGCGCAGCGCGGCGCCGTTCATCTCGGGTCCACTCAGGCGGCGGATCGCGCCGTTGTAATCGCCGTCGTTGAACAGGGCGATGCCGTCGCGCAGGGCGACCTCGTCGCGGCCGGGCGCGCGTTCGGTGCGGGCCGGGCGGCTTGGCGCCGGCGCCCGTTCGGCGCGCGCGTTCACGGCGTCGGCGCGCGGATGGGCGCGCGCCGGCGTCTTCCCGCCCAAAACGGGCGCAACCGGGGCGCAACCTGCCAGGCCCAGGCTTAGCACCAGGAGCGCCAGCATGCCGGTCTGCGGTGTCAGGGGTGCGATGCGTGCGCTCACGGTGTCTTCTCCTCGGTGAAATCCAGTTCGATCACGCCCTTGCCGTCCTTCACCGATTGCACCGTCACGGTGTGCTCGGGGAAACTCGGATTGACGATGCGGATCGTGTGCTCTCCGGGCGGCAGGGTCAGGTGCTTGAGCGGCGGGCTGGCGCCGCGTTCGATGCCGTCGACCACCACCGTGCCCCACGGCTGGATGACCAGCTTGTAGGTGCTGCCGGCCACGGCGGCGCCGGGCGGCGTGCCTTTCGGGGCCAGCTGGACGGCGGTGGGCGGCGCGGCGTTTTGCGGCGCCGCGGCGACGCCGGTCGTGGGAACGTTGGCGGCGGCTTCGTCCAGCACCGGCCCTTCGGGCACGGCCGGATTCGGCTGGGGCAGCGTCACCAGCGCTTGTTCCGGATCCGCCGCCGCGGGTGGGGCCGAGGATGGTTCCGCCAGCTCGGGCACGGACAGCGCCAGCGCTTCGCTGCTGTCGGTCTGGCGCAGCAGCAGCGCCAGCGCGATCACGGCGCCGACCACCACGATGGCGGCCATGATCCACAGCGGCCAGCGGTTGTTGCGGCGCGCAGCACTGCCGGACACAAGCGCGGCGTCGCCCGGGCGCTCCTTGCGCGGCACCTCGGTGATGCGCACCGGCGCCGGCGGCTCGTCGCCCGGCAATGTTAGCGCCGCCGGCGGACCGAGCACCACGATGCCGAGCAGGTTGCGCAGTTCCTCGATGTTGCGCGGACGTTGTTCCGGATCGGGCGACATGCAGCGGTCGATCGCGGCCAGGAACGAGTCGCTGTAGCCGGGCAGGGCGCGCCCGCGCAGCGGACCTTCGGGGATCAGCTCGAGCGTGATCGCGTAGTGGATCGTGGCGGCCAGGTCGCGCAGGTCGTCGACGATGCGCTCGTCCTGCGCCGGATCGCCGCCGTCGGGCAGCAGCATCGGGTCGCCGGCATCGAGGATCATGATGGTGTCGGGCGAGATGCGGCGATGCGGCATGCGCATGCCATACTGCACCTCAAGCGATTGCAGCAGCTGGCGGAAGATGCGGCGGCACCAGGGCTCGTTCACCAGCGCGTGGTTGTGTTCGACGATCTCGCGGACGGTGCGTCCCTCGATCGCCGGCGGCGGGGTGTCTGGCGTACTTGGCGTGCTGGGCGGATTGATTGTCATGGCATCGTGCCGGTTACGCGGGATGCGCTTCCGGGCAACTTGTTTTGTTGCAAATGATGCCATATTTGCGGCGCGCACGTGGTAGTCGGGTCAACAGTGCGCGGCCCGACCGGGAGCGGCCGGCGGCGTTCAGAACTCGACGAAGCGCATCTTGAACCAGCGGCCCTTGATGGCGCCGAAGCCGGGGCCGGGCGGATTGCCGGCGGCCAGGCGTTCGACTGCCGCCTGCGCCACGTTGCGCTCCAGTGCGACATAGCTGTTAAATTCGCCGATATTGATCTTGCCCACTTGCTCTTTGGTCAGGCCGGCGTCGCCGGTCAGCGCGCCCAGCAGGTCGCCCGGACGCAGCTTGGCCTTCTTGCCGCCGGCGATGTTCAGCGTCACCATCGGCGCCGGCGCCGCCGGTTCATCCTGGCCGCCGAGCGCGTCCAGGTCTTCCCAGACGGCCGGCTGGTCCTGGTATTCCTCGACCAGGCGCACCCATTTCTTTTCGTTCGGCGCGCACAGCGTGTGCGCCATGCCGCTGCCGCCGGCGCGGCCGGTGCGGCCGATGCGGTGCACGTGCACTTCCGGATCCTTCGAGACGTCGACGTTGATCACGGTGTCGAGGTCGGCGATGTCGAGGCCGCGCGCGGCGACGTCGGTGGCCACCAGCACCGAGCAGCTGCGGTTCGCGAACAGCACCAGGATTTCGTCGCGCTCGTGCTGCTCCAGCTCGCCATACAGCGCCAGGGCGGAAAAACCTTCGGCGCGCAGCGATTCGGCCAGTTCGCGGCAGCGCGCCTTGGTGTTGCAGAACGCCAGCGCCGACACCGGACGATGGTGGCGCAGCAGGCGCGCCACCGCTTCGTCGCGGCCGTCGAAGCCGATCTCGTAGAAGCGCTGGGCGATCTTCTCTTGCGTGTGCTTGCCTTCGACCGTCACTTCGAGCGGATCGCGCAGGAAGCCGGCGGTGGCGAAGCGGATGTCGTCCGGGTAGGTGGCCGAGAACAGCAGGGTCTGGCGCCGCTCCGGGGTGGCGCTGACGATGTTGGCGATCTCGTCGTAGAAACCCATGTCGGTCATGCGGTCGGCCTCGTCCAGCACCAGGGTTTGCACCTTGGACAGGTCGAGCGTGGCGCGGCCCAGGTGGTCGCGGATGCGGCCCGGAGTGCCGACCACGATGTGGGCGCCATGCTCGAGCGAGGCGATCTGCGGGCGCATCGAGACGCCGCCGGTGAGGGTCAGGATCTTGACGTTGCCGACCCCGCGCGCCAGCCGGCGCAGTTCGCCCGCCACCTGGTCGGCCAGCTCGCGCGTCGGGCACAACACCAGGCCCTGCACCGCGAACCAGGCCGGGTTGAGCCGGTGCAGGATGCCGATGCCGAAGGCGGCGGTCTTGCCGCTGCCGGTCTTGGCCTGGGCGATCAGGTCGCGCCCGTCCAGCACGGCGGGCAGGGTTTGCGCCTGCACCTGGGTCATGGTGTGGTAGCCGAGGGTCGCCAGGTTGGCGAGGAAGCGCGGGCCGAGGGGCAGAGCGGTGAACGAATCGGATTGCATGGCGATGGAGGGCCTGTAGGGACCTGTGGCAGCCGGCCGGGCCGGACTATGGATGATCGCTGGGATCGGGCGCCCAGACCGGCAGGCCGGTCAGGTCGAGCTTGTCGTCGCGGCGCCAGACTGGCAGGCCGGTGGTATCGGTTTCTTCGAGCAGTTGCATCTGCTCTTGCTTGAGGGCGATGCGGCGCGGGCGTGGGCCGTTGCGCTTCGGTTGCTCGCCTGCTACGCCGTTCGGCTCGGCAGCTGCGACGAGCGGTGCGGCCGGTTCGAAGCCGGGCAGATCGAACGTCGCGTTATCTTTCTTGTCTCTCATCTGCCACACACGGGCCACACGAGGGCCACACACAGCGCAAAAACAAAAGCCCGGCTCGGTGAGTCGGGCTTTCGTATCGAATTTGGTTGCGGGGACAGGATTTGAACCTGTGACCTTCGGGTTATGAGCCCGACGAGCTGCCAGACTGCTCCACCCCGCGTCTGAGAACGTCAGTATAGCGCGTCCAACTTTGTTTTGCAATCATGGCGGTCGAAAGGCCGTTGCTGTGCGTTAAAAATCAACCGGCGNACTGCTCCACCCCGCGTCTGAGAACGTCAGTATAGCGCGTCCAACTTTGTTTTGCAATCATGGCGGTCGAAAGGCCGTTGCTGTGCGTTAAAAATCAACCGGCGGCGCGCAGGCGCCACAGCGACGTGACCTCTTGCGAGCGCGCCATGTGCAAGGGATCGTCCTGGTCGCTGGCGCGCGGATGCACCGGGCGCGTATCGTGGCGCGCCACGACTTCCAGTCCTGCGGCCGCGATCCAGCCCAGCAGCTGCTCGCGCGGTCGCAGGCCCAGGTGCTCGGCCAGGTCGGACATGATCAGCCAGCCTTCGCCGCCTGGTTCCAGGTGCGCCGCCAGGCCGTCGAGGAAGCCGCGCAGCATGCGGCTGTCGGGGTCGTAGATGGCGTACTCGATCGCCGAGCTGGGTTTACCCGGCAGCCAGGGCGGATTGCACACCACCAGCGGCGCGCGGCCCTCGGGGAACAGGTCGGCCTGGACGATGTCGACCTGGCTCGCCAGTCCCAGGCGGGAGATGTTTTCGCGCGCGCAGCCGAGCGCACGCGTGTCCATGTCGGTGGCCAGCACCTGCAGGCCGCGCCGCGCCAGCACCGCCGACAGCACGCCGGTGCCGGCGCCGATGTCGAAGGCCAGTCTGGCGCCGGTCGGCAGCGGCGCCTGCGCCACCAGCTCGACGTATTCGCCGCGCACCGGCGAAAACACGCCGTACCAGGGGTGGATGCGCTCGTCCAGCGCCGGGATCATGACGCCCTTGCGGCGCCATTCGTGGGCGCCGATCACGCCCAGCAGTTCGCGCAGCGACGCAATATATGGCTCAAGCGATGGGCCGTAAGCTTCCAGGCAGGCCAGGCGCGCGTCCGGCGCGCGCCGCAGCGGGATGCCGTGGTCGGCCTCGAAAGGGATCACCAGCATGGCCAGGGTGCGCGCGCGCTGCAGCTGTTGCAGGCGGTGGCGGTGGAAGGCTTCGAGCGGCGTGGCCGGCGTCTTGCCGGGCTTGGCGCGGCGCGCGCGGTCGCCCTTGTGTTCGATGCGGCGTACCAGCGCCTGCAGCAGCTGGCGCGCGTTCTGGAAGTCGCCGCGCCAGAGCAGGGCAGTGCCGTCCAGCGCCAGGCGGTAGGCGGCGTCGGCGCTCATGGTATCGTCGGCCACGACCACCTTCTTCGGCGCCGGCCAGCCGCTTTCCGAGCGCCATTGCGCCGAGCGGGATGCGCCGCCTTCAAGCCATTCGATGCGCGTCATGTCAGTGATGGTGATGCCAGTTACCGTCGGTCGATTCGATGTACGACTTCACGGCATCCGGGCTGCCGGTGGCGTGGCGCTTGACTTCGCCGCAATCACAGATGCCCTGGTAGGGCTGGATGTGCGAGCAGGCGGAGACTTTCTGCAGGAAGACTTTGACCGGTTTGGTGCACTTGGCGCACTTGAAGGTCAGGATGCGGGCAGGTTTCATGGTTGAGGTTTGTTGGATGAGAAAGTGCGGCATTCTACACCGGGCGCCGACAGCATATAGGACGCCCACCAGGACGCCCGCCGGGTCATTCCACCACCACCGCGCTGCTGCCGCCACCCGACGGCCGCACCAGTACCTTGGTCGCGATCCGTTCCGTCATTTCCTGCACGTGCGAAATCACGCCCACCTTGCGCCCCATCGATTGCAGCGCGTCGAGCGCGTCCATCGCCACGCCCAGGGTGTCGCTGTCGAGACTGCCGAAACCCTCGTCGATGAACAGCGACTCGACCCGCACCCGGTTCGACGACAGCGAGGCCAGGCCCAGCGCCAGCGCCAGCGACACCAGGAACGATTCGCCGCCCGACAGCGAGTTCACCGAGCGCACTTCGCCGCCCATGTCCTGGTCGCGCACCATCAGCGCCAGCGACGGCATGCCCTGGTAGCTGACGCGCTCCAGACGGTAGCGCCGGGCCAGCTGGGACAGGTGGACGTTGGCGTAGCCGAGCAGCACGTCGAGCGTGAACTGCTGGGCGTAGTTGCGGAATTTCTTGCCGTCGCTGGAGCCGATCAGCTCCGACAGCTTGCCCCAGCGCGCTTCGACCGCCTGCTGCCGCTCGATCTCGGCCAGGCTCGACGCGGCCTGCTTGCGCCGCTCGTCGTCCTGCAGCGCGCGCAGACGCAGCGCGGCGGCCAGGTCGTGCGCCGACTGCCGCTCGGTCTTGATGGCGTCGAATAGCGCCTGCACCGTTTCCAGCGGCTGCTCGTCCTCCGGCCTGGATGCCAGGTGCGCCGCACGCTGGGCGCGGCGTTCGTTCAGCACCGCGGCGGCGCTGCCGACCTCGGCGTCGAGCGCACCCAGCGCCGCGCGTTCCTGCGCCAGCCAGGCGGCGCCCACTTGCAGCAGGCGCGCCATCTCGGCGCTGTCCTCGACCGGGTCGAGGCCGTCGCTGTCGGATTGGCGCCGGTAGTCGTCCAGCCAGTCGGCCAGCGCGGTGGCGGCGGCCGCGCCAGCGTTGTCGAGTTCGGCGATGCGTTCGGACAGCTGGGTCAGCGCGGTGCGCGCCGCGATGTCGCGCTGGGCGGCGTCGTTGGCGGCGGCCTGGCGCCCGGCCAGGGCTTCGCGGGCGGTGGTGACTGCGGCGTTCAGGTCGCGCTCCACCTCGCGCGCCGCGCGGCCTTGCCACAACGCGCCGCGTTCGCCGCGCATGCGCGCCAGCTCGGCGTCGATGCGTTCGAACTCGGCTTTCGCCGCGGCGCCGGCGCGGTCGATGTCGCCGATGCGGGCCTGGGCGGCGGCGGTTTCCGTTGCCAAGGTCGTGGCGGAGGCGAGTGCGCGCGCCTGCAGCGCGGTCTGTTCCTGCCAGTGGCCGGCCTCGAGGGCGCGCGCCTGGCGCCAGCCGGACGGATCGCGCTGCCATGCGCTTTGCCAGCCGTCGCCGTGGGCGCCGGCCAGGGCCGGGTCGAGTTCTTCCAGCAGGGCAGCCAATTGTGCGCCGGCTGCTTCCAGGCGAACGGTGTGGGCACGCAATTCGTCACGCAAACGGACAGCCGCCTCGCGTTCGCCGTCGGCGGCCTGGCGCAGGCGCGCCAGCACGGATTGCGCCGCATCCACTTCACGCTGGGCGGCGTCGCGTGTGCCGGCCGCGCTGCGCCAGGCGGTTTCACGTGCGGCCACCGCATCGAACGCTGCGCGCAGGGCGGCGCGCTGGGCGCCGAACCAGTCGCCGCGCTCTGCCTCGGCCGGCGCGTCCGGCGCCAGCGGATCGGCCTCCCAGGCTTGCGTGAGGGAGGCGATGCGGTTGTCGAGGGCGCCACGCTCGCTCGTCAGCCCAGCCAGGCGCTCGCTCGCCGCGTTCAATGCCGCCGCCTGGTTCGCCTGCAGCGCGTTGTTGTCGCGCACGCGGGACCGGCATGCGTCGACCTGGCCGCGCAGGCCGGTCAGCATCGCGTGCAGCCGGGCGTCCTGGTGCGCGTACGGGTGCTCGTGGGCGCCGCATACGGGGCACGGCGTGTCGTCGCTCAGGTTGGCGCGCAGCTGCTCGACGCTGGCCGCGCAGGCCAGTTCGGCCGTGGCCAGCGAACGCTCGGCCTGCTGCATGGCGCCGTCGAGGCCTGGCGCCGCGGCACGGGCCGACTCCAGCTGGCTGTGCGCTGCGGCGCGCGCCGTATCGAGGCGGTCGTGCTCGCGCGCCAGCGTCGCCAGCGCGTCGCGCGCGGCCGACAGGTCGAGCCAGGTGCGCTCGGCCGCCGCCAGCCGCTCGCGCCGGGTTTCCAGCGCCTGGCGTTCGGCGCCGATGGCGTCGGCGTCAAACCCCTCGAGCGCCGCCATCGCTTCACGTCGTTTGCTCTCCAGCGCCTCCTGGTGCTCGATGGCCTGCGACAGGGCGGCGGCGGCCTGCGCTTCGCGCCCGGCCGCCTGTTCGGCCTTGGCGCGCGCTGCTTCCAGCGCCGCATTCCCGGCGGCAAGCGTGTTTGATGCCTGCTCGGCCTGGCTCAACAGGCGTTCCCAGCGCTGCCATTGGGCGGCCAGCGGCTCCAGGCGGGCGTTGGCCGCCAGCCAGGCGCCGGCGCTGTCGCGCGACTGGCGCGCGCGTTCCAGCTCTTCAGCTTTGGCGGCGTGCGCGGCGCGCGCTTCGCGCGCGGCGTTGCGCGCCGCCTCCAACGCTTGCGCCGCCTGGGCGTGCGCGGGGGCGAGCGCTTCCAGGCCGGCGTCGAGCGCCTTGGCGCCGTCGAGCTGGGGCGCGGCCTGGCGCAGCGCTTCCTCGGCCGTGTCGAGGCGCGCCATGGCCGCGTCCAGTTCCTGCCCGGCCTGGCGCCGGGTTTCCTGAACCGCGGCGAGGTCGGCCTCGTTCCTGACGCTGGCGGCGAGGGCCTGGCGCCGCTCGCCTTCCAGGCGCGCCACGTCGGCCACCAGCGGCCGCGCCGGCTGCACCGCGTCGAGCGTGGCCAGGCGCCGGCGCCGCTCGCCGGCCTCGTCGCGTGCGGCGGTGGCGGCGGCCAGCGCCGTTTGCGCCTGCGCCTCGCCGGCAGTCAGCTTGTCCAGCTCGCGGTGCCAGCGCAGTTGGGCTTCGAACAGGGCGAAGCGTGTGTCGAGGGCGGCCAGGGCGACCTCGGCGGCGGTGCGCTCGGTGTCGAGTTCGGCGCGCTGTTCCGGGTTCAGGGGCGCCTGGTTGGCCAGCTTGGCCTGCAGCAGGCTGGTCTTGTCGCGTTCCTCCTTGTAGCGCTCGAAGGCGCGGCGCGAGATCTCGGTGTAGATCGTGGTGCCGGTGAGGGTTTCGAGCAGTTCGCCGCGTTCGTTCTCGTCGGTCTTGAGGAAGGCCGAGAACTCGTTCTGCGCCAGCAGCACGGCGCGCGTGAACTGCTCGAACGACAGGCCGATGCGCGCCACGATCTCTTGCGCCGATTCGGTGTTGGTGCCGCCCAGCGGCGCCAGTTCCGGCAGCCGGTGCAGGGTGATCTTGACGGGCTGCAGGGCGCCGCTTGGACGGTTGTAGGCGCGCCGCACGCTCCAGCGCGCGCGGTAGCGGCCATCGTCGCTGCCGACGAAGTCGACTTCGGACCAGCCCTCCGCCGCGCCGCGCCGCAGCAGGGTGCGCGGGTCCTGTGCGGTGACGGTCTCGGAACCGACGTCCGGCAGCTGCGAGCCGCCGATGCGCTTTTGCAGGCGCGGGGTGGCGCCGTACAGCGCCAGGCACAGCGCGTCGAGCAGGGTGCTTTTTCCCGCGCCGGTAGGGCCGCTGATCGCGAACAGGCCGCTCGAGGCCAGCGGTTCGGCTTCGAAGTCGACCGTGAATTCGCCGGCCAGCGAAGCCAGGTTCTTGCCGCTGATGCGCAGGATCCTCATTTCGACTCTCCCACTGCGTGGAACAGTTCGGCGAAGGCGTCGATCTGGTCCGGCGGCGCCTCGTCGCCGAAGCGCTGCTGCCACAGGCGGCGGAAGATGTCGTCCGGCTGCAGCCGCGCCAGCTGCTCCAGGCTCAGCGCGTCTGCGCTTTCCGAGACCGCCACCAGCTTGCGGGTCGGCTCGATCTTGGCCAGGCGCACCCGTTTACCGCTCAGTGCCGCCTCGATGCGGCCGCGCAGGCCCGGCTCGGGTCCGTCCAGCAGCACCCGCACTTCGAGGAAGGGCCAGGCCTGCGGCGGCAGGTCGGGATCGAGCTCCAGCGTTTCCAGCGCTTCCAGCACCTGTTCCAGCGGCGCCGGGGTGGCCGGCACGCGCAGCAGCTCGACCGCGCGCGGCACGAAAATCGGCGTGATGGCGCCGGCTGTGGCGCCGTCCAGGTCGATGCGCAGCACCTGGTGCTGGTAGCCGACTTCGGAGAACGACAGCGGCAGCGGGCTGCCGCAATAGCGTACGTGCTCGCGCCCGCCGACGCGCTGGGCCAGGTGCAGGTGGCCCAGCGCCGCATAGGCGATGTCGGCGCCGAACATGCTGGTTGGCAACGCCTCGCTGCCGCCGATCACGATGCGGCGTTCGGAGTCGTGCGAGGACTGGCCGTCGACCATGTGGCAGTGGCCCATGGCGACGATGGCCTGGCCGGCGCCGGCCCGCTCGCGCGCCAGCGCATGCGCCTGCTGGTAGAGCAGGGTGGTGCCGTGCAGGTAGGGATCGTGCAGGTAGGGGTCGCGCGGCGGGGCTTGTTCACCTTCGTCGCCTTCCTGCGTTTCCTGCCTGGCTTCGCGCGCGATGCGCGGCACGTCGCCCGGGCGCAGGAACGGCACCGCCAGGCACCAGGCCCGGACCTCGCCATCGCGCTCGGTGAGCGGCACCAGCAGGCGCTCGAGGTCGACCTCGCCGTCGCTGCGGCGCAGTACGTTGCCGACCACGACCGTGCCATAGGCTTCCAGCAGCGGCGTCGGCGCCTCCAGCCGGCCCGGCGAATCGTGGTTGCCGGCGATCACCACCACCTGCAGGTGCGGCACCCGGCTGCGCGCGCGCTGCAGGAAGCGGTACAGCTGGCGGTGCGCATGCGACGACGGGTTGGCGTTGTCGAAGATGTCGCCCGCGATCAGCAGCACGTCGATCGCCTCGTCCGCCAGCGTGTCGACCAGCCAGTCGAGAAAGCACTGGTGTTCGTAGCTCCGGTCGTAGTTGTGCAGGGTCTGGCCAAGGTGCCAGTCGGAAGTGTGCAGCAGCCGCATGGGGATTCGGGATCGGGTTTTCGGGAAGTAAAAGGCCAAGGAAACGGTCAAGGTCGGTGCCAGGCCGGCGCCTACTATAGCGCAGCCGCGCGCCATCCTGCAGAGTCGCCGGCAAATCATGGCGCCTGACCCCGCCCGCACGGCTGGTGCGGGTTTGAGCCATCTCAAACTCACGCCTCATCTTGTCTCTACACTACGAAGTCTCTGTCGGTCGGCGACAAACACAATCCAAGAGCCGGCCACCCATACAAAGCATCCCCAGTCACCCAGGCGCGGCCCCACCACGTGCGCCGCTTGCGCTGGCGGAGCCATATCGAGAGGAGACACAATGCTGACGTCAACCTATACGCTGGTCGCCCTGTCGGTCGAGCAAGCGCGCGCACGGGTCGAAGTGCAGGCGCTGCTCGAGCGCTGGCGTCCCGGCGCCTGGTGGGGCGAGCCGCCGGCCATGCGCCAGTACGCGCAGGCCTGCGAATCGCTGCGCCGGGTGCTGGACGCATGCCACTGGCGCAAGCTCGACAAGTTCGTGCTGCCGGCGCTGCGCCGCTGCGGCGCGGTGGCCGACTCGCTGCTGGCCGAGCTCGATAACCTGAGCCAGCGCGCGGCGGAAGCGCGCAGCGCCGCCGAGGCCGCCGCCAGCGAGGGCGATCCGGGCTGCCTGGCCGCGATCGAGCGCTGCTGCCAGCTGCTGCTCGAACGGCTCGAGCGCGAAGAACAGGAGTTGATGCCGCTGGCGCGCAACCGGATCTCGGGCGAGGCCTGGTTTGCGATCGCCAACCAGATGCTGGCGCACGACGCCTACCAGAACGAGCAGCGCGGCGGGGCCGCCGGTCCGCCGCGCGCCGCATCGTCGCAGCGGCCATGTCAGCAGTTGCCCCAGCAGCCACCCCAGCGGCCACCGCAGCGGCCACCGCAGTTTGCCGGAAAAGACCATTCGTTGCCGATGGTAAATTAGCGAGGGAATAGCACGATGACGGGGCCGCCGCGCGCTGCGGCGAATCGCGGCACGCGCCCGTAGAGCCGGAGGTTCTTTGCTATGATGGGAGTTTTGGAAGTGCGATTTCATCATGTTCGAATTCCTATTCAAGCGGCAGGGCGCGAAACCGGCCGCTTCCGGCGAGCAGGCCGGCAGCGGCAAGAGCGCGCCGGGCGTGGCGAAGTCAAACCCGGCGTCCGTCGGCGCCACGTCGGCTTCCGCTGCAGCGTCGGCCTCGGCGGCCGGCGACGCGCGGGCGCGCCAGGCCGAAGAACTCAAGTCGCTCGGGTCTGACGAAGCGGCTGCCGTCGCCTTCATCCTGCGCTCCGAATTCTCCGAATTACGCCTGGCTGCCGCCGAGCTGGTCCACGGCAAGGAGGCGCTGGAACGCGTGCACGCGGCGATGCGCAACCTCGACCGCCGCGTCGCCAAGCTGGTCCATGGCCGGCTGGACGCGATCCGCCACCACGAGTCCGAACTGCGGCGCGGCGAAGAAGCGCTGGCGCAGGCGCGCGCGCTGCTGGCCGACACCCTCCTGACCCCGAACCACGTTGCAGAACTCGACCGTAAATGGTCGGTCATCCGCGCGCCCGAGCTGGCCGCCGAGTTCGATACCGTGCGCGCCGAACTGGGCCGCCGCCTGGCATCCCAGGTGCAGCTGCAGCGCGCCATGATCGACCGCCTGGCGGCCCTGCGCCAGCTGGGATCGGCCGGTCTCGACGCCGCCGCGCTGGCGGCGCGCCTGGCCGAGCTGCAGGGCGAGCAGGATGCGGCACTGGTCGACCCCGGCCACGCCTCGCTGCCGCGCACCCTCGTGGCCGAATTCGCCACCGAACATGCGCGCTTGACGGCCAGCCTGGCCACCATCGAGCAGGACCAGGCCGCGCTGGCCGCGCGCGAGGCGGCGCTGGCCGAATGGCAGGCCCGTCCGGTTTCCGAACTCAGGCACGAGGTGCTGCGCAAGGACTGGCAGCGCCTCCCCGCGCTGCCGGCGGGCGACGCTGCTGGCGCGCTGCAGGTACGCTTCGAGATGCTGCTGGCCACGCTCCCGCAGGAAGCGCGCAAGTCGAAGCCGGCCGCCACCGGCGCCGACAGCGCCAAGGACGCCGGCCGCATCGCCGCCAAGGCCGGCAACAAGGAAAGTAACAAGGACGACAGGGGCCGCGGCGCCGACCAGCAGTTCCTCGACAATATGGACGCGCTGGAAGCCGCCCTGCAGCAGGGTTCGCTCGGCAGCGCTGCCGAACTGGACAAGGCGCTGAAGGAAGCCAAGGACCGCGGCATGCGCCTGAGCACCGCGCAGGCCGACCGCCTGGCCCACCTGCGCGCCGAGCTCAAGCGCCTGTCGGACTGGGCACGCTGGGGCGGCAACGTCTCGCGCGAAGAATTGATCAAGACCGTGGAGGGCTTGCCGACCCAGAACCTGGCGATGGGCGAGCTGGCCAAGAAGGTGGGCAGCATGCGCGACCGCTGGAAGGCGCTCGACAGCCTGTCCGGCCCGGCGCCGCGCAGCCTGTGGGAGCGTTTCGACGCCGCCTGCACCCAGGCCTACGCCCCGGCCGCCGCCCACTTCCGCCAGCTGGCCGACGACCGCCACGCGAATGCGGCGCGCGGCCAGGCCCTGGTCGACGAGGCGAATGCCGAAGTCGCCCGCCTGGGAGCGGGTGAGGCCGACTGGAAGCACGTGTCCGGCACGGTGCAGCGCCTGCGCACCGCCTGGAGCCACCTGGGCGCGGTCGACCGCAAGGAAAAGAAACGTCTCGACGCCCAGTTCTCGGAAGCGCTGACCACGCTGCAGCGTCCGCTCGAACATCAGCGCAAGGTCGAAGTTGCCGTACGCGAGCAATTGATTGAAGAAGTGCGCAAGCTCGACCCGCACGAGCGCCATGCGGTGGACCTGCTGCGCGAGCTGCAGCACCGCTGGCAGGAGCACGCGCGCGCCTTGCCGCTCGAGCGCAAGGCCGAGCAGGCGCTGTGGCAGCGCTTCCGCGCCGCCTGCGACGAGCTGTTCGCCGCACGCAAGGAACACGCGCACGCCGCCGACAGCGAGCGCCGCGCCCACGAAGCGGCCAAGGAAGCGCTGTGCGCGCGCCTGGAAGCGGCCGCGCCGGAAGCGACGCCGGCGAGCGCCGGCAAGCTGCTGCGCGAAGCGGCCACCGAGTGGCAGTCGATCGGCCCGGTGCCGCGCGCGCACGAAGCGCGCATCGAGAAGCGCTACCACGCCGCCGTGGCACAGGTAACAGAGCACGCCGACAGCGCGCGCCGCGCGGCCGGGGTGGCGCTGGCCGGCGCGGTGCGCGACAAGCTGCGCCTGGTGCTGGCGCTGGAGTCGGCGCTGGCCAATCCGGAATCGAACACCAGCGCCGCCGACTGGCGCGCGCGCTGGGACGCGTTGCTGCCGCTCGACGGCGGCTACGAAGCGGTGCTGCGCGAACGGTTCGAGGCCGGGTTGACGGCGCTTGAAGGCGAGCGCGGGGGCTACGTCGGCCAGCTGGAAGCCAACCGCGGGCGCCTGCTGCAGGATCTTCTGCGGCTGGAAATCGCGGCCGGCATCGACAGCGGCGCCGAGTTCGCGCGCGAGCGCTTGCGCCTGCAGGTCGAGGTGCTGCAAAGCTCGCTCAAGTCTGGCCAGAAGCCGGGCGCCCAGGTCGATGAAATCCGCGCGCTGCTGGCGCTGCCGGCGCTGGTGGACGCGCGCACCGAGTCGCGTGTCGAGCAATTGCTGCTGCGCCAGGCGAAGGACGGCAAATGAGCGGGCAGACGATCGAACAAGGAATGGAACAAGTGACTGAGCAGGCGCAACGAGAGACGGGCGTGCAGCCGGTGGAACAGGCCGGCCCGTTCTTCTGCGACATCCGGGTCCAGACCGCCGACTTCGACCTGAGCCGCGACGTGGCGCGCCTGCGCGAGGGCGACGCCCGCATCGGTGCGGTGGTCGCTTTTGTCGGCACCGTGCGCGACCTGAACGACGGCGCCAGAGTGGCCGAGCTGGAGCTGGAACACTATCCGGGCATGACCGAGAAGTCCCTGCAGGACATCGTGGCCCAGGCGAGCGCGCGCTGGCCGCTGTACGGGGCCCAGGTGATCCATCGTGTCGGCCCGCTGGCGCCGCTCGACCAGATCGTGCTGGTCGCCTGCAGCGCCGCCCACCGCGGCGAAGCGTTCGCGGCCTGCGAGTTCATCATGGATTACCTCAAAACCGATGCGCCGTTCTGGAAGAAGGAGCAGACGCCGGAGGGCGCGCGCTGGGTCGATGCGCGGGTGACCGACGACAAGGCCAAGGCGCGCTGGGAAGGGCGGTGAGCCGACTGCGGCGCAGTGTGATCAAGCGTGATTTTTCGCGCTGGTAAACATGGTAGAGTTCGCCGACGCCAACTTACGGAAGCTCTGACATGCAAACCACTTATCGTCCGACCGCGGCCTTCGTCGGCGCATCCTGGGCCGCACTGCTGATCGGCATGGCCGCCTACCTGATCGGCCTGTGGAACGCCCAGATGCAACTCAACGAAAAAGGTTACTACCTGACCTTGCTGCTGTATGGCTTGTTCTCCGCCATCTCGCTGCAGAAAACCGTGCGCGACCGGTCCGAGAATGTACCGGTCACCGGCATGTATTCCAGCCTGTGCTGGTTCTCGCTGGTCGCCGCCATCCTGCTGCTGACGATCGGGCTGTGGAATGCGACGCTGGAACTGAGCGAGAAAGGCTTTTATGCCATGTCGTTCGCGCTGGCGCTGTTTGCCGTGATCGCGGTGCAGAAGAACGTGCGCGATCTGCAGGCGGCGGGACCTGCGCCCGAGGGCAAGCTGTCCGATTGAAGAACGGCGCCTCGCGCCGTTGCCCATCTTGAAAAGCCGACACTGACCCCTATCTTGCTCTCCAGTTAAAACTAACTCTAGGGAGCAACAAGATGCGGCAAGATAAATTGACGACCAAGCTCCAGGAAGCCCTGGCGGATGCCCAGAGCCTGGCGGTCGGCAACGATAACCAGTACATCGAAACGGTACACCTGCTGGCGGCCCTGCTGAACCAGGACGACGGCAGTGCGCGCTCGCTGCTGCAGCGCGCCGGCGTCAACGTCGGCGGCCTGTCGAACGCATTGAAGACCGCGTTCGAGCGCCTGCCCCAGGTCTCGGGCGCGGGCGGCAACGTCCAGGTCGGCCGTGACCTGATGGCGCTGCTGAACCTGGCCGACCGCGAAGCGCAAAAGCGCGGCGACCAGTTCCTGTCTTCGGAGATGGTGCTGCTGGCGCTGACCGAGGATAAGTCCGACGCCGGCCGCCTGGCGCGCGAACACGGCCTGACGCGCAGGGCGCTCGAATCCGCGATCCAAGCGGTGCGCGGCGGCGAATCGGTGAATTCGCCCGAAGCCGAAGGCCAGCGCGAAGCCCTCAAGAAATACACGCTCGACCTGACCGAGCGCGCGCGCATGGGCAAACTCGACCCGGTGATCGGCCGCGACGACGAGATCCGGCGCGCGATCCAGGTGCTGCAGCGGCGCAGCAAGAACAATCCCGTCCTGATCGGCGAACCGGGCGTGGGCAAGACCGCCATCGTCGAAGGCCTGGCGCAGCGCATCGTGAATGGCGAAGTGCCCGATTCGCTCAAGGGCAAGCGCGTGCTGTCGCTCGACATGGCGGCGCTGCTGGCCGGCGCCAAATTCCGCGGCGAATTCGAAGAGCGCCTGAAAGCGGTGCTCAAGGAACTGGCCCAGGACGAGGGACAAACCATCGTCTTCATCGACGAGATCCACACCATGGTCGGCGCCGGCAAGGCCGAAGGCGCGATGGACGCCGGCAATATGCTCAAACCCGCGCTGGCGCGCGGCGAACTGCATTGCGTCGGCGCCACCACGCTCGATGAATACCGCAAGTACGTCGAGAAGGATGCCGCCCTCGAGCGCCGCTTCCAGAAGATCATCGTCGACGAGCCGAGCGTGGAGGCGACCATCGCCATCCTGCGCGGCCTGCAGGAAAAATACGAGTTGCACCACCAGGTCGACATCACCGACCCGGCCATCATCGCCGCGGCCGAACTGTCGCACCGCTACATCACCGACCGCTTCCTGCCCGATAAAGCGATCGACCTGATCGACGAGGCGGCAGCCAAGATCAAGATCGAGATCGACTCCAAGCCGGAAGTCATGGACCGCCTCGAGCGCCGCATGATCCAGCTGAAGATCGAGCGCGAAGCGGTGCGCCGCGAGACCGACGAAGCCTCGCAGCGCCGCCTGGAACTGCTGGGCGAGGAGATCGCGCGCCTGGAACGCGAGTACAACGACTTCGAAGAAATCCTGAAGGCCGAGAAGGCGGCAGTGCAGGGCACCACCCACATCAAGGAAGAGATCGAGCGCATCCGTCTGCAGATGGAAGAAGCCAAGCGCCAGAGCAACTGGCAGCGCGTTTCCGAGCTGCAGTACGGCCGCCTGCCGGAACTGGAAGCGCAACTCAAGCAAGCCGAGGCGGCGGGCGACAAGCCCGACGCGAGCGACAAGCCGAAGCTGCTGCGCACCCAGGTCGGCGCCGAAGAGATCGCCGAAGTGGTGTCGCGCGCGACCGGCATCCCGGTGGCGCGCATGATGCAGGGCGAGCGCGACAAGCTGCTGCACATCGAGGACGAACTGCACAAGCGCGTGGTCGGCCAGGATGAGGCGATCGAGGCGGTGTCGGATGCGATCCGCCGTTCGCGCGCGGGACTGTCGGACCCGAACCGCCCGTATGGTTCGTTCATGTTCCTGGGCCCGACCGGCGTCGGCAAGACCGAGCTGTGCAAGGCGCTGGCGGCCTTCCTGTTCGATACCGAAGACGCCCTGATCCGCATCGACATGAGCGAATTCATGGAGAAGCATTCGGTGGCGCGCCTGATCGGGGCGCCGCCGGGTTACGTCGGCTATGAAGAAGGCGGCTACCTGACCGAGGCGGTGCGGCGCAAGCCCTACAGCGTGATCCTGCTGGATGAGATCGAGAAGGCGCATCCGGACGTGTTCAACGTGCTGCTGCAGGCGCTCGACGACGGCCGCATGACCGACGGCCAGGGCCGCACCGTGGACTTCAAGAACACGGTGATCGTGATGACCTCGAACCTCGGTTCGAACCGCATCCAGTCGATGGACACCGATGAGCCGGCGGTGGTCAAGCTGGCCGTGATGGCCGAGGTGCGCGGACACTTCCGTCCCGAGTTCATCAACCGTATCGACGAGATCGTGGTGTTCCACGGCCTGGACGAGAAGAACATCGGGGCGATTGCCCGCATCCAGCTGCACAACCTGGAAGCGCGCCTGGCCAAGATGGAAATGACGCTCGACATCGACGAAGAAGCGCTGCAGAAAATCGCGGAGGCGGGCTACGATCCGGTGTATGGCGCGCGGCCGCTCAAGCGCGCGATCCAGCAGCAGATCGAGAATCCGCTGTCGAAGGCCATCCTGTCGGGCCGCTTCGGGCCGAAGGATGTGATTCCGGTGCGGGTGCGCGGCGGCGAGCTGGCGTTCGGCGCGCCCGAGGGCGGCGCCGGCACGGTCGAGCTGGCGAAGTAAGCGGAAACGAAAGCGGCGCCCTCGGGCGCCGCTTTTTACGGGAAACGAAGGACGGGCGCGGCGCGAGTCGCGCCCGTTGTCGTTTTCAGCCGGATTAGGTCCGGCCCGGGTGGATCACTTGCCCGACTTGCGGCGGCGCATGTACGCCACCAGGCCCAGGCCGGCCGCCATCAGGGCCAGCGTTTCCGGTTCCGGTACTTCGGACGGCGCACCGCCATCCGGAGTGTCCGGGCCCGAGACCGGAATGGTCTCGATCGGATCGGTCGGGCCGACAGGCGGTGGCGGAATCAGTTCCGGATCAGGGGCGACCGGCGGGTTGACCGGGGTCGGATCCGGCGTTGGTTCCGGAGTCGGCGTTGGCGTCGGTTCTGGCGTTGGCGTTGGCGTTGGCTGCGGGGTTGGTTCCGGGACAGGCGTCGGCTCAGGGGTTGGTTCGGGCGTTGGTTCCGGCGTTGGCGCTGGAGTCGGCGTCGGCGTCGGCGTCGGGGTAGGCGTCGGGGTAGGCGTCGGCGTCGGCGTCGGATTGGTGGTCGAGCCGCCACCGTTCTGGCTGCCGCCCGTCACGATTTCACCCTTGTTCTTGCTGAGCGACACCTGGACCAGCGTGCCAGCCTTTTCCTTCCAGTCGCTTGCGGTGTCGACCAGGGTCAGCTTGATGTCGGGTGCGCCGAGCTTGCTGTTGGAGGCGATGTCGAACACGAAGGTTTGCGTCGTCTTCAGCGACGGATTGCCGATGCCTTGCAGGCACAGCTGGGTGCCGGCGGTCTTGGCGCCGGCGCCGAGGTTGCAGCCACCGGTGCTGATGGCCGAGTTGTTCAGCAGCGACCAGCCATTCCACGGCGACGACACGGTGCTTGCCTTGCTGACGGTGCCGATGTTGCCGATCGAGATCGCGTCGATGTACTTGCCCTTCATTGCCGATGTGGTACCGGTGACTTGCACGGTCATTTTGCTGCCGTAGACCCAGGTCGTGAAGGTGACGCCTTCGAAGGTGTACGAGCCGGTCTTGATGCCATGGGCCAGGGCCGGAGCGGCGCCGACGGCAAGGAGCAGGGGCAGGACGAGATTACGCAGAGTGCGTTGCATTGTTTTATTTTCCTGTTGTTAAGCAATGTGCAGCGATTAGTTGTCTGGACTTCAAGACGCAATGCTGATGGCTTTGATTCAACAGGTCAATATTAAATGCAATAAAACAACACTAGTTTATTTTCATTAATTTAATAGGGCAAACCGATCCTTGGTTTGAATTTCCCCAATGCAACAAATTGGAAATCATTTAAATTTCCACTCGGCAATATTGAAATGAATTTCATCATCTGAAATATCGGCTTCGCGATATGAGATGTGCAGCAAAAGCAAGGCTCGATCATTTCTCATTGTAAGAAATTTCTTTCCATATCGTGGAATCGTCATTGCAAGCCTTTGATATATAATAGGAAAAATCATCTTGTATATCTTATATAAGACTGATGGTGCTGCGCACTACCTGATCTATGATGTTCCTAACCAAGCGATTTACGACACCCGCAGTTTTTCAAACCCGAGGAGAAACGACATGGCAACCCGTGAACAGCAAGTCGCAGCGCTGCAGCAGGAATGGGACAATCATCCGCGCTGGAAAGGCGTCACCCGTAATTACACCGCCGCCGACGTGGTGCGCTTGCGCGGTTCGGTGCCGATCGAGCACACGCTGGCGCGCCGCGGCGCCGAGAAACTCTGGAGCCTGCTGCAGGAAGAACCCTACGTCAACGCGCTGGGCGCCCTGACCGGCAACCAGGCCATGCAACAGGTGAAGGCCGGCCTGAAAGCGATCTACCTGTCCGGCTGGCAGGTCGCGGGCGACGCCAATGCGGCCGGCGAGATGTATCCCGACCAGTCGCTGTACCCGGTCAACTCGGTGCCGCAGGTGGTGCGCCGGATCAACAACACCTTCCAGCGCGCCGACCAGATCCAATGGTCCGAAGGCAAGGGCGACATCGATTTCTTCGCGCCGATCGTGGCCGATGCCGAAGCCGGCTTCGGCGGCGTGCTCAATGCCTACGAGCTGATGAAGTCGATGATCGATGCCGGCGCCGCCGGCGTGCACTTCGAAGACCAGCTGGCCTCGGTCAAGAAATGCGGCCACATGGGCGGCAAGGTGCTGGTGCCGACCCGGGAAGCGGTCGAAAAACTCAACGCCGCGCGCCTTGCGGCCGACGTGATGGGCACCCCGACCCTGGTCATCGCCCGCACCGACGCCGAGGCCGCCGACCTGCTCACTTCGGACGTGGACGACATCGACCGCCCGTACTGCACCGGCGAGCGCACCGTCGAAGGTTTTTATCGCGTGCGTCCCGGCATCGAGCAAGCGATCTCGCGCGGCCTGGCCTACTCGCCGTACGCCGACCTGGTGTGGTGCGAAACCGGCAAGCCGGACCTCGACTTCGCGCGCCGCTTCGCCGAGGCCATCCACGCCAGGTTCCCCGGCAAGATGCTGGCCTATAACTGCTCGCCCTCGTTCAACTGGAAGAAGAACCTGGACGACGCCACCATCGCCAAATTCCAGAAAGAGCTGGGCGCAATGGGCTATAAATTCCAGTTCATCACCCTGGCCGGCTTCCACGCCCTGAACTACGGCATGTTCAACCTGGCGCACGGGTACGCGCGCAGCGGCATGTCGGCCTTCGTCGAGTTGCAGGAAGCCGAATTCGCCGCCGCCGAACAGGGCTTCACGGCGGTCAAGCACCAGCGCGAAGTCGGCACCGGCTACTTCGACGCCGTGACCCAGGCCATCCAGCAGGGCCAGAGCTCGACCACGGCGCTGCACGGCTCGACCGAGGACGAACAATTCTTCGACGCCAAGAAAGTCGCGTAAGCATTCGCAACACAAGCCAGGCCGCAGCCCCGCAAGGGCCTGCGGCTTTTTTACTGGGTCGGCGGCTCAGCCGCCGACGCGGTGATAGTTGGCAGTCAAATCAGCCGGTCCTAAAACGGAGTCGCCAACATTCTACGCGTCGGCGGCCGAGCCGCCAACCCTACATTGTTCGGCGTCGATCTTCGCACCATATTCCCAGCCACGGCCGCTTGTAGTGGATAATGGCGACAATTGCGCCGCCAGTTTCGTGCGGCAATGCCATCTTTTAGGAATTCCAGCTTATGTTGAGCTACCGCCACGCCTTCCACGCGGGTAACCACGCCGATGTCCTCAAACACTTTGTGCAAGTGCAGCTGCACCTGTACATGAACCAGAAGGACGCCGCCTATACCTATATCGACACCCACTCCGGGGCCGGCGTGTATGCGCTCGACAGTTTCCAGGCGACGAAGACCGCCGAATTCGACACCGGCATCGGCCCGCTGTGGAACGCCACCGAAGTGCCGGCGCCGCTGCAGGAATACCTGGACCTGGTCAAGGGCATGAACCCGAGCGGCAAGATGCGCTACTACCCCGGCTCGCCCTACGTGGCCGAGCAAATGTCGCGCGAGCAGGATCGCCTGCGCCTGTTCGAGATGCACCCGTCCGAGTGCAAGATCCTGGCCGAAAACTTCCGCAAGCTGGAAGCGCACAAGGCCGAGCAGGGCGAGCGCTCGCGCGGCCGCCGGGTGATCATCGAGCACGGCGATGGCTTCACCAGCATGAAGGCGCTCCTGCCGCCGCCGTCGCGCCGCGCGCTGGTGCTGATCGACCCGCCGTACGAGATCAAGGACGACTACCGGCGCGTGCGCGACGCCCTGGACGAAGCGCTGGGCCGCTTCCCGGCCGGCGTGTTCGCGGTCTGGTATCCGGTGCTGCAGCGCATGGAGTCGCGCCAGTTCGCCGACCGCCTCAAGCGCTTGCCGGCCAAGGAATGGCTCAACGTCACCCTGACGATCCAGACCCCGACCCCGGACGGCACCGGCCTGCACAGCAGCGGCATGTTCATCCTGAACCCGCCGTACACGCTCGAGCCGATGCTGCGCGAAGTCATGCCCTACCTGGTGCGCGTGCTGGGCAAGGACGCCGGCGCCCGCTTCACGATCGAGAAGGGCACGCAGGTGACCGGCGCCGCCGCCGGCCGCCTGGTGGGCGACACCCCGCGCGCGCCGGTCGGCAACGCGCGTCGCGCCAGCCCGCTGTCGGGCAAGGGCAGCCTGCGCCTGCCGGGCCAGAGCATGCCGCGCGACGAGGATGACCCGCGCGGTGTAGCAAGTCCGGCGCCGCGCGCCGGTGCGCCACGTGCCGTCGGCGACGAACGTGCGCGCAGCGGCGTTACCGGCGCGCGCGGGCGTACCGATGGTCCCCGTGGCCGTACCGATGGCCCGGCGCCGCGTGGCCGCCCGGACGGTTCGGCGCCGCGCGATGCCGCCTCGGGCGACAAGTTCCGCAGCGGTTCGCGAAACAGCCCCGGCAATGCCGGGAGCAGCGCCCGCAGCGGCACGGCACGGCCAACCGGCCCGGCCGCACCGCGCGGTCCGCGCACGCGCCAGGGCGGCGGGCGCGGCTGATCCTTACTTCCCGGCGCGTCAAGCGGCACGCGCCGCACCAGGCGTCGCGCAAAACGTCGACGTGTGGCTGCAACGCGTCATGCGATTCGATGTCTAAATGCTAAGATTAGCATTTATGTAGTATAGTCCTCACGTCGGTGGCGCGGGTGCCGCCGGGGTGGCACGGCGTGTGCTGCAATCGTTTTCAGGAGTTTTTCGATGCATGCCGATGCAACGGCCGCGGTCTCCGTGCCGTCCAATGATTTCTTTCTCGCGCGCCAGCCGATCCTGGGGCGCGACCAGCATCTGGTCGCCTTCGAACTGCTGTTCCGCGCCGCCGGCGAAGATGACGACGCCAAGCTGACTGATGGCGCCGCAGCCACCGCAGCCGTCATTTCGCACGCTTCCCAACTCGGCATGGAGCAGGTGGTCGGCGAGAAACTGGCCTTCGTGAACGTGGACGAGGTCGTCCTGATGAGCGACTTCGTGCGTTTTCTGCCGGCCGACAGGGTGATCCTGGAAATCCTCGAAACCGTCAAACCGACCCCGCCGCTGCTGGCGCGGGTAGCCGAGCTCAAGGAGCTGGGTTTCAAGTTCGCAGTTGACGACGTGGTCGAGCACTCGGCCGAGCTCGATCAGCTGGTCGGGCTGGTGGACGTGATCAAGATCGACATCAAGGGCGTGCAGCCGAATGCGCTGGCGCAGCTGGTCGATTCCTTGAAGCTCACCGGCAAGCGCCTGCTGGCCGAAAAGGTCGAGACCATCGACGAATTCAAGCTGTGCATGGAGCTCGGCTTCGAATACTTCCAGGGCTATTACTTTGCGCGTCCCGTGATCCTGAGCGGACGCAAGATCACGCCGTCCGAGATCGGCATCCTGCGTCTGCTGGAGCTGGTCAATTCGAACGCCGACAGCCAGGCGATCGAAACCGCAGTCAAGCGCGACGCCCTGATCAGCCTGAATTTGCTGCGGCTGGTCAACAGCCGCGCCGTGCCGGGGCCGCGCATCGAATCGCTGTCGCAGGCGCTGGCCCAGCTCGGGCGGCGCCAGCTGGCGCGCTGGCTGCAGATCCTGCTGTACACGGCGGCCGGCGCGCGGGTCGATCTCGATTCGCCGTTGCTGCAGCTGGCCACCACGCGCGGCAAGATGCTCGAACTCATGACGCTGCGCGTGCGCCCCGGCGACACCGCCAGCGCCGACCGCGCCTTCACGGTGGGCATCATGTCGCTGGCCGAGGCGCTGTTCTCGGTGCCGATGGCCGACATCCTCGACCACGTCGAGATCGCGGCCGACGTGCGCGAAGCCTTGCTTGAGCGGGAAGGGGATTTCGGCACCATGCTGCGCATCACCGAATTGCTGGAGGCGGCCGAGGGCGGGGCCAGGCTCAATTGCGCGCTCAGGAAAATCGGACTGACGGTGCCCGAGGTGCGCGAGATCGAACTGGCGGCCTTCGATTGGGTACGCGAGTTGACCAACGATGTGCACGAGGTGCGCGACGTGCATTAAGTGCATTGAGCGGGCGTTCGAGCGACGCCCGCATCAGGATGTTTCGCCGTCCCTTACTGCCCCAGGAGCAGGAACACCGTCGGCTTCTTGTGAAAATCCGGCCCTTTGCCGGCCGCCAGCGCCGCCTTCCACTTGGCTGCCGTCATGGTCCGCACCGACTCGGTCGCCAGCGACAGATCGGTCGCCACGCACACCAGCGTTCCCGGCTGGCAACTACCCACCAGCGCTTCCAGCATCTGCCCGTTGCGATATGGCGTCTCGATCAGCAATTGCGTCTGCTTTTCCGCACGCGAACGCTTCTCGAGTTCCTGGATGCGCTTGGCGCGCGCGGCGGCATCGGTCGGCAGGTAGCCGTTGAAGGCGAAGCTCTGGCCGTTCAGCCCGCTTGCCATCACGGCCAGCAGCAGCGACGACGGCCCCACCAGCGGCCGCACGCTGATGCCGTGCTGGTGCGCCAGGCGCACCAGGTCGGCGCCCGGATCGGCCACCGCCGGCACGCCGGCTTCCGACACCAGGCCGGCGTCGCGCCCGGCCAGCAGCGGCGCCAGCAGTTGCGCCAGCGCCTGCGCCGGCGTGTTCACGTTCAGCTCGGCGATCTCGATCTCTTGCAGCGGCCTGGCCAGCGGGTGGTCGAGCGCGATCAGCTTCAGGAAGGCGCGCGCGGTCTTGGCATTCTCGGCGACGAAATAATCGAGCCGGCTGGTCAGCGCCTGGACCTGGGTCGGGATCAGGTTGGACAGGGCGCCAGGGGCGGCTTCGGTCGGGCCGAGGGTATTCGGAATCAGGTACAGGGTGCCGGGCATGGGGAGGTCAGTGGTCAGGTGCCGAAAAAGCGGACGCCCGCGCGCCGCAGCATGCCGGTCAGGGCGATCAGCGGCAGGCCGGTGAGGGCGGTCGGGTCGGTGGAAACGATGCTTTCCAGCAGGGCGATGCCGAGGCCTTCGTTCTTGGCGCTGCCGGCGCAGTCGTACGGCTGTTCGATGCGCAGGTAGGCGTCGAATTCGGCGTCCGGCAGGTCGCGGAAGCGCACTTGCACCTGCACGTTCTCGATCTGCGCCGCCTGTGCCGGATCGGCCGCGCGGCCATCCCACAGGCACAGCGCCGTATGGAAGACCACTTCGCGCCCGCGCATCAGTTGCAACTGGGCCAGGGCGCGCGCATGGTCGCCCGGCTTGCCGATCTGCAGTTCGTCCAGCGTGGCGACCTGGTCGGAGCCGATCACCAGCGCGCCCGGATGCGCCGCGGCGACGGCCCGGGCCTTGGCGGCGGCCAGGCGCAGTGCGGTGGCCTGCGGCGACTCGCCGGGCAGCGGCGTTTCGTCGATGTCGGGTGCGATCGCCTCGAACGGCAAACCAAGGCGCGCCAGCAGTTCACGCCGGTAGGCAGAGCTCGATGCAAGGATGAGACGCACTGGTGCGGAAGTGGAGGTCATGGCAAGGCGGAAGAATCAAGGCACGCGCAAAAGCGACAGTTTCATGGCGCTGCGCTGGAAAGCCTGCTATTATCGCAGGTTTTCCGGGGTAACTTTCTAAATGAGCGCTTTTGTCATCGACGCCTTCGAGTTTTGCAAGAACGACGGCCATCGCGAAGGCAGCACGCCCCTGGTCGACATGACGCGCCTGGCGGCCGAAAGCACCGACAAGAGCGGCGAGATCCGCTGGTCGATGCAGGGCGGCCAGACCCGTCAAGGCTATCCGTCGCTGACCCTCGCGGTCGCCGGACAGGTCAAGCTGGTGTGCCAGCGTTGCCTGCAGCCGTTCGACTATGAGATCGATTCGTCGACCATGCTGGTGCTGGGCAAGGACGATGCCGATGCCGACGCCATCGAGGAAATCCTCGACGACGACAGCATCGACGTGATCGTCGGCAGCCGCACCTGCGACATCCGCGAATTGCTCGAGGACGAAGCCCTGCTGGCATTGCCGCAGTCGCCGCGCCACGACGTTTGTCCGGATACCGGCTTGCTCGATAGCCTGAAAACGGATAAAGTGTCGCCCTTCGCTGCCCTCAAGAATCTCAAGGCAGAATAAATCAAGTAGTTGGCAGGTCAAATCAGTAGTACAGGATTCGCAGTACGGTGGCGGCAGCGTAGAAACAGTGTCGCCCAAAATCTGCAAAGGAACGTGTCAAACGCGTGCAATCGAGTATGGCATTTGCGGTAGTTGTAGCAGCGTTAAACATGTCGGCAGCAAATAAAGTTGCCGTCGAGATACTCGATTTGCATAAGCTTGCATATCGGTTGTGTTAAAATTTTAGAACTTTGTATTAGGAGTTATCATGGCAGTTCAGCAGAATAAAAAATCCCCGTCGAAGCGCGGCATGCACCGTTCGCACGATTTCCTGACCGCCCCTAACCTGGCAGTCGAGCCGACCACCGGCGAAACCCACCTGCGTCACCACATCTCGCCGAACGGTTTCTACCGTGGTCGTAAAGTCCTGAAGACCAAGAACGACGAGTAATCGACGTCTTGTCTTTCAGTGACATGAAAGCGGTGCAACGTATGTTATCTGCGTGGCACCGCTTTTTATTTCGCACGTACGTTCGTATGAAATCTGTAATCGGCTGCATCCCTGGCACCGTCATTTTGAACAGTGCGGATTGCGCCCGGCCCCGGGTCCGGGGTTGGTCCCATCTTGCCGCCCGCCCAGCGTGAGCCGCGGCATCCCTCCGACAAATGACAATTAAAATCTCCATTGACTGCATGGGCGGCGATCACGGCCCTTCAGTTACCATTCCGGCAGCCATCTCCTTCCTCAAAAGCCACGCAGACGCCGAACTCGTGCTCGTGGGTGCGGAGGATGTGCTGCGCGCAGAACTCAAGAAACACCACGCCGAGAACAATCCTCGCATCAGCGTGCGCAACGCAACCGAAGTCGTCACGATGGACGATCCGGTCGAAGTCGCCCTGCGCCGCAAGAAGGATTCCTCGATGCGCGTGGCGATCGAGCTGGTCAAGGACGGCAGCGCCAACGCCTGCGTCTCGGCCGGCAATACCGGCGCCCTGATGGCCGTCTCGCGCTATGTGCTCAAGACCATGGCCGGGGTCGACCGTCCGGCGATCTGCTCGATCTTCCCCAACCAGAAGAACGGCCCGACCTATATCCTCGACCTTGGCGCGAATGTCGACTGCACGCCGGATCACCTGCACCAGTTCGCCATCATGGGTTCGGTGCTGTGCTCGGCGATCGAAGGCAATCCGCGTCCGACCGTCGGCCTGCTGAACGTCGGCACCGAAGACATCAAGGGCAACGAAGCGGTCAAGGCCACCGGTGTGCTGCTGCGCGCCGACCACGAGCGCGGCAAGCTGAATTTCTTCGGCAACGTCGAAGGCAACGACATCTTCAAGGGCACGGTCGACGTCGTCGTGTGCGACGGCTTCGTCGGCAACGTCATGCTGAAAGCCATCGAAGGCCTGTCGCGCTTCATGAAGACCACCTTCAAGGAAAGCGTGATGTCGATGCTGGGCGCCGTGCTGGCGCGCAAGGCGCTGAAGAAACTCAATCCCGAACGCTACAACGGCGCCGCGCTGCTGGGCCTGAAGGGCCTGGTGTTCAAGAGCCACGGCGGCGCGAATGCCTATGCCTTCGAGTGGGCGCTCAAGCGCGCCTACGACGCGGCGCATAACAATGTGCAGGAACAGCTGTCGGCGCTGATCGCCGAGCTGATGCCGGCTCCCGTGACGGCCGTGGCCGCCCCGGTGGTCGCCCCCGATAGTGTGCGCCAGGCGCAAGCCTGAAGGACGATCAAGCAATGACCTTGTATAGCAAAATCACCGGCACCGGCAGCTACCTGCCCGCCAACCGCGTCACCAACGAACAGCTCACCGCCCAGCTGGCCGAGAACGGCGTCGAAACTTCGCACGAGTGGATCGTCACCCGCAGCGGCATCGAGGCGCGCCACTACGCCGCCGCCGACGAGTTGTCGTCCGACCTGGCGGTGCAGGCTGCGCGCCGCGCCCTGGACATGGCCGGCAAGACGCCGCTCGACGTCGACCTGGTGATCGTCGCCAGTTCCACCCCCGACTTCCACGGTAGCTTCCCCAGCACCGCCTGCATCGTGCAGCAAAAGCTCGGCATGGCCAACGGCAGCGCGGCGTTCGACGTGCAGGCCGTGTGCAGCGGCTTCGTCTACGCGGTCTCGACTGCCGACGCCTTCATCCGCGCCGGCAACCACAAGCGTGTGCTGGTGATCGGTTCGGAAGTGTTCTCGCGCATCGTCGACTTCAACGACCGCACCACCTGCGTGCTGTTCGGTGACGGCGCCGGCGCGGTGCTGATGGAAGCTTCCGAAGAGCCCGGCATCCTGGGCGCGAAACTGCATGCCGACGGCAGCCAGGCCGGCATCCTGACCGGTCCGGGCAGCGTCGACAATGGCGCGATTCTAGGTTCCGGCTTCCTGTACATGGACGGCCCGGCGGTGTTCAAGCTGGCCGTTACCGTGCTGGAAGAGGTGGCCAACGAGGTGCTGGACCACGCCGGCGTCAAGGCGTCCGAGATCGACTGGCTGGTGCCGCACCAGGCCAACCTGCGCATCATGAAGGGCACGGCCAAGAAGCTGAACCTGCCGCTGGACAAGATGGTAGTCACCGTCAACGAGCACGGCAACACCTCGGCCGCCTCGATCCCGCTGGCGCTGGACCAGGCCGTGCGCGACGGCCGCATCCAGAAGGGCCATAACGTGCTGATGGAAGGCGTGGGCGGCGGCTTCACCTGGGGCGCCGTGCTGGCGCGCATGTAAGCGCCGCGGTTCAACCACAAGAACAACAAATTTACGGAAAAATACGATGAGCAAATTCGCATTTCTGTTCACCGGACAAGGCGCCCAGGCAGTGGGCATGCTGAACGGTTTCGCTGGCAACCCGGTTGTCGACCAGACCGTGCAGGAGGCATCCGACGCGCTCGGCCTCGATCTCAAGAAAATGATCGCCGAAGGTCCGAAGGAAGACCTGGACCTGACCACCAACACCCAGCCGGTGATGCTGACCGCTGCGGTCGCCGTGTACCGCGCCTGGATCGCGGCCGGCGGCCCGGCGCCAAGCGTCGTGGCCGGTCACAGCCTGGGCGAATACTCGGCCCTGGTGGCTGCCGGCGTGATCCCGTTCGCCGACGCCGTGCCGCTGGTGCGCTTCCGCGCCCAGTCGATGCAGGACGCGGTGCCGGTGGGGCAGGGCGGCATGGCCGTGATCCTCGGCCTGCAGGCCGACGACGTGCGCGCCGTGTGTGTCGAAGCGGCGCAAGGTGAAGTGATCGAAGCGGTGAACTTCAACGAACCGACCCAGATCGTGATCGCCGGCCATACTGCCGCCGTCGAGCGCGCCTGCGAGATCGCCAAGGCCAAGGGCGCCAAGCGCGCCATGAAGCTGGCGGTGTCGGCGCCGTTCCACTCGTCGCTGCTGAAACCTGCCTCGGACCGCCTGCGCGAGTACATGGGCAAACTGACCTTCGCCGCGCCGCAGATCGACGTCATCAACAACGTCGACGTCGCCGTGCTGAACGATCCGGAGCAGATCAAGGACGCGCTGGTGCGCCAGGCCGCCGGTCCGGTGCGCTGGGTCGAGACGATGCAGAAGATGGCTGCCGAGGGCGTGACCCAGGTCGTCGAGTGTGCGCCGAGCAAGACGCTGATCGGCATGGCCAAGCGCATCGACCCGGCGCTGGTCGGTGAAGCGCTGGTCGACCAGCCTGCGCTCGAGCGCGTGCTGGAACTGATCAAGGCCAACTGAGCCATCCAGAACATCCAAGAAAGAGGACAAGAATGAATCTGCAAAACCAAGTCGCCCTCGTTACCGGCGCATCGCGCGGCATCGGCAAGGCCATCGCACTCGAACTGGCGCGCCAGGGCGCCAAGGTGGTCGGCACCGCGACCAGCGAATCGGGCGCCCAGGCGATCACCGATTACCTGGCCGAATTCGGCGGCAAGGGCGTGGTCCTGAACGTGCTCGACGCCGAGCGCTGCGCCGCCGTGGTGGACGAAGTGCAGAAGGGCTTCGGCAGCCTGTCGATCCTGGTCAATAACGCCGGCATCACCCAGGACAACCTGGCGATGCGCATGAAGGACGAAGAGTGGGACGGCGTGATCGCCACCAACCTGACCGCCGTCGGTCGCCTTTCTCGCCTGGTGCTGCGCGGCATGATGAAGGCCAAGGCCGGCCGCATCATCAACATCACCTCGGTGGTGGGCGCCTCGGGCAACCCGGGCCAGATGAACTACGCCGCCGCCAAGGCCGGCGTGGCCGGCATGACCCGCGCGCTGGCGCGCGAGATCGGCAGCCGCAACATCACCGTCAACTGCGTGGCGCCGGGCTTCATCGACACCGACATGACCAAGGCGCTGGGCGAAGGCCAGCACGAAGCACTGCTGACCCAGATTCCGCTGGGCCGCCTGGGCCAGCCGGAAGACATCGCCCACGCGGTGGCCTTCCTGGCCGGTCCGCAAGCCGCGTACATCACGGGCACCGAGCTGCACGTGAACGGCGGCATGTACATGAATTAAATATAAAATGGGATAACGCCGGTTTCGTTTCCGCTTGCGCGGGGTCGAATGCCGGTGCAATCTCGTCTTTTAGCAGGACTTTCGGAAGAGTTAGCGCCAACTGCCGAAAGTAGTTTTTCAGGTCGCAAACCTGATAAAATGCGCGCACTTTCCGCAACACATACCTTAATGGAGCCAAAACATGTCGGATATCGAACAACGCGTTAAAAAAATCGTCGCTGAGCAACTGGGCGTTGCCGAAGCAGACATCAAAATCGAATCCTCGTTCGTTGACGACCTCGGCGCTGACTCGCTGGACACCGTGGAACTGGTGATGGCACTGGAAGACGAGTTCGAAATGGAAATCCCTGACGAGCAGGCTGAGAAAATCACCACCGTCAAGCAAGCCATCGACTACGCAACCGCGCACGTCAAGGCCTAAGTAGCAAGCTTTACAGTTTTTGGGAGAATCGCTTGAGTCGTTCACGCAACCGCCGTGTCGTCGTCACCGGCCTGGGCTGCATTTCACCGATCGGCAATACCGTTGCCGAAGCGTGGGATGCGGCGCTGGCCGGCAAGTCGGGCATTGCCGCCATCACCAAGTTTGATGCGTCGCCATTCACGACCCACTTCGCCGGTGAAGTCAAGAACTTCGTCGTCGAAGACTACCTGCCGGGCAAGGAAGGCCGCCACATGGATAGCTTTATCCATTTCGGCATGGCAGCCGGCATCCAGGCCCTGCAGGATTCGGGTCTGGAAGTTACCGAAGAGAATGCAGACCGCATCGGCGTGGTGATCGGTTCGGGCATCGGCGGCCTGCCGATGATCGAAGCGACCAAGGAAGAATACGCCAGCCGCGGCGCGCGCCGCATCTCGCCGTTCTTCGTGCCGGCCTCGATCATCAACATGATCTCGGGCGATCTCTCGATCAAGTTCGGCCTGCGTGGTCCGAACCTGGCCATCGTCACCGCCTGCACCACCGGCCTGCACAGCATCGGCGCGGCAGCGCGCCTGATCGAGTACGGCGACGCCGACGTGATGATCGCGGGCGGCGCCGAGTCGACCGTGTCGCCGCTGGGCCTGGGCGGTTTCGCCTCGGCCCGCGCACTGTCGACCCGCAACGACGATCCGGCCACCGCCTCGCGTCCATGGGACCGCGACCGCGACGGCTTCGTGCTGGGCGAGGGCGCCGGCGTCATGGTGCTGGAAGAATACGAACACGCCGTCGCGCGTGGCGCCAAGATCTATGCCGAAGTCATCGGCTTCGGCATGAGCGCGGACGCCAACCACATCACCTCGCCGGTCGAGGATGGCAGTGGCGCGGCGCGCTGCATGGTGGCGGCCCTGAACAACGCCGGCATCAATGGCGACCAGGTGCACTACGTGAATGCGCACGGCACCTCGACGCCGCTGGGCGACGTGGCCGAAGTGCGCGGCATCAAGCGCGTCTTTGGCGACCACGCCAAAAACCTGGTCGTCAATTCGACCAAGTCGATGACCGGCCACCTGCTCGGTGGCGCCGGCGGCCTGGAATCGGTGTTCACCGTGCTGGCGATCCACAACCAGATCTCGCCGCCGACGATCAACATCTTCAACCAGGATCCGGAATGCGACCTGGACTTCTGCGCCAACACGGCGCGCGAGATGCAGATCGACTACGCGGTCAAGAACTCGTTCGGGTTCGGCGGCACCAACGGCACCCTGGTGTTCGCCAAGGTTTGAATATCGTTTGAACCAGCCTTGCCCCATCCTGGTCTAACGGGATGGGCGCTTCCCACGGCTCCGGCCGTCATCCGATCTCCGGACTGACGCCGGGCGCCGGCGGAAAGAGGGATGTCCCTCGGCCCGCCACCTGTCGCCGGTATTGCGCCGACCGCAGGAACGTCTTTACTTCCCATCATCATCATGTCGATCGCGGTGTCCGCCGTCGTCAACCCTTCGCGCCGCCTGCGCTGGCTCCTCGCCGCGTTCGGCGCGGCACTGTGCGCGGTCGCCGTCGCCGTGGGCCTGCTGCTGCCCGAACGCTTCGCCGGCGGCGCCCTTGTGGCGTTGGCGCCGCTTTTCGCCGCACTCCTGCTAGGCCACTCGTGCATGTTTTTGCCCGCTGCCGCAACGGCGCACCGGATTGATATTTCTGGAGTTGGGCAGCTACGCGTGACGGTACAACAGGACATGTCCGGAAACGGCGCAGCGGCGCTGCTGCTGCCCGGCGCCACCGTCTGGCCCTGCTGCATGGTGCTGCGATTGCGCGTCGACACCGGCGCCGTGCGCACGCTGGTGCTGCTGCCCGACAGCGTGGGTTGCGGACAGTACCGCGCGCTGGCGGTGGCCGTGCGCAGCCTCGCCGCCGGCGCCGCCGCCGGGCTGGGGCCCGCGGCGGACGGTGGGCACAAAATACTTTGAACTTATTGCAGGAGGCCAACTCTTAGAAAGGGTGGGCCGCCAACTGGGGCATGGTCCGTGACGACAGAACGCGAGGGTGATCAGCTGTTGGTGGAGCGCGTCCAGGCCGGCGACAGGGAGGCCTTCGACCTGCTCGTCTCCAAGTACCAGCGCCGCCTGATGCGCCTGGTGTCGCGGCTGGTCCATGATCCCGCCGAGGCCGAAGACGTGGTGCAGGAAACCTTTATCAAGGCATTTCGCGCACTGCGCCATTTTCGCGGTGATTCGGCGTTTTATACCTGGCTTTATCGAATAGGAATCAATACGGCGAAAAACTTTTTAGTCACCCAAGGCAGGCGCGCACCGACCTCGACTGAGGCGGATGCCGAGCGCGCCGAAGGATTCGATGACGCCGATAGCTTGCGCGACATTAATACACCGGAATCGGTACTCGCCAGCAAGCAGATCGCCCATACAGTGAACGCGGCCATGGAAGCATTGCCGCTGGAATTGCGCACGGCAATTGTCTTGCGCGAAATCGAAGGACTCAGCTACGAGGAAATCTCCGAAGTGATGGCCTGTCCAATAGGTACCGTGCGCAGCCGGATTTTCCGGGCGCGCGAAGTCATTGCCGAGAAATTGCGCCCTTTGCTCGATTTCCCGGTTGACAAACGTCGGTAGGTAGCGGGATCGTACGAACACAGCATATATTGAACAAAGACCGACGGCGATGGACGCACCGATGGACACCAATAGAAAATTACGCGAGCACATTTCTGCCTTCAAGGATGGCGAATTGCCGGAAGCCGACGTGGAGCTGGCGCTGGCTGCCATGCACGGCAGCGACGGGCAAGCCGCCTGGGTCTTGTACCACCTGATCGGCGACACCTTGCGCCAGACCGACGGCGCCGGCGCGGCCACGGTTCCCTTGCCGGGGCTGTCGCCAGGGTTCCGCGCGCGCCTGGCCGAGCGCCTGGCGGCCGAGCCCCCGCCGGTGCGGCGCCCGAGCGTCTCGTCCGAGCCCACCGGGTTGGCCGCGGTGCTGGCCAAGTCGGCGTCGTCCTGACGCCGGCAAGGTCCTTTCCCCCGGGGTGCGCCGCGCAGGCCGGCGCGGCGCGACAAAGCGCTGGAATTGGCTTACCATTAAGTCAATTCCAGACCTGACAACCCCATCCCATGACACGCAAAACCGTTAGCCTGCATTCCTGCAACGCCGAGCTCGTCCAGACTGGCGTGCGCCCATCTTCCCGTCCTGTTTCCCTGTCCTTGCTGATGTCGGCACTCGTGCTGGCCGGCGCCGTCGCCGTGCCGGCGCCGGCCCAGGCCGCCGGCCAGGCAGGCAAGCCGGTGCCGGCGCCGGTCGTCACCGGCCTGCCCGATTTCTCCGACCTGATCGACAAGGCCGGCCCGGCCGTCGTGAATATCCGCACCACCGAGCGCGTGATGCGCGGCGGCGGCGGTGGCGCCGAAGACGAGATGCTGGAACTGTTCCGGCGCCACTTCGGCATGCAGATCCCGCGCGGTGGCCGCCGCGGCCCGCAGCAGCAGGAAGAGCAGGAAGTGCAGCGCGGCGTCGGCTCCGGCTTCCTGATCTCGGGCGACGGCTTCGTGCTGACCAACGCCCACGTGGTCGAGGGCGCCGACGAAGTCACCGTCACGCTGACCGACCGCCGCGAATTCAAGGCCAAGGTGCTGGGCGCCGACCGCCGTTCCGACGTCGCCGTGCTGAAGCTCGACGCCAGCGGCCTGCCTTACCTGCGCACCGGCGACTCGAGCAAGATCCGGGTCGGTGAATGGGTGGTGGCGATCGGCTCGCCGTTCAATCTCGACAATACCGTGACCGCCGGCATCATCTCGGCCAAGTCGCGCGACACCGGCGACTTCCTGCCACTGATCCAGAGCGACGTCGCGGTCAATCCCGGTAACTCGGGCGGTCCGCTGATCAATATGCGCGGCGAAGTGATCGGCATCAATTCGCAGATCGCGACCCTCTCCGGCGCCTACAACGGCATCTCGTTCGCGGTGCCGATCGACGAAGTGATGCGCGTGGCCGAACAGCTCAAGCAAAGCGGTCGCGTGACGCGCGGCCGCCTGGGCGTGCAGATCAGCGAAGTCACGCGCGACGTAGCCGAGTCGCTCGGCCTGGGCAAGGCGCGCGGCGCCGAAGTCTCGATGGTCGAGCCGGGCGGCCCGGCGGAGAAGGGCGGGATCAAGGTCGGCGACATCATCCTGCAATTCAACAAGCAGCCGATCGAGACCACCCGCGACCTGCCGCGCCTGGTCGGCGCATCGAAGGTCGGCAGCCGCGCCACCGTCACCGTGTGGCGACGCGGATCCCAGGTCGAGCTGCCGGTCACCATCGTCGAGCTGCAGGATGAAAAGACCGCGCCGGGCGGCCGGCCGGCGCCGAAGAAGCCGGCGCCAGGTGCGGCGCCGAACGCGCTCGGCCTGCACGTGGCCGACGTGCCGGCTGCGGAGCGGCGCGAGCTGGGCATCGAGAGCGGGGTGATGGTCGAGAATGCGCAGGGCGTGGCGGCCACCGCCGGCATCCGTCCGGGCGACCTGGTGCTACAATGGAATAACACGCCGGTCACCAGCGCCCAGCAGTTCAACGCACTGCTGGCCAAGCACGACAAGACCAAACCGGTGGCGCTGCTGGTGCAGCGCGAGGGCACCACGCAATACCTGACCCTCAAGCCGCGCCAGTGAATGCGCAGCCAGGATCGCAGGCATTGATGCCTGCGATCCCGTTCACCCTGTATTCGCGCAGCTGGTGCCACCTGTGCGAAGACATGCTGGCCGCGTTGCGATCGCTGGAAACGCCGGCGCGGCCGTTCGCCATCAGCGTGCTCGACGTGGATGCCGACCCGGCGCTCGTGGCGCGCTTCGACGAGCTGGTGCCGGTGCTGTACGGCGACCCGGCCGGCCCCGAGCTATGCCATTACTTCCTGGATGCGGACGCTGTGCAACGCTACCTGGCCGCGTACGGCGCCGGCTAGCTCACGCCGCCATCAATTCCTGCGCCGCGCCTATGTCCTCCGCCTTGCCCAGCAGGCGCTCCATGAACGCGCGCCGCGATGCGCTGCGCGCACTAGCCCAGAACGGTTCAAGCCAGGCCTGCGGCGCGCCGTCGAGGTCGATGCGCACCGCGTACGGCCGTCCCAGCATCTGCGTGTGCACCCAGGTGGCGAAGCACTCGGCGAAATCGTCGTAGGGATTGGTGGCGCCGTACAGGCTGGGATACCCGCTCAACTCGAGCCCCGCATAAGCTGTCACCAGTGCCGCGCTGGGCAGCTTGTTGGCGCCATAAAAGTCGACCGCACCGCGCAATGCGAAGTCGCACCCCGCGTGCGGCACGAAGCGCCCGGCCGCATCCGCCGTCCAGCCCAGGTCGAGGAAGGGGAAGGCGCGCGCCGGCGCCGCTTCCCACCAGCGCGGCAGGAAGTCGCCGCCGGCGCTGAGCACGTGCCCGAATTCGTGCAGTAGCAAAAATTGCAGTGCTCCGGCGCGGGTGTCGTCGGGAGCCGTCGCGATCGCGGTATCGAGCGTGAAGCCGCCGTCGGCATGAAACGGCAGGTTGTCCTTCCAGCTGGCCCAGGCATTCGCGCCGCATTCGGCCATCAGCCCGGCGTCGAGCAGCACGATGCAGCCCAGCAGGCTGTTGTCGCCCGCGTCGAGCACGATGTCGGTGATGCCGCACGAACCCAGGCCGCGCCCGATGCAGATCCCGAGCAGGCGCGGCGCCACCAGCGCGCGCACGCGCTCGGGCATCCCGGCCAGTGCCTCCTCGAGGTCGGTGCGCAGGGCGGCGTCGACCGGCAGCGCTTCCGGAACCGCATCCACGCCGGTGGCGAGGTTCACCTGGTGCACGAAGTCGCGCACGGCCGGCGGCAGCGGCAACAGGCGCTGGTGCAGGGGAAGCTGGAGCAGTTCGGTCCAGGCGAGCGGGGTGGTGGTCGAGATCATGGCGTCACGGGTGATGGCGCCGGTGGCGCCGATGGATTCTTAACGGCTGAGCTCGAGATTACTTGAAGGCAATTGCTTACGCCTGGGCGCAGAGCGTGCACCGCAGGGGCCGCCCCCCAGAAACCGGGCTTTCTAACCCGAAATCCGGTAAAATGCGGGGCTTGGCGCCGATCGCGCCCTGTTTTCGCGATCGAAGCCCGTTCCATGAGGCGCGTGCCTGAGAAGACTGTTCTTCCGGCGCTGCGCTTTTTTGCGCTTCACGTTCCGCCCGCGGGTGCTGTGCTGCGCCTGCCATCCTTTTTGGTTTTGATTTTTGTTAATGAAAAACATACGTAACTTCTCCATCATCGCCCACATCGACCACGGCAAATCGACCCTGGCCGACCGCATCATCCAGCTGTGCGGCGGGCTGTCGGAACGCGAAATGGATGCGCAGGTGCTCGACTCGATGGACCTGGAACGCGAGCGCGGCATCACCATCAAGGCCCAGACCGCGGCGCTGCAGTACAAGGCGCGCGACGGCGAGGTCTACAACCTGAACCTGATCGACACCCCCGGCCACGTCGACTTCAGCTATGAAGTCAGCCGTTCGCTGTCGGCCTGCGAAGGCGCGCTGCTGGTGGTCGACGCCTCGCAAGGCGTGGAAGCGCAGACGGTGGCCAACTGCTACACCGCGCTCGACCTGGGCGTGGAAGTGGTGCCGATCTTGAACAAGATCGACCTGCCGCACGCCGACCCGGACAACGCCAAGAAAGAAATCGAGGACGTGATCGGCATCGACGCGTCCGACGCCACCGTATGCTCGGCCAAGACCGGCCTGGGCGTGGAAGACGTGCTGGAAACCCTGATCGCCAAGGTGCCGCCGCCACAGGGCGACCCGGACGCGCCGCTGCAGGCGCTGATCGTCGACTCCTGGTACGACCCGTACGTGGGCGTGGTGATGCTGGTGCGCGTGGTCAATGGCACCCTGCGTCCGAAGGACAAGATCCTGCTGATGGCGACCGGCTCGGTGAACCTGGTGGAAAACATCGGCGTGTTCACCCCGCGTTCGGTGTCGCTGCCGCAACTGACCGCCGGCCAGGTGGGCTTCATCATCGCCGGCATCAAGGAACTGACCGCCGCCAAGGTGGGCGATACCGTGACCCTGGCGCCGAAGCCGGCCCCGGCGCCGCTGCCGGGCTTCAAGGAAGTCCAGCCGCAGGTGTTCGCCGGCCTGTTCCCGGTAGAAGCGAACCAGTACGACGCGCTGCGCGACTCGCTCGAAAAGCTGAAACTGAACGACGCCGCCCTGATGTACGAGCCGGAAGTGTCGCAGGCGCTGGGCTTCGGCTTCCGCTGCGGCTTCCTCGGCCTGCTGCACATGGAAATCGTGCAGGAGCGCCTGGAGCGCGAATTCGACATGGACCTGATCACCACGGCCCCGACCGTGGTGTACGAGGTCGAGATGCGCGACGGCTCCATCATCCGCGTCGACAATCCGTCCAAGATGCCGGAACCGTCGAAGATCAACGAAGTGCGCGAGCCGATTGTCGACGTCAATCTATACATGCCGCAGGAATATGTCGGCGCAGTGATGACGCTGTGTAACGGCAAGCGCGGCATCCAGATGGACATGGCCTACCACGGCCGCCAGGTCAAGCTGCACTACGAAATCCCGATGGCCGAGATCGTGCTCGACTTCTTCGACCGCCTGAAGTCGACCTCGCGCGGCTATGCCTCGATGGACTACGAGTTCAAGGAAAACCGCGCCGCCGACGTGGTGAAAGTCGACATGCTGATCAACAGCGAAAAAGTCGATGCGCTGGCCATCATCGTGCACCGCGCCAACGCGCCGTACCGCGGCCGCCAGGTGGCGGCCAAGATGCGCGAGCTGATCCCGCGCCAGATGTTCGACGTCGCGATCCAGGCCGCCATCGGCGCCACCATCATTTCGCGCGAGAACGTCAAGGCGCTGCGCAAGAACGTGCTGGCCAAGTGCTATGGCGGCGACATCTCGCGCAAGAAGAAACTGTTGGAAAAGCAGAAAGCTGGTAAGAAACGCATGAAGCAGGTCGGTTCGGTGGAGATTCCGCAGGAAGCCTTCCTCGCCATTCTCCAGGTGGAAGAAAAATAATGAATCTGCAGCCGATCCTGAGCAATTTCGCCTTGATCCTGTTCGTGGCGATGGTGATCACGGGCGTGATCTGGTGCCTCGATACCTTTGTCCTGTCCAAGGCGCGCCGGCGCGCCGCCGACGCCGCGCTGCGCGAGTACGATGCGCGCAACGCCAAGCTGGCCGCCGACGGCATCAAGCTCGACAGCAACAACAACCGCGCCGCGATCGAGCAGGCCCACCTGCGCCAGCCGACCTGGGTCGAGTACTCGGGCAGCTTCTTCCCGGTGATCGCGCTGGTGTTTATCCTGCGCTCGTTCCTGTGGGAGCCGTTCAAGATCCCGTCGTCGTCGATGGTGCCGACCCTGCTGGTGGGCGACTTTATCCTGGTGAACAAGTACACCTATGGTATCCGGCTGCCGATCATCAACCAGAAGGTGATTGCGGTGAACGATCCCCAGCGCGGCGACGTGATGGTGTTCAAGTACCCGAAGGACATGAACCAGGATTACATCAAGCGCGTCATTGGCGTGCCCGGTGATAAAATCAGCTACGCCGACAAGCGCCTGACGGTCAACGGCAAGGCGGTCGAATACACCGCGCTGGACGATTACCTGGACGACCAGCATCCGGAATACCACAAGCAGTTCGTCGAAAATCTGCCGAACGGGACGGGCGTGACCCAGCACCGCATCCTGAACACCGATGGCCGCCGTAGTATCGACATGGGCGCGGTCGACGAGTTCCCGCTGCGCGAAGCCTGCGACTACACGCTCGACCGCTTCACCTGTACCGTCCCGGAAGGCCATTACTTCATGATGGGCGACAACCGCGACAACAGTGCCGACAGCCGCTACTGGGGCTTCGTCCCGGACCGCAACATCGTCGGCAAGGCCTTCGTGGTGTGGATGAACTTCGGCAAGTTCGACCGCATCGGCGGCATCAAGTAAGCATCACCCCAGTACGTCCGGCAACGACAGCGAGCGAAAGGCGCCCATGGACCGCAAGCAGTGGAGCAAACCGCAGCAGCAGCGCGGCATCTCGATTACCGGACTGATCGTGGCGCTGGCCGTGCTCGGCGTGGTCGGCATCTTCGCGCTGCGCCTGATCCCGGCCTACGTCGAGTACAACGCGATCAAGAAAGCGATCGGCCAGGCCAAGCAAGCCGGCGGCACGGTGCGCGACATGCAGGCCGCGTTCGACCGCAACGCCGACATCAACAACGTCGAGGCGATCACCGGGCGCGACCTGGTGATCACGCGCGACGGGGAGCAGCCTGAAATCAGCTTCTCCTATGAAAAACGCCTGCCGCTGGCCGGCAACGTCAGCCTGCTGATCGACTTCGCCGGCACCACCGACCCGAGCGGCACGGTGGCCACGGCGGACGACACCCAGGCGGCGCGCTGAACCGGCGCAACGTCACCACATCCAGAACCACGCGGCGGGTACATCCTGTCGCCATGAAACATCGACAATGAATCTTCAGTTATTGCAAACGCGCTTGGGGTATACGTTCCGGGATATCGGGCTGCTGCAACAAGCCCTGACCCATCGTAGCCATAGCAGTCTGCATAACGAGCGCCTGGAATTCCTGGGCGACTCGATCCTGAACTGCGTCGTGGCCTCGATCCTGTACGAACGCTTCGCCGCGCTCGACGAAGGCGACCTGTCGCGCCTGCGCGCCAACCTGGTCAAGCAGCAGACGCTGTTCGAGATCGCCCAGAAACTCAACCTGTCGCAATTCCTGCGCCTGGGCGAGGGCGAACTGAAGTCGGGCGGGTTCCGCCGCCCGTCGATCCTGGCCGACACCCTGGAAGCGCTGCTCGGCGCGATCTTCCTGGACAGCGGCTTCGACAGCGCGCGCGACGCCATCCGCGCCTTCTACATTCCGCTGCTGGATTCGGTCGACCCGGGCACGCTGGGCAAGGACGCCAAGACCCTGCTGCAAGAATTTTTGCAGGCCAAGCGCATCCCGCTGCCGACCTATAACGTGATCGCCACCCACGGCGCGGCACATAGCCAGGAATTCGAGGTCGAATGCCTGGTGCCGAAGCTGAACGTGCAGGTGTTCGGCCGCGGCGGCAGCCGCCGCGCCGCCGAGCAGGCCGCCGCGCAGCTGGCGCTGGCGGCGGCCCAGCAAGCCCTGACCCGCGCCCCGGGCGCGCGCAAGGGCAAGCCGCGCGCCGCCCAGCTCAAGCTGGCCGGCATCGGCACCAACCAGTCCGACGCGGATGCCGGCCAGGCCGACGCCCCTGCGCAATCGAAATAACCAGGAACACCATCGCATGAGCACTACCCCAGAAAACTTCCGCTGCGGCTATATCGCCATCGTCGGCCGTCCCAACGTCGGCAAGTCGACCCTGATGAACGTGCTGATCGGCGCCAAGGTGTCGATCACCTCGCGCAAGGCCCAGACCACGCGCCACCGCATCACCGGCGTCCAGACCCGCGATGACGCCCAGTTCATCTACGTCGACACGCCGGGCTTCCAGACCCGCCACGCGAATGCGCTGAACAAGACGCTGAACAAGACCGTCTCCAACACCCTGACGTCGTCGGACGTGATCCTGTTCCTGGTCGAGGCCGGCACCTTCGGCGCCGCCGACGAGCAGGTGCTGAACCTGTTGCCGAAGAACGTGCCGGTGGTGCTGGTCATCAATAAAGCGGACCGTGTGAAGGACAAGGCGGTGTTGATGCCGTTCGCCCAGAAGATCGCCGCCATGCGCGACTTCACCGCCATCGTGCCGGTGTCGGCCAAGCTGCGCTTCCAGGTCGACGCGCTGGAAAACGAGATCAAGCGCCACCTGCCGGAAAACGAGCCGGTGTTCGGCCCGGACGACATCACCGACCGCAGCGAGAAATTCCTGGCGGCCGAGATCGTGCGCGAAAAAGTGTTCCGCCTGCTGGGCGACGAATTGCCGTACACCAGCACCGTCCTGATCGAGCAGTTCGAGCAGGAAGGCAATCTGCGCCGCATCTTCGCCGCCATCCTGGTCGAGCGCGACACGCATAAATCGATGATCATCGGTAACAAGGGTGCGCGCCTGAAAGAGATCTCGACCCAGTCCCGCCTGGACATGGAAAAGCTGTACGGCGGCCCGGTGTACCTGGAGATATGGGTCAAGGTCAAATCGGGCTGGGCCGACAACGAAGCGGGCCTGCGCGCCTACGGCTACGAGTAAATCCTACCCCCACAGGAGCCTGTCCCCACGCGCATGCCCAGCCACGACGACTTCCTCGACGATAGCCCGGCGCTGGGCGCGCCGGCCGCGGCGCCTTCGGCCAGTGGCGCAGCGGCCAAGCGGCCGCGCGCCCCGGCGCGCGACGGCGGCCGGGTCAACGGCCAGCCCGGCTTCGTGCTGCACAGCTATCCCTACAAAGAAACCAGCCTGATCGTCGACATGTTTACGCGCGACCATGGCCGGATTGGGCTGGTGGCCAAGGGCGCCAAGCGTCCGCTGTCCAAGCTGCGCGGGGTGCTGCAAACCTTCCAGCCTCTATCCGTGTCGTGGAGCGGCAAGTCCGAGCTGCGCACCCTGATCGACGCCGAATGGGTCGGCGGCATGCTGCCGCTGGAGCGCACCGCGCTGCTGTGCGGCTTTTACCTGAACGAATTGCTGGTCAAGCTGCTGGCGCGCGACGACCGCCATCCGGCCCTGTTCGACCATTACGTCTCGACCCTGAACCAGCTGGCCCACGGCGAACCGGCGCAAATCGTCTTGCGAAAATTCGAAAGAGCCCTACTTAAGGAAACAGGCGTCGCTGCCGACCTGAGCCGCTGCACGACGACCCGCAGCCGCGTCGAGCCGGGCCTCGACTACGTGGTCGATCCGGAAAAGGGCGCACGCGAGGCAGGGCAGGCCGAAGTCTGGCCTGTGGTGTCGGGCAAGACCCTGCTCGACATGGAGCGCGAGGAGTATGACGACCCGGCTACCCAGGCGCAGAGCAAGCAGCTGATGCGCTTTTTGCTGGCGCACCATTTGAACGGGCAACCATTGAACACGCGCCAGATCCTGATCGATTTGATGCAACTGTAAGAACGTAAGAAGAAAGTTAAAGGGCGAACATGAGCTTCCTGCAACCCGCTGGCCAGGTGATCGACCTGGGCGTGAACATCGACCACGTTGCCACCGTGCGCAATGCGCGCGGCACCACCTACCCGGATCCGCTGCGCGCCGCGCTGCTGGCCGAGCAGGCCGGCGCCGACCTGATCACGCTGCACCTGCGCGAAGACCGCCGCCACATCAAGGACGCCGACGTGCTGGCGCTGCGCCCGCTGCTGAATACGCGCATGAACCTGGAAGCGGCGGTGACGCGCGAGATGATCGACTTCGCTTGCCAGGTGAAGCCGCAGGACGTGTGCCTGGTGCCCGAGCGGCGCGAAGAAGTCACCACCGAAGGCGGACTGGACGTGGTGCGCTACTACAGCGAAGTCGAAGCGGCCGTGAAGCAGTTGAAGGGCGAGGGCATCCGCGTCTCGCTGTTCATCGACGCCGACGCGCGCCAGATCGAAGCCGCGGCCGCGGTCGGCGCCACCGTGATCGAGCTGCACACCGGACGCTATGCCGAAGCCGAGGGCGAGCAAGTGGCGCGCGAACTGGAACGCATCAAGCTCGGCGTGTTCGAGGGCGCGAAACGCGGCCTGCGCGTCAACGCCGGCCACGGCCTGCACTACACCAACGTGCAGCCGGTGGCGGCGATCGCCGACATCCACGAACTGAACATCGGCCACGCGATCGTCGGCCATGCGCTGTTCGTCGGCTGGGAAAACGCGGTGCGCGAGATGAAGGCGATCATGGTCGCGGCACGCCTGGGTGTATCGTATGGCCAGCAACACGGCGCGGGTGCGTGAGATGATCTACGGCATCGGCACCGACATCGTCCAGATCTCGCGTGTCGAGGCTGCCCTCGCACGCAGCGGCCCGCGCTTCGCCGAGAAGATCCTGGGCCCGCAAGAACTGGCCAAATACCACGCCCGCAGCGCCAAGAACGCAACGCGCGGCCTGCGCTTCCTGGCCACCCGCTTTTCGGCCAAGGAAGCATTCTCCAAAGCCATCGGCATGGGCATGCGCATGCCCATGACCTGGCGCTCGGCGCAGATGCTGAATGACCCGAGCGGCAAGCCGGTCATCGTCTGCAGCGGCGCGCTCGAGGAATTCATGCGCAGCAACCGGCTGACCGCCCAGGTCACCATCAGCGACGAGGCCGACTACGGCGTCGCCTTTGTGATCGTGACCCAGGCGCCTGCCGCATCTCCAGCGTCATCAACGGAAGAGTAATGTCCGAAGCAAAACCAGATGGAACCCAGGGCGGCGTTGACCTCACGCCGGAACTGGCGGCGCGCCTGGGGCGCGAGCGCCTGAGCGACGCGCGCGAGCAGGCGCGTGCCGAGGCCAACCGCGACCTCAGCCCCGAGGTCAAGGCCGACACCCGCGCCCAAGTGCTGCAGGTGGTCAATCGCCTGCCGCCGCTGCCCGGGGTGTACCGCTATTTCGACGGCGCCGACAATGTGCTTTACGTCGGCAAGGCGCGCAACCTCAAGAATCGCGTGTCGAGCTATTTCCAGAAGAACCTGTCGAGCCCGCGCATCGCGATGATGGTGTCGCAGATCGCGCGCCTCGAGACGACGGTGGTCAGCAGCGAGGCCGAAGCGCTGATCCTGGAAAACAACCTGATCAAGTCGCTCAAGCCGCGCTACAACATCCTGTTCCGCGACGACAAGAGCTACCCCTACATCAAGATCACCGGCGGCAAGGCGCCGCGCCTGGCCTATTACCGCGGCGCGCTGGACAAGAAGAACCAGTACTTCGGACCTTTCCCCAGCGCCTGGGCGGCCAAGGAATCGATCCAGCTGCTGCAGCGCGTGTTCATGCTGCGCACCTGCGAAGACAGCGTGTATTCGAACCGCACCCGGCCCTGCCTGCTGCACCAGATCGGCCGCTGCAGCGCGCCCTGCGTCGACCTGATCACGCCCGATGAGTACGCACTCGACGTCGAGAACGCGGCGCGCTTCCTGCGCGGGCGCCAGAGCGAAGTGATGGCCGACCTCGAGCGCAAGATGCAGGACTACGCGATGGACCTGAAGTTCGAGCAGGCCGCCGCCGTGCGCAACCAGATCCAGGCGCTGTCGAAAGTGCTGCACGCCCAGAGCATGGAAACCACGGGCGACGCCGACGTCGACGTGATCGCGGTGATCGTGCAGGGCGGGCGCGCCTGCGTCAACCTGGCGATGGTGAGGGGCGGACGGCACCTGGGCGACCGCGCCTATTTCCCGAGCCACGTTGGCGACGCGCTGGGCGAAAGCCCGATCGAGGTCGAGGTGCTGAGCGCCTTCCTGGCCCAGCACTATGCGGGCCAGTTCATCCCCGGCACCCTGATCATGAACGTCGAGTTCGACCAGCCGGAGCTGATCCTGGCCCTGGCCGAGCAGTGCGGCCACCGCATCAACCTGGTGCTGCAGCCGGGCGGCCAGCGCCGCCAGTGGCTCGAGATGGCGTGCAAGGGCGCCGAGATCGCGCTGGCGCGGCTGCTGTCCGAGCAGGGCTCGCAGCAGCTGCGCACGCGCGCACTGGCCGAGGTGCTGCAGCTCGACAGCGAAGAGCTCGATACGCTGCGCATCGAGTGCTTCGACATCAGCCACACGGCGGGCGAAGCGACCCAAGCTTCGTGCGTGGTATTCCACCACCACCAGATGCAGAACGGGGAATATCGCCGCTTCAACATCAACGGCATCACCCCGGGCGACGATTACGCCGCCATGCGCCAGGTGCTGACGCGGCGCTACGAAAAGGTGGCGGCCGCAGCCGAGGCGGGCGAGGGCGTCATGCCCGACATCGTGCTGGTCGACGGCGGCAAGGGCCAGGTGGAAATGGCGCGCCAGGTGTTCACCGAGCTGGGGCTGGATATCTCGATGATCGTCGGCGTGGCCAAGGGGGAGGGCCGCCGCGTGGGCCTGGAAACCCTGATCTTCGCCGACGGCCGTCCGGCCCAGGAACTGGGCAAGGAATCGGCGGCGCTGATGCTGGTGGCCATGATCCGCGACGAAGCACACCGCTTCGCCATCACCGGCATGCGCGCCAAGCGCGCCAAGGCGCGCCAGGCCTCGCGCCTGGAAGAGATCGAAGGCATCGGCGCCAAGCGCCGCCAGCGCCTGCTGGCGCGCTTCGGCGGCCTGCGCGGCGTGGTCGACGCCAGTGTGGAAGACCTGATGACGGTGGAGGGCATTTCCAGCGCTCTGGCTGAAGAGATTTATCGCCAGTTGCACTAGTAGATACCGTCTCGGCCGTCAAGCCCTACATCGCAAATTT
>NZ_JASNRA010000015.1 GCF_030411955.1 Massilia sp. YIM B02443
GTGATACCCAGATCGACTCCCACCGCGCCTTGGTTTTCGGCCGGCGGCAGGTGCAAGTGTGCAGCGTCGACGGTGATACTGACGTACCAGCGATCCGCTATACGCGACACCACTGCGGAGACAATACGGCCTGCAAAGCGCAGCGTTTCGCGCATGCGTATCCATCCCAGCTTGGGAATGCGGATGCGCCTGCCGTCAACGCGGAACTGGTCATTGGTCAGCGTAAAACGATCATCGCGCCCCTTGCGCCGGAATGTCGGGTAGCGGGCGCGTCCTGCAAAGAAATTCTGGAACGCGCGGCCCAACTGCATGATGGCCATCTGCGGCGCGTTCTTGCTCACTGCCAGCATCCAGGGGAACTGCTCGCGCTTGATGGCATTGAGTTGACGCCGCAATGCCGCCTCGTTCGGCCTGGGCAGCGTGGGCATGGTCTTGCACGCCTCGTACTGGCGTTGCCACTCGGCCAATGCCCAGTTGTAGGCGAAGCGCGCCGTGCCGGCGGCGCGCGCAAGGCTGGTGGCCTGCACGTTGTTCGGGTCAAGCGCGATGCGATGGGCTAGAAGCATTGCTTCCTTGGCGGATCAAGGTGAATACCCGAAAGGAGCGCTGCGACATCGTAGCGGCGCGGGCCTCCCTCAGTTCTCGTCGGCGCGAGCCGCCCTGCCGCTTCCCAGCGACGCAACGTGCTGGTCGAGACACCGAATGCCTTGGCAGCAGCTCCAATGGGAACAAGTTTACTCATATGCATATGACTACATATGTTCGAATGAGTTCCTCGCTAACTGTTAGAACCCCAACGTGTTCCAGCGCGGGCGAAAGAATTCGGGAATGCCGAGCGTCAGTGCCTGCCACGAGCCGAATACGCGCCGGGTGCGGTCGTCGAGTGGCGCCGGCAGCTGCAGCGACAGGCGGCGCCAGAAGTCGCGCAGCGCCGGCGCGGCATTGCCCGGGTTGGACGCCACGATGGCGCCGTTGAAGGCGCCGATCGAGACCCCGGCCACGATGTCGGGCCGCACGCCCCCCTCTTCCAGCGCTTCGACCACGCCGCACTCGAAGGCGCCGAGCGCGCCGCCACCCTGCAGGATCAGCGCGGTCTGGCTCGGGATGCGGGTCAGCGCGAAGCCCGGTTCCTGCAACCGTTCGCGCGCCCAGCCGATATTGGTGCGGTAGCGGATCAGGGATTCGATGGCGCGCACCTCGGCCGCCGGACGGCCGGTGGAAAACAGCGCGCGCGGCACGTCGCGCTCCAGGAACAGGCAGGCCCACGAATCGGGATGGCCGGCCGCGGCGCCGTCGCCGCCCTGGCCGATGCGGGCATGGCAGCGCGCGCCCTCGGGCATGCCCAGGAACTGGAAGCCGGTCTCGAACAGCTGGCACGAGAAATACGGCACCTCGTCGTAGCGCAGGCGCTGGCCCAGCATATTGCGCGCAGCCAGCCGCCCCTGCTTGAGCGCATTATCCCAGTGTTCGATGCGGTGCCGGCGCCGGAACACCGGGTCGGCGAAGTTGGCCACGTCGCCGGCGGCGAACACGCGCGGATCCGCGCTGAGCAGGTATTCGTCGACCACGACGCCGTCGTCCAGCGCGATGCCGCTCCCTTCCAGCCAGCCAAGTTCGGGACGCACGCCGATGCCGACCCCGACCAGCGCGCACGGCAGGCGCCGCCCGCCGCCGGTGCGCACCGCGCGCACCCGCCCCTCGCCCTCCAGCGCAGCGACTTCGTCGAACAGCACCTCGACCCCGCGCGCCTGGAAACCCGCGCGGAAGTAGTCGCTGATGCCGGGGTCGCCCAGCTTCTCGAACAGAGCGCTGCGGCGCGCCACCACCGTCACCTGCAGGCCGTGCTGCACGAAGGCGGCGGCCATCTCGAGGGCGATGAAGCCGCCGCCGACCACCACCGCCCGCCCCTCGCCGGCGCGGGCTGCGTCGATCGCGGCGCGCAGCGCCAGCGCGTCGGCCATCGTGCGCAGGTAGTGCACCCCGGCCAGGCCGGCGCCGGGCCCGTCCAGCCGCAGCGGACGGACACCGGTGGCGATCAGGAGCTGCTCGTAACGCAAGGCGCCGCCGCCGTCGGTCTCGACGCGGCGCGCGGCGCAGTCCAGCGCCAGCGCGCGCACGCCCTTGAGCAGGGTGACGCCGTTGTCGCGATAGAAGGCGGCATCGAGCACGCCGGGAAACGGCGGCCGGGCGCCGGCCTGCAGAAAACGGGTGGACAGCGGCGGCCGGTGGTACGGCGGCTCGGGTTCGTCGCAGACGATCACGATGCTGCCCTGCGCGCCCTCCTGGCGCAGCGTCTCGGCCGCCGTGGCCGCCGCCAGGCCGCCCCCGATCAGCAGATAGTCGGCATGCCGCACCGCGGCCGGCGCCTGGCCAATGGCCGGCATGGAATGCGGCGGATGCTGGTCGGCCACGGCGTCGCCCCGTTTCGATGTGAAAGGCGGTTGGACCCGCCGCCGCGCACGGCGTTCATTCCCGCGCCCGCCTCGCGCGGCGCGCCATCCGTGACGTCTTTGCAACAGTAGGATGTGAATGAGATGAAAATGATCGCGCTCACATTTTGTTCTGCGCGCAGCCCCCGCGAGCACGGCGCCATAGGGAAAACGCGGTCCGGGCTTGTGTTAACCGAATGGAATTCTCCCTCTGAGCGCGCATGTCGGGCGCACCGCCGGAAGTATTTACCGAACACGCGCAGCAAATAATGGTTGCGCATAACATTTGGTGTTATATTATTTGACAGGTTGCACCATCGCTGCCACCGGGACTCCGGCAACCGGATGGTGGACAGCGGTAAAAAAGCAGAGATAGCCCCGGCAGATGGGCGCTGAACAACAACGACGGAGACAACAAATGAGGCAATTCAACAGGACGGCGATCGCCGTGGGCGTCGCACAACTGTGCTGGATGTCGGCGGTATTCGCCCAGGATACCGCGCCCGCAGCGCCGGCCGCCAACTCCCAGGTAGTGACCATCACCGGCCAGCGCGCCGCGCTCAACAGCGCCCAGAACATCAAGCGCAATTCCGACGAAGTCGTCGACTCGATCGTCGCCGAAGACATCGGCAAGCTCCCCGATAAATCGATCACCGAAGTGCTGCAGCGCGTGCCGGGCGTGACCATCGACCGCACCATGTCGCGCAGCGACCCCGAGCACTTCTCGGTGGAAGGTTCGGGCGTCTCGATCCGCGGCCTGACCTGGGTACGCTCGGAACTCAACGGCCGCGACTCGTTCTCGTCGACCGGCGGCCGCGCCCTGAACTTCGAAGACGTGCCGCCGGAACTGATGGCAGGCGTCGACGTCTACAAGAACCCGTCCGCCGAGCAGATCGAGGGCGGCATCTCGGGCCTGGTCAACCTGCGCACCGCGCTGCCGTTCGACATCAAGGGCCAGCGCATCTCGGGCAGCGTCGAAGCCACCTATAACGAACTCAAGAAGAAGACCGACCCGGCCGGATCGTTCCTGTATTCGAACCGCTGGAAGACCGGCATCGGCGAGATCGGCGCCCTGGTCAACTTTGCCAAGTCGCAAAGCGCGACCCGCACCGACGCGTTCCAGGTCGATCCTTACTTCCCGAACGCCAACGCCGAACCGGGCCGCACCGTCTGGCTGCCGCGCGGCGCCGGCTACCGCTCGGTGGAATACGACCGCGAGCGCACCGGCACTTATGGCGCGCTGCAGTGGAAGCTGGATAACACCCTGAAAAGCCACCTGACCTGGTTCCGCTCGAAGTACGACATGGAATGGACCGAGAACGCGTTGTTCTCGTCCGAAGGCACGCCGACCAACCTGCGCGTGAACAACGGCGTGTACGACGCCAACGGCGGTTTCCTGAGCGGCAGCATCATCAACCCGACCGACGGCTCGATCGAATACGGCAACAATGGCCGCCTGGCCACCCGCAATTCGTCGACCACCGACATCGCCTGGAACATCGAGTGGAAACCGGCCAGCAACTGGACCCTGACCTCGGACTTCCAGCACGTCAAGGCGCGTTCGCAGGGCTTCGACTCGATCATCAGCCTCGGCACCCTGCTGCCGGCGCTGAACCTGGACGTCACCGGCAACGTGCCGAACCTCCAGTTCAGCCCACAGCAGGTGTCGGCCATGGCCGACCGCAGCAACTACTTCTGGGCCTTCACCCAGGAGCACATGGACCGCAGCGTGGCCGAACAGAAGGCCTGGAAAGGCGACGTCAAGTACGACTTCGACCACCCGGTGCTGCGCGACCTGCGCGTCGGCGTGCGCCTGACCGACCGCGACGGCAAGACCATCAATTCGAACCCGAACTACCACTGGGTCGGCGTGTCGCAGCGCTGGATGATGCCGTGGCAGATCGCCAGCCTGGCCAACCTGAGCGATCCGCGCTTCCAGGCGCCGACCGTGGTCAACAACTTCCCGAACTTCTTCAACGGCGGCGCCAACGTGCCGGCGCTGGTGTTCCCGGCGCAGGGGCTGATGGCCGACTTCCCGAATTCGTACTCGCTGGTGCACAGCTTCCATGACCAGTTGTGTGCCGACATCGGCAGCACCACCTGCACCCCATGGACCCCGGCCACCTTCGGCGAAGCCAATCCGTCGGGCGACAACGAGCAGGCCGAGAAGACCAAGGCGCTGTACGGCCAGCTGCGCTTCGCCTTCGACGACCTGCGTTATCCGGTCGACGGCAACGTCGGCGTGCGCTACGTGAAGACCGATTCCAAGTCGTACGGCTACACCGTGTTCAATTCGACCTTCGTGGTCCCGCCGGGCGGCACCACCGGCCTGCCGGTGCCGGTCATCGCCTCCTACGCGGCGCGCCAGGACTACGAGAACAGCTACGACAACTGGCTGCCGAGCCTGAACCTGCGCATGAAGGCCAGCGAGCAGCTGCAGTTCCGCTTCGCCATCGGCAAGGGCATGGCGCGTCCGGACTGGGACCGCCTGCAGGCCTACACCACGCTGGGCCAGGACGTGAAGACCGAGAACGTCGGCTCCGGCGCAACCCAATCGGCGATCGTCACCTCGGTCGGCCACACCGGCGAATCGGTCGGCAACCCGATGCTGCGCCCGACCACCTCGCGCAACATCGACCTGACCGCGGAATGGTACTTCGCCCAGGCCGGTTCGCTGACCGTGGCGCTGTTCGACAAGCGCCTGAAGGACATCATCGTCACCCAGAACTCGACCTACCAGCTCAATGACGTCAACGGTCGCGCGGTCGATTTCACCGTGGCGACGCCGGTGAACGGCGCACGCGGCACCGCGCGCGGGCTGGAACTGGCGTACCAGCAGTACTTCGACAAGCTGCCGGGCTGGATGTCGGGCTTCGGCGTGCAGCTGAACTACACCCACGTCAAGAGCAAGCGCGACCTGTACAACCCGGTGTTCTCGGAATACTGCAGCAGCTCGAGCGGCGGCGCGGCCAACCTGAACCTGAACCTGAACGGCTGCGACACCGACGGCCGCGTGTTCGGCGACCTGCCGCTGCAGTACCTGTCGCGCAACTCGTACAACTTCGCGGCCCTGTACGACAAGGGCCCGTGGTCGGCGCGCCTGGCCTGGAGCTGGCGTTCCAAGAGCCTGCTGGGCAACAACAACAACGGCACCAACGGCAGCAACGGCGTCGACAGCAATCCGGCCAGCCCGACCTTCGGCCAGAACGTGATCGCGTGGGGCTTGCCGGTGTGGGCCGACGACTACGGCCAGCTTGACGGCGGCGTCAGCTACAAGTTCAACGAGAACTTCCGCCTCGACTTCCAGGCCCAGAATCTGACCGACGCCAAGTACAAGCAGGTGACCACCCAGCACATCGGCGAAAAAGGCCGCGCCTGGTTCGTGACCGGCCCGCGCTACAGCGTCCGTCTGGGCATGACGTTCTAAGTTCGTCGTTACCGGCGCCGGCGACGCTTCCCGTTCGATACGGGCGGCGCCGCCGGCGCGTCGTCGTTTTTCCAGGATCGTCATTCATGCAGAACACGGCTTTCTCGTCGCTCGACACCCTCGTCTTCTTCGTCTACTTCGTCATCGTGGCCGGCTACGGCTTCTGGGTCTACAAGCGCAAGCAGCGCTCCACCTCCGCTTCCCACGACTACTTCCTGGCCGAAGGCTCGCTCACCTGGTGGGCGATCGGCGCCTCGATGATCGCGTCCAACATCTCGGCCGAGCAGTTCATCGGCATGAGCGGCTCCGGCTTCAAGATGGGCATGGCGATCGCCGTCTACGAGCTGATGGCCGCCTTCACCCTGATCCTGGTGGCGGTGTTCTTCATGCCGGTCTACCGCAAGAACCGCATCTACACGATGCCGCAGTTCCTCGAGCAGCGCTATAGCGCCAGCGTCTCGACCATCATGGCGATCTTCTGGCTGTCGCTGTACGTGGTGGTCAACCTGACCGCGATCCTGTACCTGGGCGCGCTGGCGATTTCGTCGATCGCAGGCATCGACCTCTGGGCCTGCATGCTGTTCCTGGCCGTGTTCGCGGTGGCGATCACGCTGGGCGGCATGAAGGTGATCGGCTACACCGACGTGATCCAGGTGTTCTGCCTGGTGGCCGGCGGCCTGGTGACCACCTGGCTGGCGCTCGACCTGGTCGCCGCGCACAACGGCGGCGGCGGCGTGCTGGGTGGCTTCAACCACCTGCTGGACGTGGCGCCGGGCCACTTCGACATGGTGTTCGCGCGCGACAATCCGAACTACCTCGACCTGCCCGGCCTGTCGATCCTGATCGGCGGCATGCTGATCGTGAACCTGAACTACTGGGGCTGCAACCAGTACATCATCCAGCGCGCGCTCGGCGCCGACCTGCACACGGCACGCAAGGGCATCCTGTTCGCGGCCTTCCTCAAGATGCTGATGCCGGTGATCGTGGTGGTGCCGGGGATCGCGGCCTTCGTGCTGCACCAGCAGGGCGCGCTCGGCGCCGCCATGGGGATGGGCGCCGACGTCAATCCCGACCGCGCCTATCCGGTGCTGCTGGCGCTGCTGCCGTCGGGACTGAAAGGGATCGCCTTCGCCGCCCTGACCGCGGCGGTGGTGGCGTCATTGGCCGGCAAGGCCAATTCGATCGCCACCATCTATACCTTCGACATTCACAAGAAGCACTTCAACAAGGACGTTTCGGAACAGCGCATGGTCTGGATCGGGCGCATCACGGTGGTGGTGGCGATGCTGCTGGCGGTGATCATCGCGCCCTACATGGGCATCGACAAGAAAGGCGGCTTCCAGTACATCCAGGAATACACCGGCTTCGTCTCGCCCGGCATCCTCGCCATGTTCCTGATGGGCTTCTTCTGGAAGCCGACCACCGCCGCGGCGGCGATGTTCGCGACGGTCGGCGGCTTTGTCGGCTCGATCATCCTCAAGGTGCTGCCGACGATGATGGACCTGTCGTTCCTGGCGCCGATCGGCTTCGCGGTACCGAATGCCGCCGGCGTGTACGAGATCCCGTTCGTGGACCGGATGCTGATCGTGTTCGTGGCGGTCATCATCGGGATGGTCATCATCAGCAAGCTGTTCCCGAAATCGGTGGCGGAACAAGGCAAGCGTGTCGAAGTCGATGCCCGCATGTTCAAGGTGCAGCCGGGCTTCGCGCTCGGCTCGGCCATCATCTGCCTGGCGCTGGTGGCGATCTATGCGGTGTGGTGGTAGGCTGCTGCGCAGTTAGTAAGACATCAATCACTAAAATAATTAACGTCAAGGAGACCGAAGTATGAAGAAAAGCCTGCAGACCTCGCGTTGGGCCATCGCCCTTGCTGCCGCACTCGCGGTGCAATGCGCACAAGCGGCCACTCCCGCTGCCCCGCTTGACGCGGCCCAGCAACGCGCCGCCAAGCTGGTAAGCCAGATGACGATCGACGAGAAAATCAGCATGGTCTTCGGCTACTTCGGCACCGAGTTCCAGGGCAAGCAGCCGCCGAAAGGCGCCCTGCCCCAGTCGGCCGGCTACCTGAACGGCATCGAGCGCCTCGGCGTCACCCCGCAGTGGCTGACCGACGCCGGCATCGGCGTGGCCTCGCAGCCCGGCAAGAACACGCGCGAGCGCACCTCGCTGCCATCGGGGATCGCCACCGCCGCCACCTGGAACCCGCGCCTGGCCTTCGAAGGGGCGGCCATGATCGGCAAGGAAGCGCGCCTGTCGGGCTTTAACGTCATGCTCGGCGGCAGCGTCAACCTGGCGCGCGAGCCGCGCAACGGCCGCAACTTCGAATACACCGGCGAAGACCCGCTGCTGGCCGGGATCATGGCCGGCGAACAGATTCGCGGCGTGCAGTCGAACCACGTGATCTCGACCCTCAAGCACTATGCCTACAACGACCAGGAGACCGGCCGCAACCACGTCAACGTCAAGATCAAGGATCCGGCCGGGCGCATGTCCGACCTGCTCGCGTTCCAGATCGCGATTGAGCGCGGCAACCCGGGCTCGGTGATGTGCTCGTACAACCGCGTCAACGGACCCTATGGCTGCGAACACGACCACCTGCTCAACAAGGTGCTGAAGGGCGACTGGGGCTTCAAGGGCTACGTGATGTCCGACTGGGGCGCAACCCACTCCACCATCCCGGCCGCGCTGGCGGGCCTGGACCAGCAGTCCGGCTACCCGTTCGACAAGTCGCCCTACTTCGACGGCGCGCTGAAAGAGGCGGTACAGAACGGCCACGTGCCGGAAAGCCGCCTGGACGACATGGTCAAGCGCATCCTGTGGGCGATGGCCGCGCACGGCGTGCTGGATAACCCGGTCAAGGTGCAGGACAGCCAGATCGACTACACGGCGCACGGCAGGATCTCGCAGGCGGACGCCGAAGAGGCGATCGTGCTGCTGAAAAACCAGGGCAACGTACTGCCATTGTCCCCATCGCTGAAACGCATCGCCGTGATCGGCGGCCACGCCAACAAGGGCGTGCTGTCGGGCGGCGGCTCGGCCCAGGTCTATCCGCGCGGCGGCATGGCGGTGCCGAACGAAGGTCCGGAAAGCTGGCCCGGCCCGATGGTCTATTTGCCAGGCTCGCCGATGAAGGCGCTGGCCGCGCGCAACAAGGCCAGGTTCAGCTGGCACGACGGCAAGGACACTGCCGCCGCGGCGAAAGTGGCGGCGGACGCCGACGTGGTGCTGGTGTTCGCCACCCAGTGGACCTCGGAGGCGGCCGACGTGCGCACGCTGTCGCTGCCGAACAAGCAGGACGAACTGATCGCGGCCGTGGCCAAGGCCAATCCGCGCACCGTGGTCGTGCTGCAGACCGGCACCCCGGTCACCATGCCTTGGGTGAACGAGGTCGCCGGCGTAGTCGAAGCCTGGTACCCGGGCACCAACGGCGCCGAGGCGATCGCGCGCGTGCTCACCGGCGAAGTCGACGCGTCGGGCCGCCTGCCGCAGACCTTCCCCCTGTCCGAGAACCAGCTGCCGCGCCCGACCATCGACGGCATCGACCTGCCGAAGGACACCCGCTTCGACGTCGACTACGACATCGACGGCGCCGCGGTCGGCTACAAATGGTTCGACCTGAAGGGCCACAAGCCGCTGTTCGCCTTCGGCCACGGTCTGTCGTACACCAGCTTCACCTACACCAACCTGAAAGCGCAAGCGGTCGACGGCAGCATCCGCGTGACGTTCGACACCGCCAACAGTGGCGCGCGCGCCGGCAAGGCGGTGCCGCAGGTGTACGTGTCGAAGGTCGGCAGCGGCTGGGAAGCGCCGAAGCGCCTGGGCGGGTGGGACAAGCTGGCTTTGAACGCGGGCGAACGTCGTGGCAGCACCGTGACGGTCGATCCGCGCACGCTGGCCGTATTCGACGGCGCGACCAACCGCTGGAAGATCGCGGCCGGCGAGTACAAGGTGATCCTGGCCTCGGCCGCCGACGCGCCGGCACAGACGGTGACGGTGCGCCTGGCGGCGCGCGAGTTCGCCGCCGGAGCGCGCTAAGGCTCGGCGATGGCGGCGTTCCGGCGCAAGGCGCTCGTCGCCTTCCTGATCCTGCTGGCGCTCAGCATCGTGCTGGGCGTGGCTGGCTACCGGCGCAGCTTCCTGGAAGCGGCGCTGGTGCCGACGTCGGATGCAGCGACGCCGTGGCGCATCCGCGCCGGCGCCGACGCCTCGCCGGGCGGGCGCTCAGAGACGCGCATGCTCGACGACGGGCGCCGCCTGCGCGTGCTGCTGAACGTCGCCGGCACCGCTTCGATTGCCTACGCCGAAGCCAACCTGTTCTTCGTGGACCGCGCCGGCCGGCCGGTGCATGCCGACCTGTCGCGCTACGCCTCGGTCTCGTTCGTGGCCACCTGCGCGCCGGGCAATACGCTGTCGCTGGTGGCGCCGACGTTCGAACCCAAGCTGTCGCGCCGTGGCGACCTGCTCACCTACCGCGCGCCGACCGCGTTCTTTTCGTGCAGCGAGCACGGCACCCGGGTCGAACTCGACCTGACCCGGATGGAGACGCCGCAGTGGTGGTTCGCGATGTTCGGACTCGACCTGTCGTGGCGCGAATACCGCCTGGACCAGGTGCCGAAACTCGCCATCGGCAGCACCTTCCAGAGTCCGCGCGACACCGACCTGCTGGTCGACATCAGCGGCTTGAGCCTGCACGGACGCGACCTGCGCTGGGTCTTCGTGCCGGGCGCGCTGATCCTGCTGGCCTGGGCCGCTTATGGATTCTGGTTCTTCCGGCGCCACGCCGCCGAACTCACACGTGACGTGCAGGACCGCCTGCAAAAGGATTTGCCGATCGTGGCCTATCAACAGCTGTCATTACAACCCCACCGCGACCGCGAAAAGGCCGCCATCCTGCGCGTGATCGCCACCCGCTACGCCGACGCCGAACTCGATCTCGAGAGCGTGGTGAACGAAACGGGCGTCAACCGCAACAAGGTCAACGAGATCCTCAAGGCCGAACTGGGATTCACCTTCAGCGGCTACCTCAATAAACTGCGCCTGACCGAGGCGGCGCGCCTGCTGGCCGACAAGGACACCGCGACCGTTTCCGAGATCGCCTACTCGGTCGGCTACAACAACGTTTCCTACTTCAACAAGCTATTCAAGGAGGAGTACGGGTGCACGCCCAAGGCATTCCGTGGCGCGCTCGGGGCGCCCGAGTCCACGGTTGTGGCTAACACGGGCGCCACCAAAGCTTCAACTATCCGCATGGAGCAGCAGTTGCAGCCTTGAGTTCTAGCCGCGCATGCGCGCTGGCCGTATCCTGAAGCTTCGCTTTCCATCACGAGAGAAGAAGATGAACCAGGAGACAAAACAGGTATCACCACGCGCCGCCGGCGCCACGATCAAGGCCGCCGTGCTGGCTGCGCTGATCGCCCTCCCGCTCGGCGCCTTCGCCCAGAACCGCGCCATCGACGTCGACGTCAAGCAGGTGCAAGGCCCGCTCGACCGCATGTTCAACCTGTCGGTCGGCGCCGGCCGCGCCAACGAAGGCCTGCGCGCCGACTGGCAGCAGCAGCTGGCCGAGATCAAGCGCGACGCCGGCTTTCGCTACATCCGCTTCCACGGTCTCCTGACCGACGACATGGGCGTGTTCAAGATCGACGCCCAGGGCAAGGAACAGTACAACTTCCAGTACATCGACGCACTGTTCGACTATTTGCTGAGCATCGACGTCAAGCCGTTCGTGGAACTGGGCTTCATGCCGAGCGCGATCGCCAGCGGCGCCAAGACCATCTTCTGGTGGAAGGGTAACGTCACGCCGCCGAAGGACTACGCGCAGTGGAGCCGCCTGGTCACTGCGCTTGCCAGGCACTGGACCGAGCGTTACGGCCGTGAAGAAGTCGCCAAGTGGTACTTCGAAGTCTGGAACGAGCCGAACCTAGACGGGTTCTGGGCCGGCACCCAGGACGAGTACTTCAAGCTGTATGCCCACGCGGCGCGCGCGGTAAAAGGCGTGGATCCCTCGTACCGCGTGGGCGGTCCTGCCACCGCCGGCGCGGCCTGGATTCCCGAGATGATCGCGTTCGCCGACAAGAACAAGGTGCCGCTCGACTTCGTCAGTACCCACTCGTACGGCGTCGGCCAGGGCTTCCTGGACGAATTCGGTACTCATGGTACGGTGCTGAACAAGGACGACATGGCGGTGGCCAGCGATGTGTTCAAGAACCGCAGGGAAATCGGCGCCTCCGCTATGCCGAAGCTCGAACTGCACTACACCGAGTGGAGCTCGTCGTACACGCCGGCCGACCCGACCCACGACAGCTATCACCAGGCGGCCTACATTCTCAAGAAGCTCAAGCAAAGCAGCGGCGCGGTGCAGTCGATGTCCTACTGGGTGTTCACCGACATCTTCGAGGAACCGGGTCCGCGCTTCGAAGCCTTCCATGGCGGGTTCGGGTTGATGAATACGCAGGGGATCAAGAAGCCGGGCTACTTTGCTTATCAGTTCATGAACCAGCTGGGCGCAACGGAGCTGAAGAATGTCGACAAGGATTCGTATGCCACGCTCGACGAGCGTGGCGGGGCCCAGGTGCTGCTATGGGATTACACGCATACGCTGCCGGAGAAGACCAATAACCAGCAATTCTTCATCAAGGACCTGCCCCCGAAATCCAAGGGCACGGCTCAGGTGACGATGCGCGGCTTGAAACCGGGCGCGTACACCATGATCGTGTCGCAGGTCGGGTACAAGCAGAACGATGCGTTCACGGCGTATATCGGGATGGGGTCGCCCAAGCAGCTAACGCGCAACCAGGTCGCTACGCTGAAAGCGCAGGCCACCGGCAAACCGTCGCAGCAGAAGACGGTGCAGGTCGGCACCGACGGCAAGTTCAGCACCGCGCTGCCGCTGCGTGAGAACGATGTCTATCTGCTGCAGCTGAACGCGTCAAAATAGTTACCATTTTCGGTTGCTGCGATCTTCGAAACCGTCATTCCCGCGAAGTCGCGAACCGAGGATTGTGCCGCAGCCACTGCGATGTGTGCTATTGAAAGTGCGGGCAAACTTGGGTACGCGCCTGCGCGGGGAGTGACCGCAACCAGTGGGAATAATGACGGTCTTTGGGACAAGGCAGATATCTGCGTGATCGGCAGTTCGTGCAAGCTCCGGTCACCACCCCATCTTCTTGCGAGTAATACCGTCGGCATCTCCGCGTCTGCCGATGCTGCTTCACCCGCCAATGCTGCCCATGACCTGGTTCACAGCAAAACAGCGTTCTGATCCGCTTCTCTTCACCTTTCTCCAGGTTCGCAGCCATTTCCACATCGTTATACGCCATAGCGCTTTGTTTAATTTCTTCTTGGAAATATAATAGCTGCTCTTCTCGACTACATCCCTAATAATGCCAAGAAACCACGCCAACCGCGCCATCATCGTCCTGGAATGCCCCTGGGAGCTCGACGCGAGAGATGCGAATCGGAGCAGCGTGCTGCCGTTTCTCGAGGGTGTGGCCAAGCTTGCCGGAGACACTGATGTTTTGCATGCGAACTTCTACGATGAACTCAGCCTCATCCATGCGTACAATTTCCTGGCGAAATCGCGGCACAAGAATGCCATTATGTACATTGCCGCGCATGGCGCACATGGCCAAGTCGGCAACGTCGAATTGCTGAATATCTTTGCCGCGGCCCAAGTGATTGCAAAACAGTGCAATATTACGGGCGTATTGATTGGCTCTTGCTACGGCGGTGAATGCAGTACGACACTGGAGACAGGCATCCAGAGCAGCCAGCTGCGTTGGTGCGCAAGCTACGCGTCAAGCGCGAACTGGCTGCAAGGGACCCTGATCGACTGTGCGATCATCGAGTCGATGCTGGATTTGCCGTCGGCAGCGTACAAGAAAAGCGAGAAGATCATCGACCGACTCGCGTCTGCGCTCAGCCCGTTCTCCCCGAGCTATCCCATTGGAGAAGACTACCAGGAGCAACCGGTATCGCTCCGAGACTCGCTTCAGTTCGTCATCCAGCCTGAGGGCAAAGGCCGGCGGGCGCGCAACGTCAGCCAGGAGATTTTCGACGTGCACGCGCAGTTCCAGCTCGGCAGCGATGAAGGGGACGACAGTTGACGCGGGTACTGATCGTAGCGCTTGGAGCGGCGTCAACACCGCTGATGGAGGCATGTCAGGTCGCTGGCGAACTCGCTGACCGGTCAATGATTGCGTTTCAAGAAATCGCCCTCGACACGCAAGCCGCGCTGAACGCGCCGATTCCACCATCATTCGCCCTTTCCTGGATTTTCGTCGAACGATCCGCGCTCGATGATCCGGCATTGCACGCATGCCAGCAGCGATTGAGCCGTTTTGCCCCAGTGACCATTGCCGTTCATGTATTGGAAAACGAACCTGCCCTGGTTCCAGACTTGCCGTTCAAGGGCAGCGCGATTCTACAGCCTTACAGCGACACGACATTTCCCTTGGTCGCCAGCTTGATACGAAGCTTTGCAGCCAAGTAAGGAGGCGCGGCCGAGCCAAGCATCAGCCGGCCCGGAACAAGCAATCGCTCGCTTCAGGCTCACCAGCTCATCTTCTTCCGGATCATCGCGCTCAGGATTTCCGCATTCGCCTGATGATGCTTGACCCGGGGGTGCTGGCCATAACCGGTAAACGGGAAGAACACGGTGTCGATCCGGGTGTCGCCCTTCTCCCACAGATTCTTCACAGCAGTTCGAATGTATCCCGGCCATGGCGAGCCTTCCTTGGTCGCTTCCATGCTGCCCAGCGCGCACACGATGTACGCCTTCGGATACAGGCTGCGGATCCGCGCCACGAACTTCTGGTACGCCGCAACGCGCTGCGCATCGTCCGGCTCCGGCTGCAGCTTGTGATCGCGCCCGATCAGCCACGAGTCGTTCTGCATCAGGTTGATCACCACCACGTCCGGCGTCCACTTCGAGAATTCCCACTTGCTGTCGTTGTCGCCGACCGCATTCGACTGGTCATAAAAATCCGGCATGGTGAACGGGAACCAGCTGATCATCACCCCGATCCCGCTCTGCGAGGTGATGTGCGCCTCGGCCTTCAGTGCGCGCGCCGTGATCGACGCATACGACATGTACGCGTTCTTGTCCTTGGCCAGGTCGTCGCGGCCATCGTCGGGCGCCTCGTTGCCCATGCCGCTGGTGATCGAGTCGCCGAAGAATTCAATGCGGCGTGACGGCCGCGCCGGCGGCGGCAGCAGTTCGGCCTTGTCGTCCAGCTCCAGGCCTTTGAAGACCGTTGGCCCTTCCGCGCCTTCGGTGCGCTTGAAGATCCGGAAGCTGTGCTCACCCGGCGCCAGGCCGTTGGCGACCACGTACGTCTTTGTGCCCTTGTCGGCCTGCAGGATGATCGGCCGCTCGGTCTCGCCGTCCAGGAACACGTTAAAGAAATTTTGCCCGCGCTCGTCGTCCAGCACGATCGCCAGCGAGGTGCCGCTGAAGCGGCCGCTGATCTCGGTGCCGGCAAAGCTCAGGGTCGGTCCCCTGGCGTAGCTGCTGTCGATGCGGCCCGTGTACTGCAGGTGCTTGTGATCCGGCGCGATGGTGGTGGCCGCCGGCGCCGGCGCCAGATGTAGCAGGCCGGCCAGCGCCAGGCCGAATGCGAATGAAGTTTTCATAAGTTGCCCTCAAATGGAAAAAGCCGGACGCACGAAGCGCCCGGCTTGCAGCTGACAACGGCGACGATTACAGCTTGATCGTCACCGGCTTGCCTTCATAGGTGACCGACTTGTCCGACTTGTCCAGGTCATTCGCGGTCGACATGCCCGGCTTGATCAGGCGCACCTTGAACTCGCGCTTGGCGACCATGCCCTTGTACTGGCCGGCGCGGGCGCCGATCTGCACGGTGCCGGTCTTGTCGTCGTAGGCGATCGGGATGCGGCTGGCTTCACCGCGGGTGTAGGCGTTGGTGACGCCGTCATCCTCGTACAGGCTGGTCAAGCCATTAGCGCCTGCATACACCAGGATCGTGATCGGCGCGTCCGGCTTCTCGTCGACGTACTGGGTCACCGGGCCGGTGGTGACGACCGAACCGGCCTTCACGAACAGCGGCATGCGATCACGCGGCGCATCGACCTTGCGCGTCGCGCCACCTTTCACGCGTTCGCCGGTGTAGAAGTCGTACCAGTCGGCGCCGGCCGGCAGATAGACCTGGCGCGAACGGGCCTTGTACTCGTGCACCGGCGCCACCAGGAACGACGGGCCGAACATGTACTGGTCCTTGACGTTCTTGGCCTTCTCGTCGTCCGGGAAGTCCATCACCAGGCCGCGCATCATGGTGCCCGAGTGGTAGTGGGTGTCCGACGCCATCGTGTAAATATACGGCATCAGGCGGTAGCGCAGCTTCAGGTACCAGACCATGTTGTCGCGCATGGCGTCGTCGCCGGCCGAGATGTTGTACAGCTCGCGCTTCACCACCTCGCCGTGCGAACGGAACAGCGGCGTGAAGGCGCCGAACTGCCACCAGCGGTGGTTCAGCTCACGCCATTCTTCCATGTCTTCCGGCTTGGCGGCGGCATTGCCGACGGTGCGGTTTTCCTGGGCCGAGCCGACGTCGCCGCTCTGGAAGCGCACTTCCTGGGCATAGCCGCCGATGTCGTGGGTCCAGTTCGGGACGCCCGACATCGACATATTGGTGCCCGACGCGATCTGGTCGTACAGATTGTTCCAGCGGCCGACCGTGTCGCCGCTCCACACCGCCACGGCGTTGCGCTGGATGCCGGCGAAGCCCGAGCGCGACAGGATGAACTGGCGCGTGTCCGGCTGGTCGCGCTTGAGGCCATCGTACATCGCGCCGGTGCTCACCAGGCTGTAGGGATTGAAGGTGATCTCGCCGGCGCCGTAGACGGTCGGTCCGATCAGTTCCTTGAAGTCTTCCAGGCGGCTGTTGGACAGCACGTCGGGTTCGGTATTGTCCATCCACCAGGCGTCGAAGCCCAGGTCGACCAGTTTGGTCTTCAGCTGGCGATAGTAGATGTCGCGCGCTTCCTTGGTGTACGGGTCGTAGTGGCTGTTCAGGTACCCCTTGCCGACCCAGTCGCGCGAGCCATTCTCGACGTTCTTGGTCCACATGTAGCCGCGCTTCTCGAACTCCTTGTAGTTGTCGGTATTGGCGTAGAACTTGCCCCACACCGACAGCATGATGCGCGCGTTCATCTTGTGGACTTCGTCGACCATGCCCTTGGGATCCGGGAAGCGGGTCTTGTCGAAGTCGTGCGAACCCCAGCCGTCTTCCGGCCAGTAGAACCAGTCCTGCACGATGTTATCCAGCGGCCAGCCGCGCTTGCGGTATTCCTTCACCGTGTCGAGCAGCTGGTTCTGGTCCACGTAGCGCTGGCGCGACTGCCAGAAACCGTAGGCCCACTTCGGCATCATCGGCTGCTGGCCGGTCAGGTGGCGGTAGCCGCCAATGACGTTGTCCATGCTGTCGGCGCTGATGACGTAGTAGTTGATCGCTTCGGCGATCTCGGACGACATGGTCAGCGAGTGGCGCTCGGCCGCGGGCAGCGGATTGTTGTGGGTGATCGCCACCATGCCGCCGGTCGGCTTCCAGTCCAGGTGAATCTTGACCGGCTTGTTCCTGGCGAAGGTGACTTCGAAGTTGTGGTACCACGGGTTCCAGCCCATGCGCCACACGTCCATCACTTCCTTGCCGTCCACCGTCAGCTTGGCGTAGTCCGACGAGTACAGCTGCATCTTGTGCACGCCCGGCTGGTCGCTGGTCATCGTGCCTTCCCAGACCACGCGCACGTCCTTCAGGTCCTTGAGCGGCTTGATTTCCTTCGGCCAGTTCTGGTCGATGTCCTTCAGGTATTGGTAGTCGATGTCCTTTTCCTGGCGCGTGAGCAGCAGCTTGCCTTCGGCGTAGTACCTGGCGGTCAGGCCGGCGCTCTTGCCGTCGACGCCGCGCAGGATGAGGTCGCGCGACATGTGATCGTACGGTTTGGCGTCGCCGAAGCGCGAGATCGAGTTGTTGTCCCACAGGACGCCGTAGTTCTTGTCCGAGACCACGAACGGCACCGCGGCGATCATATTGTGCTGCTGGAGCAGCACGTCTTCGCCGTTGTAGTTCATCTGGTTGTTCTGGTGCTGGCCCAGGCCGTAGTACGCATCCCTGGTGCCGTGGTTGAAGCCCTGCTTGATCGCAAAGAACGGCTTGCCGCCAACCGTCACGGGCGTCATCGACTCGGATGCCTGCTGCAGGAAGCGCTTGCCGGCGGCGTCAAAAAACGCGACCTGGCCGTCCTTCAGCGACACGGTGGCGGCGATCTTGCCGGCCTTGAGCTGGACGCTGTCGGCGCTCGGGCTGACGGTGAAGGTGCACTTGCTGCCACACGGCGTGGCCACCGTCATCAGGGACGGCGTCAGGTTCTTGCCTTCGGCATTGAGCTTGACCACCTGGATGATGTTATCGCTCATCAGGTTCAGGCGCACCACCTTGGCGGCGCCCGTGTCGGGCTTGACCTCGATGCCGGTGCCGGTCTGTTGGAAGGTGCCGGCATAAGCTGCATTGCCTGCGGCGAGGAACAGCACTGCGGCTGCTACCTGGGTCATTCGCATTTGTCGATCTCCTGTTGTCGTATCCGCGCTGTGGTGCGGACTTTGTCGTTACCTGCTTGTTTTTCAATCCTTGTACGTTCCCAGCTTCACCTTCAGCACCGTCGGCGTGGCCGGCAGGTTCAGGCCATAGTCGGTCTGGTCGCCATTCCAGTTGCGCTCCATGATCCACTTGCCACTCGCGTCGAAGCGCCCTTCTTCCACCCGCGCCAGCATCGACGGCTTGCCGTCGTTGGCCCCGATGCCCGAGAGTTTGATGCGCGCCTGCTGGCCGACGATCACGAATTCATTGGCGCCGATCTGGGCGAAGGCCACGCCGCCGCTTGGCTGCTCGGTGCCGGACTGGTATTCGTTCTTGTCCTTCAGGTACTGGCGCTCGCCGAACTGGAATTCGCGGAACGAGACGGTCGCCTTCCAGCCTTGCATGTCGACGGTCTGCGCCGCGCGGTCGTCGCCTTCGGCCACGCCGTAGGTGCGGCCCTCGAACGCCCACTGCGCCCATTGGCGCCCGATCGGCGCGAATACGCCAAACACCTTGGCGAACGGTTCGACCATGCGCTTGTCGGTGAACCTGGAGCCGAGCGGATAGTTGCTGTACTCGGCGTAGTCCAGCCCGAACGGCGCCACACCCAGCGCGCCCATGCCGAAGGCCTGGTACACGTAGCGCGCGTAGCCGGCTGCATTGCCCATCTCGGGAATCATCAGCGGATTGTCGGCGCGCTTGAACGACTTCAGGATGGCGGTGACCTTGTTCGATTCCGGCATGTAGATGTCCGGCGCGGCGAAGTCGATGTGCGGTGCGGCCGCTTTATAGATATCGAGCACGTCGTAGGTCGGGCCACCGCTGGCGAAGTTGCCCTTCCACGGTTCGGCCGGTTTGCCGTCGAGCGACGGTTCGCGCAGCGCGTTGTTGACGAACATCGGCAGGTCGTACACGGCGCGGCCGGCCTTGGCGATCGACTCGATGTAGCTGGCGATCGCCCACGAATGGAAGTACTGCTCGGCGTAGTCGCCGTAGACCTGGGTCCAGGTGCCGCTGCTCGCCTTTTTCGGCTTCTGGCGCGCGGTCACGGCGCTCGGCACCGGCGCATTGAACGCGGCCTGGGCGCGGGCGCCGTAGTCGCGCGCGAAGCCGTAGGTGCCGACCTCGTTCTCGACCTGCACCAGGATTACGGTGCGGTGATTCACGTCGATCTGCCTGATCCGCTCCATCATCTTCACGAAAGCGTTGCGGTCGGCGGCCAGCGTCTGCTCGCCAAATGGCGAATGGCTGTAGACGTTCTTGCCGTCCTTGTCCTTCATGCGCGGGAAGCGCCCGTTGTCGAACTTGACCCATTCCGGCAGGTAGCCGGGGCCGGTGTTCTTCCAGGTGCCGAACCAGACGATTACCAGGCGGATGTCGTTCTCGCGCGCTTCCTTGACCAAAGTATCGAGGAAGGAGAAGTCGAACTTGCCTTCCTGCGGTTCGATCTGTTCCCAGGCGATCGGCATCTCGAGCGTGTTGGCCTTGGCGTCTTTCAGCGCCTGCCACACCTTGGGCAGCGCGGCCGGGTAGTTGCTCGAATTGTGGGCCTGGCCGGCCAGCATCAGGAACGGTTTGCCGTCCACCATCAGCGCGTGGCGGCCGTCCTTGGTGACGAGCTTGGGCAGTTCGGGTGCAGCCAGCGCACTGCCCGCCGTCAAGGCGAGATACAGCGGGACGGCCAATCTGAGGCGGCGGGCGATCTGGTTCAGTGTCATGCGGGTCGTCTCCTTGGTGTTGTCTTTTATTGGAACTGCGCGGCGCCGATGCTGCGGTTCTGGCCCTGCTGGATAGCGACGTCGATCACCTTGGCGCCGTAGCGCACCTTGACGCGACCGGCGCCAGACAAGCCGCGCACGCTGGCGTCTACCAGCTGCCCGTCACGCCAGGCGATATCGACCACGTAGCCGCCGCGGGCGCGCAGCCCCTTTACCGAACCAGTCGGCCAGGACTTCGGCAGCGCCGGCAGCAGGTGGATCTCGCCCGCCTGCGACTGCAGCAGCATCTCGGCGATCGCGGCGGTGGCGCCGAAGTTGCCGTCGATCTGGAACGGCGGATGGGCGTCGAGCATGTTCGGGTAGGTGCCGCCGGCGTTGTTATGCTCCGAGAAGATGCCGGCCTGCTCGGACGCGCGCGCGCCCGGCGCGGCCAGCACGCCGCGCAGCATGCGGTAGGCGCGCTCGCCGTCGTGCAGGCGCGCCCAGAACGCCATCTTCCACGCCATCGACCAGCCGGTGCCGGCGTCGCCGCGCGCTTCCAGCGTGCGCCGTGCGGCGCGCGCCAGTTCAGGCGTCTGCACTGGGCCGATCTGGCGGCCCGGGAACAGCGCGAACAGGTGCGACACGTGGCGGTGCGTGTCCTGCGGCGTGTCCAGCACCGGATCCTTTTTCTCTTCGAGCCATTCGAGCAGCTGGCCCCAGCTGCCGATGCGCGGACCGGCCAGGCGGTCGCGCATGCGCGTCAGGGTGGCGCGCAGCTCGGGATCGACCTTCAGGATGCCGGCCGCTTCCACCGTGTTGTTGAACAGGTCCCACACGATCTGCTGGTCATAGGCGACGCCGTCCTCGACCGGGCCGTGCTCGGGCGACCAGCCCTGTGGCGCCACCAGGCGTCCGTCCGGCAGCTCCTTCAGATAGTCCTGCCAGAAGGCGCTGGTCTCCTTCATCATCGGATACGCCACCTCGCGCAGGAATCGCTCGTCGCGCGTGAAGGCGTAGTGTTCCCAGAAGTGCTGGGCGTACCAGGCGTTGCCGGTCTTGTTCCACAGGTAGCCCATGGCGCCGAACGGGTTCGACTCGGTGCGCAGGGTCCAGCCGCGCACCGGCTTGCCATCCTTGCGCTTGAACTCGAGGGCCGTGTCGCGCCGCCATACCGGCGCCACGCCGTTCACGAAATCGAAGAATGGCACGGCCAGCTCGCTCAGGTTCGTGACCTCGGCCGGCCAGTAATTCATCTGGATGTTGATGTTGGTGTGGTAGTCCGAATTCCACGGCGGCGAATAGCTGTTGTTCCACAGGCCCTGCAGATTGGCCGGCAGCGAACCGCGCGAGCTGGAGACCAGCAGGTAGCGGCCGTACTGGAAGTACTGCGCTTCGAGTTCGGGGTCGCCGCCTTGCTTCGTATATGCCAGCAAGCGCGCATCGGTCGGCAGCGCGCGCCGTGCGGCCGGGGTGGCGCCCAGGTCCAGGTCGACGCGGCCGACCAGGCTGGCGAAATCCTTTTCGTGCTCGGTGCGCAGCTCGGCAAGTGGACGTGCGGCCGCCCTGTTCACCTGTTCGGTCACGCGCGCCAGCGGATGCTCGCCGTTGAAGCGGCGCGCCGCGTCCATCACGAAGCTGGTGCCGGCGCCCAGCACCAGGGTAATGCTGTCGGCGCCTTCGACCTTGATGCGCTTGCCGTCGGCAACCACCTTGCCGCCTTCGTTCAGCACCTGCACCTGGCTGGCGTAGGTCATCACATTGCTGCTTGGCGCCTGGTCCGGCAGCACGAACCCCGCCAGCGTGCCGGCGGCGTGGATGCGGTTGTTGGCCACGGCCAGGTGTGCGCCGTGGCGGTCGGTCAACGCCACGCTGCCGCTGTACTGGCCGGGACGGCTGGCGGAGAGGCGCAGCACGATCACCTGCGCCGGGTAGCTGGCCCAGGCTTCGCGTTTGTAGGTCACGCCTTTGTGCACATAGGTCACCGTGTGCACGCCGCGCGCCAGGTCGAGTGTGCGGCGGTAGTCCGTTGCGCCGCGTTCGTGGCCCGGCAGTTCTACAGCCAAGTCACCGAAGGGCTGGAACGCGCCCATGGTCTTGTCGTCGCCGGTCCAGAGCGTGATGTCGTTGAACTGCAGGTGCTCGCGGCCGGGCTGGCCGAACACCATGGCGCCGATGCGGCCGTTGCCGATCGGGAGCGCCTCCTTTTCCCAGCCCTGGTCGTTGTCCTGAGCCGGACGGTCGTAGCGCAGCACCAGCTCGGGTGCGGCGCAGGCGACGCCGGCTGCCAGCAGACCGGCAAGGAGCACGATGCGGTGGATCGATTTCACGTTCATTGGGTGACGGGCCTTCCATAGACGATGCCGCGGCCGGCGGTGCTCATGTAGACGAAGCCGAAGCGGTTCATGTCGCCGACGATGAAGTGACCGTCGCCCGGGCCGCCGTACTGGTGGGCGTCGTCGTTGATGCGGGCCCAGGTCGCGCCCCCGTCGAGCGAGCGGTAGATGCCGCGCACGCCGTCCACGCTGCCCCAGATGTACACGGTCGGGTAATCCTTGCCCGGCGCCGCCTTGCCGAAACCGACCGCGCCGCAGTAGCCGATGCCGGCCACCGGCGTGAAACTGGCGCCGCCGTTCGTCGAGCGTTGCAGGCCGCCGTTCTTGAGCGGCGCCCACAGGTCGCCTTCGCGGCCAGGCGCCGGACGGATCAGGCGCGAACCGCCGGCCGGCAGGCTGGCGCGCGCAGTGAAGCTCGCGCCGGCATCAAGGCTGACCATCAACGCCTTGTCGTCGTAGGCATAGAACACGTTCGGCTTGACCGGATCGGCCACCGCGCGCAGGTCGCGCCCCGCCAATCCCTTCACCTCAAGCCAGCTCTTGCCGCCGTCCGCCGAGCGGTACAGCGTGGAGGAGCCTTGCGGCGTATGCACCAGCGTGGCGCCGTCCGCCGACATGGCGACGCGTCCGCGCTTGCCCTGCAGTGAAGGCGTCCTGGTCCAGCTCTTGCCGCCGTCCGTCGTCAGCAACATGGTGTCGCCAACGCGCACCATGGTCTGGGGGCGCAGCGCCGCCGCATCGAGTCCGGTGGTGGTGCCGATTTCAGGCTGATGGATGCGCCCATGGCGCGCCGGATCGTCGTGGATGAAACCATCGTAGTCGCCGATTGCCGACACCGGCGGCTGCCCAGCCAAGCTCACAAAACCCAGCGGCACGGTTTCTTCGAGTCCGGCCACGGTAAAGGTCCAGGTGGCCGGCGTAGCGTCGATGTCCGCCGTGCGGAATACGCCGTTGCCCGAGGTGACCCAGACCGCGCGCGGGTCGCTCGGATCGAATTCGACCGAGCCTGCCCAGTGGATCGCATGTCCTTTCAGCCAGGGCACGCCGGCGGCGTCACGCCGGTAGCCGCGCGCGATCACGTCGGTCCAGGTCGCGCCGGCGTCGTTGGACAGGAAGATGCGATCGCCCTTGGCGTCGCCCTGCGGGATGAAGGTGTTGATGGTGGAGACCACGATCCGCTGCGGATTGCGCGGGTCGACGCTAACGCCGGCAAATGGCCGGGTCCAGCCTTTCGGCGTAACGTCGCTCCAGGCGCCGCTGGCCACGTGGTACTTCCACACCTGGCCGCGCTCGACCGGCTCGCTGCCGCTCTTGTTCGGATGCGGACCGGCGCCGCCGGCATAGGTCACGTACAGGTTACCGGCGCCATCGAAGGAGGCGCGCTGCGGCATCAGGTCCACCGGTGCGTTCGGCACCGGAGCGAAGCTGGCGCCGGCATCGTCGCTGCGGTACAAGTTCGGGCCGACGCTGCCGAAGCGCGAGACGCCGACGAACAGGCGGCGCGCCCGCCCCTGCTCGACGCTGGATGGATCCGGCAGCACGATGTTCAGGCCGACGTCGTTGGGCGTGGTGGTCACCGGCAGCGCCGTGTTGCGCCGCCAGGTCTGACCGCTGTTGTCACTGGTGAACAGGCCGTCGCGGCGCGAGCCGAGATACAGCAGCTTGTTGGAACCCGGATCGACGGAGAGGCGCTCACCGTTCTGGCGTCCGAAGCCGTTGCCATGGGTTTTGAATTGGGCGGTGACATCGACCACGCTAAAGCTCTTGCCGTAGTCGCTCGAGCGCAGGATTGCGGTGCGGCCGCCGTTGAGGTAAGCGATGCCGGCCAGCAGCCAGACATTGGCGGCGTTGTGCGGATCGATCGCCAGCGCGTCGATGCCGAGCAAGCCCGTCTGGTCTTCCGCGACCCAGTCCAGCAGCGGCGTCCAGCGCCGCGCCGTGCCGTCCCAGCGATAGGCGCCGCCAACGTCGGTGCGCGCGTAGGCCACGTTCGGTTCGCTGCGGCTGGGGATCACTGCGGTGACGAAGCCGCCGCCGCCGATGGCGACGCTGTCCCAGACGTACGGGACGCGCGCTGCCGCGGAAGCCGGCCCCGGCGCCTGCCGGGCGGTGGCCGGGGTGGCCGTGGCGGCGACGCCGGCGACGGTCAGGGCCAGGACGGCCGTAACCGCGCCCACGCCCGCCAGGCGGGTGATCGTGGTACGCATGTGTCTCCTGCTTTTTTGTGCTTGTTATGTGCCACCTGTTTGGAAAATAGTGGCTTACTGCAAACCATGCTAAACAATACAGACGTGACTGGCAAGCAAAATGTTCGCGCTAACAGAAAAAGTTAGAGGCCACATTTCACGTCCAGCAAGGACGGCCGCGCGCCAGAGTATTTACCCTGCCGCTGCGCGTGCGTTTTTTCATGATTGCGTATAACATCCATGGTCTCGGCTGGCGGACAAGTAAGCGTTCAGCCAGCAGCCATACCAAACACAACAAGCAAGGAGATCCAATGAACATCAGCGGCGAAATGATCATCGGCCAGCGCATCGTGCGCGGCAGCGGCAAGGCCATCCACGCCTTCGATCCGGCACGCAAGCTTGACCTGGAGCCGGCCTTCGGCACCGCCACGCCGGAAGACCTGGCGCATGCCTGCCAGCTGGCCGATGCCGCCGTCGAGCCGTACCGCGCCCTGCCGCTGGAGCAGCGCGCGACCTTCCTGGAGACGATCGCCCAGCGCATCCTCGACCTGGGTCCGGCGCTGATCGAACGCGCGGCCCAGGAAAGCGGCCTGCCGGTTGCGCGCCTGGAAGGCGAACGCGGCCGCACCGTGAACCAGCTGCGCCTGTTCGCCAAGGTGGTGCGGGACGGTCACTTCCTGGAAGCGACGCTGGATTCGGCCCTGCCCGAGCGCACTCCTCCGCGTCCGGACCTGCGCATGCGCAAGATCCCGGTTGGCCCGGTTGCCGTGTTCGGCGCCAGCAACTTCCCGCTGGCGTTCTCGGTGGCGGGCGGCGATACCGCCTCGGCGCTGGCGGCCGGCTGCCCGGTGGTGGTCAAGGCCCATAACGCCCACCTCGGCACTTCGGAACTGGTGGGCAAGGCGATCCTGAAGGCAGCGCTCGATTGCGGCATGCCGGAAGGCGTGTTCTCGCTGATCATCGGCGAAGGCAATCAGATTGGCGGCGACCTGGTCAGCCACCCGGCGATCCAGGCGGTCGGCTTTACCGGCTCGCGCGCCGGCGGCATCGCGCTGACCCAGATCGCGAACCGCCGCAAGCAGCCGATCCCCGTGTTCGCCGAGATGAGCAGCATCAATCCGGTCTACCTGCTGCCGGGCGCGCTGGCGCAAGGCGGCAGCAAGCTGGCCGGCGCCTTCGTCGATTCGCTGACGCTGGGCGTGGGCCAGTTCTGCACTAACCCGGGCCTCATGATCGGCCTGGCCGGCGCGGAATTCGACGCCTTCCGCGACGCCGCCGCCACGGCGCTCGGCCTGAAAACCGCCGGCACCATGCTCACCGCCGGCATCCACCAGGCCTACACCGGCGCCATCGGCAAGCGCGCCGGCATCGAGGGCTTGACGCTGGTGGCGCGCGGCAGCGCCGAAGGTGCGGGTTGCGCGGCGCAGGCGGCGCTGTACCGGTGCGACGCGGCCACCTTCCTGGCCAATCCGGCGCTGGAAGAAGAGATCTTCGGGCCGGTGTCCTTGATGATCGCCTGCCGCGACCAGGACGAGATCCTGGCCGTGACCCGTCACCTGGAAGGCCAGCTGACCGCCACCGTGCACGCGGTCGAGAGCGACCACGCGCTGGCCGGGGCCCTGCTGCCGCTGCTCGAACGCAAGGTCGGCCGCATCCTGTTCAACGGCTTCCCGACCGGCGTCGAAGTGTCGTACGCAATGGTGCACGGCGGCCCGTTCCCGGCCACCTCCGACCCGCGCAGCACCTCGGTCGGCGCTACCGCGATCGAACGCTTCCTGCGTCCGGTGTGCTACCAGGACGTGCCGGCCGGCCTGCTGCCGGAGGCGCTCAAGGACGACAACCCGCTCGGCATCGTGCGCCTGATAGACGGCGAACTGAAGCTCGCGTCGAAGTAAGCCAGCATCACCGGCCGGCGCTTGACAATGCCGGCCCGGCGCCGCGCTGCCCATACCAGCCCTGCGGCTTCGACAGCTGCAGCGGCTGCACGGGTTGCGCATCGGCCGCAAGGTCGATGCGTAACTCGTCGACCCCGATCGTCTGGCCGGCCGGCGGCCTGTCGCCGTCGACCCGCAGCCAGGACAGGGTCAGCTCGGAGAAATCCGTGGTCCCCTGGCGCGCCAGCAGGCCGGTGATGTCGAACTCGACCTTGGCCGCGCCGTGGTGCGACGCCGCGGCGATCTGGAACGCGCCCACCGTGCCGACGAACCAGCGCTCGCGCGCGGCCTGGGCATCGACTGTGTCGGGCATGTTCACGTACAACGCATAGAAGAATCCCCCTCGTGCGGCGGCGGCGCTCTTGAGCACCGCCCTGTCGATCACTACCTTGATCGCGCCCCGGCTGTCTTTGCCCGTTTCCTTCCCGGATTCTTCGGCGGCGCGCGCCGCAACGACACGCGCCACCTGGGCCGCATCTTTCTTTTCCAGCTGTAGCCGGATCGACACCGATTGCTCGTCGAACAGCGGCTGCAGCACGCCGCCCAGCGAGCGCCGGCTTGCGCTGATGTGGCGTTTGGGCGCCGGCGGGAACGCCTTGAACGGCGGACGCTGCAAGGGCGCGATCCGCCTGGCGGAAGGCGCCGGCGGCAGGCTGGTCGGCACCGCGACATTGGCATAGTCGACGCCCATCCAGTTCGGGTCGAGCGTCTGGTAGCGCGGCATGCTCAGATCGGCGGAATAGACATTGTCGCCCGCCCAGTAGGGATCGCTGTTGGTGGGCGAATACGGCCAGGCGGAAAATGGAATCCCTTTGCCATCGGGATACGCCCAGGCATGCGTCAGGCGGTCGATGTTGCCGTGGTGCAGATAGAAGATCGGGTCCAGCGGCGACAGCATGGTGCTCATCACGCCGCCAATCAGGTCGTGGATCGGATTGTGGACGTCCTCGAGCTTGGGCTCGAAGGCATTGACCGTGCCGTGCTGGAAATTGAAGACGCCGGGAGCGAACGGCGCCAGGTCGAGCGCGCTGTGCACGTTGGCGCTCATGCGCGGTACGTACAGGGGATTGGAGGACGCCGGATTGGTGAATTCGGCCGGCAGCGTGGCGTAGGAATAATAATCCCAGTACGGCACGTTCAGCTTGGGGTCGCCCGAGATCAGGCGCAGCTGCTGCTCGAAATAGAACAGGTAGCCGCGGTGCCAGGAGATGAAATACGGCGCGCCGTGCGGACACTGATGCAGGTGCACGTCGGCCCAGAACTGCAGCGACGAGCGGTCATTGGCGTTGGTGTTGGCGCGCATCGCCGCGATCGCGCTCAGGAACGGCCCGTACTGGGGCGTCAGCTTGAACTGCTGCCATTCGAGGCGCACCGGGAGGCCCGCCGCCTGCGCCAGGTTGGGCAAGCAAGCGGCAGCGGCTGCGCCCATGGCGGACTTGAGCAGCAAGCGCCGGTACTCGTTCTTGGTCGTCATCTTGTCCTCTGAAAGAACACCGCCCCCGCAGGCGTTCTTTCGATTTTAAGAAGCCCTTGCGCATCGCGCGCAAGGATGAGTACCGGGTTTGCTAAAGATCAAACTAATGCAGAGACCGCCCTCAGCTGGCGTTGTGTGAAGCTGACGGATTGGCAATCAGCGTGTGCTGCTGCGCGTCGCCACGTCGAGCCACACCGCCAGCGTCAGGATCAGGCCCTTGACGATCATCTGCCAGTAGGCGTCGACGTCGAGCATCGACATGCCGTTGTCCAGGCTCGCCATCACCAGCGCCCCGACCAGCGCGCCGTGCACGGTGCCGGCGCCGCCGCGCATCGAGGTGCCGCCGATGAAGCAGGCCGCGATCACGTCCAGTTCGGCCGATACGCCGGCCGACGGCGAACCGGCCGCCAGGCGCGCGGTGTTGATCAGGCCCGCCAATGCGCACATCAAGCCCATCAGGCCGAAGATCCACAACTTGACCGCCTTGACGTTGATGCCGGAAAGGCGGGTCGCTTCCATATTGCTGCCCACCGCGTAGATGCGGCGGCCGAACACGGTCTGGCGCGCGATGTAGCTGAACACGCCCAGCAGCACCAGCAACACCAGCACCGGCAGCGGAATGCCTTCGTAGCTGTTGAAGGTGGTGATCAAGCCATACAGCACGATGCCGGCCACGGCGACGCGCAACAGCGAGCGCCACACCGGCAGCACCGGCAGGTTGTGGCGCGCCTGGCTTACGCGCTGGCGCCAGGCCAGCACGCCGGCCAGCACGAACAGCGCGATGCCCAGCGCCGCGCCGAAGCTTGGTGGCAGGTAGGCCTGGCCCAGCTGCTCCATCTGCGGCGACACCGGGGCGATGGTGGCGCCATCCGTCAAGCCCAGCACCACGCCGCGGTAGGCCAGCATGCCCCCGAGGCCGACGATGAACGAGGGGATGCCCGCGTACGCCGTCAGGAAGCCGTTGATAAAGCCGAGCATCAGGCCGGCGCCCAGCACCACCAGGATCGACAAGGGCAGCGGCATGCCGTGGGTGACGTCGAGCACCGCCGCCAGCCCGCCCAGCAGGCCAAGCAGCGATCCGATCGACAGGTCGATCTCGCCCGAGATGATGACGAACACCATGCCGCAGGCCAGGATGCCGGTGATCGACATCTGGCGCATCAGGTTCGAGAGGTTGCGCGCCGAGGTGAAGCCGCCGTCGGTCTTGATGTTAAAGAACAGCCAGATCAGGGCCACGGCGATCAGCAGCGCCAGGATCTTGTAATCGGTGAAGAGGCGTTTGAGAGTAGTCGTATTCATTGTCGTTCTTGGTTAGCCTGCGTTGGTGCGGTGTTGTCCGAGCGCCGCTGCCAGCACGGTCTCCTGGGTCAGTCCCTGGTTCTGGAATTCGCCGCGCAGCCTGCCCTCGCCCATCACCAGCACGCGGTCCGATACGCCCAGCACTTCCGAGAGTTCGGATGAGACCATGATGATGGCGATGCCCTGCGCCGCCAGTTCCAGCATCAATTTATAGATCTCGAACTTGGCGCCGACGTCGACGCCGCGGGTCGGTTCGTCCAGGATCAGGACTTTCGGTTGGGTGAGCAGCATCTTGGCCAGCACGGCTTTTTGCTGGTTGCCGCCCGAGAGCGCGGTGATCGGCAGTGCCGGCGTGGCGGTCTTCAGCGCCAGGCGGCGGATCTGCTCCTGGACGTCGCGTCCCTCTTCGCCGTCGTCGATGCGGGTCAGGTGCGCATAGCGGCCCAGCACCGACAGCGTGATGTTCTCGCCCACCGACAGGTCGCGCACGATGCCGTGGTGCTTGCGGTCTTCCGGCACCAGCGCGAAGCCGTTGCGGATCGCCTTCAGCGGTTCGCCGTTGTCGACCCGCCGGCCGTCGAGCCAGACTTCGCCCGTGTGCCTGCCGGGGTAGGAGCCGAAGATCGCCGTCACCAGCTCGGTGCGGCCGGCGCCGACGATGCCGGCGACGCCGAGGATCTCGCCGCGCCGCAGCTGGAACGAGACGTCGTCGACTTTCTTGCGCTGCGGCTGGTCCGGGTCGTAGCAGGTGATGTGGCGCGCTTCCATCACCACCTCGCCTACTTCGTGCGGCAGCGACGGATACAGCTGATTGAGTTCGCGCCCGCACATCTGGGCGATGATGCGGTCGACGCTCATCTCGGGCATCGGCGTGGTGGCGATGTGCTTGCCGTCGCGGATCACGACGATGGTGTCGCAGATGGCGGCGACTTCTTCCAGCTTGTGCGAGATGTAGACGCAGGCCACGCCCCTGGCTTTCAGGTCGCGGATGATCTCGAGCAGCACGGCGATCTCGGACGCCGTGAGCGAGGCCGACGGCTCGTCCAGGATCAGCAGGCGCGCATTCTTGTTCAGCGCCTTGCCGATCTCGATCAGCTGCTGGTGGCCGCCGCCGTAATTCTTGACCGGCAGCACCACGTTCACGTCCGGCAGCTTCAGTTCGCGCAGGATCTCTTCGGCGCGCCGGTTCATGGCGTGGTAGTCGAGGCGCCCTCCGGGCAGCGTGATCTCGTTCCCGAGGAAGATGTTCTCGGCCACGGTCAGCTCGGGCACCAGCATCAGTTCCTGGTGGATGATGATGATGCCGGCGTCCTCGGTCTCGCGCACCGAGCGTGCGCGGAGCAGCCGGCCGTCGAACACGATCTCGCCATCCCAGCTGCCGTGCGGGTAGACCGCCGACAGCACTTTCATCAGGGTCGACTTGCCGGCGCCGTTCTCGCCGCACAGGCCGATGCACTCACCCGGGCGGATCGCCAGGTCGATGCCGTCCAGCGCGGGCACCCCGTTGAATCGCTTGGCGATTCCTTTCATTTCAAGCAGATAGCCGGACATTCAGGTACTCGCTACACGTGTTGAAAACTGCGTGTTGAAAAACTGCGTTGGAAACTGCGGACATGGCACTGGCCGCCGGAGGCGTTCGACGCCTCCGGTACCCGGTCGCATGTATTGTCCGCGGCCTGCTCGCGCAGGCCTCAACAGGAGCTTACTTGCCAGCCAGCTGGGACTGGGTGTAGAACCCGTCCTTGACCAGCATGTCGACGTTCTGCTTGTTCAGCAGGATCGGTTTGAGCAGCATGGTGTTGACTTGCTTGAAGCCGTTGTTCAGCTGCGCGTTGAAGGCCGGCTTCTCGTTGCGGACCAGCTGCACCGACAGTTGCGCGGCGCTGGTGGCGATCTGCTTGAGCGGCTTGTAGACCGTCATGGCCTGGGTGCCGGCGATCACGCGGCGCACGGCGGCAAGATCCGCATCCTGGCCCGAGACCGGCACCTTGCCGGCCAGCTTCTGCGAAGCCAGCGCCTGGATCGCGCCGCCGGCGGTGGCGTCGTTCGACGCGACCACGGCGTCGATCCTGTTGCCGTTGGCGGTCAGCGCGTTCTCGACGATCGACATCGCTTCCGACGCGCTCCAGTCCTTCACCCACTGCTGGCCGACCACCTTGATGTCGCCCTTGTCGACCAGGGGCTTGAGCACCTTGAGCTGGCCTTCGCGCAGCATCTTGGCGTTGTTGTCGGTCGGCGCGCCGCCCAGCAGGTAGTAGTTGCCCTTCGGTTTGAGGGCGACGATCGACTGCGCCTGCAGCTCGCCCACGGCCTTGTTGTCGAACGAGATGTAGGCGTCGACGTCGGCGTTCAGGATCAGGCGGTCGTACGAGACCACCTTGATCTTGGCCTTCTTCGCTTCGCGCACCGCGTTGTTCAGCACCGTGGCGTTGTAGGGCACGATCACCAGCACGTCGACGCCGCGCGAGATCAGGTTCTCGATCTGGGCGATCTGGCGCTGCTCGCTGGCGTCGGCGGACTGCACGAAGACCTTGGCGCCGAGTTTTTCGGCAGCCTGGGTGAAGTAGTCGCGGTCGCGGGTCCAGCGCTCCAGGCGCAGGTCGTCGATCGAAAAGCCGATCTTGGGATTCTTGGCGTCGGCAATCGCGGCGCCGCTGCCGAACAGCATGGCGCAACCGAGGCCGATGGCGGTGATGATCTTTTTCATGCTACGTGTCTCCTTTATTGTCGGCTGCGCGGCTTCGCGCCATGCAGCCTGTATTGCTATTTTGCTCAAAAAACCGTGGCAGCGCTACTGTTCAGTAGTAACAGTCGATCCGTTTAGTGGTTATGGCGTGGCACGACGTCGCGCACGCCGCGGTACGGCAAGGCCAGTTCCATGCAGGCGCCGGTGTGCAGCTGGCCGACGGTGGCGCGATAGATCTCCTGCCACGGCGTCTGGCTGGCCGGGATCTCGGGCGGGCCGTCCTTCTTGCGCGCTTCCAGTTCACCGTCCGCCAGCAGCACGTTGCAGCTGCCGGTGTTGAGGTCGACCCGCACCACGTCGCCGGTGCGCAGGTACGCCAGGTTGCCGCCGGCCGCGCTTTCGGGCGAGGCGTTCAGGATCGACGGGCTGTCCGAGGTGCCGGACTGGCGGCCGTCGCCCAGCGTCGGCAGTGCGTTCACGCCGGCCTTGATCAGGTGATCGGGCGGCTGCATGTTGACCACTTCGGCCGACCCGGGCCAGCCGATCGGGCCCGAACCGCGGATCACCAGCATGGTGCGCTCGTCGATGTTCAGCGACGGGTCGTTGATGCGGTGGTGGTAATCGTCCGAGCCGTCGAACACGACGACTTTGCACTCGAAGCAGTTTTCGGCCCCGGGCGTGGACAGGTAGCGTTCGCGGAAGGCCTGCGAAATGACGCTGGTCTTCATGATCGCGAAATCGAACAGGTTACCCTTCAGGACCAGGAAACCGCCGTATTCCTTGAGCGGTTCGGCGAACGGGCGGATCATCTCGCGATCCGTGCTTTCGCGGCCGGTCAGGTTCTCGTTCATCCAGCGCCCGGTGACCGTGGGACGCTGGGAACGCAGCAGGCCGGCCTGCTCCAGCTCCCACATCACGGCCGGCACGCCGCCGGCGCGGTGGAAGCGCTCGCCCAGGTATTTGCCGGCCGGCTGCATGTTCAGCAGCAGCGGCACCTTGAAGCCGTATTTCATCCAGTCGTCCGGCGTGATCTCGACGCCGGCGTGGCGCGCCATGGCGACGATGTGCGGCTGCGCGTTGCTCGAGCCGCCGATCGCGGCGTTGACCACGATCGCGTCCAGGAAGGCCTCGCGCGTGAGGATGGTCGAGGGGCGCAGGTCCTCGAACGCCATCTCGACGATGCGCCGGCCGGTGTCATACGCCATCTGGCCGCGTTCGCGGTATGGCGCGGGGATTGCCGAGCAGCCGGTGAGCGACATGCCCAGCGCTTCGGCGACGGCGTTCATGGTGGACGCGGTGCCCATCGTGTTGCAGTGGCCGGCCGACGGCGCCGAGGCGGTGGCGATGTCGAGGAATTTCTGTTCGTCGATGGTGCCGGCGGCGAGCTTGCGGCGCGCGCGCCAGATCGCGGTGCCGGAGCCGACCAGTTCACCTTCGAACCAGCCGTCCAGCATCGGGCCGCCGGACAGCACGATCGCCGGGATGTCGACCGTGGCGGCGGCCATCAGCTGGGCCGGGGTGGTCTTGTCGCAGCCGGTGGTCATCACCACCGCGTCGATCGGGTAGCCGTGCAGGATCTCGACCAGGCCCAGATACGCCAGGTTGCGGTCGAGCGCCGCGGTCGGGCGGCGGCAGTTCTCGAAGATCGGGTGCAGCGGGAATTCCATCGGGATGCCGCCGGCGTCGCGGATGCCGTCGCGCACGCGCTTGGCCAGCTCCAGGTGGATGCGGTTGCACGGCGCGATGTCGCTGCCGCTCTGGGCGATGCCGATGATCGGTTTGCCGGACTGCAGTTCGCTTGGTGTGATCCCGTAGTTCATGAAGCGCTCGAGGTACAGCGCGGTCATGTCGATCCGGTCCGGGTTGTCGAACCACTCCTGCGAGCGGAAGCGGCGCTTGACGATGGGGTTGCTCATGCTGGTTCTCTTGGTGATGTCTAGATGCGCAGCAGGTGCTGCGCCAGGCCGGGCGTCCTGCTCTGGAAGGTGAACAGGCCGCCGGCCAGCGGCTGCTCGCGCAGCTGGTCTTCGCTCAGGCCCTTGCGCGCGGTGGTCACGTAGACGGTGCGCAGGTCTTCGCCGCCGAAGGCCAGCTTGGTGATGTTCGAGCACGGGAAGCGCACTTCGCCGACCTTGACGCCTTGCGGGTCGAAACGGTCGATGCGCCAGCCGCCGAAGGTGGCGACCCACAGGTGCCCTTCCGCGTCGACCGCCATGCCGTCCGGGTGGCCGGGAGCTTCGAGTTCGATGAAGGTACGCTTGCTTTCCAGCGCGCCATTGGGCGTCAGGTGGAAGGCGTAGATGCGCTTGGCCAGGGTGTCGGTGTGGTACAGCGTGCGGCCGTCCGGGCTCACGGCCGGGCCGTTGGTGATGATGTAGCCGCTGTCCATGCCGGCCACCAGCGCGCCGTCGAAGCGGTACAGGGCGCCGGTCGGCGCGGTTTCGCCGTTGTCCATCGAGCCGAACCAGAGACGGCCCTTGGCGTCGACGTGGCCGTCGTTGAAGCGGTTGCCCGGCAGGTCGGCTTCGACTTTTACCAGCGGTGCAAACTCGCCGGTCTGTTCGACGAAGCGGTAGAGCCCGTCTTCCAGGCCGCACACCATGCCGCCGCCTTCGAGCGGGGCGACGAAGCCGACCTGGCTCGGCGCATCCCAGCTGCGCCGCGCGCCGCCGATTTCATCGCAGCGATGGATGCGGCGGCCCTTGATGTCGACGAACCAGACCTGGCCCCTGGCCGCGTCCCACAGGGCGCCCTCGCCCAGCGTGGCCTTGACGTCCCACATGCAGCTTGGCGCGGTGGCGATGGATGAACTCATGCGCCGTACCAGCCCGCGTCGACGAAGTATTCGCGGCCGCTGCAGCGGCGCGCATTATCCGACGCCAGGAACAGCGTCAATGCCGCCACATCCTGCATCTCGACCCGCTCGCGCAGGCACTGGCCGGACAGGATGCGCGCTTCTTCTTCCGGCGTATGCCACAGCGCCTGTTGGCGCGGGGTGCGCACCGCGCCCGGGATCACGGCGTTGACGCGGATATTGTCGGCGCCCAGGTCGCGCGCCATGCCGCGGCTCAGGCCTTCGATTGCGGCTTTCGCCGTCATGTACAGCGACAGCTGGCTCGAGGCCAGGTGCCAGGAAATCGAACCGAAGTTCAGGATCACGCCGCCACCTTGCTTCCTCATCATGCGCACCGCCGCTTGGGCGCAGAAGAACTGGTGGCGCAGATTGACCGCCATCCGGTTCTCGTAATACGCCGGGGTGACGTCGTCGATCTCGTGGCGGTCGTCGTTGGCGGCGTTATTCAGCAGGACGTCGATGCCGCCGGCCTCCTGCTCGATGGCGGCGAAGGTCGCGGCCAGCGCATCGAGGTCGGTCAGGTCGCAGCGCTTGAAGATTGGCGCGTGCGCCGAGCCGCTGAGCGATTCGGCCAGTGCGCGCGAAGCATGTTCGGCGATGTCGAGGAACCAGACCCGCGCGCCCTGGCCCGCGAAGGCCGTTACCAGCTCGCTGCCGATGCCGGTGCCGCCGCCGGTGATGACGACGCGCTTGCCGCGCAGGTCGGGATAGGTCGCGTAAACCAAGGATGCTGCGTGTTCTGCCATTGTGTGCTCGCTAGTATTGGATGCAGTGCCGCGTCAGGCGGCGTTGTTATCGGTGTTGGTATTGGACGTGGCGGCCAGCAGGCCGCGTCGCGCCAGGTTGGCGTACAGGGCGCGCACACCGAAGGTCCACGGTGCGAGCTTGTCGCTGCGGCCGACCGTGTTGACCAGGGTGCCCAGCGTCGGGGTCGAGATCGCCACCCGGTCGCCCTCGTGATGGGTGAAGCCGCCGCCGGCCGTGTCGCGGTCCTTGATCGGCGAGAACATGGTGCCCAAAAAGAGCATGAAGCCGTCCGGGTACTGGTGATGCGGGCCGCAGGTCTGGGCCACCAGGTCGAGCGGGTCGCGGCTGATCTCGCGCATGCGGCTCGATCCCGACAGCTCGAAGCCGTCGTCGACGCCTTCGATCAGCATGCCCAGCTCGCACTGGCGCAGCGTATCGATGGTGTAGCCGTCGTCGAACAGGCGGATGAAGGGGCCGATGGCGCACGAGGCGTTGTTGTCCTTGGCTTTGCCGAGCAGCAGCGCGCTGCGGCCCTCGATGTCGCGCAGGTTGACGTCGTTGCCGAGGGTGGCGCCGACCACTTCGGCGCGGCTGTTGACGGCCAGGACGACTTCCGGCTCGGGGTTGTTCCAGTGCGAAGTCGGGTGCAGGCCGATCGGCACGCCATGGCCGACCGACGACATCGGCTGCGACTTGGTGAACACCTCGGCGTCCGGTCCGATGCCCACTTCCATGTACTGCGACCACAGGCCGCGCTCGATCAATTCGGCTTTGAGGCGCATGGCGGCGTCGGAGCCGGGCACGATCTCGGCCAGGTTGCCGCCGATCGAGGCTTGCAGTTCGCCGCGCAGTTCGACCGCGCGCGCCGGGTCGCCCTTGGCCTGCTCTTCGAGCACGCGCTCGAGCAGGCTGACCGCGAAGGTCACGCCGCAGGCCTTGATCGCCTGCAGGTCGCACGGCGCCAGCAGGCGCAGGCCGCCCTCGCCCGGTTGGCCGTCCAGCGTCGCTTGCGCCAGCGCAGCGGCGTCGCCCAGGTCTTCGCCGTCGGCGTCGCGCACGATGGCCAGCAGGCTGGCGCTGTCGCGCTCGAACAGGTCGGCGACGGTGGCCGCGTGGCGGGTGATGTCGACCAGGCGGCCGGCGCGCACCGCGACCACTGCCGGGCCGTCCACCGGGGCCGGACGCCAGACGCGGCCGACGAGCAGGGCTCGGGCGGCGTCCTCGGGCAGCGCATTGATATGATTGGCTGTCATGTTGTCTCTCGTATTGTTATGGGACGGCGCGCCGTGTCGGCGTGCGCGGCCGGGTTGCGGTCGAACGGCGGTCGTTAGTCGGCAACGGGAGAGGCGTCGGCTGCCACGCGGGTAGCGCGCGGCTGCGCCATCGCATCGGCACGGCCGCGCGAACCGTCTTGCGCTGCCTCGGGCATGCGCAGATCGGTCGGGCCATGGCACCGGGAACGGATGTCCTGGTCAGGCATGTTGTCTCCTTCGTTGTCGTTATATGCTGTCGGCTTAGAACATTCTTTTAACAGTAATGTTACCGCAACCATTCCAGTCTATACGTCGAGCGGAAGGGTTGTCAACGAATTATTCAAGCGAAACAGGCTGCGGAGAACAGGCTGCGTTGACCCGGCTTTTACGCCTGCCGCGTGCAGTGCTGTGATGCGGGCCGAGGGACAAAAAAAAGCCGCCCAAAGGCGGCCTGTCGCTGTCTCGAGACGTATTTAGCCGGCGTAAGTGGCCTTGGCCTTGGGTTTGGCCGCAGCCGGCAACCGTGCCGGCGGACGGATACGCGGCGCGGCATCGGACTGGCGCCGCACCAGCTCGAAGTCCATGCGGGTCAGCTCGGGCGCGGCCGGCTCGCCTTCGCGCTGGGCGCGCACGCGGCGCACCAGCGACTGCACCGCTTCGCGCGCCATGCCGGCGATCGGCTGGCGCACGGTGGTCAGTTCAGGCCAGATGGTGGTGGCCAGGGCGGTATCGTCGAAACCGGTCACGGTCAGGTCGCCCGGCACATCCAGCCCCAGACGGTGCGCGACGGCCACCGCGGCGGCGGCCATGTCGTCGTTGCTGGCGAAGATCGCGGTCGGACGCTCTTCCAGCGCCAGCAGTTGCTCGGCCGCGTCCAGGCCCGAGCGGTAGGTGAACATGCCCTGCACCACCAGTTCGTCGGACGCATCGGCGCCCTTCTCCGCGATCGCCTTCCGGTAGCCGGCCAGGCGGCGGCTGCTGGCGGTCTGGTTCGGGTGGCCCACCACGAAGCCGATGCGCTGGTGGCCGAGCGTGATCAGGTGGCGGGTCATGAAATGGGCCGCCTCGTAGTCGTCGATGCTGACCGCGCCGACGTTCTCGGCCGGCGAGCCGCAGGCCACCACCACCGCCGGGATACCGGCGTTCGCGATGCACTCGAGCACGGCCTCGCTGTCGCACAGCGGCGGCGGCAGGATCACGCCGTCCAGGCCGTTTTCGATCAGGCGCTGGGTGTGCTCGGCCTCGTGGTTGCCGGCCTCACACTTTTCGACGAACAGCTGCACGTTGTTCAGGCCCGACTGGTTCAGCAGGCCGACCAGGAACTCGCTCAGGTAGGCCGCGCTCGGGTTGCTGTACAAGAAGCCGACCCGGATCGGCTTGGAGCCGGCCAGGTTGCGCGCTTCCTGGTTCGGGGTGTAGTTCAGCGCGGCGACGGCCTCCGCCACCTTGCGCCGCGTGCTTTCGCGCACCAGTCCCTTGCCATTCATGACGCGCGAGACCGTCATCGCGGACACGCCCGCGAGCCGGGCAACGTCCACCATCGTGGGTTTGCCGTTCTCCATCGTCTCGCGGATGGACTCGATCGTGGGTTTGCTCATGAGGGGGAGGATTCCTATCGGGCTGCGGGTGCTTGCGCAATGTTAGCACAGTTAGGCACGCACCTGCGGCCACTGGCACCTCCCCCTTACCGACCCGGTTACAGCAGAGAAAGCCTCGGCTGATTGCATGCGGTTTGCGCTAACATCGGCCAGTCCGCCCTCGCCCTGCCGGTTCCGCGTGTCATTCGTAGCGGCAGGGCCGGGGCGTGAGCAGCAAAGGCTCGATCGTGACGACGTCGATATTGCGTTGCGCCGCGATCTGCCCGCGGTCGTTGATCGCTTCGGCGCGGCTGATTTGCAGGCCCTGGCTTTCGTCGTCAAGCAGCGTGTCGAGTTGCACCGGTGTCTTGCCAAACCAGATGATCCCGCGGTCGACCTCATCGGCGGTGGTCGCGAAGCCGACCGCCTGGTCGCGGTTGTTGATGTCGTTCGCCACGCTGGTGCGGCCGCCCAGGCCGGGCAATTCGGAAGCGGCGCCTTGTTCCCAGAGCGCGGCCGTCAGCCGCGTCTCGCCCAGGCGGTAAGCGTAGCCGACCGCCTTGCCCTTGTTGTTGATGCTGTAGGCAATGCTGAGCCTGCCGCCCAGGGTGCCGAGGTCCTGGACGCTGCCGTCGGGCCGCCACAGCGCGGCATGTTCCTGGCTGTCAGGGCCGGCGGTCCGGCTGGATCCGACGCTGTAGCCGAAATCGTTGACGCCGTAGGCCGTGCTTGAGCCACCAAGCGTGGCCTGGCGCGGCGCGCCGCCACGCCAGGCCACGGCGCGGGATGCGCTTCTGTCCGGCAGCATGCCAATGCCAACGATCTTGCCGAGGTTGTTGACGCCGTAGGCATGCGAAGCCGTGTCGGCGCCGTCCAGCGTGCCGAGGTTGCGGCGCGCGCCCAGAAACCAGCTCATGCCGCGGCTAGCGGAGTCCGCCGTGGTGCCGATGCCGACGATCACGCCGGCATCGTTGATATCCTCAGCCACGCCATAGCGACCGCCGAGGGTGGCGAGCTCGAATCCGCGCCGGCCGATCCACACCGTCGGACGCCCGAGGCCGCCGACTGAGCTGTAGCCGACCACGATGCCCAGGTTGTTGACCGCACGCGGAAAGGACGACCTGGCGCCTTCGAAGGCTTGCAGCCGCTGCACGTGGTAGCGCACGCCGTGTGGGTGGCGGCCGTCGCAAGCGACCGGCCTAGACGCCAGGGCGTCCGCCTGCCGCGCTTCGCTCCACGCCTGCGCGACGGCGCCGCGCGCGGCGGGCGCGACGGCGGCAAGCAGCGCCGCGGGTGGCGCGCCCGGCTTCGTCACTTCCAACGTTGGCGCAGCAGCCACGCTTGCGCTGAGCAACAAGGCGGCGCCGGCGCACCGGATATGCACGGATCGGACGATGTTCATGGTCTTCTCTTATGAAAAGTGAAAGTGCGAATGAAAGGACGCATGAGCGCTCGAACTCATGCATGTCGCAACGAGGCGCCGGCTGGCCGGTCGCTGTTACCCGTCCATGGTAGGAAGGCCCTGCCCCAGGTGCCAGCACTGCGGCGCTGCCGATTGCGCCGGCTCAGTGCTCATCCGCGGATCTTCTCTTGCATAAATGGGTTTTCCGAACCACATCGCCATGCACCGCACATGACGGCAGGCCGCCACCCCGCTATAATTTCGTCCTTCGCCCCAAAGGAAATCCCCCCATGTCCCTGCTAGCCCACGAGCTCGAATTGCTTTCGCCCGCCAAGACCGCCGAGATCGGCCGCGAAGCGATCCTCCACGGCGCCGACGCCGTGTATATCGGCGGCCCGGCATTCGGGGCGCGCCACAACGCCAGCAACCCGCTGGAAGACATCGCCGCGCTGGTGAAATTTGCGCACGGCTACCGCGCGCGCATCTTCGTGACCATGAACACGATCATGCACGACAGCGAACTGGAGCTCGCGCGCAAGCAGATCTGGCAACTGTACGAGGCCGGCGTCGACGCCCTGATCATCCAGGACATGGGCTTGCTGGAAATGGACTTGCCGCCGATCCAGCTGCACGCCAGCACCCAGTGCGACATCCGCGGCGCCGAGAAGGCCAAGTTCCTGGGCGACGCCGGCTTCTCGCAGCTGGTGCTGGCGCGCGAACTCACCGTCGAGCAAATCCGCAAGATCCACGCCGCCACCGACACCCCGCTCGAATACTTCGTGCACGGCGCCTTGTGCGTGGCGTTCTCGGGCCAGTGCTACATCTCGCACGCCGACACCGGCCGTTCGGCCAACCGCGGCGACTGCTCGCAGGCCTGCCGCCTGCCGTACACGCTGAGCGACGGCAAGGGCGGCGTGGTGGCCTACGAAAAGCACCTGCTGTCGATGAAGGACAACGACCAGAGCGCCAACCTGGAAGCGCTGGTCGACGCCGGCATCCGCTCGTTCAAGATCGAGGGCCGCTACAAGGACATGGGTTATGTGAAAAACATCACCGCCCACTACCGCCTGCTGCTCGACGAACTGCTCGACAAGCGCCCGGAATTCGTGCGCGCCGCGAGCGGGCGCACGCGCGTGATGTTCACCCCGGACGTCGACAAGAACTTCCACCGCGGCCACACCGACTACTTCGCCACCGGCCGCCAGCCGGACATCGGCGCCTTCGATTCGCCCAAGTACGTGGGCGTCGAGCTGGGCATCGTGGCGCGTTTGGGCAGCGATTCGTTCGACCTGGTCACCAATGCGCCGATGGCCAATGGCGACGGCCTGAACTTCATGCACAAGCGCGCCACTGTCGGCATCCAAGCCAACCGCGCCGAGAAGCTGGGCGACGAGGAAGACGGCCAGCGCTGGCGCGTGTTCCCGAACGAGACCATGGCGGCACTGAGCGGGCTGAAGGTCGGCACCGTCATCCACCGCAACCGCGATCACCAGTGGGAAGCCACGCTCAACAAGAAGTCGTCCGAGCGCAAGGTGTCGCTGGATCTGAAGTTGAGTGAACATCCGGCCGGCCTGGTGCTGTCGATCGTGGACGAAGACGGCATCGCCTCGTCGGCCACGGCCGAGATCGCGCTGCAGCCGGCCCAGCAGGCGGCGCAGGCTGACGCCGCGCTGCGTTCGGCGGTGGCCAAGCTGGGCAATACCATGTTCGAGGCCGGCCACGTGGAACTGGCGCTGAGCCAGCCATGGTTCGTGCCGTCGGCGGCGATCAATGCGCTGCGACGCGACGCGATCGCCGCGCATGAGGCGGCGCGACTGGCGGCGTGGGAACGTCCGCAGCGCAAGGCGCCGGTCGAGCCGCGCCCGACCTATCCGGACACCCAGCTGAGCTACCTGGCCAACGTGTACAACGAAAAGGCGCGCGCCTTCTATCACAAGCATGGTGTGCAGCTGATCGACGCGGCCTATGAGGCGCACGAGGAAGCGGGAGAAGTCTCGCTGATGATCACCAAGCATTGCCTGCGCTTCTCGTTCAACCTGTGCCCAAAGCAAGCCAAGGGCGTGCAGGGTGTGCAGGGCCAGGTCAAGGCCGAGCCGATGACGCTGGTGAGCGGCGAAGAGAAGTACACGCTGCGTTTCGATTGCAAGCCGTGCGAGATGCACGTGGTGGGCGCGATGAAGACCAACATCCTGAAGTCGCCGCCACCGTCGGCCGTACAGTACAGCCCGCTGACCTTCCACCGCCAGCGTCCACGCGCCTGATCCCGCTCGGTTGTCTTGTCCGCGGCCAACCGGCCGCCTTGGCCGAAAGGCGGCGCCAGCGTTTATAATGAGAATCATTCTCATCAATTCGCTGGAGCCGCCTCCTTGTCTTCCATCTCCCTGCCCCGCCGTTCCCTGCTCGGCGCTGCCGGCGCCCTTGCCGCCGGTAGCCTGATCGCGCCATTGGCGCACGCCGCCGATGAGTGGACCAGCGTCACGCTGCCGCACACCCGGCAACGCGACGTCACCTCGCGCATCACCGGACAGCAATACCGGATCTTCATCAGCGTGCCCTCGCAGCCGGCCCCGGCGGGCGGTCATCCGGTCCTGTTCGCGCTCGACGGCAATGCAAGCTTTCCGACGCTGGCGCTGATGGCGCGCATGGCCGGCTGGCGCCACGCCAGCGGCGTCAACCCGCCGGTCGTGGTCGCCATCGGCTACCCGGGCGAGCACGATTACGGCATCCCGCGCGGCCGCGATTACACCCCGCCGTCCGGCGTCCCCGGTGACAAGGCCGGGACCAGCGGCGGCGCCGCGCTGTTCCTCGACTTCATCGAACGCGAACTCAAGCCCCTGGTGGCGACGCTGGCGCCGATCGATCCATCGCGCCAGGCGCTGTTCGGGCATTCGTACGGCGGCTTGTGCACGCTGTATGCTTTGTTCAACCGTCCGGCGATGTTCCAAACGTACCTGGCGGCCAGTCCGTCGATCTGGTACGGCGAGCGCGCGGTGTTGTCCGGCCTGCAGGGCTTTGAGGGACGCGTCGCGCGCTTGCCGGCGCGGCCGTCGCTGATGCTGAGCGTGGGCGAGCTGGAGCAGCCGGCGCCGGGTGGCAAGCCGGCGCAGGGACGTGATGCGATCGCGGCCGCGCGCCGCATGGTGGACGAGGCGCGCGAGTTGGACGAGCGGCTACGCAAGCTGGACGTCTTGTCGCGCGTACGGTTCCACTTGCTGGCGCATGAAAACCATGGGTCGGCGACCTTCCCGGCAATGGCGCGCGGGATGGAATTTTTCCTTGGATAGCGATGCCTGATACAACGCGGCAATCGATGCGATATTTGTTACACTGAATAGTTGCTGAATATGCGATTGGGAGAGGCGAGCGCAGCGCGAAGGGCGCGGGCTGAAGCAGGTCGCCATCAATATCTTGCGTACGATTCGTCCTGGCTGGTAACTCGGCTCTCTGGCGATGCGCATAGATTTCGTAGCGAACATTGAAAGACGCCATGTAATTTCTGAGGGAGCAACATGCGATTTGCGACGCCAGATGAGAAAACGAGATATCGCCTGGGCTTGTACGGAAGTATCGTTTTGCTTTCAGTAGTTGTCTTGGTTTGGCGTGATCTTTTCATCTTTTCAAAAGTTTTTCGCCTTCCCGACTGGGCCGCTTCTCTTCCAACGCCTATGCATGCGCCGGCATACTTGGTGGGCTTGTCGTTACTTCCGGCGATATTGCTCCCGTCTGGATTGACCCACAGCGTGAAAGCTTCCTGCATCAGCGCAGCGCTAGGCCCCATACCCGGGCTAATCCCGTCAGGTATGTGAATTAACTTTGCAATGAACTATCTTTGGATAGTTGTGTTCCATTTCGCAGTGCCCCTCGCGATACTGATCACCTTTCGTGCGATGGTCGCATTCTTCGGGACGTTGTGTAAAAGAAGCTGAACCTCACAAACTCTAGGATGCATGGCGTTGACGCTTCTGCGTCGCAGATTCCAGTACGCATTGCCCGTCGCTTGGCCAGCCCATTTCCGGAGAATCGTGCAATCGACGCCGACTTCCCGGCATGTTCAGCCGCGCTTCACGGCCGCATACTGACTCCAATGATCAACACAACAGGGAGTCAACCATGCAAGCCACTGACAGCAAAGTCATCCTCATCACCGGCGCCAGCAGCGGCATCGGCGAAGCCAGCGCGCGCCACTTGGCGGCGAGCGGCCACCGCGTCGTGCTCGGGGCGCGGCGCACCGAGCGGCTGGTGCAACTGGCCGCCGAGATCCGCGAAGCGGGCGGGCGCGCCGACGTCGCCCAGCTCGACGTCACCAGCCTCGACAGCATGAAGACATTCGTCGCCTTCGCCCTCGACTGCCACGGTCAGATCGACGTGCTGGTCAACAACGCCGGCGTGATGCCCTTGTCGAAACTGGAAGCGCTCAAGATCGACGAATGGAACCGGATGATCGACGTCAACGTGCGCGGCGTGCTGCACGGCATCGCCGCCACCCTGCCCCACATGCAGGCGCGCCGCAGCGGGCAGGTCATCAATATCGCCTCGATCGGCGCCTATACGGTGAGCCCGACGGCGGCGGTCTACTGCGCCACCAAGTTCGCGGTGGCGGCGATCACCGAAGGGCTGCGCCAGGAAGTTGGCGGCGACATCCGGGTGACGCTGATCTCGCCCGGCGTGGTGGAATCCGAACTGGCCGAGTCGATCTCTGACCCGCTGGCGCGCGACACCATGCGCGACTTCCGCAAGGTCGCGATCAAGCCGGCTGCGATCGCACGCGCTATCGGTTTCGCGATCGAGCAGCCGGCCGACGTCGACGTCAGCGAAATGATCGTGCGGCCGACCGCCAGCCCGTACTGAAGCGCGGGTTCAGGCCGGGACTTTCAGCCCGGTCTGCACCGCGGGCCGCGTCAGGAAGCGCTCAAGCGCGGCAGTCACGTGCGGACACTCGGCCGCACCGACCAGCTCACCCGCCTGGTAAAAGTTCATCAAGCCATTCAGCCACGGGAATACGGCGATGTCGGCGATGGAGTAATCCTCGCCCGCCACCCAGGCGTGGCGGCCGAGCTGATGCTCGAGCACACGCAGCAGGCGGCGCGATTCGTCCGCATAGCGGTCGCGCGGACGTTTATCTTCATAATCCTTGCCGGCGAACTTGTGGAAGAAGCCGAGCTGGCCGAACATCGGCCCGATGCCGCCGATCTGAAACATCACCCACTGGATCACGTGGTAGCGTCCGGCGGCGTCTTGCGGGATCAGTTTCCCGCTCTTCTCCGCCAGGTAAAGCAGGATCGCGCCCGACTCGAACAGCGCCAGCGGCTGGCCGTCCGGACCATTCGGGTCGATGATGGCCGGGATCTTGTTGTTGGGGTTCAGCGACAGGAAGGCCGGCGAATTCTGGTCGTCGCTGGCGAAATCGACCTTGTGCGCCTCGTACGGCAGTCCGATCTCTTCCAGCATGATGGCCGCCTTGACGCCGTTGGGCGTGGGCATCGAATACAGCTGCAGCCGGTCCGGATGTTGCGCCGGCCATTTCTCGGTAATGGGAAAGAACGAAAGGTCGCTCATGGTGTGCACGCGAAGGTTGGCGGGCCGCCGGATGCGGCCCTGTCGTGCAGACCTTACCAAAGTTCGCGCCGGCCCTCCGCCCAACACGGCGGTACGGGATGATCAGCCGAACAGCTTGTTCGCCGTCTTGGCGATCAGCTCGCCCTGGTGGCGCGCGCCGCCCAGTTCCAGCGCGCTCGGCTGGCGTTCGCCCTTGCCGCCGGCGATGGTGCTGGCGCCATACGGACTATTGCCGGTGATCTCGTCCAGCGTCATCTGCGCCTGGTAGCTGTACGGCAGGCCGACCACGGTCATGCCGAAGTGCAGCAGGTTGGTAATGATCGAGAACAGCGTCGTCTCTTGGCCGCCGTGCTGGGTGGCGGTGGACGTGAATGCGCCGCCGACCTTGCCGTTCAGGGCGCCGCTGGCCCACAGGCTGCCGGTCTGGTCGAGGAAGGCCGCCATCTGGCCCGGCATGCGGCCATAGCGGGTCGGGGCGCCGATGATGATGGCGTCGTAGTCGGCCAGTTCCTGCGGCTTGGCGACCGGCGCGGATTGCTCCAGCTTGAAGTGGGCGCCTTTGGCAATCTCTTCAGGCACCGTTTCCGGCACCCGTTTCACGTCCACCGTCGCGCCTGCATTGCGGGCGCCCTCGGCGACGGCGTTCGCCATGGTTTCAATATGTCCGTAGGTCGAGTAATACAGTACCAGTACCTTTGCCATTGCCTGCCTCCATATGTGCAAATATCGGACAGCCATTCTAGCGAGAGTGCCGCAAAATGGGCGCTCATGAGCAAGCGTGGAGGCGCGGCAATGAGTCGAGAGAAAAACTGTGGCGCGGTAGATGTGCCGGCCTGCCTGTCCGAGGCCGTGGCTGGATATGCATGGGCACGCAATACGATTGGCGAATCGGGCGGCGCGGTCTACCGGCTGCATGGCAAGCCGGGCGCGCCTGAGTTGTACCTGAAACACGGCAAACACAGGGTTGCCGACGACATCGACGCGGAAGCGGCGCGGCTGCGCTGGCTGGCCGAATACCTGCGGGTGCCGCGTGTCGTTCAGTTCGAACGCGCGTCGCAGGAGGCCTGGCTACTGATGACGGCGATTCCCGGCTCGAGCGCGTATCAGGTGATGGAGGCGCACCCGGAATCACGTTTCGCCGTGGTCGATGCGCTTGCCGCCTTCCTTCACCGGCTGCACGCGATCCCGCCTGCAGCCTGCCCCTTCACGAGCGATCTCGGGCAACGGCTGCCGCTGGCACGGGCGCGCATCGAGGCCGGCCTGGTCGATGCCGATGATTTCGATGAGGAACGGGAAGGCTGGAGCCCGGAGCAGGTATGGGACGCGATGCAGGCGCTGCTGCCGCTTGACCCGGATCCGGTCGTCACCCATGGCGACTATTCGCTCGACAACCTGCTGCTGCGCGATGGTGAAGTGGTCGGCTGCATCGACGCCGGCCTGGTCGGCGTGGCCGACCGCTACCAGGATCTGGCGATCATCTGGAACTGCCTGGGGGAATTTGGTGCCCCATTACAGGAGCGCTTCATGCGAAGCTATGGCATCGCCGACATCGACCAGGGCAAGCTGACCCTGCACCTGCTCCTGGACGAATTGTTTTGAATCGGCGCGAACACCGCGCCCGGCCTCAGATCCAGTAGATGAAGGCCGCCAGCGCCACCACCAGCGCCACGCGGGTGATGTTGTAGACGGTCTTGTTCCATGCCTTCAGGCGGCGGCGGTACTGGCCCATGGTGAACGAGATGCGGAACAGCTTGCTGACCAGGCCGACCTGGTCGCCGGATTCGTTGGGCGACGCGGCGGCGGTCATCACGGTGCGGCCGAACCAGCGGTTGAAGGCGCCCATCCAGCGGTAGCGCATCGGACGCTCGACGTCGCAGAACAGGATCACGCGGTCGCTTTCGCTGCCGTTGATGGCCCAGTGGATGAAGGTTTCGTCGAACACCACGCCCTGGCCGTCGCGCCAGCTGTGGCGCTCGCCGTCGACTTCGATGAAGCAGCGGTCGTCGTTCGGCGTGGCCAGGCCCAGGTGGTAGCGCATCGAACCGGCGAACGGGTCGCGGTGCGGATTGAGCTTGCCGCCCGGCGGCAGCTCGGCGAACATCGCCGCCTTGACCGACGGAATCGACTGCAGCAGCGCGTAGGTCTGCGGGCACAGGCGTTCGGCCGACGGGTGGCTGGCGTCGTACCATTTCAGGTAAAAGCGCTTCCAGCCATTCTTGAAGAAGGAGTTGAAGCCGGCGTCGTCGTTCTGCTCGGCTGCCTTGATTTTCTTGAGCGCCAGCAGGTTTTCGGCTTCGGCGCGGATGATCGGCCAGTTCTCTTGCAGGCGCGCCAGTTCCGGGAATTCAGAGACCGGAATAAACGGCGTGCTCGGCACACGCGAGAACTTGTGCATGAAGATGTTGATCGGCGCCATGAACGACGAATGGTCGAAAATCTGGCGACGGAAAGGCAGGCGCACGCGCCCCCTGAAATGGATGTGCAGGATCGACAAAATATAAAAACCGACCACAACCCATTTCATTGCATCCTCCGTCCCAGCCCGTTTTGACGGCTGGCTTGCTTGATCAAGGACGCAGGATACCATAACGGCTACCGGGCCGTGAAAGGCCGGGCCGCTTTCTCGGCTGCTTGCCGGGCGAGGGCTGGCAGCGTGTGGCGCCGGCGCCGATGCGCCGGCTTGTACGCGATGGCGAGCAGGCGAAAGCCTGGCCCGCCGGGTCGGTGTCAGTGCTGAACCGAAGTGATGGCGTAACCTTTTTCGGCGATCTGGCCGCTCACATTCTCGATATCGTACTCGTCCAGCTGGCTGGCGTTGTCGTCGGCCTCGTAGGCGCGTGCTTCGATTTCCCAGTCGGTGTTGGTGGCTTCTTCGGGGATGTTCTTGGCTTCAGGAACGGCCAGGTAGGAGAGTTTGCCGTCTTCTTCGGCTCGGCGGTAAATATCCAGGCGCATAGTCATTTTCCTCTATTCAATGCCCGCTTTCCGGATGAAAGCGGGAACTCCACAGTAGAAGAATGATTTGCTGTCGTCTGTTAATTGACCCACACTCGAACGGGCTCATCAGCGACCTGGACGGTGGCCAAGCACGCGGGCGGGCAGCATCACGATGGCATGCAGCAGGCTGAACACGGCATCAACGCCGATGCCGAGCATGCGGAAAGGCAGCAGGAGCAGCCAGAAAAGCGGGTACAGGATCAAGGCCAGGATGGCGATCGGCCAGCACAGGAACAGCAACAGCAGCCAGACCAGGAAGCTCAGCATTGTGGGGTTCTCCGTCGTTGAGAGGATGACGGGCTGAGTTTACGGCGGCGCGGGGCGCGTCGCGAGGGGCGTGCGATGGATGGGAATATTGACGGGGTGAACGGTTGCTGGCGGCGATGAGTGTTCCCGCGAAAGCGGGAACCTCGAGCGCCACCCGCGGGATCAGGCAAATTCCGCGACCCGCTCCACTTCAAGCTGGCTGACCACCTCGACCCGCACCGACGCCTGCAGCGATGGGATCGACCCGCCCGCGCGGTAGGCGAACGACAGGCGCAGCAGCTCGCCGGCCTTGACGTTCACCGGCTCGTACAGCGGCAGCGTCATGTAATGGTTGAGCCAATCGATCGTGGTCGCCTGCTCCTGCACCACGGCCAGCACGTTCTTGGTCACGAAGCGCAGCGCATTGAGCGTGCCGCTCTTTTCGACCACCATCGAGCCTTCCCATGCGATCAGGCTGTCGACCGGCTGGGTGAAGTCGAGCACGCTGTACACCGCAGGCTGGGTCAGTTCGACGGTTCCCGGATAAGCGACGCCGGTTTCCTGGAACTGCACGATCGGCGCATAGAAACCTTCGAAATCGTATTCCTGCTGCAGCGGCTGCACCGCCATGATCACGGCTTCCGGCAGGAACACCGGCAGCGGGCCGCCGAACTTGGCCAGGTAGCGGCGCTTGAACGATTCGATCACTTCGACCTGCTTTTCGCGCAGCATGCCGACGTGGATCATCTCGCAGATGACGACGTCGACCGGTTCCGGCGGCAGGTATTCGAACGCATCGGCATGGATCACTTCGACCCGGTCGCCGTGCTTGTTCATGCCCAGGAAGCGGCGCGCCTCGCGCACCATGTCCGGGTTGAACTCGACGCAATAGACTTTCGACGCCGCCTGGGCCGCGAAACACGAGAGCACGCCGGTGCCGCCGCCCAGTTCCAGCACCTTGGCGCCGGGACGCACCGCGTAGTGGATGGCGGACTTGAAACTGTGCATCCGGTTCTGGTCCATCAGCATATTGTGATGGTAGTGCACCGGAATGAATTGTCCCAGGTAGCAGCTCTCGATTTCGCGTTCGTTCAGCATGGTTGTCCTTGTGTGTGCCCGTACTCTGTACGTGATCCGTATGCGTATTATGCGGACACTTGCCGTGACGCAATGCCTGAAGCTGAGGGGTGATTACGGCCTACTTCTCGCTCGAGCCGTGAAATCTGCAGTTCAGCGCGCGCCGCCGGACAAGGCTTGCACCACGTCGGCGCGGCCCGAACGCTCGGCGATCTGCAGCGCGGTCAAGCCTTCGGTATTCTTCAGCTCGCGATTGGCGCCCTTGGCCAGCAGCAATTGCGCCACCTCGGCCTGGCCTTCGCGCGCCGCCATCATCAGGGGCGTGAAGGCGCCGCTGGTGCGCGGCGACAACGCGTCGAGCCTGGCGCCGCGCGCGATCAGCATCTGGGCAATTGCCACGTCGCCGCTGGCGGCGGCGTAGTGCAGCGCGGTCCAGCCCGGCTGGTTGACCTTGGCGCCCTTCTCCAGCAGCGCGCGCGCCTTGTCTTCGTCGCGTTTATAGGCAGCCATCATCAGCGCCGTGTTGCCGTTGAGCGCCTTGCGCTCCAGGTCGGTGCCCGGATGGCGCAGCAGCGCCTCGAACACCCGGTTCGAACCCTCGCGCATCGCCACCACCAGGGCCGGCTCGCCGCCGAGCGGATTGAGTTCGTTGGCATTGACCACCCGGCCGACCATCTCGCGCACCGTGTTTTCGTCGTTCAGCTGCACGGCGCGGAAGAACGCCGTGATCTGTTGCTGGGTAGGCGGCTGCGGCTGCTGCGCAACCGCGGTGGCGCAAGCGAGGGACAGCATGCTGGCTACAAGAACACGGCGAATCGGCATGGGGTCAGCTCCTGGCAGCCTGGAACAGGTTGAAGAAATTCTCGCTGGTCTGCGCCGCGACGTCGCGCAGCGACACGCCCTTGAGGTTGGCGATGTACTCGCCCACGTGGGCGACGTAGCCCGGCTCGTTCATCTTGCCGCGGAACGGCACCGGCGCCAGGTAGGGCGAGTCGGTCTCGATCAGCATGCGCTCGAGCGGCACCGCTTTCGCCACTTCCTGCAATTCCTTGGCGCTCTTGAACGTGACGATGCCGGAGAACGAAATGTAGAAACCCTGCTCCATGGCGGCCTGCGCCACCTCGAGCGACTCGGTGAAGCAGTGCATCACGCCGGCCACGCCGCCCGCATCGGTACCCGCGCCCTCCTCCTTCATCAGGCGGATGGTATCGGCGCTGGCGGCGCGGGTATGGATGATCAGCGGTTTGCGGGTCTCGCGCGAGGCGCGGATGTGGGTGCGGAAGCGTTCGCGCTGCCACTCCAGGTCGCCTTCCAGGCGGTAGTAGTCCAGGCCGGTCTCGCCGATGGCGACGATCTTCGGGTGGTCGGCCAGCTCGACCAGCTGCTGCACGGTCGGTTCCGGCGTGTCTTCGTAGTCGGGATGGACGCCGACCGAGGCGAAGATGTGCGGATATTGCTCGGCCAGGGCGAGCACTTGCGGAAAGTCCGGCAGGTCGACCGAGACGCACAGGGCGTGGGTGACCTTGTTCTCGGCCATCTTGGCCAGGACTTCCGGCATGCGGGCTGCCAACTCCGGGAAATTGATATGGCAATGGGAATCGATAAACATCCCATTATTGTACGCGAGGCCGGCCACGGATGCGCCGCGGCCGGCCTCGGGCGACGAGCATGTCAGGCGACACGCTTGCCCAGGATGATCAGGTCGCGCTCGACCCCGTCGAGGTTGGCCACGCGCGGGAAATGCGCCCACTTCTCGAAACCGTACTTGCCGAACAGCGCCAGGCTTGGCGCGTTGTGGCCGAAGATGAAGCCGAGCAGCGTGTGCACGTTGACGTTGGGCGCGAAGGCGATCGCCAGGTCGAGGCAATAGCGGCCGAGACCTTGGCCGCGCGCCTGTTCCGCGATGTAGATCGACACCTCGGCCGTGCCGGAATAGGCCGGGCGACCGTAGAAATTCGAGTACGACAGCCATCCCAGCACTTCAGGGTTATCGGAAGTGTCCGCGGCGTCGTGGATCACCCACAGCGGACGGCGCTCCGGCGTGTGGTCGTTGAACCAGGCTTCGCGCGACTGCACGGTGATCGGTTCGGTGTCGGCGGTGACTTCGCGCGAGGCGATGGTGGAGTTGTAGATGTCGACGATGACCGGCAGGTCGTCGCGGCGGGCCAGGCGATGGACGTAGGACGGCATAAAGCGCTAGGTTGGTTGAACGAAGGGTGGAATACGATAAGGTTACAGCGTATGGGTGGCGCGCGAGGAGCGCAGCGCCGCGCCCAGGATTTCCTCGATGCGCAGCTTGGCGCGCTCGCCCGACTCGTCGGACGGGAAATGCACGCCGATACCCTGCGCCTTGTTGTTGGCGGCGCCGGCCGGCGTGATCCACACCACCTTGCCGGCGATCGGGTATTTATTGGGGTCGTCCATCAGCGACAGGATCAGGTAGATCTCGTCGCCGATTTTATACGGCTTGGTGGTCGGCACGAAGATGCCGCCGTTCTTCAGGAAAGGCATGTAGGCGGCATACAGCGCCGCCTTTTCCTTGATCGCCAGCGACAGCACGGACGGCCGCGGCGCCTGCGGCGTGGAGGGGTCCGGCGGACTGGCGCTCATTGAGAACCTTTCACTGCGATCCTTTCACTGCGAGCTTTCCAATAAAGCCACTCATTGAAGCTCACTTATTCACCTGATTATGCGGTGCAAGCAGTGTACTCAAGGAGCATGTCCTCGACAAACAATTTTGCCGACAGCGGATGGTCCGCCACCGCGCGCCGCTCATTGACCGCCTTGATCGCCCGCAGCAGGCCGGCCGCCCCGGCCCGCCCCGCCAATGCCGCCACCTCTTTCTGGTAGCGCGGATAGTAGCGCAGCGTGCCCGACAGCTTGTACGAGAACACGTCATACAGCCAGCGCTGGGTCCAGGCCACCAGCGCCGGCAGCTCGGCCTTGGCCAGCTTCTCGGCGCTGCGCAGGGCGCCGTCCGGGCTTGGGCGCGCCAGGAAATGCAGCAGCGCGTCCATGTCTTCGCGGTTGCCGTCGTTCGAGGCATTCAAGGCCGCCAGCGGCGCCCCGCCCTGCTCGCGCAGCCAGCTGTCGGCGTCCGGCACGCCCTGTTCCTTGAGCCAGGCCAGCGCCGCGGCGTGGTCCGGCATCGGCAGCGCGAACTTGCGGCAGCGCGACAGGATGGTCGGCAGCAGCCGGTCCAGGCTGTTCGAGGCGAGCAGGAACACGGTGCCCGGCGGCGGTTCTTCCAGCGTCTTGAGCAATGCATTCGAGGCCGGCATGTTGAGCGCCTCGGCCGGGTACAGCACCACCACCCGCAAGCCCTGGCGGTGGGTCGAGATGTTCATGAAGTCGGCCAGCTGGCGGATCTGCTCGATCTTGATCTCTTTCGACGGCGCCTTGGCCGACTTCGATTTACGCTCGCCGTCGCCACCCTCTTCGCTCTCGCCTGGCTCGTCTTCCAGCGCTTCCGGACGCACGCGGCGGTAGTCCGGGTGGTTGTGCTGGGCGAACCAGCCGCACGAGGCGCATTCGCCGCAGGCGTGGCCGTCGGGACGAACGTTCTCGCACAGGAGCGCCTGGGCGAAGGTTTCGAGGAAATCGGCCTTGCCGGTGCCGGCCGGGCCGTGGAACAGGATCGCGTGCGGCATGCGCTCGCGCATCTGCTGCAATTGGGTCCAGGCGGACGCTTGCCACGGATACATCGTCACAGCAACTTCTCCAGCACGGGTTGCAGCTGGGCCTGGATCGCGGCGATGGTCTGCGACGAGTCGATGATCACGATGCGTTCAGGGAACTGTTCGGCACGGCGCAGGTATTCGGCGCGACACCTGGCGAAGAAGTCGGCCTGCTCGCGCTCGAATTTATCGAGGGTGCGGGTGGCGTCCAGGCGTTCGCGCGCCACTTCGAGCGGCACGTCGAACAGCAGCGTCAGGTCAGGCTGCAGATGCGGGTGGACCCAGGCTTCCAGCGCTTCCATCTTGGCACGGTCGAGGCCGCGGCCGCCGCTCTGGTAGGCGAAGCTGGCATCGGTGAAACGGTCCGACAGCACCCAGTGGCCCTGCGCCAGGTTCGGTGCGATCACCCGGGCGATGTGCTCGCGCCGGCTGGCGAACATCAAGAGTGCTTCGGTTTCCAGATCCATCGTTTCGTGCAACAACAAGTCGCGCAGCTTCTCGCCCAGCGCCGTGCCGCCCGGCTCGCGCGACGACACCACGGTCTTGCCCTGCGCTTCGATGAAGGCCTTGACGGAGCCGATGTGGGTCGATTTCCCGGCGCCGTCGATGCCTTCGAAGGTAATGAATTTGCCCTGCATGGACCTGCCTTGCGTCATTGTGCTCGTCCCATGACGCCGCTCGGAATGCCGCGCTGGTAGCGGTTGACGGCGCGGTTATGGTCGAGCAGGTTATCCGAGAACTGGCTGGTGCCGTCGCCGCGCGAGACGAAATACAGCGCCGGCGTGTTGGCCGGTTCCAGCGCCGCGTGCAGCGACTGCAGGCCAGGCAGCGAGATCGGGGTCGGCGGCAGGCCGCTGCGCGTATAGGTATTGTACGGGGTGTCGGTCAGCAGGTCTTTCTTGCGGATCTGGCCGTCGAAGCGCTCGCCCATGCCGTAGATGACGGTCGGGTCGGTCTGCAGCAGCATGCCGGTGCGCAGGCGGTTGACGAACACGCCGGCGATCATGTTGCGCTCGCTTTTCTGGCCGGTTTCCTTTTCCACGATCGAAGCCATGATCAGCGCTTCGTACGGCGATTTATAGGGCAGCTCCTTGTTGCGCCGTTCCCAGGCGTCGTTCAGGTGAGTCAGCATGGCCTGGTGGGCGCGCTTGTAGATCTCGAGCTCCGAGGTGCCGTTGAAGAACAGGTAGGTATCCGGGAAGAACAGACCTTCGGCATCCTTGTAGTCCGGGGAGATCTGCTTCATCAGCTCGGCGTCGGACATTTTGACGGTGTCGTGCTTCAGGCGCGTGTGGCCGGCGATCGCCGCGCGCATCTGCTTGAAGGTCCAGCCTTCGATGATGGTCACCGATTGCTGGGCGAACTCGCCCTTGACCAGTTGCGTCAGCAGGCGGCGCGGGCTGGTGCCGGGTTTCAGCTCGTAGCTGCCGGCCTTGATCCGCGACGCGTCGCCGGTCAGGCGCGCCAGCAGCACGAACAGGTGCTGGTTCATCGGCACGCCGGCTTCGACCATCTGCTGGGCGGCGGCGCCGACGCCGCTGCCCGGATTGACGTTGAATTCGACGCGTTTTTCGGGCGTCGGCAAGGGATTCTTGGACCACCAGGCGAAGCCGCCGGCTGCTGCGAACCCGGCGACGACGCCGGCAACCACGAGATTTTTTATCAGTGCCATGTTTTAGTTTGGTTGGTACGGGCTGGCCGGAGATTGCAGCGCCTCCGGCGCGATTTTCCCGACAACTCTATAATGAGCCCGTAATGATAAAGCCTAATTGCAAAACATTTCGGATTTTCATAAGTGACGATGAGTAACTGGACAGAACACCTTGCCGCGCACGGCGCGCGTTTCCACGTCGATGAGGCCACGGAGGTCGAAGACTTCGGCCGTCCGCTGAGCGTGGCCGACCTTGGCGCCGGCTTCGTGGCGCCGGTCACCGACCAGGGCTTGATCGCCGTCGCTGGCGAAGAAGCGGCCAAATTCCTGCATGGCCAGCTGACCAACGACGTCGAGCATCTCGGCGGCAACGAGGCGCGCTTCGCCGGTTTCTGCACCCCGAAAGGCCGGCTGCAAGCCAGCTTCCTGATGTGGCGCGATCCGGATGCGGTCTACCTGCAGCTGCCACGCGCGATCCAGGCGCCGCTGCAGAAGCGCCTGACCATGTTCGTGCTGCGCTCCAAGGCCAAGCTGCGCGACGCCACCGCGGAAGCGCCGTTCGCGGCCGTGCTCGGCCTGGGCGGCGCCGCGGCGCAGGCCGCGCTGGCGCGCCACGTCGATGTGCTGCCGGCCGCGCCGATGAGCAAGACCGACGGCGCCTTCGGCACCGTGATCCGCCTGAACGACGCCTTCGGCGCCCCGCGCTACCTGTGGCTGGCCTCGGTCGAGGCCGCCGTCGCCGCCCTGCCGGCGCTGAAGGAAACCCTGGCCCTGGGCGGCAACCAGGCCTGGCGCCTGGCCGCGATCCACGCCGGCGAACCGCAGGTGGGCGCCGCGACCCAGGAACAGTTCGTGCCGCAGATGATCAACCTCGAGCTGCTGGGCGCCGTCAATTTCAAGAAAGGCTGCTATCCGGGCCAGGAAATCGTCGCCCGCACCAAGTACCTCGGCAAGATCAAGCGCCGCGCGGCCCTGGCCAGCATCGACAACGCCGCCGCCCGCCCTGGCGACGAGGTATTTTCCAGCGCCGACCCGGACCAGCCGTGCGGCATGGTGGTCAATGCCGCGCCGAACGGACTCGGTGGCGCCGACGCGCTGGTCGAGATCAAGCTGGCCGCGCTCGACGAATCGGTCCACCTCGGTTCGAGCGCCGGCGCCGGCGTGAAGTTCCTGCCGATGCCGTACAGCCTTGATCCGGTCGACGACTGACGATGATCGACCTGTACGTCTATTACAAGGTCCGCGGCGTCGACGCGGCGCGCCTGGCGCCGCTGGTGCGCGCGATGCAGGAGCGACTGGCCACGCAGCAAGGCGTGCGCGGCCAGCTCAAGCGTCGTCCGGAAGAAAAGGACGGCCTGCAAACCTGGATGGAAATCTATCCCGGCGTCGCCGACGGTTTCGCCGAGGTGGTAGCGAGTGCCGCCGCCAACGCCGGCTTCGATGGCCTGATCGAGGGCCCGCGCCGCGCCGAAATCTTCACGGACCTGCCGCCATGTGCCTGATCGTCTTCGCATGGCACGTCCTGCCGGGCGTGCCCGTCATCGCCGCGGCCAACCGCGACGAATTCTACGACCGCCCGGCCACCCCGGCCGGCCCCTGGCCGGAGGCCCCGCACGTGATCGCCGGGCGCGACCTGCAGGGCGGCGGCAGCTGGATGGGGGTGTCGCTGACCGGCGCCAACGGGCCGCGCTTCGCCGCCCTGACCAATATCCGCGCGCCCGACGAACGGCGGCCGGACGCGCCCTCGCGCGGGGCGCTGGTGGCGGACTTCCTGCGCGAGGACGTGACGGCGCCCGACTATCTGCAACGTATCGTGGAGCGCGGCGACGTCTACAACGGCTACAACCTGGTGCTGGGCGACGGCGAAGCGCTGTACTGGTACTCGAACCGCGGCGGCGCCGATCCACGCAATGGCCAGCCGCTGGAGCGCGGACGCATCTACGGCATCTCGAACGGCCTGCTCGATGCGCCGTGGCCGAAGGTGCTGCGCACCAAGGCGCAGTTCGCGAGCCTGCTGTGCCAGGGTGCGCCGGAGGACGCGTATTTCGAGATGCTGGCCGATACCACGCGCGCGCCGGACGTGCGGCTGCCGGAGACCGGGATGCCGATCGAAGTGGAGCGGATGCTGTCGCCGGTGTGTATCGAGATGGAGGGGTATGGGACGCGCACGTCGACGGTGGTCAAGCTGTATCGCGGGATGGAGCCGGAACTGCATGAGCGCGTGGTGCAGCCGGGGGTGGTGGAAGCGCTTTAGTTCGTCGGCCAAGCGTTGATCGGCTGACGTTATTGGCTGACCGGCGGACTTGGGTTCCCGCCTTCGCGGGAACGACGTTTTTAGTGAGGTGGCCGATGCTGAGTTACGTACTTGGCCGAAGTCGGAAAACCCGCGCACATCTTACTTATCCAACGTCATTCCCGCGAAGGCGGGAATCCAAGCTTGCACGCGCACCGCATCAGCATCCATGCAACCACGGTCGACGTCCTCCTAGCGCCGCCCCTTCATCCCCGCCTTCAGGATCTCCTTCAAATGCGGCGACGCCGCATACGGATCCGCCGGCGGCTTGCCCTGCACCAGCGCCTCCATGCGTTCCTTCACCGCCCCCAGCGCCTGCGGATGCGAGAACACGTAGAACCGCCCTTCGCGGATCGCGTCGAACGTCAGCCTGGCCACGTCCGCCGCCGACACCTTGCCCGACCCGACCGCCTTTTCGGTCAGCGCCTGCGCCGCCATCTGGCTCGCCGTCATGATCGCGTCGGTGCGCAATTCATCGGGCCGGTGCTTGTGCGAATGCGCGATCGCGGTCGGAATGAAATAGGGACACAGCACCGAGGTCCCGATCGGCGCGTCGACCAGTTTCAGGTCGTGGTACAAGGTTTCGCTCAGCGCCACCACCGCGCTCTTGGACACGTTGTAGATACCCAGCGCCGGGGCATTCAGCAGCCCCGCCATCGACGCCGTATTCACGATCCAGCCGCGATACCCCGGATCGGCCGCGGCGCATTCGAGCATCACCTGGGTGAACACGCGCACGCCATTGACCACGCCGAGCACGTTCACGCCCAGCACCCATTCCCAGTCTTCGCAGCTGTTCTCCCACACCAGACCGCCCGAACCGACCCCGGCGTTGTTGAACACCAGGTGCACCGCGCCGAAGCGCGCCATGGCCGAATCGGCCAGTTCCTGCACGTGCGCGCCCTTGCGCACGTCGCACACCATCGCCAGCACCTCGGCGCCGGCGTGCTGCAGCTCGTCGGTGGCGCGTTCGAGCGCCTTTTTCTGCACGTCGCCCAGCACCAGCTTCATGCCGAGGCTGGCCGCCAGGTTGGCGAACTCGCGGCCCATGCCGCTGGCGGCCCCGGTAATGACCGCCACCTTCCCGTGAAACTCGTCCATCTCTCTTCGCCCCTCATGTGCTTGGTCGGCACCGGCCACGCCGGCATGGCGGACGGGCGGCGCGGCTTACACCGCCGTCACTCCGCCATCCACGGCCAGCGTCTGCCCGGTGATGTGCTTGCCGGCGTCGGAGGCGAACAGCACCACCGCGCCCTTCAGGTCCTCGTCGTCGCCGAGCCGGTTCAGCGGCGCGGCGTGCGCCAGGTTGTCGGCGCCATAGGTCGCCAGCACCGACCTGGTCATCTTCGACGGGAAGAAGCCGGGCGCGATCGAATTCACGGTGATCCCGTACCGGCCCCATTCACCAGCAAGTGTCCTGGTGAAATTTACCACTGCGCCCTTGGATGTGTTGTACGCCAGGGTCTGCATGGCGTCGGGCGGGTTGCCGGCCAGGCCGGCGATCGACGAGATATTGATGATGCGCCCGTAGCGGCGCGGGATCATCGAGCGTTTGCCGACCGCCTGCGACACCAGAAAGATCGAGCGCACGTTCAGGTCCATCACCTTGTCCCAGGCTTCCAGCGGGTAGTCCTCGGCCGGCGCGCCCCAGGTGGCGCCGGCGTTGTTGAGCAAAATGTCGACCCGGCCCAGGTGCGCCAGCGCGGCGTCGACGAAGGCGTGGGCCTGGTCGGCCTGCGCCAGATCGGCGGCGATGCCCTCGGCATCGAAGCCCTGTTCGCGCAGCCGCGCCACGGTCGCAGCCAGCTCGTCCTCCTTGCGCGAGGCCAGCACCAGGCGCGCGCCCTGCTCGCCCAGCGCCTGCGCCATCTGCAGGCCGAGCCCGCGTGAACCGCCGGTGACGATCGCCGTCTTGCCGGCCAGCGAAAACAGTTCCTGGGTAGTGCGCATGCGGTCTCCGTGTCGTTGCTTGATGGTCGTCAGCGAATCGTGATGGTCAGACTTCGTAGTCCATGCACTGGCGCGCTTCGCGGATGGCGCCGATGAAGGGCACCAGCGCCTGGTGGGTCGGGTGCTGCGCGTAAGCGGCCAACGCTGCGCGGTCGGCGAATTCCGAATAGAGCACCACGTCGTAGGTCGCTTCCAGGTCGGGCTGGGCGATGGTGACCTCGAAGACGTGGATGCCGGGCACGATGTGGGCGCATTCGTCGAGCCGGCGCTTCATCTCGCGCGCATTGGCGGCGCGCTCACGGCCCTCGGCTTGCTCCTTGAGCTTCCACATCACGATGTGCTTGATCATTGATTCTCCTGAAAATTGCGGTTGCTTGGATTTTGCCGGCGCGCCAGCGCCAGCGTAGCTCACAGCATACGCCCGCGCTCTCGTTCCGTGAAGATTCCGCAAGCCGTCACGCAAGTCGCATAGGATGACGCTGCCAGACAGGCGCGGCATTCTCCGACGCGCACCCGGGAAGCCCGAGAAGTCATGCGTCAGGCATATGTAAGATTGGCGCAAGAATCGCGTAAGGTTCGCGGCGCAGAGTGGGTCTCGCCGACCGACAGTCGGCATTTCCGGTAACACAAAAAATCGACACGGAGACACCCATGGCTATCACACCCGGCATGACCGCCGGAGGACAGGCAGCTCCCTCCTCCGCCGGACTCACCAAGGAAGAACGCAAGGTCATCGCAGCTTCTTCTCTCGGCACGGTTTTCGAGTGGTACGACTTTTATCTGTACGGCTCGCTCGCCACCATCATCGCCAAGCAGTTCTTCATCGGCGACCCCAGCACCACCTTCATCTTCGCCCTGATGGCCTTCGCGGCCGGCTTCATCGTGCGTCCGTTCGGGGCACTGGTGTTCGGCCGCCTGGGCGACATGATCGGGCGAAAATACACCTTCCTGATCACGATCCTGATCATGGGCGCCTCGACCTTCCTGGTCGGCGTGCTGCCCAGCCACGCCCAGATCGGCATCGCGGCGCCGATCATTCTGGTCACGCTGCGCATCCTGCAGGGCCTGGCGCTGGGCGGCGAATACGGTGGCGCCGCCACCTACGTGGCCGAACATGCGCCGCACGGCAAGCGCGGCCTGTTCACGGCCTTCATCCAGACCACGGCCACGATCGGGCTGTTCCTGTCGATCCTGGTCATCCTCGGCACCCGCACGCTGGTCGGCGAAGACGAATTCCAGGCCTGGGGCTGGCGCATCCCGTTCCTGATCTCGGTGATCCTGCTCGGGATCTCGGTGTGGATCCGGATGTCGATGAGCGAGTCGCCGGCCTTTGCCAAGATGAAGGCCGAGGGCAAGACCTCGAAGGCGCCGCTGTCGGAAGCCTTCCTGAAACCGAAGAACGCGAAGATCGCGCTGCTGGCCCTGATCGGCCTGACCATGGGCCAGGCAGTGGTGTGGTACACCGGCCAGTTCTACGCCCTGTTCTTCCTGACCAAGACGCTCAAGATCGACGAGCCGACCGCCAACGTGCTGATTGCCATCGCCCTGCTGCTGGCGACGCCGTTCTTCATCGTGTTCGGCGCGCTGTCCGATAAAATCGGCCGCAAGTGGATCATCCTGGGCGGCTGCATGATCGCCGCCCTGACCTACTTCCCGATCTTCAAGGCGATCACCCACTACGGCAACCCGGCGCTGGAAGCGGCGATCCGCAGCGCGCCGGTGGTGGTGGTGGCCGATCCGGCGACCTGCTCGTTCCAGGTCGACGCCACCGGCACCAAGAAATTCCCGTCCTCGTGCGACATCGCCACGCGCATGCTGACCGCCGCCTCGGTCAGCTACAACCGGGTCGACGCGCCGAGCGGCACGGTGGCCACGATCAAGATCGGCGACGCCCAGTACCAGTCGTTCAACGCCGTCATGACGCCGGATAACCTGAACTTCGACGAAGCCTCGAAGGCGCGCGAAGCGGCGCTCAAGAAGGAAGTGACGGGCTCGCTGAAGGCGGCCGGCTATCCGGAGAAAGCCGATCCGGCGGCGATCAACAAGCCGATGCTGGTGCTGCTGCTGTTCATCCTGGTGCTGTACGTGACCATGGTCTACGGCCCGATCGCGGCGATGCTGGTCGAAATGTTCCCGACCCGGATCCGCTACACCTCGATGTCGCTGCCGTATCACATCGGTAACGGCTGGTTCGGCGGCCTGCTGCCGACCACGGCCTTCGCGCTGGTGGCATTCAAGGGCGACATTTATTACGGGCTGTGGTATCCGATCGTGATCGCGGTGATCACCTTCATCATCGGCGCCCTGTTCGTGCGCGAGACCAAGGACAACAATATCTACGCGCATGACTGACGCGCAGTACTGAATGAAAAATGCCGCTGGCGACAGCGGCATTTTTTTTGCCTCGCACCCCGGCGACGTCGGGCCGGCCCGCCTTCGCTGCCGCCGATGTGCCGCGCATAGCGAAAACCTTGCAATTCGTCCAGCTGTCCAGGAACTGTCGCGCTCGCGCCACGCCGTAAATTGTGGCGCATAAGCATCCCTGCTACTGTGGAGACCGGTTGATTATCACCAATAATCACCATCACTCATCACCCCCTCTCACAGGAGTCAACATGCGCCTCAAACTCGTCTTCGCCGCCGCCTGCCTCGCCCTGTCCGCATCCAGCCACGCTACCCTGCTCAAGAACGGCGGCGCCGAACTCGGCACGCTCGAGGGCTGGACCGCGGGCGGTGTGTCCAGTCCCGGCATCGACGATGGCAGTTTCGACGAGGGCATCAACCCGCGCACCGGCTCCTTCATGTTCTACGGCGGCCGCGGCTCCTTCGGCTCATTGACCCAGAGCGTGCTGCTGCCGAACTACGGCCAATCGCGCCAGGTGCGCGTCTCGTTCTGGGAGCAAGGCCTGGACCAGGACATCCCGAGCGACCAGGGCTACGTCTCGCTGACCTGGCGCGACATCGACGGCGGCGTCCTCGGCAGCGTGCAGACCCCGGGCATCGATTCGCACGATGGCATCTGGACCAACTGGAACGGCCTGTTCGCGGTGCCGGCCTCGGCGTTCACGGTCGACTACACGATGCATTTCGTGCGCAACGTCGGGCGCGACCTGGACGCCTTCTTCGACGAGAACGAGCTGACCATGGTGCCGGAGCCGGGTTCGATCGCCATGCTGGCGCTGGGCGCGCTCGCGCTGGCCGGCGTGCAGCGCCGTTCGCGCCGCCCGGCCCTGCGTCCGCTGACCGCAGCCTGAGGGCCGAACGGCGCGGGTCGACGGTCTTGCTTCAGGCCGTCGGTAGCCGGTGCTCGCGGTAGGCGTCGCGCAGCTTGTTCTTCTGAATCTTGCCGGTGCCGCCCACCGGCAAGCCGTCGGTGAACACCACGTCGTCCGGAATCCACCACTTGGCGACCTTGCCGATGAAAAATTCCAGCATTTGGTCGCGCGTGACCTCGGCGCCCGGCCGCCGCACCACCACCAGCAAGGGCCGCTCGGCCCACTTCGGGTGCTGCACGCCGATGCAGGCCGCCTGCAGCACACCCGGGTGCGACATCGCCACGTTCTCCAGGTCGATCGACCCGATCCACTCCCCGCCCGACTTGATCACGTCCTTGCTGCGGTCGGTGATCTGCAGATAGCCGTCCGGGTCGATGGTGGCCACGTCGCCGGTCGGGAACCAGCCGTCCTGCAAGACGGCGCCGCCTTCGTCTCGGAAATAGCCTGACACCACCCACGGCCCCTTGACCAGCAGGTGGCCATACGTCGTGCCGTCCCAGGCCAGCTCGGCGCCGTCGTCGTCGACGATCTTCATGTCGACGCCATAGATCGCGTGGCCCTGCTTGCGCAGCACCGCGCGCCGTTCTTCCGGCGACATGGCGTCATGTTTGGCCATCAGGGTGCAGGTGGTGCCGAGCGGCGACATCTCGGTCATGCCCCAGGCGTGCACCACCTCCACGCCAAAGCGGTCGATCAGCGTGTCCATCATCGCCGGCGGGCATGCCGAGCCGCCGATCACGGTGCGGCGGAAAGTCGAGAAGCGCAGGTCGTTCTGCACCACGTGGTTGAGCAGCCCCAGCCACACGGTCGGCACCCCGGCCGAGAACGTCACGCCCTCCGCCTCGAACAGGTCGTACAGCGACTTGCCGTCCAGCGCCGGGCCCGGATACACCAGCTTGGCGCCCGACAGCGGCACCGAGTACGGCAAACCCCAGGCATTCACGTGGAACATCGGCACCACCGGCAGCACCACATCGCGTGCCGCCACGTTGAGCGCATTCGGCATGCTGGACGCATACGCATGCAATACCGTCGAGCGGTGCGAATACAGCGCGCCCTTCGGGTTGCCGGTGGTGCCCGAGGTGTAGCACAGCGCCGCCGCCGAGCGCTCGTCGAACTGCGGCCAGGCGTAGTCCGGCGCGCCGGACCCGACCAGTTCCTCGTAGCACAGCAGCGTCGGGATACCGCTTTCGCGCGGCATCTGCTCGCGTCCGCACAGGGCGATATAGCCCTTCACGGTCTTGCAGTGGCGCGCCATGGCTTCGATCGCCGGCAGGAAAGTGAGATCGAAGAACAGATACTCGTCGTTGGCGTGGTTGACGATGTAGGCGATCTGGTCCGGATGCAGGCGCGGGTTGATCGTGTGCAACACGGCGCCCGAGCCGGACACGCCGTAATAGAGCTCCATGTGGCGGTAGCCGTTCCAGGCCAGGGTGGCGACGCGCTCGCCCATCGCCACGCCCAGCTTGCCCAGCGCGGACGCCAGCTGGCGCGAGCGGCGCGCACAGTCGCGGTAGGTATAGCGGTGCAGGTCGCCCTCGACCCGGCGCGACACGATCTCGGTGTCGCCGTAATGGCGGGCGGCGAACTCGATGATGCTCGAGATCAGGAGCGGCTGATCCATCATCTGGCCCATCAGGGGACTCATCGGCAAATCGTTCATTGGCGCTCCCGTGGCTAGAATGGCAACATGAGCCAAAGTGTCGTGCCGCCGGCGCCGATGCGTCAATGGATTTCGATGATGCACCGCATCAAGCGCGCGCCGAATGCGTCTTGCCTGAGCGTTACCGGATGTAACGCCGCCCCGCGCCGCAGCGGTGCGCGAATAGAATCAGGCTGGTGCGGTAAAATCGCGCCTGATGCTGTCCACATGTTCATCTCACCGCAACGGGAACTGCCATTACTGCTGACGACCTGCCCCTGAACAATTCGTTTGCCGAATTGCCGCCGGCGTTTTACACGCGCCTGATGCCAACGCCGCTGCCGTCGCCCCATTTCATCGTGGCCAGCAGCCCTGCCGCCGCCTTGATCGGACTCGATGCGGCCGACCTCGCACGTCCCGACTTCGTCGACCTGTTCACCGGCAACAAAGTTGCGCCGCGCTCGCAGCCGCTGTCGGCCGTGTATTCCGGCCACCAGTTCGGCGTCTGGGCCGGCCAGTTGGGCGACGGCCGCGCCATCACGCTGGGCGACTTGGCCACCGCGGACGGACCGATGGAACTGCAACTCAAGGGCGCCGGCCGCACGCCGTATTCGCGCATGGGCGACGGCCGCGCCGTTCTGCGTTCGTCGATCCGCGAATTCCTGTGTTCGGAAGCGATGGCGGCGCTCGGCATTCCGACCACGCGCGCGCTGATGCTGACCGGATCGCCGCAAGGCATCGCGCGCGAGACCATGGAGACCGCCGCCGTGGTCACGCGCATGGCGCCGACCTTCATCCGCTTCGGCTCCTTCGAACATTGGGAATCGCGCGGCCAGCACGATGAGCTGCGCCTGCTGGCCGACTATGTTCTCAAGCATTTTTATCCCGAACTGCTGGGCGCCGATAATCCGTACAAGGAATTGCTGGCCGAGGTCACGCGCCGCACCGCACGCATGATCGCGGGTTGGCAGGCGGTCGGTTTCATGCACGGCGTGATGAATACCGACAATATGTCGATCCTGGGCCTGACCCTGGACTATGGCCCGTTCGGCTTCATGGAAGCGTTCGACGCCAACCACATCTGCAACCACACCGACAGCCGCGGCCGCTATTCGTATGCGAACCAGGTGCCGGTCGGGCACTGGAACTGCTACGCACTCGGCAACGCCCTGCTGCCGCTGATCGGCGCGCCCGAGGTGGCCGAGGAAGCGCTCGACGTGTATCGCCCCGAGTTCGGGCGCCAGCTCGACACCCTGCTGCACGCCAAGCTCGGCCTGAACGAGTCGCGTGAGGAAGACAGCGCCTTGTTCGACGCCATGTTCGGCCTGCTGCAGGCGAACCACGCCGACTTCACCCTGTTCTTCCGCCGCCTGGGAGAACTGAAGCTCGACGAACCGGCTTACGACGAGCCGCTGCGCGACCTGTTCATCGACCGCCCCGCGTTCGACGCCTGGGCCGCGACCTACCGCACCCGCTTGCGCAGCGAACACAGCGTCGATGCAACGCGGCGCGCGGCCATGGGGCGCGTCAATCCGAAGTACGTCCTGCGCAACTATCTGGCCCAGACCGCGATCGAACAGGCGCAGAACGGCGACTTCAGCGGGGTACACCGCCTGCTCGCCGTGCTCGAGCGCCCGTTCGACGAGCAGCCCGAGAACGCATCGTACGCGGCCCTGCCGCCCGACTGGGCAGCCCACCTCGAGGTGAGCTGCTCTTCCTGATCTACCCGAGAACACCCCCGGAAACACCGAGAAAGAGAATCATGACCGACAAAGTGACCAAGACCGACGCCGAATGGCGCGCCCAGCTCGACCCGATGGAATACCAGGTGACGCGCCATGCGGCCACCGAACGCGCCTTCACCGGCAAGTTCTGGGACCACCACGAGCACGGCATCTACCATTGCGTCTGCTGCGACACCCCGCTGTTCGAATCGGACGCCAAGTTCGAGTCCGGCTGCGGCTGGCCCAGCTACTTCCGCGCGCTGGATCCGGAAAACGTCATCGAAAAGACCGACCGCACCCACGGCATGATCCGCACCGAGATCATCTGCGCGGTATGCGACGCCCACCTCGGCCACGTGTTCCCGGACGGCCCGCCGCCGACCGGCCTGCGCTATTGCATCAACTCGGCCGCGATGCGCTTCGAGCCGCTCTGAGGGATCACGCTTCATGAAATTCCTGTTCGACTTCTTCCCGGTCCTGCTGTTCTTCGGCGTCTATAAATACGGCGACAACAACCAGGACTGGGCGCACCGCATGGCCGTCGAGTTCCTCGGCTTCATGACCGCGGGCGGCGCGGTGCCGGCTTCGCAGTCGGCGATCCTGCTGGCCACGGCGGCGGCGATCGTCGCCACCGCGCTGCAGATCGGCTATCTGCTGGCGCGCGGCCGCAAGATCGACACCATGCTGTGGCTGTCCCTGGGCGTGATCCTGGTCGCCGGCGGCGCCACCATCTATTTCCACGACGAGACCTTCATCAAGTGGAAGCCGACCATCCTGTACTGGGCCTTCGCCGTGGTGCTGCTTGTGGCGCAGGTGTTCTACCGCAAGAACCTGATGCGCTCGGTGATGGAAGCGCACCTGAACCTGCCCGACCCGATCTGGAACCGGGTCGGCTACACCTGGATCCTGTTCTTCGTGGCCATGGGCCTGCTGAACCTGCTGGTCGCGTTCGTGGTGTTCCGCACCGATACCAGCGCCTGGGTCAGCTTCAAGCTGTTCGGCTTTACCGGCATCTTCTTCGCCTTCACCATGATCCAGGCGATGATGCTCTCTAAATACATCAAGGAGGAAGACGCATGACCACCAACGACCGTACCGAGCGCCTGCGCGCCCTGCTCCAGGCCGAGCTGGCCCCCACGTCGCTCGAGATCATCGACGACTCGCACCTGCACGCCGGACACGCCGGCGCGGCCTCCGGCGGCAGCCATTACACGGTCAAAATCGTGTCATCCCGCTTCGAAGGCCTCAAGCTGGTCATGCGTCATCGTCTTGTGTATGATGCCGTGCACGACATGATCAACAAGTCGGAAGTCCACGCCCTCGCCATCAACGCGGTGGCCCCTTCCGAGCTGCCTTGAGCGGCGTCGTTGTCATTCCAGGCCACTGTTTTCAGGCAGGATTAAGAAATTTGTTCGACAATTGAACTGGCAGTTACAAGAATTAATCTAATCTCGTTCAAGCAACTTTCCCCGTCACAGGAACACCACATGACTTTTAAGCCAGCATCCCTGCTGTTAGCCCTGATCGCCGTTGCATCGGCACCTGCCTTCGCCCAGAACGCGGCGGTGGTGAACGGCAAGGCGATCCCGTCGTCGCGTCTCGACGAAGCCGTCAAGACCGTCGTGGCGCAAGGCCAGGGCCAGGATTCGCCGCAGCTGCGCGCCGCGATCAAGGACGAACTGGTCGCCCGCGAAGTGCTGATGCAAGAAGCGGTCAAGCAGGGATTCGACAAGAAGCCTGAAGTCAAGCAGGCGCTCGACAACGCTCGCCAGACCATCATCGTCAACCAGCTGGCGCGCGACTACATCGCCAAGAACCCGGTAAGCGACGCGGAAATCAAGGCCGAGTACGACAAGGCCAAGGCAGCCAACGGCGACAAGGAATACCATGTGCGCCACATCCTGCTGGGCACCGAAGACGAAGCCAAGGCCGTCATCGCCAAGCTGAAAGGCGGCGCCAAGTTCGAGGAACTGGCCAAGCAGAGCAAGGACACCGGCACCGCCAACAACGGCGGCGACCTGGACTGGGCTCCACCGTCGCAGTTCCCGCCCGAGTTCGCAGCCGGCTTCACCAAGCTGCAAAAAGGCGCGATCACCGATGTCCCGGTCAAGACCCAGGCCGGCTTCCACGTGATCAAGGTCGACGACACGCGCCCGCTGCAGCTGCCGGCGCTGGACCAGGTCAAGCCACAGATCGCCGATGCCCTGTCGCAGCGCAAGCTGCAAGACTATCAGGAGCAAATGGTCAAAAAGGCAAAGGTGCAGTAAGATATGCAATCGCCGGTGCTTCGGGGCACCGGTTTTCGTCGCCTGCGGCGATACTTTTCGTGTTTATATAGGATCACAACAATGATTTTGAAGCCAGCCCGCCTGCTGTTAGCCATGTCCGCACTGGTTGCGCTGCCGGCACTCGCGCAAAACGCTGCAACCGTCAATGGCAAAGCGATCCCGCAGGCCAAGGTCGACCAGCTCGTCAAGCAAGTCGTCGCCCAGGGCCGCGCCACGGATTCGCCGCAGCTGCGCGAGATGATCAAGAAAGACCTGATCGGTCGTGAAGTGCTGATCCAGGAAGCCGACAAGCAGAACATCGGCAACCGCGCCGACGTCAAGGCCGCGATCGACAACGCCCGTCAAAGCATCATCATCAACGCGATGCTGGCGGACTACGTCAAGAAGAACCCGGTCAAGGACGCCGACATCAAGGCCGAGTACGACAAGTACAAGGCGCAGGTGGGCGACAAGGAATACCACGCACGCCACATCCTGGTCGACAAGGAAGAAGACGCCAAGGCGATCATCGCCAAGCTGAAAGGCGGCGCCAAGTTCGAAGAGCTGGCCAAGCAGTCGAAAGACGGTTCGGCCCAGAACGGCGGCGACCTGGACTGGGCAAGCCCGGCCAACTACGTGCCTGAGTTCTCGAAAGCCATGGTCGCCCTGCAAAAAGGCGCCATCACCGAGACCCCGGTCAAGTCGCAGTACGGCTACCACGTGATCAAGCTGGAAGACGTGCGCGCCGCCAAGGTCCCGCCGCTGGAAGAAGTCAAGCAGCAGGTCGCGGAACAGCTGCAACAGCGCCAGGTGGCGCAGTACCGCGAAAGCCTGGTCAAGAAGGCCAAGGTGCAGTAATCGCGCAAGCGGTTGCTCGACAAGAAAAGCGCTCTTCGGAGCGCTTTTTGTTTGTCCGTGAATTTGTGCGCATTTGTAGGCGGGGTGTGTTTGCTATCGTTGCCGTTTGCCTGCGGCGTCATGGCCCGGGTCCGATCGCAGCTTGCCCAAGGATGTGCCGATGCACGAATTCTGGTTCTCTACCGTCTCCCAGGGCCTGTTCTGGCTGGCCGGCATGTTCGTGCTGACCCGCTGGCTCGGCCGCAGCCGCCTGCGCGCGCGCCCGCCGCAGGAGGCGCACAGGATGGTGCAGCCGGTCGGCATCCTGCTGCTTGCCGTTCTGCTGCTCCTGATGATGGCCGGGGCCATGATCGGATCCTTCATCTGGCCGGATCAGGAACCGACTCCGTTCTGGGCCTACCTGATCCTGATGGCGATGGTTGCGTTGAGTCTGTACCTGATCGCCGACTATCGCTACGCCCGCCACATGGTGAGCGACAGCGGCATGGGGTACGGGCGCGCCTTCGGCGGGCGCGGCAGCTTCATCTGGAACGAAGTCGGACACGTCGGCTTCAACAAGCACATGAACTGGTACCGGCTCACGCTCGAATCCGGCAACACGGTGCGCATCAGCGCCCTGCTGATGGGCCAGCCCGAATTCGCGCGCGCGGTGTTGCAGCACGTGCCGGCGGCGCGCATCGACGCCGCTACCCGCACCATGCTGTACGACGCGTCGAACCGCAAGCTGCCGCCGGTATGGAAGTAGGCTTCGTGATGGACACGGTCTTTCGGCGCGCGCTGCGCGCGGACATCGCCGCCATGTCGCGCATCCGCCTGTCGGTGACCGAGAACGTGCTGTCCGATCCCACGCGGGTGACGCTGCAGATGTACGAGGACTACCTCGAAGACTGCGGCCGCGGCTGGGTGGCCGAGATCGACGGTGTGGTGGTCGCCTTCTGCTACGCCGACAAGGTCGACGGATCGATCTGGGCCCTGTTCGTCGCACCCGGGCATGAAGGCCTGGGCCTGGCCAGGCGCCTGCTCGCGTGCGCCGTCGACTGGCTGTTCGCGCTCGGCTTCCCGGTGATTACCCTCACCACCACGCCCGGCACCAGGGCCGACCGTTTCTACGGGCGCCAGGGCTGGCGTCGCGGCAGCGCCAGCCCGAGGGAAGTCGCCTACTCGCTGTCGCGCGAGGACTGGCGTCAATCGTGATCGCGCAACGGCTTTCTGTGGCTACGCTCTACCACCATGGACCGCTCATGTCCAAACTGAGCTTGCTGAGCACGATGGAGGTAATGAGCGCGAGTGCCCCCAGCGCCAGCACGAAAATCGCAATGGCCTTGCCGGTCGCAAGCAGCACCGCGCGCCGCTCCATCTGCTTGTTCTTCTTCCCTTGATCGTAGTGCCACTTGACGGCGAAGAACATGCCGATGCCCAGCACCACAACCTTGAACGTAACGAAGACTACAGGGAACCATTCCATGATATTTGAGTATTTCCCGGCTATGACGTGACACTGTCCATCTCGAAGCGGAGTGCGTCGCCGAATGCAGATCAGAAAGGAGAAAACGGCAGCAACTCGCATGCGAGGATGGTGTTGCTGCACGTTCTGAGGCATTCTACTCGCAAGCAAGATCCATACATCGAGACAAAATGTCCCAGTTAAAAACCATACAAGATGACGTCGCGCCAATCTGGTTGCCGCGCCTGGCCGCGCAGGGCGGGCCACGTTTCTTGCAGATTGCCGATGCGTTGCAGGCGGCGCTCGCAGACGGCTTGCTGAAACCGGGGGACCGCCTCCCTCCGCAACGCCGGCTGGCGGCACAGCTGAACGTCGACCTGACGACCGTTACGCGCGCCTACGATGAAGCCCGGCGCCGCAACTTGCTGGAGGGCCGCGGCGCCCGCGGCACCTATGTCGCGGCGCCGAAGGCAGAATTATCCCCCATCCTCGACCTGAGCATGAACACCCCGCCGCCGCCGGATGGTGTGGACTTCGACGACATGATGCAGCAAGGTCTGTCGCAAGTCCTGATGCGGTCAGATAACGCGTTGCTGATGACTTACCACCTGGGCGGCGGCAGCGACGCGGACCGCGAGGCTGGCGTCCAATGGCTCGCACCGATGTTCGGGCAGCTGGATGCCCGGCAGCTCGTCGTCTGCCCGGGCGCGCAGGCGGCCATCGCCGCATTGGTTCTGGCGCTGACCGAACCTGGCGACGTGATCCTGGCCGAGCCGACGACCTATCCCGGCTTGCGTGCGGCAGCGAACCAATTCGGCCGACGCATCATTGCAGTCGAAGCCGATCAGCACGGGATGCTGCCCGAGATGCTGGAGGAAGCGTGCCGCCAGCACAAGCCCGGGCTGGTCTATCTCAATCCGACACTCCAGAACCCGACTGCCATCACCATCCCCGCACACCGGCGCAAGCAGCTCGCGGGCATTGCACAGCGCTTCGATGTGCACATCGTCGAGGACGATCCCTATTGGCGGCTTGCCGATGCCCCGCCGCCGCCGATCGCCACGTACGCCCCGCAACAGGTCTATTACATCTCGACCTTGTCGAAATGCCTGACGCCCGGCTTGCAGGTCGCGTTCGTGCTGGTACGCGACCCGCACGAACGCCAACGTTTCCTCGCCGCGCTACGCTCGTTCGCGCTGATGGTCGCGCCGCTGACGGCCGGGCTGGCCACTCAGTGGATCCTGGACGGCTCAGCCGAACGCTTGCTTGCAGGCGTCCGCAACGAGGCGCGCCAGCGCCAACGGATGGCCCGGGATATCCTGGCAGGACGCCACAGTGGCGCCGAAGACGGTCTGCACGTATGGCTCGAGCTGCCCGCGTACTGGAACTCGGCGCAGCTTGCACTGGCCGCCGACGCCGAAGGCATCGCCGTCACGCCGGCCGAGGCGTTCGCGACCGGCAGCGGGACCGTGAACGCCATCCGGATCTCATTGGGCAGCATCCAGGACCGCGCACGCTTGCAGGCGGGTCTGCTACGGTTGTCCAATCTGCTTGCGCGGCGGCCCGATCCGTTCAGCGCTGCGGTGGTTTAACCGCCCAGCTCCTGCAGGCGCTTGCGCAGCAGCTCGCCACGGCGTGCATCCGGCGCTTGTTGCAACAGGCCCTGCAGCGCCGCCCGTTCCGCCGTACGCAGTGCATCGCCTTCTGCCGTAGCAATGTCCGGCTTGACACCGATGCCTTCCCAGTTGGTCTTGCTCACCGGATTGATCGCGCGTCCGCTCGGGATGAACGCGAACAGGTGCGCATGCAGGCGGTGCCCGCCGCCTGGATGGGCGCCGCCCCGCGTGGTCTCGCCGATGATGGTCGCGCGCTTGAGCTGCTTGAGGTTGTAGGCGAACTCTTCCGCCCCGGAGAAAGTGCGCTTGCTGGTCAGCACATACACCTTCTTGGTCCCGCCGAAGCGCTTGCCCGGCACCTGGTCCCTGGTCCAGAACTCGTCGGTGCGGTCGCCCTTGCGCCAATACATATTGTTCAGGTGAGTGCGCCGGTCGAACAGATAGCTCGTCACGAACGCCACCGCATCGGGATCGCCGCCGCCATTGTTGCGCAGGTCGACGATCAGGGCGTCGGTGTCGGCCACGACCGACATCGCCGCGCCGAGGGTCGGTTCGGCCAGGTCCAGCGCCGCGAATTCGCGCAGATCGAGGTAGCCGATATTCCCGGGCAGCGCCTCGATCTTCCTGACACCGAAGTTGCTGGCCTTGAAGTGCTCCAGCATGATGCGGTCGCTCTCGGGCGTGCGCTGCGGTCCTGCCTCCTCCTCGGGAATCGGTTCTAGCGTGGTCCTCACGACCAGGTGCAGGTCGCCGGTCGGCTGGCGCAGATCCTCGGTCAACGCCTGGCCGAGCGGCCCCAGTTGATCCATGCCGCGATAGGCGCCGCGCTGCTCCTTGGCGCTGATCCGCTCCACGATCAGCTTCGCTTTATCCGGAAACACATACTCTTCGCTGATCTTCTGCTTGAGCGTGGCGATGATGGCGGTCCGGGTGGCGTCGTCGATGCGGTATTTCGGCGTCGCCGCGCCCGCCGTGGCTGTCAGGCACGCGAAGCCCAACACGAACAACAACTGCAGTGCCGATGGTTTCATGGGAAGTAGTCGATGGTTGAGTTGGTCGCAAGCGTCGCCGACGGCGGCATGAAATCCTGCCTGCAGCAAGCATACCTTCACTCCCCTGCAGAAATAAAAAAACGCCTCCGAAGAGGCGTCTTTTATGCTGCGAGGGTGATCAACCGACCCACTTGCGCGCGTTGCGGAACATGCGCATCCACGGCGACTCGTCACCCCACGTTTCCGGCGCCCACGAGTGCACCACGCCGCGGAACACGCGCTCGGCGTGCGGCATCAAGACCGTGAAGCGGCCATCGTCGGTGGTGACCGAGGTCAGCCCGCCCGGCGAACCGTTCGGGTTGAACGGATAGGTTTCGGTCGCCTGGCCATGGTTGTCGATGAAGCGCATCGCCTTGTTGGCGGCGTTGATGTCGCCGGTCAGCGAGAAGTCGGCGAAGCCTTCGCCGTGGGCGATGGCGATCGGCGCCTGGGTGCCGGCCATGCCTGCGAAGAAGATCGACGGCGAATCGAGCACCTCGACCATGCCGAAGCGCGCCTCGAACTGTTCCGACTTGTTGCGGGTGAACTTCGGCCACGCATGCGCGCCCGGGATGATCGACTTCAGGTTGCTCATCATCTGGCAGCCGTTGCACACGCCCAGGCCAAAGGTGTCCTGGCGCGCGAAGAATTTGGCGAACGCATCGGCCAGCTGCGGGTTGAACAGGATGGTCTTGGCCCAGCCCTCGCCCGCACCCAGCACGTCGCCGTACGAGAAGCCGCCGACGGCGATGATGCCGTGGAAGTCGCTAAGTGCGGCGCGGCCGGCGATCAGGTCGCTCATGTGGACGTCGATCGCGTTGAAGCCGGCCTGGTGCATCGCCCAGGCGGTCTCGATGTGCGAGTTGACACCCTGCTCGCGCAGGATCGCCACGCGCGGACGCACGCCCGTTGCGATGAACGGCGCCGCCACGTTATCCGCCAGGTCGAAGGTCACCTTCGGCGACATGCCCGGATCGCTTTCATCCAGCAGGCGGTCGTATTCCTGGTCGGCGCAGGCCGGGTTGTCGCGCAGGCGCGCGATGCGCCAGCTGGTCTCGCTCCACAGGCGGTGCAGGCTGCTGCGCGATTCGCTGTAGATCACCTTGGCGTCGCGCGTGAACTCGATCGCGCCGCGGTCGTTGAGTTTACCGATGATGTGGCTGCAGGCGCCCAGGCCCTGGTCGCGCAGCACGTTCATGACGGCGCTCTTGTCCTCCAGGCGCACCTGGATCACGGCGCCCAGCTCTTCGCTGAACAGCGCGCGCAGCGTCATCTCGTTGCGGCGCTCGGCCACCTGGCCGGCCCAATTCTTGGCATCACCCCAGTCGGATGCGTGCTCGCCTTCCATCGTCAGGATGTCGAGATTGACCGACACGCCGGCGCGGCCGGCGAAGGCCATCTCGGCCAGGGTACCGAACAAACCGCCGTCGGAACGGTCGTGGTAGGCCAGCAGCTTGCCGTCGCTATTGAGCTGCTGGATCGCGACGAAGAAGGCTTTCAGGTCTTGCGGCGAATCGACGTCCGGCACGCTGTCGCCCAGCTGCTGGGTGACTTGCGCCAGGATCGAGGCGCCCAGGCGGTTCTTGCCGCGTCCCAGGTCGACCAGGATCAGGGCGGTGTCGCCCTTGTCCGTCTGCAGTTGCGGGGTCAGCGAGCGACGCACGTCGGTGACCGGCGCGAACGACGACACGATCAGCGACACCGGCGAGATCACGGCCTTGCTTTCGCCGTCATCGTTCCAGGTGGTGCGCATCGACAGCGAATCCTTGCCGACCGGGATCGACACGCCCAGCGCCGGGCACAGTTCCATGCCCACGGCTTTCACCGTGTCGAACAGCGCGGCGTCCTGGCCCGGCTGGCCGCAGGCCGCCATCCAGTTGGCCGACAGCTTGATGTCGGAGATGTCCGCGATCGGCGCGGCGGCGATGTTGGTGATCGCCTCGCCCACGGCCATGCGGCCCGAGGCGGCGGCGTCGATCACGGCCAGCGGGGTGCGCTCGCCCATCGCCATCGCTTCGCCCACGAAACCTTCGTACGACATCGCGGTGACGGCGCAGTCGGCCACCGGCACCTGCCATGGGCCGACCATCTGGTCGCGCACGGTCATGCCGCCCACGGTGCGGTCGCCGATGGTGATCAGGAACGATTTGTCGGCCACGGTCGGATTGAGCAGCACGCGGCGCACGGCTTCCTTCAACTCGATGCCGGTCAGGTCGACCGGCGGGAAGGTATGCTCGACGTGCTCGACGTCGCGCAGCATCTTCGGCGGTTTACCGAGCAGGACGTCCATCGGCATGTCGACCGGCGACGCATTCGCGGCGTCGGTTGCCTGATCGTCGATCAGGCGCAGCTGACGTTCTTCGGTGGCGGTGCCGACCACGGCGAACGGGCAGCGTTCGCGCTCGCACAGGGCCGCGAAGGTGGCCAGGTCGCTAGGCGCGATCGCCAGCACATAGCGTTCCTGCGATTCGTTGGACCAGATTTCCTTCGGCGCCATGCCGCTTTCTTCCAGCGGCACCTTGCGCAGCTCGAAGATCGCGCCGCGCTTGGCGTCGTTGACGATTTCCGGGAACGCGTTCGACAGGCCGCCGGCGCCGACGTCATGGATCGAGATGATCGGGTTGTTCTCACCCAGCTGCCAGCAGCCGTTGATCACTTCCTGGGCGCGGCGTTCCATCTCCGGGTTGCCGCGCTGGACCGAGTCGAAGTCGAGGTCGGCGGTGTTGGTGCCGGTGGCCATCGACGAGGCGGCGCTGCCGCCCATGCCGATGCGCATGCCCGGGCCGCCCAGCTGGATCAGCAGCGAGCCGACCGGGATCTCGTCCTTGTGGGTGTGGGCGGCCGAGATGTTGCCGATGCCGCCGGCGATCATGATCGGCTTGTGGTAGCCGTACACGGCGCCCGCCGCGCCGACGTTCTGCTCGTAGCTGCGGAAGTAGCCGCCCAGCACCGGGCGGCCGAATTCGTTGCTGAAGGCGGCGCCGCCGATCGGACCGTCGATCATGATCTGCAGCGGCGAGGCGATGCGTTCCGGCTTGCCGTACACCGCGTCGACGCGTTCGCTGCGGGTCACGTCCGAGGCGTTCTCCCATGGACGCTGGGCGTCCGGCAGCAGCAGGTTCGACACCGTGAAGCCGGCCAGGCCCGCCTTCGGCTTGGCGCCGCGGCCGGTCGCGCCCTCGTCGCGGATCTCGCCGCCGGCGCCGGTCGAGGCGCCCGGGAATGGCGAGATCGCGGTCGGGTGGTTGTGGGTCTCGACCTTCATCAGGGTGTGGGTCAGCTCGGTCGACGGGCCGTATTGCTGGCCTTCGCGCGGGAAGAAGCGGGTGACCGTCGCGCCTTCGATGATCGACGAGTTGTCGCTGTAGGCAACCACGGTGCCGCGCGGGTTGAGCTGGTGGGTGTTCTTGATCATGCCGAACAGCGACTTCTCTTGCTTGACGCCGTCGATGATCCAGTCCGCGTTGAAGATCTTGTGGCGGCAGTGTTCGCTGTTGGCCTGGGCGAACATCATCAGCTCGACGTCGGTCGGGTTGCGCTGCGCGCGGGTGAAGGCGTCGTTCAGGTAGTCGATCTCGTCGATCGACATCGCCAGGCCCAGTTCGGTATTGGCGCGCACCAGGGCGTCACGGCCTTGGCCAAGCACGTCGATGCTTTCGAGCGACTTGCCTTCCAGTTCGCGGAACAGGTGCTGCGCTTCGTCCGCACGGCGCAATACGGTTTCGGTCATGCGGTCGTGCAGCAGCGCGCTGACGGCTTCCAGTTCGGTGTCCGACAGCTTCTTCGGGGCGCCGATGCTGCTGCCCAGGATGCCGGTTTTCAGCACCACGGTGTAGCCGACGCCGCGTTCGATGCGGTGCACGTGGGTCATGCCGCAGTTGTGCGCGATGTCGGTCGCCTTCGAGGCCCACGGCGAAATCGTGCCCAGGCGCGGGATGACGAAGAATTCCTCGCTCACACCCTCGTACAGCGTTTCAGGGGCCGGCTCGCCATAGGTGAGCATGGCCGACAGGCGCGCGGTATCGTCGGTCGACAATGGCGCGCTGGTATCGATGAAATGGTAGAAGCGCGCCTGGATTGCGGCAATCGACGGGGCGACGGCTTGCAGTTGGCTCAGGAGGCGTTGGCTACGGAAGGCGGACAGGGCGTTGGAACCCGGCAGAATCAACATGGCTTGGACAGTCGGTTGATGCAGCGTGGCTGCTTGGGTGGAAGATAGCCCGCTATTATACAGTGTTGTATAGGCGCGACCATGGGGTCCCGGGGCATTGCCGAGCTCGCTAGCCGACGGCATTGCGCCGTCGGTATTCTGTCGCAAGACACAATGGCGACAGTGCACGGCACTTTCCTTGATTGAAACGACAGTTGTCGGTATCTTTACCGTGAACAATATTTAGGTGTTAAGTAGGCCAACGGGAATGAAAATGCAAGAGAACGGGAATCTGGCGGTATTGGTGGTCGATCCGAATCCGGGCATGCGCACCAGCTTGCAGAACATGCTGACCCTGATCGGCATCGGCAAGGTCGAGTACGCGATCAATGCCAACACGGCCATCAAGCAGCTCACCAAGCGCGCCTACGACGTGGTCCTGTGCGAGTACGACCTCGCCAGCGGCAGCGGCGAGGGCCAGGACGGCCAGCAGCTGCTCGAAGACCTGCGCCACCACCACCTCATTTCCCCGTCGACCATCTTCATCATGCTCACCTCCGAGGGCGTGTACGAGAAAGTGGTCAGCGCGGCAGAATTGACACCGACCGACTATGTGCTGAAGCCGTTCACGGTGGAGCTGCTCAGTGGCCGCCTCAAGCGCGCGCTGGAACGGCGCGCCGCCCTGCTTCCGGCCTGGCAGCAGGCCGCGGCCGGCAAGCTGCGCGAGGCCATCCGCACCTGCGCGGAAGGAGAGAAATCGCAGCCGCGCTACGCCTTCGACTTCGCGCGCATCCGCGCCGAGCTGTACACGACGCTGGGCGAACATCAGCAGGCCGCCAACGTGTACCGCCACATCATGACCGAACGCCCGCTCGGCTGGGCCGCGCTGGGCCTGGCGCGCTGCATGGTGGCGCTGGACCAGATCGACGACGCCCGCTTCATCCTCGACGAACTCTTGATCTCGAACCCGCGCCTGATGGCGGCCTACGACCTGCTGGCGCGCTGCCTCGAGGCCGAGGGCGAGCAGGCGCTGGCCAAGAAGGTGCTGGCCGACGCGGTGGCAATCTCGCCGCACGTGGTGCGGCGCCTGCGCAAACTGGGCGAGGTGGCGCTGGCCAGCGGCGACCTCGAGGCTGCCGAGAAATCGTTCAGGCAGGTGGTGAGCAAGGCACGCTATTCGGAATTCCGCGACCCCGAAGACCACGTCAAGCTGGTCAAGGCGCTGGTGACGCGCGGCTCCCTGCCGCAGGCCAGCGGCGTGGTACGCGACCTGGAGCGCTCACTGCGCGGCAGCCCGGCCGCCGAGGCCTGCAAGTCGTACGCCAGTTCGCTGGTGCACGACAAGACGGGAAACGGCGGCGCGGCCGTGGCCGAGCTGCAGGCGGCGGTGAACGCGGTGCGCGCCAGCAGCGGGCTGTCGCCGAGCCTCAAGATGGAAATGGCGCGCGCCTGCCTCGACCACCGTCTCGACGCCCAGGCCGCCGACGTGATGATGACCGTGATGCACGACGCCGGCAGCGGCGTCACGGTCGACCAGGCGATGGGCGTGTTCAACCAGGCCGGGCGCGGCGACCTGGTCGAGGGCATGGGCCAGCAGCTCAAGGCGCAGGCCCAGATCCTGCTCGGCGTGGCCGACGAAAAGCGCAATATGGGCGACGTGCGCGGCGCGGTGCAGACACTGCTGGAGGCGCTGCACATCGCGCCGACCAACCTGCAGATCATGGTCGCCACCGCCGGCGGCATCCTGCGCCAGGTGAACGAGCTGGGGTGGGATCACCCGCTGGGCCAGACCGCGGGCGAGCTGCTCGACGCGATCCGGGCCCAGGATGCGCAGCATCCGCGGCTGCAGACGCTGGTCGAGGAGTATCAGGCGGCGCGCAGGAAGTATGGTATTGCGGCTTAAGTCGATGCGGGTCTGGCTTGCTGGTTTGCGCGCATAACTTAGGCCCCTGCCTGCGCGGGGAGTCATTGTGACCGATGGGAGCAATGACGGTCTTCAAGGCGCGGGCTCCTAAAAAAATTGCGATCTGCCAGCCCACCCGGAGTTATTCGTTAGCTTAAAAACCGTCGTCCCCGCGCAGGCGGGGACCCAAGTTTACCCAGCAAACCGGCAACGCCTCCAGTCCCATCAAACCTGACCGAACCCACCCCCACCCGGCGTCTCGATCACAAACACATCGCCGGCTTCCATATCGACCTTGCCGATATGTCCGAGGTTCTCAACCGTCCCATCCGGACGCACCACACTATTGCGGCCACGCTGCGCTTCGCCGCCGCCCGCCATGCCGAACGGCGCATGAATGCGGTTATTCGACAGGATCGCCGCCGTCATCGGTTCCAGGAAGCGCACCTTGCGCACGCCGCCGTTGCCGCCGCGCCAGCGCCCCGCCCCGCCCGATCCATGCCGGATCTCGTAGCTCTCCAGCCGCACCGGGAAGCGGAACTCGAGGATTTCCGGATCGGTCAGGCGCGAATTGGTCATGTTGGTCTGCACCACGTCGGTCCCGTCGAACCCATCGCCGGCGCCCGAGCCGCCCGAGATGGTTTCGTAGTACTGATAGCGCGCATTGCCGAACGTGAAGTTGTTCATCGTCCCCTGGGCCGCCGCCATCACGCCCAGCGCGCCGTACAGCGCATTGGTAATGCAGGTCGAGGTTTCGACATTGCCCGACACCACCGACGCCGGATAATGCGGGTTGAGCATCGAGCCCGGCGGGATGATCACCTGCAATGGCTTGAGGCAGCCGGCGTTCAGCGGAATCTCGTCGTCGACCAGCGTGCGGAACACGTACAGCACCGCCGCCATGCACACGCTCGACGGCGCGTTGAAGTTGTTCGGCAGCTGGCCCGACGTGCCGCTGAAATCGACCACCGCGCTGCGCGCCGCGCGGTCGACCCGGATCGCGACGTCGATATGGGCGCCGTTGTCGAGCGCGTAGTGGAAGCTGCCGTCCTTCAGCGCCGAGATCACGCGCCGCACCGCTTCCTCGGCGTTGTCCTGCACGTGCCCCATGTAGGCGCGCACCACGTCCAGCCCATAGTAGGCCACCATCTTGCCCAGTTCTTCGACGCCCTTCTGGTTGGCCGCCACCTGTGCGCGCAGGTCGGCCATGTTCTGGTCGGGATTGCGCGCCGGGTAGCGCGCGTTGGCCAGCAGCGCGCGCGCCGCATCCTCGCGCAGCACGCCGTCCGCGCCGTCGACCAGCTTGAAGTTGTTGATCAGGACGCCCTCCTGCTCGATGTGGCTTGAATCCGGCGGCATCGAGCCGGGCGTGGTGCCGCCGATATCGGCGTGGTGGCCGCGCGAGCCGACGTAGAAGAGGAGGTCCGGCTCCCCGGTGTCGCGGCCCGCGACGTCGAACACCGGCGAGATCACCGTGACGTCCGGCAGGTGGGTGCCGCCGTGGTATGGGTCGTTCAGCACGTAGACGTCGCCGGCGCGCATGCGGCCCGCATTCTCGCGCATCACGGTCTTGATGCTCTCGCCCATCGAGCCCAGGTGCACCGGCATGTGCGGCGCGTTCGCCACCAGGTTGCCGTCGTGGTCGAAGATGGCGCAGCTGAAGTCGAGCCGCTCCTTGATATTGACCGAGTACGCGGTGTTCTGCAGCCGCAGCCCCATCTGCTCGGCGATCGACATGAACAGGTTGTTGAAGATTTCCAGCATCACCGGATCGGCCGTGGTGCCGATCGCGCGCCGCTCGGGCAAGGCTTCGACGCGGGTGAGCACCAGGTGGTTGTAGTCGGTCACGCGCGCCTGCCAGCCCGGTTCGACCACGGTGGTGGCGTTGTCTTCGGCGACGATGGCGGGGCCATGCACCACGTGTCCCGGCTGCAGGTGGCGACGCGGATGGATCGCCGTGTCGCGCCACGATCCGCCGCTGTACATGCGCACGGTCTCCTGCGGCGCCGGCGCCCCCTCCTGCGCCAGGGTCCCGGCGCGTGCTTCGTCCGGCGCATCCGACTGGCCGATCGCTTCCACCGACACCGCTTCCACCATCAGCGCGCGCGACGGCATCAGGAACGAGTAGCGCCGTTTATAGGCCTGCTCGAACTGGGCCTGCATGTCGGCGGCGCTGCCGGCAAGGACCAGCAACGCCGAATCGGTGCCTTCATAGCGCAGGTGCACGCGCTCGACCAGCGCGATGCGCCCCGGCGCCACGCCCTGGTCCAGCAGCTGCTGGCGCGCCCCCTGCGCCAGCGCGGCCAGGCGCGCACGCAGCGACGCCAGCATCGCGTCCCCAAGCCGCTCCTCGACCGCCTGCTCGCGCATCGCGGTCTGGTCGGCCAGCCCCATGCCGTAGGCCGACAGCACGCCGGCCAGCGCATGGATGAATACCGTCTTCATGCCCAGCGCGTCCGCCACCAGGCAGGCGTGCTGGCCGCCGGCGCCGCCGAAGCTGGTCAACGCGTATTCGGTCACGTCGTGCCCGCGCTGTACCGAGATCTGCTTGATCGCGTTGGCCATGTTGCCGACCGCGATCTGGATGAAGCCCTCGGCCACGGCTTCCGGCGCCGGGCGCTCTCCCGTCGCCGCGCCGATCTCGTCGGCCAACCCGTCGAAGCGCGCGTGCACTGCGTCGGCGTCGAGCGCCTCGTCGCCGCCCGGCCCGAACAGCTGCGGGAAGTAGCGCGGCTGCACCTTGCCCAGCATGACGTTGCAGTCGGTGACCGCCAGCGGCCCGCCGCGGCGGTAGCTGGCCGGCCCCGGATTGGCGCCGGCGCTGTCCGGCCCCACGCGATAGCGGCTGCCGTCGAAATGCAGGATCGAGCCCCCGCCCGCCGCCACCGTGTGGATGCTCATCATCGGCGCGCGCATGCGCACGCCCGCGACCTGGGTCTCGAACACCCGCTCGAACTCGCCCGAATAGTGCGACACGTCGGTCGAGGTGCCGCCCATGTCGAAGCCGATCACGCGCTCGAAGCCGGCCAGGCGGCTGGCCCGCACCATGCCGACGATGCCGCCCGCAGGGCCGGACAGGATGCTGTCCTTGCCCTGGAACGCACGCGCATCGGTCAGCCCGCCGCTGGACTGCATGAACTGCAGGTTCACGCCGGGCAGCTCGCTGGCCACCTGGTCGACGTAGCGGCGCAGGATCGGCGACAGATAGGCGTCGACGACCGTCGTGTCGCCGCGCGCCACCAGCTTCATCATCGGGCTGACTTCGTGCGACACCGACACTTGTGTGAAACCGATCGCGCGCGCGATGCGCGCCACGGCCTCTTCGTGCGCCGTGTGGCGGTAGCCGTGCATGAACACGATCGCCAGCGAGCGCAGGCCGGCGTCGAACGCGTCCTGCAGCGCGGCGCGCGCCGCATTGTCGTCGAGCGGCTGCACCAGGTCGCCGTGCGCGCCGATGCGCTCGTCGACCTCTATCACGCGCGCATACAGCAGCTCGGGCAGCACGATGTGGCGGTCGAACAGGCGCGGCCGGTTCTGGTAGGCGATCCGCAGCGCGTCGCGAAAACCGCGCGTGATGGCCAGCACGGTCGGCTCGCCCTTGCGCTCGAGCAGCGCGTTGGTGGCGACCGTGGTGCCCATCTTGACGGCCTCGATCGGCGCCGTGCCGGACTGGTCTCCCAGCAGATGCCGGATGCCGGCCACGGCGGCGTCGCGGTACTGCTCAGGGTTTTCGGACAGCAGCTTGTGCGTCACGAGTTGTCCGTCGGGGCGGCGCGCCACGATGTCGGTGAAGGTGCCGCCTCGGTCGATCCAGAACTGCCAGTCCATGCCTTGTCCTTTCGCGTGCTGTCGATTGTGCCAGCCCCATTGTAGTCGGACGGCGCGCCGCCGTTGGCGAAAATACACGACAATGCCATCCGAACCCACTCTCCGAAGCACAGCATGGAACAACGTCTTTACACCGTCGCCCAGACCCGCGCCATCGAGCAAGCGGCCTACACCAACCTGCCCGCCGGCGAACTGATGCAACGCGCCGGCCGCGCCGCCGCCGGCTTCGCGCTCGAGCTGCTGGGCGACTCGCGCGCGCTGCCGGTGCTGGTGCTGGCCGGTCCCGGCAACAACGGCGGCGACGCGCTGGAAGCGGCCGCCAACCTGGCTGACGCCGGCGTCGACGCCACCGTCCTGCATTTACCGGGGCGCGCCGATGCTTCCACCGCCACCGCGGCCGCCTACGAACGGGCGCGCTCGGGCAGCGTCGGCTGGATCGACATGCTGCCGCCCGATGCGCAATGGGGCCTGGTGATCGACGGCCTGTTCGGCATCGGCCTGGCGCGTCCGCTCGACGGCGAATATCGCGACCTGGTCGAATCGCTCAAGGCAGTTCGCTGCCCGATCCTGGCGCTCGACGTGCCGAGCGGACTGGATGCCGACACCGGCGAAGTGATCGGCCCGGACGGCGTCGCCGTCTGCGCCACCCACACCATCACCTTCCTCGGCAACAAGCCGGGCCTGCACACGGCGGACGGGCGCGACCACGCCGGCCAGGTGCGGGTGGACATGCTCGGCGTGGACGATGCGATGCTGCCGCGCGCCCCTGCATCGACGGGCCACGTCGCGCTGTTCGCCAGTCACCTGGCGCCGCGGCGCCACAACTCGCACAAGGGCAGCTTCGGCGACGTGGCCGTGGTCGGCGGCGCGCACGGCATGGCCGGGGCGCCGGTGCTGGCCGCGCGCGGCGCGCTGTTCGCCGGCGCCGGCCGCGTGTTCGTGGCGGCGCTGGGCAGCCCGCCGGGCTACGACAGCGTGCAGCCAGAAATCATGTTCCGCCAGGCCGACGACTTCGACTTCTTCGGCCGCACCCTGGTGATCGGTCCCGGCATGGGCGATTCGGCGGGCGCGATCCGCCTGCTGGCCAAAGCACTCGACAGCGACAGCCCGCTGGTGCTCGACGCCGACGCCCTGAACCTGATCGGCGCCAGCCCCGACCTGCAATCGCGCCTGGCGCAGCGCGCCGCGCCCAGCATCCTGACGCCGCACCCGCTGGAAGGCGCACGCCTGCTCGGCATGACCGCCGCCGTGGTGCAGGCCGACCGCCTGGAAGCGGCGCGCGAGATGGCGCTACGTAGCAATGCGACAGTGATCCTGAAGGGTTCGGGCAGCGTGGTCGCGCGCCCCGATGGCGAGGTGGTGATCAACCCGACCGGCAACGCCGCCCTGGCCACGGCCGGCAGCGGCGACGTGCTGGCGGGGATCTGCGGCGCACTGCTGGCGCAGGGCTGGCCGGCGTGGGAAGCGGCGATCGGCGGCGCCTGGATGCACGGGGCGGCGGCCGACGAACTGGTGCAGGACGGCGTCGGCCCGATCGGATTGACCGCCGGCGAGCTGCCGGCGGCGGTGCGCAAGGTGCTCAATCGCCTGGTGCGCGAGCACGCCGCGCATTGAGTGCTTAGGTGCTTAAGCGGCGAGGCGGCCGGCCGCGATGGTGAGCGTGCGGCCGCAGCGCGCCGCCATCGCGTTGTCGTGGGTGACCAGCACCAGGGTCGAGCCGCGTTCGCGATTGAGTTCGAACATCAGTTGGATGACCGCTTCGCCAGTGGCGGCGTCCAGGCTGCCGGTCGGCTCGTCGGCGAACAGCAGCGGCGGCTCGGTGACGAAAGCGCGCGCCAGCGCGACGCGCTGCTGCTCGCCGCCGGACAGGAACTTGGGATAGTGTTTCAGGCGGCTGCCCAGGCCGACGCGGCCCAGCATCTCGCTGGCCTTGGCGCGCGCATCGGCGTCGCCGCGCAGTTCGAGCGGCAACATCACGTTTTCCAGCGCCGTCAGGTGACCCAGCAGCTGGAACGACTGGAACACGAAGCCCAGCTTGGCCTTGCGAAAAGCGGCGCGGCCGTCTTCGTCGAGGGCGAAGATGTCGGTGCCATCGAGCAGCACTGTGCCCGAGGTCGGGGTGTCGAGGCCGGCCAGCAGGCCCAGGAGCGTGGACTTGCCCGAGCCGGAGGCGCCGACGAGCGCGAGCGTCTCGGCTGGTTGCACGGTAAAATCGATATCTTGCAGGATGGTGAGTTCGCCGCTGGCGTCCGCAACCTTCTTCGCTAGAGCGCTTACCTGGATCGCCGGCGTGCGGCCGGTGTCAAGGTCAGCGTTTTGTTTGAATGCCTCGGGATGATCACGCATGCTAGCTTTTCTTAAAAAATTGACTGTCGGCGCAGTACTCATGGTTGCGACGGCGAGCGCCTATTCTGCACCAAAAACCGTGCTCGTGGTGGGCGACAGCCTGTCGGCCGAATACGGCATCGCGCGCGGCGCGGGCTGGGTGGCGCTGCTCGAACAGAAGCTCAAGGCGGAGAAAATCGACGCCCGAATCGTCAACGCCAGCATCAGCGGCGAGACCACCAGCGGCGGGCGCGCGCGCCTGCCGGCCCTGCTCGGACAGCACCGGCCCGACATCGTGGTCATCGAGCTGGGCGCCAACGACGGCCTGCGTGGGCTGCCGGTACCGTCGGCCGAAGCGAACCTGCGCGCCATGATCAAGCAGTCGCAAGACCAAAAGGCGCGCGTGCTGCTGGTCGGCATGCGCATGCCGCCGAACTACGGGCGCGCCTACACCGAGCGCTTCTTCAATATGTTCAAGGCGCTGTCGCAGGAGACCAATGCTCCGCTGGTGCCCTTCATGCTCGAGGGCGTGGCCGACAAGCCGGCCCTGTTCCAGCAAGACCGCCTGCATCCGACCGCGCAGGCGCACCCGATCATCCTGAATAACATCTGGCCGCAATTCTCCAGTCTCATCAAGAAACAATGAAATATCCAGAAGTCCTGGGCTTCGACGCCCTGGTGGCGCAGCTCGACAGTTTTGACACCATCATCGACGTGCGCAGCGAGTCGGAGTACGCGCACGACCATATCCCCGGCGCCATCAACTGCCCGGTCCTGAACGACGAAGAACGGATCCGCGTCGGCACCCTGTACAAGCAGACCGGCGCGTTCGAGGCGAAGAAGGTAGGCGCGCCGATCGTGGCGGCGAATATTGCGCGCCACATCGAGACCCATTTTGCCGACAAGCCGCGCGAATGGCGCCCGCTGGTGTACTGCTGGCGCGGCGGCAACCGCAGCGGCTCGATGGCGCACGTCCTGGCGCGCATCGGCTGGCCGGTGGTGCAGCTCGAAGGCGGCTACAAGAACTACCGCGCCTACGTCAGCGGTGCGCTGGAAGACCCGCCGGCGCTCGACTGGCGCGTCATCTGCGGCACCACCGGCAGCGGCAAGAGCCGGCTGCTCGAAACGCTGGACGGCATTGGCGCCCAGGTGCTGGACCTGGAAAAGCTGGCCGCGCACCGCGGCTCGGTGCTGGGCCACCTGCCGCACGAGCCGCAGCCGACCCAGAAATGGTTCGAGAGCCAGGTATGGGACAAGCTGCGCCGCTTCGATCCGTCGAAGCCGGTGTTCGTCGAATCCGAAAGCAAGAAGGTCGGCAACCTGCGCGTGCCGGGCCTGGTGATGGAGCACATGCGCGCCGCGCCGTGCATCGCCGTGAACCTGTCGCGCCCGAACCGGGTGCGCCTGCTCATGGAAGACTACGAGCACTTCTGCGCCGATCCATCGGCCCTGAACGGCCAGCTGGAGCATCTGGTGCAGCTGCATGGCCGCGCCAAGATCGACGCCTGGCATGCGCTGGCCAACAGCGGCCAGATGGCCGAGGTGGTGGACCAGCTGCTGGTGGAGCACTACGACCCGGCCTACCTGCGCTCGATCGACCGCAACTTCGTGCAGTATCCGCAGGCCGAGGCTCTGGCGCTGGACGACATCGCGCCGCAAGACTTCCTGCGCGCCGCGCGCACGTTACATGCGGGCTGAGATACCGTAGGGTTGGCGGCTCCGCCGCCGACCCTACGAACTTCGCACCACCAAAAACAAAAAGCCCGGCTGCTCGCGCAGCCGGGCTTTTTCACGTCCAGCGCAGGATCTTACTGGCCGTTGTCGCTGTTGCCGAGTTCCGAACCCTTGACCGAGACCTTGGCTTTCGCCTTGACCTTCAGCGCTTCGACATAGTCGACCATCGCCTGCTGGCCGGCCAGTTCGGAAATCTGGGTCGCCTCCTGCTTGCGGCGCGCTTCATCGAGCTGCGCCGGCTGCGACACCTTGCCGATGCGGACCACGCTGTAACCCTGGCCCGGCACTTCCACGCCGACGTAGGCCGGCAGCTTGCTCACGTCGGCTTTCAGCGCGGCGATCGCGGCGACCTGGTTGATGGTCGGCGGCGTGGTACGCGACAGCACCTTGGTGTCGCCGAAGCCGGTGGCGTCGCCCGAGGCCTTGACGGCATTGAGCTTGGCTTCGCCGGCCTGGCGTGCCAGGCGCGCCGCTTCTTCCAGCGTCACGCGCTGGCGGATCGCCGCTTCGACGTCGGCCAGGGCGCGCTTGCTCGCCGGCCGGAACTCGACCACGCGGCCGGCCACCAGCACGGTCGGCGCGACTTCCACCGCCTCGGTGTTGCGCTTGTTCTTGATCGCGTCGTTGGAGAACAGCGCGGCCAGGAACTTGGCGTTGTTGAACGGCGCCTCGCCCAGCGCCGGATTCGGCGTACGGGTCAGGTTGTCGGCGGTCTGGATCTGCAGCTTGAGCTTGTCGGCCACCGGCTTCAGGCTGTCCGACTGGTCATACACGGTCTCGCCGAACACGTTGGCCAGTTCCGAATACTTGGCCGACATCTTCTGCTTCTTGAGGTCGGCCGCGATCTGTTCCTTGGCCGCGTCCAGCGACTTCTGCGTCGATGGCACGATCTTGGTGACCTTGATCACGTGGTAGCCGAACTCAGACTGCACCAGGCCGCTGGTCTCGCCTTCTTTCAGGCCATAGATCGCGTCTTCGACCGGCTTGACGAACAGGCCCTTCTCGACCACGCCCAGGTCACCGCCGGCCTGGGCCGAACCCGGATCCTGCGATTCCCTTTTGGCGATCTCGGCGAAGTTGGCCGGATTGGCGCGCACCTGGGCCAGCACCGCTTCGGCCTTGGCCTTGGCGGCGGCCTGGTCGGTCGGCTTGGCGTCGCGCGCCAGGTTGATCAGGATGTGGCTGGCGGTACGCTGCTCGGGCGTGGTGTACGCCTTCAGGTTCTTGTTGTAGTAATCAAGCACTTCGGCGTCGCTGACCTGCACCTGGCCTTCGACAGTCGAGGAATCGAACACGACGTATTCGGCCTTGACCTGTTCCGGAATCTGGAACATTTGCGCGTTCTTGTCGTAGTAGGCCTTGACCATCTCGTCGGTGACCTTTACCTGCGGCAGGTAGGTCGCGATCGGGAACTGCAGTTCCTGCACTTCGCGCTGCTGGTCGTTGATGTTCGACAGGCGGGTGGTGACGGTGCGCGGCGCAAAGGCGGTGGCCTGGATCGAGCCGGCCAGGTGCTGCACGGCCATGTCGCGGCGCAGGCGCTGGTCGAACATCGGACCGGTCATGCCTTGCGAGGCCAGCCAGGCCTGATAGGCTTCCTTGTCGAAACTGCCGTCGGGTTTACGGAAGATCTGGATGTTCGAGATGTACTTGGCCAGCGCCTGGTCGCCCACGGTCAGCTGCGCGCGATTGAGCTCGGCGTCGATGGCGCGTTCGCCCACCAGGTTGTTCAGGATGGTCTGCTTGGCTTCCGCGGTTTCGAACATCTTCTGGTCGAACTGCGGGCCCATCATCTGGCGCGCCTGGTCGATCTGGCGGCGCTGCGCTTCTTCCCACTCCTGCTGGGTGATCTTCTTGCCGTCGACGGTGGCGACACCGGCGCCGGCGTCGCCGCTCTGATAGCTCTCGAGTCCCACGAACACGAACGACGGCACGATGATGACCAGGAGCAGGCCCTGCATCACGCGCTTGTTATTCCGAACAAAATCAAACATGGTCAGCCATTCTAGGTTGAGAATGCTTTAACAGCACAGTTAAAAAAAAAGGCGAACTCGCGTTCGCCCCTTCTTGCGGAGCGGCCCTTTTGGGCGACTCCATACTACTCGAATTCTGGCGGAGCGGACGGGGCTCGAACCCGCGACCCCCGGCGTGACAGGCCGGTATTCTAACCAACTGAACTACCGCTCCAGACTTGCGTCTCGCATGTTTTGTTGGCGGAGCGGACGGGGCTCGAACCCGCGACCCCCGGCGTGACAGGCCGGTATTCTAACCAACTGAACTACCGCTCCAGCAAAACATGCTTCAACAAAGCGTCAGGATACCGACATCGTATTCCTGCTGCTTTCCTTCGCGTGTCACCGCGAAGAAGGCATTAGTTTACAGCATCTTTCAGAGCTTTACCAGCCTTAAATTTCGGAACCTTGGCGGCCTTGATCTTGATGGGTTCCTTGGTACGCGGATCGGTACCGGTGCGTGCTGCGCGCTCGCCAACCGTGAAAGTGCCGAAGCCGACCAGCGTGACGCTGTCGTTCTTCTTCAGGCTTTCGGTGACGGCGTCGATCATGGCGTCGAGTGCACGCGTCGCCGAGGCCTTCGTAATGTCCGCGGACTTCGCGATTTCTTCGATCAGTTCTGTCTTGTTCACTCGTTCCCTCGTTTTCGTTCGTGACGCTGTGGGGCGCCTTTACTGCAAAAGTGCAGGGCGTATTAAACAAGGGCAACATGGCGCTGTCAAGGTGGAGGGGCTCGAAGGGGGCGTTGTTTAGCGCCGGTTGGCGCGTCAGAAGCCGGTCGGATGCGCTATAGACGTCGCGAACGTCAGTATCTTCGCAACGTATCGACATGAAAAAACAGGCGCCTCGCGGCGCCTGTTTCATCATTCAAGCCGACGCCTGAACATTCAGTGCTTGACCACCTCGCCCTGCCCTTCGGCCGGCGTCGCCGTCACCGCGGCAACGGCAGGCGCGTCGGCCAGCGCTTCCGGCTGACGCTCCAGCGCCACTTCCAGCACCTTCTCGATCCAGCGCACCGGCACGATCTCGAGCTGGTTCTTGACGTTGTCCGGGATCTCGGCCAGGTCCTTCACGTTCTGCTCGGGGATCAGCACCGTCTTGATGCCGCCGCGATGCGCCGCCAGCAGCTTCTCCTTCAGGCCGCCGATCGGCAGCACTTCGCCGCGCAGCGTGATCTCGCCCGTCATCGCCACGTCGGCGCGCACCGGGATGCCGGTGAAGGCCGACACCAGCGCCGTCGTCATGCCGATACCGGCCGACGGACCATCCTTCGGCGTCGCGCCTTCCGGCACGTGGATGTGGATGTCGGTCTTCTCGAACACTTCGTTCTTGATGCCGAAACGCTGGGCGCGGCTGCGCACCACGGTGCGGGCGGCCTCGATCGACTCCTTCATCACGTCGCCCAGGGTACCGGTGCGGATGATGGCGCCCTTGCCCGGCACGTTGACGGCTTCGATGGTGAGCAGGTCGCCGCCGACTTCGGTCCAGGCCAGGCCGACCACCTGGCCGATCTGGTTTTCCTTCTCGGCCACGCCGAAGTCGTAACGGCGCACGCCCAGGAATTTGTCCAGGTTCTCGCTGTTCACGACCACGCGCTTGGCGCTTGCCTTCTCGCCCTTCTCGTCGCGCTTGAGCAGCAGCATCTTGACCACCTTGCGGCAGATCTTCGACACTTCGCGCTCGAGCGAACGCACGCCCGCTTCACGGGTGTAGTAGCGGATGATGTCGCGGATCGCTTCTTCCTCGACCGCGATCTCGTCCTGCTTCAAGCCGTTGTTCTTGAGCTGCTTCGGCAGCAGGTAGCGCTGCGCGATGCTGGTCTTTTCGTCTTCGGTGTAACCCGACAGGCGAATGACTTCCATCCGGTCCAGCAGCGCCGGCGGGATGTTGAACGAGTTCGAGGTGGCCACGAACATCACGTCCGACAGGTCGAAGTCGACTTCCAGGTAGTGGTCCGAGAAGGTGTGGTTCTGTTCCGGATCCAGCACCTCCAGCAATGCCGACGACGGGTCGCCGCGGAAGTCCGCACCCATCTTGTCGATCTCGTCGAGCAGGAACAGCGGGTTGCGCACACCGACCTTGGCCAGCGACTGCAGCACCTTGCCCGGCATCGAGCCGATATAGGTACGGCGGTGGCCGCGGATCTCGGCCTCGTCGCGCACGCCGCCGAGCGCCATGCGCACGAACTTGCGATTCGTGGCGCGGGCGATCGACTGGCCCAGCGAGGTTTTACCCACGCCCGGAGGACCGACGAAGCACAGGATCGGCGCTTTCAGCTTGTCGACGCGCTGCTGCACCGCGAGGTATTCCAGGATACGTTCCTTGATCTTGTCGAGGCCGTAGTGATCCTGCTCGAGCACGTTCTGGGCGTTCTCGAGGTCGGCGGTGACCTTCGACTTTTTCTTCCATGGCAGCGAGACCAGGGTGTCGATGTAGTTGCGCACCACGGTCGCTTCGGCCGACATCGGCGACATGAGCTTGAGCTTGCGGATCTCGGCCTGGGCTTTTTCCTGGGCTTCCTTCGGCATCTTGGCGGCGATGACTTTCTTCTCGAGCTCCTCGATGTCGGCGCCCTCTTCGCCTTCGCCCAGTTCCTTCTGGATCGCCTTGACCTGTTCGTTCAGGTAGTACTCGCGCTGCGACTTTTCCATCTGGCGCTTGACGCGGCCGCGGATGCGTTTCTCGACCTGCAGGATGTCCAGTTCGCCTTCCAGCTGGCCGAGCAGGTGCTCGAGGCGCTTGGCGACGTTGAAGATCTCCAGGATCACCTGCTTCTGCTCGAGTTTCAGCGGCAGGTGGGCGGCGACGGTGTCGGCCAGGCGGCCGGCGTCGTCGATGCCGGCCAGCGAGGCCAGGATCTCGGGCGGGATTTTCTTGTTGAGTTTGACGTACTGGTCGAACTGCTGCACGATCGCGCGGCGCATCGCTTCGACTTCGGAATCGTCGCCGATCTCCGAGTTCAGCGGGGTCAGCTCGGCGGTGAAATGGGTGGCGCCATCGGTAATGTTATCGATGCGCGCGCGCTGGGCGCCTTCGACCAGCACCTTCACGGTGCCGTCGGGCAGCTTCAGCATTTGCAGGATATTGGCCACGCAGCCGATCTCGTAAATGTCGGCGGCAGAAGGTTCGTCCTTGGCGGCGGCCTTTTGGGCGGCCAGCATGATGCTCTTGCCCTGCTCCATGGCGGCTTCGAGCGCCTTGATGGATTTAGGACGGCCGACGAACAGAGGTATCACCATATGCGGGAACACAACCACATCGCGCAACGGCAGAAGTGGCAGCGTCGTTTGCTCGGTTAATTTCGAAGTTGTCATGGCATACCTTATAGAAAGCGTGTTGCTGAATCTGGGCGCTCGCAGCGAAATCTCAAGTCCGGGCTGCGAAATTATTTTCTACAAGTAAAAAGAATCAACTTGTCGAATCATCATTTGCCGTTCCAATAAAAGACTGCCGGCGTCGATTGCATCGTCAATAAAAAAGCCACCGCGCGGCGCACCGCGAGTGGCTTTTCGATTGAAGCCTGCGTCTTTTATTGAGATTGATTGTACCGAGTTAAGTCCGTACGGCAAGCCTTTTTAAGGCGTGCGCGTTGGATTTTTTCAGTTTTCTCCGGACGCTTTTGCGGTTTCGCTGTAAATCAGCAAAGGCTTGGCGCCGTTCGTGATCGTATTTTCATCAATCACTACTTTCACCACGTTCTGCTGGCTTGGCAATTCATACATTACGTCGAGCAGCGCATGTTCGAGAATCGAACGCAGGCCGCGCGCGCCGGTCTTGCGCGCCAATGCTTTCTTGGCAATCGCGTGCAAGGCGGCCGGACGGATTTCCAGTTCGGCGCCTTCCATTTCAAGCAGTTTCGAATACTGCTTGATCAGCGCATTCTTTGGCTCGACCAGGATCTGGATCAGCGCTTCCTCGGTCAATTCGCTCAGCGCGGCGACCACCGGCAGACGGCCGACCAATTCCGGGATCAGGCCGAACTTGATCAGGTCTTCCGGTTCCGCTTCGAGCAGGATCTCGGCGTTGTAGTCGTCGTTCTGGCTCTTGACCGTGGCGCCGAAGCCGATGCCGCTCTTGACCGAACGGTTCTGGATCACCTTGGCCAGGCCGTCGAAGGCGCCGCCGCAGATGAACATGATGTTGGTCGTGTCGATCTGCACGAAGTCCTGGTTCGGGTGCTTGCGCCCGCCTTGCGGCGGCACCGAGGCCATGGTGCCCTCGATCAGTTTCAGCAGCGCCTGCTGCACGCCTTCGCCCGACACGTCGCGCGTGATCGATGGATTGTCGGACTTGCGGGAAATCTTGTCGATCTCGTCGATGTAGACGATGCCGCGCTGCGCCTTTTCGACTTCGTAGTTGCAGCTTTGCAGCAGCTTCTGGATGATGTTCTCGACGTCTTCGCCGACGTAGCCGGCTTCGGTCAGGGTGGTCGCGTCGGCGATCACGAACGGCACGTTGAGCATGCGCGCCAGGGTCTGGGCCAGCAGGGTCTTGCCCGAGCCGGTCGGACCGACCAGCAAGATATTGCTCTTGGCCAGTTCGACGTCGTCTTTCTTGCCCAGGTGCTTGAGGCGCTTGTAATGGTTGTACACCGCCACCGACAGGATGCGCTTGGCCGTTTGCTGGCCGATCACGTACTGGTCGAGCAGTTCGGTGATTTCGAGCGGCGTCGGCAGGTCGGACTTGGCGCCCGCCACCGTTTCGACGTTCGACGTTTCATCGCGGATGATGTCGTTGCACAGGTCGATGCATTCATCGCAGATGAACACCGACGGTCCCGCGATCAGCTTTTTGACTTCGTGCTGGCTCTTTCCGCAGAACGAGCAGTACAGAAGTTTTTCGCCGCTGGAGGATTTTTTGTCTGACATGGGGGCAGGAATCTATTTAATTGCTATCAATATAAGGCGGATGCAGTGCGTCACAAGTATGACGGCCAACAGTGGAGCGAGTCAATCCAGGGTCAGTCCCGCGGTGGAGTTAATCCGGCGCGGGTAGGCCGCCCGCAAGCGATACGTGCACAAACATGCTACCTGAAATAAAAAACAAACGCCCGAACGGTTGCGCGTCCGGGCGTTTTTTGGCAACACCTCGCCGGCTGCCCGGTGGATGACTTAGCCGCGGCTGGTCAGGACCTTGTCGATCATGCCATATTCCACCGATTCCTCGGCCGACATGAAGCGGTCGCGGTCGGTGTCCTTGTGGATCTGCTCGATGCTCTGGCCGGTGTTGTCGGCCATGATGCGCGCCAGGCGCTCGCGCAGGTACAGGATTTCCTTGGCCTGGATTTCGATGTCCGACGCCATGCCCTGCGAACCGCCCGACGGCTGGTGAATCATGACGCGCGAGTTCGGCAGCGAGAAGCGCTTGCCCTTGGCGCCGGCGGCCAGCAGGAAGGCGCCCATCGAGGCAGCCAGACCGGTGCACAGCGTCGACACGTCCGGCTTGATGAAGTTCATGGTGTCGAAGATCGCGAGACCTGCCGAGACCGAACCGCCCGGGGAGTTGATGTACAGCGAAATATCCTTGTCCGGATTCTCGCTCTCCAGGAACAGCATCTGGGCCACGATCAGGTTGGCCATCTGGTCGTTGACAGGGCCGACCAGGAAGATGACGCGCTCCTTGAGGAGGCGCGAGTAGATGTCGTAGGCGCGCTCGCCACGACCGCTCTGTTCGATCACCATCGGGACCATGCCGAGGGCTTGCGTATCCAATGCCGGATTGTGAATCATACCTGTCTCGTTCCTTGTTAGTAGGGCAATGCTGAAAACGCTGAGAAAAAAATGCCGGCCACGCAGGCCGGCAAGTTTCATTCTCAGGCCTGAGGCATGCTGCCCATCAGTTCATCGAAAGCGATGGTCTTGGTGCTGACCTTCGCCTTGCCGAGTACATAGTTGACGACGTTTTCTTCCAATACAAGAGCTTCGACTTCGCCCAGGCGACGGCGATCGCTGAAGTAGTACTTCAGGACTTCCTTCGGATCTTCGTAGCTTTGCGAGAAGTCTTCGATCTGTGCCTTCACCTGCTCTTGGGTAGCTTGCAGGTTGTTGTCAGCGACCAGTTGCGACAGGATCAGGCCCAGGCGCACGCGGCGCTCTGCCTTGTCCTTGAACATTTCGGTCGGGAACGGCAGCTTCGACACGTCCATGCCGCGCTGCGCCATGTCCTGGCGGGTCATCTCGGCCAGGCGCTCCGAATCCTGCTCGATCATCACGTTCGGCACGTCCAGTTCGGTCGACTTGACCAGCGCGTCCATCACGGCTTCCTTGTTGCGCGCTTTGACACGGGCGGTCACTTCGCGTTCCAGGTTGACCTTGATATCTTCGCGCATTTTCTCGATCGAGCCGTCTTCGATGCCCAGCGACTTGGCGAACTCGGCGTCGACTTCAGGCATGTGCGCCCATTCCAGGTTCTTCAGGGTGATGGTGAACTCGGCGGTCTTGCCGGCCACGTCCTTACCGTGATAGTCCTCCGGGAAGGCCAGCGGGAAGGTCTTGCTCTCGCCGACTTTCAAGCCGACCGTGGCGGCTTCGAATTCCGGCAGCATGCGGCCTTCGCCCAGCACGAACGGGTAGTTCTCGGCCTTGCCGCCTTCGAACTCGACGCCGTCCAGGGTGCCGACGAAGTCGACGGTCACGCGGTCGCCATTGGCAGCCACGGCGTCGCCGCCGGTGCCGTGCTCGCCTGCCTCACCCTTGGTGTGGTAGTGCACGCGCTGCTTGCGCAGGATGTCGATGGTCTTGTCGATTTCGGCGTCGGTCACTTCGGTGGCGACGGTTTCGACTTCGACAGCGGCCAGGTCGCCGATGGTGACGTCCGGGTAGATTTCGAAGGTGGCGTCGAAAGCCAGGGTGCCTTCTTCAGCATCTTGCTTCGGTTCGATTTTCGGGAAACCGGCAACGCGCAGTTCGTTGGCGACAGCGGCGTCGTTGAACGCGCGGCCGACCTTGTCGTTCAGGACGTCGGTCTCGATCTGGTAGCCGTATTGGGCGGCGACCATCTTCAGAGGCACCTTGCCCGGACGGAAGCCCGGCGCACGTGCGGTCTTGGCCTGCTGTTTCAGGCGCTTTTCGACTTCGGTACGAACGTCAGCTACCGGAAAAGAGATCGTCAAGCGACGCTCGAGTTTACCCAGGGTTTCGACTGCAGTTGCCATTGTAAAAATCGTCCAAAAAAATAATTATTCGTGGTGCGAGGAGGGGGACTCGAACCCCCACACCATTGCTGGCGTCAGGACCTAAACCTGGTGCGTCTACCAATTTCGCCATCCTCGCGCAGGATTGCATATTGCCACAAAAACAAAGGGCGCCCGTCAGTAGAACCGGTCGCCCTGCACTCCATTGTTTAGGGGCTACAACTTCAAACGATTATTTTACTGGATTTTCTGTCACTATTGGGGAGCATTTTTATATGCGTGCGGTCCGGATATGCATGAGTTCGATTGTTGGCCTCCAAACGTCATTCCCGCGGAGGCGGGAATCCAAGTTTCCATGAGCCGCCACATTGCTAGCAGACTTGGATTCCCGCCTGCGCGGGAATGACGGTTTCAGGACTAACTCAAGGAACAGATGAGGTGGTCGGCTCGGGTTTCTTGACGCGGAACCAGGCCGCATACAGCGCCGGCAAGAACAGCAGCGTCAAGGCGGTGGCCACCAGCAGACCACCCATGATCGCCACCGCCATCGGCCCCCAGAACGTCGAGCGCGACAGCGGGATCATGGCCAGCGCCGCAGCCGCCGCCGTCAACAGGATCGGGCGGCAACGGCGCACCGCCGATTCCACGATCGCGTCCCACGGATGCGCCCCGCCCGCGATGTCCTGCTCGATCTGGTCGACCAGGATCACCGAATTCCGGATGATCATGCCGAACAGCGCGATCACGCCGAGATTCGCCACGAAGCCGAACGGACGATCCAGGATCAGCAGCGCCATCGCCGCCCCGGCCACGCCCAGCGGCCCGGTGAGGAACACCAGCAGCGAGCGCGAGAAGCTGTGCAGCTGCAGCATCAGCAGCGTGAACGTGATGAACAGCACCAGGGGCACGTTGGCCATGATCGAGGCTTCCGCTTCCGAACTGTCGGCGGCGGCGCCCTCCACCGTCAGGCGGTAGCCGGCCGGCAGCTTGCTGCGGATCTCGCCCAGCCTGGCGTCGATCTGCGCGGTCACGGTCGGGCCCTGGATGCCTTCGACCACGTCGGACTGCACCATCACCGCCCACTCGCGCCCTTCGCGCCAGACCACGCCCGGCTCCCACACGAACTGCACCCGCGCCACCTGGCCGATGGTCACGGCGCGGCCGCCGCTGGTGGGCACCAGCGCCTCGGACAGCTTGGTGATGGTGGCGCGCTCCTCCACCGGCTGGCGCACCACGATGTCGATCAGGCGGTTCGATTCGCGGAACTGGCCGATCGGGGTGCCGGTCAGCGTGGTATTGACCGTGCGGCGCACCGCCTGCGAGGTCACGCCCAGCGCGCGCAGCTTGTCCTGGTCCAGGTCGAGGCGCAGCACCTTGACCGCTTCGTTCCAGTTGTCGTTCACGCCCAGCGTATTCGGGTTGGCGCGCATGACGTCCTTGACCTGGTCGGCCACGCCACGCACTACCTGGACGTCCGGCCCCAGTACCTGGAACTGCACCGGATACGGCACCGGCGGCCCGTTCGGCAGCAGTTTTACCCGCCCGCGCACTTCGGGGAAGTCGGTGCGGAAGGCGTCGATGATCTTCAGCCGCAGCGCCTCGCGCGCCGCGGTATCGACGGGCAGCACCACCACCTGCGACACGTTCGACTGCGGGAAGATCTGGTCCAGCGGCAGGTAAAAACGCGGGCTGCCGGTGCCGACGTAGCTGGTCACGCTCTGCACGCCTTCTTGCTTGCCCAGGAAGGCTTCGAAACGCTTCACCGTCGCTTCGTTGGCGGCGAAGCTGGTGCCTTCGGGCGACCACAACTCCACCATCAGTTCGGGACGGCTGGAATCGGGGAAGAACTGCTTCTCGATGAAGTTGAAGCCGAATACGCCCAGCGCGAACACGCCCAGGCTCAGCGCGATGGTGGTCTTTCTCCACTCGACGCACCAGTTGACCAGGCGGCGGAAGCGCTGGTAGCCGGGCGTGTCGAACACGTCGTGGCTGCTCTCGCCCTGGCCGTGCGGCTTCACCTTCAGCAGCATGAAGCCGATGTACGGCGTGAACATCACCGCCACCACCCACGAGATGAGCAGGGCCAGGCCGTTCACCGAGAACATGGTGAAGGTGTATTCGCCGGCCGCCGATTCGGCCAGGCCGATCGGCAGGAAGCCGGCCGCCGTGATCAGGGTACCGGTCAGCATCGGCATCGCGGTCGAGGTGTAGGCAAAGGTGGCCGCCTCGAAGCGCGAGAGGCCCTCTTCCATCTTCCGCACCATCATCTCGACCGCGATGATGGCATCGTCCACCAGCAGGCCGAGCGCGATGATCAGGGCGCCCAGCGAGATCTTGTGCAGCGAGATATCGAGCATGCGCATGAACAGGAAGGTGATCGCCAGCACCAGCGGGATCGACAGCGCCACCACCAGGCCCGGGTACACGTCCACCCGCCACTTCGGCTTGCTGTGCAGGCCCAGCGCCAGGAACGACACCGCCAGCACGATCACGATCGCCTCGATCAGTACCTTCACGAACTCGCCCACCGATTCAGTGACGGCCTGCGGCTGGTTGGCCACGCGTTCCAGTTCGATGCCGACCGGGAGCTGGGCGCGGATACGCGTCACGGTTTCCTCCAGCCCCTCGCCCATGGTGATGATGTTGCCGCCCTTTTCCATCGACACGCCCAGGCCGATCACTTCCTTGCCGTTGAAGCGCATCTTCTCGCCCGGCGGGTCCTGGTAGCCGCGCTTGACGACCGCGAAGTCGCCCAGGCGGAAGGTGGTGCCGCCGGCGCGCAGCTGCAGGTCTTCGATCTGCTGCAAACTGCGCAAGGCGCCGGTGACCCGCACCTGCAGGTTGTCCGATGGCGTGACCAGCATGCCGCTGGCCTCGACCTCGTTCTGGGTCGCGATCTGGTTGACGATCTGCTCGAATGGCACGCCCAGCTGGGCGAACTTCTTGCTCGAGAACTCGATGTACACCTTCTCGTTCTGCACCCCGAACTGCTCGACCTTGGCCACCAGCGGCACGCGCAGCAATTGCTGGCGCACGAAGTCGGCGTAGTCGCGCATCTCGGCATAGGTAAAGCCATCGCCCGAGAGCGCGAAGATGGAACCGTAGGTGTCGCCGAATTCGTCGTTGAAGAAGGGGCCGATCACGCCCTGCGGCAGTGTGGCGGCGATGTCGCCGATCTTCTTCCTCACCTGGTACCAGGCCGGCCCGGTCTCTTTCGGCGGCGTCGATTCACGCAGCTCGAGGATGATGGTGGTCTCGCCCGGCTTGGAAAAACTGCGGATGCGGTCGATGTACGGCGTCTCCTGCAGCTTGCGTTCGAGCGGATCGGTGACCTGCTCGGCCATCTGCAGCGCGGTGGCGCCCGGCCACACGGCGCGCACCACCATCGCGCGGAAGGTGAACGGCGGGTCCTCGTCCTGGCCCAGTTCGAAGTAGCTCAGGATGCCGAACAGCAGGCAGGCCGCGATCAGGAAGCGCGTGAGCGGGATGTGTTCCAGCGCCCAGCGCGACAGGTTGAAACCCTTCATCGTGCTGCCCCGCTGCCTGCGTTGGGAGAAGCGGCATTGTTGCCGGCGCTGCCCGAGACGGCAGCCTCGGTATCGGCGCGGCGCGCCACGTCGGCGGTCAGGATGCGCACCTTCTGGCCCGGCTTGAGCTGGTTGACGCCGGCAGTGACGATCTGCTGGCCTGCAGTGACGCCGCCGGCCAGCAGCACGTCGTTGTCGACCTGTCCCGCCACCTGGACGTTCACCAGTTTCACCGCGCCCCCCTCCACTACCCAGACGCTGGTGGCGCCCTTGTTCTGCACCAGCGCAGTGAGGGGCACGCGCAGCGTGGCGCCGCCCTTGGCGCCATTCGCGCCCGCCACCAGCTCCACGGTCGCCGTCATCCCCAGGCGCACGTCCTGGCGCGCCGGGACGGAGACCTTCACGGTATAGGTACGGCTGGCCGGATCGGCCACCGGCGACACTTCGCGGATCTTGCCCGGAATGGTCTGGTCCGCGTTCGCCCACAGGCGCACGGTGACGGTGCCGGCCTTGCGCAGCAGTTCGACCTTGTCTTCGGGGATGCCGATCACCACCTCTTTCTCGTCGGCGCGGGCCACGCGCGCCACCGGGCTGCCGGCTTGCACCACCTGGCCGACTTCGGCTTCGATCGCGGTCACCACGCCGTCGACGTCGGCACTCAGGCTGGTGTAGTTGGCCTGGTTCGATTGGCCGCGCAGGCCGGCGCGCGCCGCCTCGACGTTGGCCTGGGCCGCCTTCAGGGCGCTCTGCTTGGCGTCGAGCACGGCCTGGCTGACGAAGTTCTGGCTGCGCAGGTTCACGTGGCGCTTGTAGTCGGCATTCGCCAGGTCGCGCTCGGTCTCGGCGGCGCGCAGCGTGGCGCGGGCCTGGGTTTCGGCCAGCTTCATGTCTTGCGGGTCGAGCCGCATCAGCACGTCGCCTTTCTTGACCAGCGCGCCGACGTCGACCTTGCGCTCGACGATCTTGCCGCCGATGCGAAAGCCCAGCGCCGATTCGTAGCGCGGCCGCACGTCGCCCGAGAATTCGAGGCGCTCGCCGTTGCTGCCTGCGACCAGGGTCATGGCGCGCACCGGGCGCAGGTGTGCGGCGGGTGGCGCCGACTTGGAGCAGGCAGCCAGCACGGCCGCGGTCAGGGAGGCGAGCACGATGGCGCGTGCGCCACCGGTGAAGGTGGAAACAGGTCGGGCAGACACGGTGGCGGTCCTTATGATTGTTCTGATCGTGAAACCGGCGCTACGATGCCGCCAGTTTGTAATCCAGCAATTATAATCATGCAAACAGACAATTTGATGACGATAGAGTCATCAATCTAAAATGGCAGGGATATGGCAATAGATCATTACGAAAACTTCCCGGTAGCCTCGATCCTGCTGCCGCGCCGCCTGGTGCCGGCGGTGGAAGCGATCTACGCCTTCGCGCGCAGCGCCGACGACCTGGCCGACGAGGGCGACGCCACGCCGCAGCAGCGCCTCGATGCGCTGCAAGCCTACGAACGCCAGCTCGACCTGATCGCCGCCGGCCAGCAGCCGGCCGACCCGATGTTCGCGCGCCTGGCCGCCGTGGTCGCGCAATACCGGCTGTCGCTGCAGCCGATGCGCGACCTGCTGTCGGCCTTCAAGCAGGACGTGGCCACCCACCGCTACGCCGACTACGCCGGCCTGCTCGACTACTGCCGCCGCTCGGCCGACCCGGTCGGGCGCCTGATGCTGGCGCTGTACGGGGCCGACGACGCCCACAACCTGCGCGAATCCGACGCCATCTGCAGCGCCCTGCAACTGACCAACTTCTGGCAGGACGTGGCGATCGATTTTACGAAGGGCCGCGTCTACATTCCGCAGGAAGACCTGGCGCGCTTCAACGTCAGCGAATCCGCGCTGCGCGCCGGCACCGTCGACGCGCCTTTCCAGGCGCTGATGCGCTTCGAGGTCGAACGCGCGCGCGCCCTGATGCTCTCGGGTGCGCCGCTGGTCAAGCGCCTGCCGGGCCGCATCGGCATGGAGCTGCGCATGATCGTGCAGGGCGGCCTGCGCATCCTGGAAAAGCTCGATGGCGCCGGTTACGACGTGTTCCGCCGGCGTCCGGTGCTGGCCTGGCACGACTGGCTGGTGGTCGGCTGGCGCGCACTGCGCATGTAGGCGCCCGGCTTTCTTCAACCGGCGCCCATGCATCGTATAAGATAGCGCCCTATTGTGGTCCAACCCGCGGCGCAGCGCGCCGTCCAACCAGCATCACCAGTTAGAATTCATGTCTCCTGACGAATACTGCCAGCAAAAGACCGTCCAGAGCGGCTCCAGTTTCTACTACAGCTTCCTGTTCCTTCCGCCCGAGCGCCGGCGTGCGATCACCGCGCTGTACGCGTTCTGCCGCGAGGTCGACGACACCGTCGACGATGCCACCGACGGCTCGGTGGCGCGCATCAAGCTGGCCTGGTGGCGCACCGAGGTCTCGAAGATGTACGGCGGCACCCCGACCCACCCGGTAATGCTGGCGCTGCAGCCGCACGTCGCCACCTATGACCTGCAGGAGCAGCACCTGCTGGCGATCGTCGACGGCATGGAGATGGACCTCGACCAGAGCCGCTACCTCGATTACGCCGGCCTGCAGCGCTACTGCTGGCACGTGGCCGGCGTGGTCGGCATCCTGTCGGCCAGCATCTTCGGCTACACCAATCCGCAGACCCTGCAATACGCCGAGAAGCTGGGCCTTGCCTTCCAGCTGACCAACATCATCCGCGACGTCGGCGACGACGCGCGCAAGGGCCGCATCTACCTGCCGGTGAACGACCTGCAGAAGTTCGGCGTCACCGCCAACGACCTGCTGAAACTCCAGCACAGCGACAAGTTCGAGGCGTTGATGCGATTCCAGGCCGAGCGCGCCCAGGCCATCTACGACGAAGCGCTGGCCCTGCTGCCGAAGGAAGACCGGCGCGCCCAGCGCCCCGGCCTGATGATGGCGGCGATCTACCGCACCCTGCTGGATGAAATCCAGCGCGACGGCTTCCATGTCCTGAACCAGCGCATCTCGCTCACGCCGCTGCGCAAGCTCTGGCTGGCGTGGAAGACCTATGTTCGGACCTGAGAAGGCCGGTCCTGCCAATGCATTGCGGGTCGCGGTCGCCGGCGGCGGCTGGGCCGGCTGCGCGGCGGCAGTGGAACTGACGCGCCGGGGCCACCACGTGACGCTGTTCGAAGCGGCGCGCAGCCTGGGCGGACGCGCCCGCGGGGTCGAAGTGCGCGGGATGGCGCTCGACAACGGCCAGCACATCCTGCTCGGCGCTTACCGCGACTGCCTGCGCCTGATGCGCCAGGTCGGCGTCGACCTCGATGCTGCCCTGCTGCGCCTGCCGGTGCAGATGCGCTATCCGAGTGGCGGCGACGGCATGGACTTCGCCGCGCCGCGCTTGCCGGCGCCGCTGCACCTGGCCGTGGCCCTGCTGCGCGCGAAAGGATTGGGGCGCAAGGACAAGCTGGCCCTGGCGCGCCTGAACAGCGCGGCCAAGTGGATGGGCTGGCAACTGAACGACGACTGCACCGTGGCCGAACTGCTGGAGCGCTTCGACCAGACTCCGAGATTGATCCGCCTGATGTGGCGCCCGCTGTGCATCGCGGCCCTGAACACGCCGCCCGAGCGCGCGTCCGCCAACGTATTCCTGGCGGTGCTGCGCGACAGCCTCGGTGCGCGCACTCGCGCCGCTTCCGACATGCTGCTGCCGCGCCTGCCGATGGGCGCCCTGTTCCCGGAACCTGCCGGGGCCTGGCTCGAACGGCAAGGCGGCGCGCTGCGCCTGGGCGTGAAGGTGGCCGCCGTCAACGGGGAAAATGAGGGCTGGCGCCTCGACCTCACCGGCCAGGCCGCCGGCGGCGCCGCCAGCGAACGCTTCGACGCCGTGGTGCTGGCCACCCCGGCCGCGCAAAGCGCAACCCTGCTGGCGTCCTTGCCCGGCATGGAGACGCTGGCGTCCCAGCTGGCCGGCTTCGACTACGAGCCGATCGCCACCTGCTACCTGCAATACCCGCCCGGCACCCGGCTCGATCTGCCGTTCTATGCGCTGGAAGACGATCCGGCAAACCGCCGCTGGGGCCAGTTCGTGTTCGACCGCGCCCGGCTCGACGCCGGCCAGGACGGTCTGCTGGCCGTGGTGGTCAGCGCCGCCGGCGAGGCCGGTGAGCTGTCGCGCGAGGCGCTGGCGACGGCCATCACGGCCCAGCTGGCGCAGGACTTCGGGCGCCCGGAGCTCGCCAGCCCAGGCTGGACCCGGGTGATCACCGAAAAGCGCGCCACCTTCTCGTGCACCCCGGCCTTGAAGCGTCCGGACAAGGCCACCGGCCTGCCGGGCCTGGTGCTGGCCGGCGACTACACGGCCAGCGACTACCCGGCGACCCTGGAAACGGCGGTGCGCAGCGGCCTGGCGGCGGCGACGGCCATCCGCGCCTATGGCGCCCTGCCCCGCGAAAAGCGCAGCCTGTCGCACAGCCGTGGTGCAGCCGCCGGCGATTCCATACAGTAGCAGCATCGACACACATGCATGGAATCCGTCATGACACCCCCACCCGGCCTGCGCGCCGTACGCTTCCCGATCGTCCTGCTGGCGCTGGTGGCCCTGGCCATCGCCAGCACCGCGGTGCTGGTCCATCCGGAGCTGATCGGCGGCTCGGCCCACGCCACCTCGGCCGCGATCGGCTCGATTCCGGTCATCGGCCATCCGTGAGTCATGAGTAAGCACCATGGGTAAGCTCGAATACCTCGACGCGCTCAAGCGGGCCCTGGCCGGCCTGCCGCCCGAGCTCCAGGCCAGGACCCTGGCCTGGTACGAGCAGCGTTTCGTCGACGGCGTCGCCGCCGGCCGGCGCGAAGAGGACGTGGCACAGGAGCTGGGCGACCCGCGCCAGGTGGCGGTGACGCTGCGCACCAGCGCCCACCTGGAGGCGCTGAAGGACAAGAAGCCGGCCGGCGCGCCGCTGCGCACGCTGCTCTCAAGCCTGGGGCTGCTGGTGTTCAACCTGTTCATGGCGATTCCGGCCGCGGTGTACGCCAGCCTGCTGGTGGCGCTGTACGCGAGCGCGTTCGGCTTTTATGTGTCCGGCATCGCGATCACCGCCAGCGGCCTGGCCGGCGCCAACGAACTGGTGCTGAGCGCCCCGCTCGACCATGTGGTGGTGGTAGACGACGGCGAGCCCCGGCGGCGCCCGGCGCAGACCCGCATCTCGATCAGCGAGAACGGCATCCACGTATTCGAAGAAGAGGCCGAGGACGCCGCGCCGCCACCGGAGCCGGACGCCACCGGCGACAAGGACCGCTCGACCATGCGCGTGATCCGCGGCGCCGAGGCGGTGGCCGAACGCAAGATCCAGATCACGACCGACCTCGATCCCGATTCGCGCACCACGCAAACCCTGTTCGGCTGCGGCCTGATCCTGGGCGGCATCGCCCTGTTCCTGCTGGCGCTGGTGATCAGCAAGTACACCCTGATCGGCCTGCGCCGCTATGCCCGCATGAACATGTCGCTGTTGAGAGGGACCTGAACGGTGCGCGCCTTGATGAAAGTCGGTTTCAGCCTGCTGGTGCTGGCCTGCGTGCTGGTCGCGCTCAGCTACAGCATGCTGCGCGCCAGCGGCACCACCTCGGCCAGCCAGGGACGCCAGGTGGCGCGCGAAGTGCGCACGGTGCCGGACGGCGTCGACGCGGTCGCTCTCGAAGGGCCGATCGACCTGACCCTGCGCTACGGCCCCACGCCGGCGCTGCAGGTCAGCGGCGAACAGCGCCTGCTCGGCAATGTCGAGGTGACGCAGGAAGGCCCGGTGCTGCACATCGGCATCCGCGGCATGGTGCTGCGCCACCGCCAGCCGCTCGAAGTCGAGCTGACGCTGCCGGCCTTGAGCGCCGTGACGCTGACCGGCAACGGCGACAGCACGGTCAACGGCTTTTCGGGCGAGCGCATCGTGGTGCAGCTGAACGGCTCCGGTTCGGCGCGCTTCAATGGCCGTTTCCGGCGGGTCGAGGCGGGCGTCAGCGGCAGCGGCGACCTGGACGTGAACGCGGGCGCCGCGGTGGATCGCTTCGAAGCGCGCCTGATGGGGTCCGGCAGCCTGACCGTGGTCGGCAACGCGCGCGAGCTCGAAGCCGAATCGTCCGGCTCCGGGCGGCTCGATGCCGAACACCTGCGCGCCGACACCGTGATGCTGAGCCAGACCGGGTCCGGCGACAGCATCGTGCAGGCGCGCAGCAAGACCAGCATTTCGCTCAGCGGCAGCGGCGATGTGGAAGTGCATGGCAACCCGGGCGAGCGCGGCACGAGCCGCACCGGTACCGGCAGCGTCAGCTACGTCGAATGACGATCCATCCAGGCTTCGGCAGCGACCGGCGCTTGCCGGCATCGGGGCGACCTTGCTGGTGCACCTGGCATTGATCGCCGGATGGCAGATGGCGCGCCAGGCGCCGCCGGCGCACATGGGAAGCGCCCAAAATCGAGGAGCTGGTGAACCAGACCGGCGACGGCGCGCGCCGCACGCGCGTCATCACCGGCCGCGGCACCTACTGCATCACCGAACGCTCGCCCGTCACCAGCATCGACATGATCGAAAAGCACGGCAAGCAGCGCTTCACGAATTGCCCGCAGCATGAGACGCCGGCCAGGCCGCAGGAGTGGCGCACGGCGCGCGATTGAACACGTCGAACCACATCCCAGGGCCAGAACAGAGCTAGCGTGAAAAAGCGCGTACATTCGCGTGTGCTCCCATGCGTATACTCGACGGCTTGCCCGTTCGCAGCGCTACAAGTCCTATCCATGCCCCGACTTCGCCACCCACTCGCCGCCAGCCTTGTTGCCCTGTGCCTGGCGCTACCTTCCGCAAGTGCCGCGCCGTCGCCGGCCCCGCACGAACGGCGCCACGCGCTCGAGCGCGATGTGGAAGCGATGCTGCAAGGCCTGGTCTCGCAACAGGATTGGGCTGGCAACGTCGCCATCGTCTATGCCGGCAAACAGATCGTGCGCGGCGCGTACGGCACAGGCGAGCGTACGTGGCAGATCCCGACCCGGCGCGACGCCGTGTACCGCGTCGGCTCGGTCACCAAGATGTTTACTGCGGTGGCGGTGCTGCAGCTGGTCCAGTCAGGCCGGTTGTCGCTGGATGCATCGGTGCGCGCGACGCTGCCCGATCTGCCGGCAGAGTTGCAGCCGGTCACGATCCGACAGCTGTTGAACCACACCAGCGGCATCCCCGAATACATGGCCAGCACCAATTCGTTCCGCAAGCTGGTGCGCGTCGATCGTGAGCCCGGCGCCGTGCTGGCGCTGGTGCAGGACCAGCCCCTGCGCTTCGTCCCGGGAACCAAATACGATTATTCGAACACGAATTACGTGGCGCTTGGCCTGGTCATCGAAAAGCTAACCGGCAAACCATACGCGCAAGACGTCGAGGCACGCTTCCTGCAACCGCTCGGCATGCGGCATTCCGGCTACTTCGACTACACCCGGATCGTGCCGTCGCTCGTTCCCGGCTATCTGCGCGACGACGACGGCAGGTTGCAGAACATGTTCCATATCGCGCCCAGCATGGTGTACGCCGCCGGTAACCTGTATTCGTCGATCGACGACCTCTTGACCTGGGATCGGGCATTGCACGACACCGATGCGCTGGGCCTCGACCCGGCGCTCAGGAAGGAGATGTTCCGCAACCAGGGCTTCGGCTACGGCTTCGGCGCCTTCGTTGACGTCATCGATGGCGAGCCCGCCGCAGGTCACGGCGGCACCCTGCCGGGCTACCAGCTTGGCTACATCCGTTTCATGCGACTGCCGCTGACGGTGATGGTGCTGACCAACGTGTCGCCGACCGATGTCGACAAGATGGCGTTCGATCTCGCCAGGCTGTTCTTCAAGCACTGCGGCAAGACGGCGCCAGCCGAACAATGTGGCCTGGCGCCGCTTGAGCGTAGCTCGAAACGTTAGTCAGTGATGAGGCAACCCGAGCTGAACGCTAACTATTGTTCAGTGCGTGTCCACTTGTCGGCACTGACACCATGCACGCTCTTTTTCGACGTCGACCCGGGTCACGCCGGCGGCGTCCACTCCGCTGCATGGACACGGTTGCGACCGCTACGCTTAGCGACGTACATCAGCTCATCGGCGTGCGCGATCAGGGCGTGGCCGGCAATGCCTGGCAGGCTGGTCGACAAGCGCGCGCCGACCACGCCGAAGCTTGCCGTGGCCTGGATGCGAACCTCGCCGTGCAGGCTGCTCGCCGCGGCCTGGTGCGCACGGATGCGCTCCGCCAGCGCTTGCCCCTCGGCCAGGTCGGTATCACGCAGGATCAACAGGAATTCCTCGCCGCCATAGCGCACCACGGTGTCGATGCCGTCACGGGTCATCGACAGCAGCAGATGGGCAAAGTCCTGCAGCAGTTTGTCGCCGGCCTGGTGGCCGTGGGTGTCGTTGATCGCCTTGAAACCGTCCAGGTCGCAGACGACGATGGTCAGCGCCGAGCGCTGTCGCCGGGCGCGATCGATCTCCTGCTCGAGCAGGCCCGCGTTCAGGTGACGCCGGTTGAAGGCGCCGGTGAGGGGATCGCGTACCGAGTGGTCGATCAGGATTTGCTGGGTCCAGTAATGCCGGCGCGACAAACAGGCGTCGCGGCGTGCGGCAATGGCGCCGAACAGGTTCGCGAGCATCAGGAGCATGGTCATGGTCGACAGCTGGCGCGGGCTGGCCATGTCGAAGACGTGCACCAGCGCCAGGAAGGCAGCGCTGGCGCTGAGGGCAATCGTCGTCGCGGTCACCAGCCGGTTCGGAATGAACAGGTACACGATGATGAGCATGATGGCCATCGACATGCCGTGCAGTAGCAGATCGCCCCGGAAATACGCGATCAGCAAAAACGTCAACATCGTGAGGCTGGTGAATGCGGTCGCGGCGCGGTAGGCGGTATGGGCTGGATTGGTGCTCCGGCGCGTGAGCACGATGCCCGTCAACGCCACGACTGCGATGGCCAGGCGCGCTGCGAACAGTGTCAGTGTCGCGCTGCCATAACCGAGATGGGCCGCATCGGCCAGCGCGAACGCCAGAAAAAACAGGGCGCAGAATGCGAGCGACCGGGCCGACTCGTGCTGGATCGCGCTGCCCTGCTCGCGCAGGAAGGCAGATTCGATGGTGGCCGATGCAAATTCACCGTTCCAGCGCGTGACAGCACCGGGAGACTGCAGCTTGGACATGGAAGGGTTCGTCGGACGAAAACGAGCCAGACTGTAGCGACTTATTGCATTGATGTAAAGAATTCATGCAAAAATGGTCGTATTCATCGCCGATGCGGGAGGGTGGAAATGCGCACCGCGCTCGATAGTGGGCTGCCCGGCGCTGGATACCGAACCTTCTCCACGACCAGGCTGTCAATGATCTGGCGCGCAAGCGCGCAGCCAGTCGAGCGCCGCGGCTCCGCTGGCGCGCCCGCTGGCGAAGCACGCCGTCAGCAGATAGCCGCCGGTCGGCGCCTCCCAATCGACCATCTCGCCCGCCACGAAAGTACCGGGCAGCGCGCGCAGCATGGCCCCATCATCGGCCAGCGCTTCGAACCGCACCCCGCCGGCGCTGCTGATCGCTTCGTCGATCGGGCGCGTGCGCAGTAGTTTCACCGGCAGCCGTTTGATCGCAGCAGCCAGGCGCGCCGGGTCGGCATAATCGTCGCGGCTCAGGCATTCATGCAGCAGCCCCGCCTTGACGCCCTTGATCCCGAGCCGGCTTTGCAGGTGGCTCGATATCGAGCGCGAGCCGCGCGGCCGGGTCACTTCGGCCTCGACCCGCTCCGCGCTCAGGTCCGGCGCCAGGTCGAGCCAGACGGTGGCGTTGCCGTCGCGAGCGATCGCGTCGCGCAGCGGCGCCGACAGCGCGTACACCAGGCTGCCCTCGATGCCGCTCTGCGTGACCACGAACTGCCCCTTGCGCCACGCCAGCTGCCCATCCTGCGCGCGCCAGCCCAGCGCCACCGTGATCAACGGCTCGCCCGCATAACGGCTGCTGAAATGCTCGCTCCAGTCGGCATCGAAGCCGCAATTGGCGGGAACCAGCGGCGCCACGTCGACGCCGTGCTCCCGCAACAGCGGCGCCCATGCCCCGTCCGAGCCGAGCCGCGCCCAGCTGGCGCCGCCCAGAGCGAGGATGGTGGCGTCGGCGTCCACCTGCACATCACCGTCCGGCGACGACAGCAGCAGACGACCGTCGCGCCAGCCCAGCCAGCGATGCCGCATGTGAAAGCGCACGCCGCCTTCGCGCAGCCGGTGCAGCCAGGCGCGCAGCAGCGGCGCCGCCTTCATCTCGAGCGGGAACACGCGGCCCGAGCTGCCGACAAAGGTGTCGATCCCGAGCTCGTGGATCCAGGCGCGCACCGCATCGGCGTCGAAGTCTTCGAGCCAGCGCGCCACCTGTTCGCGGCGCGGGCCGTAGCGGGCGACGAAGTCGGGATACGGTTCCGAGTGCGTGATGTTCATGCCGCCCTTCCCGGCCAGCAGGAATTTGCGGCCGACGCTGGCCATGGCGTCGTAGACGTCGACCTGCACGCCGGCTGCCGCCAGCACCTCGGCCGCCATCAGCCCGGCGGGACCGCCGCCGATGACGGCGACGCGAAATGCAGGTGGATGGGGCTGGTTCATGGCGGACTCGGACAGGTTGATCGAACAGGGTCCGCATTGTAGTCGAGATCGGAGCCAGGATGCCATGTAAAGGATGCTTGACATCGGCCGACAGCGCGCCTACGATGTAAAGCATCCTTTACTTGCAGAGAGAGCACACCATGACCAGGAACGCGCACGAAAAACGGGTCGGCAACCTTTACCTTCGCGAGCTGGGCATTGCGCTGCTGACCTACACGGTCTTGCTGGTAGCGGCGATCCGCCTCGGCCGGCCAATGGAAGAAGGCCTGCTGCGCACCGCCTTCCTGCTCTCGCCGATGATCGGCTTCGGCCTGATGCTGTGGGCGATCGCGCGCCACCTGAACCGGGTCGACGAATACCTGCGCATGTTCCTGCTCGAGTCGTTCGCGCTGGCGGCCGGCATCACCGCTGGCCTGACTTTCACCTATGGCTTCCTCGAGACCGCGGGCTACCCGAAGTTGTCGATGTTCTCGGTATGGATGGTCCTGTGCAGCGCCACAATGCTGGTGTGTCTGGTACGTTCACTGCGCAACCGCTGACGCATTGATCGCCACCGCACCATGAAGAACCGCATCCGCGAACTGCGCGCCGAGCAGGGCTGGAGCCAGGCCGACCTGGCCGAGCGCCTCGACGTGTCGCGCCAGAGCGTCAACGCGATCGAGACCGGGCGCTATGATCCCAGCCTGCCGCTCGCTTTTACGATATCCCGGCTGTTCGGCCTGCCGGTCGAAGCCATCTTTTCACCTGATCAGGAGTCCGCATGAGAACTTCCCTGTTGCTTGCCCTGGCGCTCGGCGCCGCCACCGCGCCCGTCCTGGCCCAGACGCCAGCTAACTCAGCCCCGGCCCCAACCACGGCCGCCAGCAGCCGCTACGCCGCCTACATCGCGCCGGCCGAGCGCTTCGAATCCGGCACGCTGCTGGTCGAGCGTCACGGCTCGCGCGGCCGTCCGCTGGTGCTGATCCCAGGCCTGGCCAGCGGCCCGTGGGTATGGCAGCAGACCATCCAGCAGTTCAAGGACGAGTATACGATCTATGTCGTCACCCTGCCCGGCTTCGACGGCCGCCCGGCCCCGACCGGCGCGCCGATCGAGGGCGCCCGCGCCGCGTTGCGTGACCTGATCGCACAGCGCAAGCTGAACAAGCCGGTGCTGGTCGGCCACAGCCTGGGCGGCACGCTGGCGCTGGCCGTGGCTGCCGACCTGGGCGCGCGCGTCGGCGGGGTGGTCGCCATCGACGGCCTGCCGGTGTTCCCCGGCACCGAGAACATGCCGCCCGAGCAGCGCCCGCAGGCGGCGGTCAACGTGCGCACCCGCATGGCGCAAGGCCGGCCGGACGCCTACGCCGACGAACAGCGCCAGTACATGCGCGGCCAGGGCGTGCTCGACATCGGCAAGGCCGACGCCATCACCCCGCTGCTGCTGCGCAGCGACCGCGAGGCGGTCGGCGCCTACGTGGCGGATTTGCTGGCGCTCGACCTGCGGCCGGAACTGGGCAAGATCAGCGCGCCGGTGCTGGTGATCGCGCCGTATTACGAGTACGATGCGATGCAGGATGGGCTGAACATGGCGGCCAAGGTCGAACACTACCGCAGCCTGCTGGAGGGCGCGCCCTCGGTCGAGGTGGCGCCGATCTCGCCGGCGCGCCACTTCGTCATGATCGACCAGCCGCTGGCGCTGGCCGGGCAGCTGAAACGCTTCCTCGACCGCAAATAAGAAAGTAACACCGACAAGGAGACGCCATGCCTTCGCTCTCGCACTGGATCGGCCAGTACCTGCTGGCCGCGCTGACCATGTTCGGCCTGCTCGCCGCGATCGACCTGATGCGCGGCGACAGCCTGGCCGCCACCTGGCTGCCGACACTGGCCTGGTCGGCGCTGGCCGCCGCCTTCTTCATCGGCGCGCGCTGGCGCCAGGCCAGCCGCGGCGCCGCCTGCGCCCTGTGCAAGGACGAACAGGCGTAAGTCTCCACCCCATCCATCCTCCAGGATCGCGCGCGGCGCATTTCGGCAGACTGCCGGCCTGCGCCGCGCTGGCATGTTCATGCCTTTGTCATACCTGCAATATTCCGCTTGACTTCGGATGTGACAGGCATATTCTTGTACGGGCCACGAACGATGGCCGCCCGCATGACGAGGAAGCCACGATTCACAGGCAGTCCGTTAAACATCTTGGAGGATGTGTATGTCGGTACATAATAAATCAGCGATGACCCGCAGGACATTGCTGGGCGCAATCGCGACCAGTCCGCTCTGGCTGCAGCAGGCCCAGGCCCAACCCAATAATCTCAAGATCTCGCACCAGTTTCCCGCAGGCAGCATCAACCTCGGCGATTTCCGCGACCGCCTGAGCCGCAAGTTCGCGGCCGAAGTCGAGAAGCGCACGCGCGGCGGACTGAAGTTCTCGATCTATGCCGGGTCGAGCCTGATGCAACCCAACGCCCAGTTCACGGCGCTGCGCAACGGCTCGCTCGACATGGCGCTGGTGCCGCTCTCGTACGCCGGCGCCCAGGCGCCGGAAGCCAACATCGGCCTGATGCCGGCGCTGGTGACGTCCTACCAGCAGGGCCACGGCTGGAAGAACGCGCCGGTCGGGCGCGAGCTGTCGCGCATCCTGGCCGAGCAAGGCATGGTCATCGTCAGCTGGATCTGGCAGGCCGGCGGCGTCGCTTCGCGCGGCGCGCCGATCGTCAATCCGGAAGATGCGCGCGGCCTGAAGGTGCGCGGCGGCTCGCACGAGATGGACCTGCTGCTGCGCGACGCCGGCGCCACCGTGGTCAGCATGCCGTCCAACGAAATCCACGCCGCCATGCGCAGCGGCGCGCTGGATGCAGCCTTGACCTCATCGACCTCGCTGATCTCGTTCCGCCTGCAAGAAACGGCGCGCTCCCTGACGACGGCGCGCGGCGGCTCGTACTGGTTCATGTTCGAGCCGCTCCTGATGTCGCGCACCGTGTTCGAGCGGCTGCCGAAGTCGCAGCGCGAGGCGGTGCTGGCGGTCGGCGGCGAGCTGGAACAATTCGCGATGGAAGCGGCGCGCATGGACGACGCGGCGGTGGCCTCGGTGTATCGCGGCGTCGGCGCCAAGGTGGTCGACCTGGACGCGCAGGCATTGCGCCGCTGGCAGGAAGTGGCGCGCAATACGGCGTGGAAGGAGTTCGGGGAGCGCAACGGGAATTGCGCCAAGCTGCTGTCGCTGGCGGAGCAGTCGATCGCGAAGTTGTGATCGCGGATGCGCGGGTTGCTTGGCGCAGGTTGAACGCGTCGGCGGCGAAGCCGCCAACCCTACGTTGGATTTCGGATTGGGGACGCTACCCCTATATATCCATGGACGCGTAGGGTTGGCGGCTTCGCCGCCGACGCGTTCAACCCACCTCACCCACCCGTCACCGGCGGAAAAAACGCCACTTCCCCGCCGTCGACGACGGCGGTCTCAGGAGAGCACATCACCTGATTGCAGGCCATGCGCACCGCCTTCTCCGGCGCCAGCGCCTCGGCCCAGACACCGCCGCGCGCGCGCAGCAGTTCGCGCACTGCGCCCACGGTCCCTACGTCGGCCGGCAATTCCAGCGTTTCCTGGCCAACCCCGACTGCTTCGCGCAGCGCGGCAAAATATCGCAGCGTGACTTTCATGGTTCTCCTAATTCTGTAGTTCCGCGAACGGGATGAAGCGCACCAGGTCGCCCGATGCGATGCGGTTGCCGGCCGGGTTGTCGACCAGCCCGTCGCCCCACACGGTCGAGGTCAGCACGCCCGAGCTCTGGTTCGGGAACAGGTCCAGCCCGCCCGCCGCGTTGACCCGCACGCGCAGGAACTCGTTGCGGCGATCGGCCTTGGCCTGGTCGAAATCGGCGCGCAGCAGATAGCCGCGCGGCTCGACTGGGCCGCTCACGCCCTGCAGGCGCAGCAGGAACGGCCGGACGAACAGCAGGAAGGTGACGAAGCTCGACACCGGATTGCCCGGCAAGCCGAGGAAGAACGCATGGCCCTCCGGGCGATCGACCTGACCGAACGCCAGCGGCTTGCCCGGCTTGACCGCGATCTGCCACATGTTCAGCCGCCCTTCGGCTTCCACCGCCGGCTTGATGTGGTCTTCCTCGCCCACCGACACGCCGCCCGAGGTGATGATCAGGTCATGCGCGCGCGCCGCTTCGCGCAGCGTGCTGCGGGTGGCCTCGAGCGAATCGGGCACGATGCCGTAGTCGGTGATGTCGCAGCCGAAGTTCTCGAGCAGGCCGCGCAGCGTGAAGCGGTTCGAATTGTAGATCGACCCGGGTTTGAGTTGGTCCGCCGGCACGTCGCCCGGCATGGTCAGTTCGTCGCCGGTAAAGAACACCGCGACGCGCAGGCGCCGGCGCACCGGCAGCGTTGCCAGACCGACCGATGCGGCCAGGCCCAGCTCCTGGCTGCGCAGGCGCGTGCCGGCCGCCAGGATGGTCGCGCCGGCGCCGATGTCTTCGCCGCGGCGGCGGATCCATTCGCCGGCGCGCGGCGCGTGGCGCACGGTGACGCTGTCGCCGACCGCCTCGCACTGCTCCTGCATCACGACCGCATCCGCGCCCGGCGGAATCAGGGCGCCGGTGAAGATGCGCGCCGCGGTGCCGGGTTCGAGCTGCTGGCCGACGCTGCCGGCAGGGATGCGCTGGGCGACGCGCAGGGTCGCGCTGCCGCTGTCGCAGTCGGCGGCGCGCACGGCGTAGCCGTCCATCTGGGTGTTGTCGGCCGACGGCACGTCGATGGTCGAGCGCTGGTCTTCGGCCAGCACGCGGCCGTTCGCCTCCAGGGTCGGCACGGTGTCGGTTTCCCCAACCGGCAGCGCCGCATCCAGCAGCAGGTCGAGCGCTTCGCGCACCGACAGCATGGGCGCCTTGTGTCCAGGTGCGTTCATGTCACAGCCCCGTGCGTTCTGCGATGTAGGCCTTCATCAGGCCCACGTCCGGCTGCATCACGACGAAGCGCTGCGCCAGCGCCTCGATGTTCTCGAAGCCGGCCGGACGCGCGGCGTCCTGGCCCAGCGCTTCGACGATGGTCTCGTTGAACTTGGCCGCCAGCGCCGTCTCCAGCACGATCATAGGCACGCCCGGCTGCACGTGTTCGCGCGCGACCTTGACGCCGTCGGCGGTGTGAGTGTCGATCGTGATGCCATATTGCCGCTGCACGTCGCGGATGGTGGCCAGGCGGTCCGCATGGGTCGAGCGGCCGGAGGCGAAGCCGTACTGCGCGACCAGTTTGAACTCGTCGCCGTCGCTGCCGGGCGCGCCGGACAGGTCGAAGCCGCCGTGGGTCTCGACCTTGCGGAACAGCGCGTGGGTGCGCTCGGCGTCGCGGCCGACAAGCTCATACACGAAGCGCTCGAAGTTCGAGGCCTTCGAGATGTCCATCGACGGGCTGCTGGTGTGCAGGGTCTCGTTTGATGCGCGCACGCGGTAGACGCCGGTGCGGAAGAACTCGTCGAGCACGTCGTTTTCGTTGGTGGCGACGATCAGGCGCTCGATCGGCAGGCCCATCATGCGGGCGATGTGGCCGGCGCAGACGTTGCCGAAGTTCCCGGACGGGACGGTGAACGAGACCTTCTGTTCGTTGTTGGTGGTGGCCGCCAGGTAGCCGCGGAAGTAGTACACCACCTGGGCCACCACGCGCGCCCAGTTGATCGAGTTGACGGTGCCGATCTTGTGGCGGGCCTTGAATTCGAGGTCGTTCGAGACCGCCTTGACCAGGTCCTGGCAGTCGTCGAACACGCCTTCGACCGCGATGTTGAAGATGTTTGGGTCCTGCAGGCTGAACATCTGGGCGGTCTGGAACGCGCTCATCTTCCGGTGCGGCGACAGCATGAACACGCGCACGCCGCGTTTGCCGCGCATCGCGTATTCGGCGGCGCTGCCGGTGTCGCCCGAGGTGGCGCCGAAGATGTTCAGTTCATCGTCGTTCCTGGCCAGCGCGTATTCGAACAGGTTGCCGAGCAGTTGCATCGCCATGTCCTTGAACGCCAGCGTCGGGCCGTTGGACAGGGCTTGCAGTACCAGCTTGCCGTTGGCGCCGTCTTCCAGCACGCGCAATGGCGTGATGTCGGCGCCCGACTCGTCGGCGCGGGCGTTGCGGTAGACCTCGGGTGTGTAGGTACGCGCGGTCAAGTCACGCAGGTCGGCGTCCGGAATGTCGGTGGCGAACTTGCGCAGGATCTCGTAGGCCAGCTCGGCGTACGACAGCTTGCGCCATGCGTCGAGTTCGGCGCCCGTCACCTGCGGGTATTCGGCCGGCAGGTACAGGCCGCCGTCCGGCGCGAGGCCGGCCAGCAGGATGTCAGAGAAGGATTGGGGATTGCGTGCTGCGGACGCGCTGGTCGCGCGGGTGGACACATATTGCATACGGTAGAAGATCCGGTTGGCTCACATTGAAACTTTATTATAGTGGGAGCGGGCGGGATTGTATGCTGTGCTGCAAAAAACTCTGTTTAGTGAAGAAAATTTGGGTTTGTTTGGGTGGGCGTGGGCGCGTTGTCATGATGTGCATGGCGGGCTGCGCTGCGGACTTGGGTCCCCGCCTTCGCGGGGACGACGTTTCGAAGCAGGTGTCCGGATTCGACCGCCCGATGATCCCACTGCCCCAATCAACGTCGTCCCCGCGCAGGCGGGGACCCAAGTTTGCATGCATAGCGCGCAAGCCGGCACGCACCACGGCCATCAGCAAGCCGCGTGATTCACCGTCACCACATGCACCGCCAACCCGCCGAGCGAGGTTTCCTTGTACTTGACCTGCATGTCGGCCCCGGTCTGGCGCATGGTTTCGATCACGCTGTCCAGGCTGACGAAGTGAGTGCCGTCGCCCTTCAGTGCTAGCGAGGCCGCGGTGATCGCCTTGATCGCGCCCATGCCGTTACGCTCGATGCACGGAATCTGCACCAGGCCGCCGATCGGGTCGCAGGTCATGCCGAGGTGATGCTCGATCCCGATCTCGGCCGCGTTCTCGATCTGCTCATTGCTGCCGCCCAGCGCCGCCACCAGTCCGGCCGCGGCCATCGCGCAGGCCACGCCGACCTCGCCCTGGCAACCGACTTCGGCGCCCGAGATCGACGCGTTCTTCTTGCACAGCATGCCGATCGCGGCCGACGTCAGCAAGAAGTCGCGCACGCCGCGCACCGGGTCGATCGGGCGGCAGTCTTCGGCGTAGTAGCGCAGCACCGCCGGGATGATCCCGGCCGCGCCGTTGGTCGGCGCCGTGACCACCCGGCCGCCGGCCGCGTTTTCTTCGTTGACCGCCATCGCGTACAGGCTGACCTGCTGCACCGCATCGTGCGGCAAGGCGTTCAGCGGCTGCTGCTGCGATTGCTGCGCCTGTTTCCACAGCCCGGCTGCACGCCGGCGCACGTTCAGGCCTCCCGGCAGGCGGCCTTCGGTCACCAGGCCGTGGCAGATGCAGGCCCGCATCACGCTCCAGATATTGTCCAGTCCTTCGTCGAGCTGGCCGTTGCTCATGCGTGCGCACTCGTTCGCGCGCAGCATGTGCGGGATGCTCAAGCCGTGGCGGCGCCCCTGCTCCAGCAGCTGCGCCATGGTGTCGAACGGGAACGGCACCGAGGCGGCGGGAGCGTCCGCCGCGCGCGCCTGGCTCTCGCCGGCGGCCGTGATGAAGCCGCCGCCGACCGAATAATAAATCCGCTCGACGATGCTGCCGTCCGCCAGATGCAGCACGAAACGCATCCCGTTCGGGTGCTCCGGCAAGGTGGATGCCTTGTGCCATACCAGGTTGGTCCTGGCGCTGAACGGGACGGTCTTCTCGCCCAGCAGCTTCAGTTCGCCGTCCAGCTCGGCCTCGGCCAGCTTGTCCTCGACCGCGTCGGGGTCGACGTCCTGCGGCGTCTCGCCCATCAGGCCCAGGATCACCGCCTTGTCGGTGGCGTGGCCGACGCCGGTCAGCGCCAGCGATCCGTACAGGTGGGCTTCGACGCCGACCGCCTGCTCCAGCACCCCGCTCTCGACCAGGAAGCGGCGCGCCGCCACCATCGGTCCGACGGTATGCGAGCTGGAAGGCCCGATGCCGATCTTGAACAGGTCAAATACGCTCATGTCCATCGTTGTGTCTCCGTGTAGGTCCGTGCTTTTTATCGTTGTTGTAAACGGATGAAAGGCCAGGCGTTGCCAGCCTGGCCTTTGGTCCATCAGGCGGCGGCGCTCAGGCCGACGTCGATATTCTTCAGCATGTCGGCGACCATCTCGTCGACGCCGATGCGCTTTTCCCAGCCCCAGTCGCTGCGGGCGCGGCTGTCGTCCAGGCTCTTCGGCCAGGAGTCGGCGATCTGCTGGCGGCTGTCCGGCTTGTAGGCGATCTTGAAGCCCGGGCGCGCCGACTGGATCGCCGCGGCCAGTTCGCGCGGGTTGAACGAGACGCCGGCCACGTTGTACGAGGAGCGGATCGCCACCTTATCGCTCGGCGCTTCCATCAGCTCGATGGTGGCGCGGATCGCGTCCGGCATGTAGATCATCGGCAGCGTGGTCTCCGGTCCCAGGAAGCATTCATAGGTCTCGCCCTTGAGCGCCGCGTGGAAGATCGCGATCGCGTAGTCGGTGGTGCCACCGCCCGGAGGCGACTTGTAGCTGATGATGCCCGGATAGCGGATGCTGCGCACGTCGACGCCGTACTTGGCGTGATAGTACTCGCACAGGCGCTCGCCGGCGAGTTTACTGATGCCGTAGATCGTGGTCGGGTCCATGATCGTGTACTGCGCGGTAGCCTCGCTTGGGGTGTTCGGACCGAACGCGGCGATCGACGACGGCCAGAACACCTTCAAGGGTTTGCCCGCTTCGCCGCGTTCGCGCGCGATTTCCAGGATGTTCAGCAGGCCGTCCATGTTCAGGGTCCAGGCCTTCAGCGGCGCCTTTTCGCCGGTGGCCGACAGCAGCGCCGCCAGCTGGTAGACCTGGGTCACGCCTTCCTCGACCACCAGGCGCATGACCGCGTCCTTGTCGAGCACGTCCAGACGGGTGTAGCGCGCGGCGCCATACACGTTGTCCTGCCCGATGTCCGAGGCGATCACGTTCTGCGCGCCGTGCTTGTCGGCCAGCGCGCTGACCAGTTCACTGCCGATCTGGCCATTGGCGCCGATGATGAGGATGCGTTCCATGCTGTGTTCCTTGGTTGTAGCGACTGCGATTGATCGTTCTGGTTAGCGGACTTGATTCAGGCGCTCTTGATGATGCCCAGTTCGCGCCCGGCCTGCTCGAAGGCCTTGAGCACGAAGTCGAGCTGCTCGCGGGTGTGCGCCGCCGACAGCTGGACGCGCACGCGCGCCTGGCCCATCGGCACCACCGGGTAGAAGAAGCCCGACAGCAGCACGCCCAGTTCGAACATGCGCGCCGCGAATTTCTGCGCGACCGGGGCGTCGAACAGCATCACCGGCACCACCGGGTGGGTGCCCGGCTTGATGGTGAAGCCGATGCGCTCGATCTCCTGGCGGAAGTAGGCGGTGTTCTCGTGCAGGCGGTCGCGCAGCTCGGTCGACTTGCTGATCCGGTCCAGCACCGCCAGCGAGGCGCCGGCGATCATCGGCGCCAGCGTGTTCGAGAACAGGTAGGGACGCGACTTCTGGCGCAGGGTCTCGATCACTTCCTTTTTACCCGAGGTAAAGCCGCCCATCGCGCCGCCCAGGGCCTTGCCCAGGGTGCCGGTGATGATGTCGATCTTGCCCATCACGCCGAAGTGCTCGTGGGTGCCGCGGCCGGTCGGGCCCATGAAGCCGGAGGCGTGCGATTCGTCGATCATGGTCAGGGCGCCGTATTTTTCGGCCAGCGCGACGATCTCGTCGAGCTTGGCGATGGTGCCGTCCATCGAGAACGCGCCATCGGTGACGATGATCTTGTGGCGCTTGCCCGCTTCCGTGGCCGCGATCAGCTGCTTTTCCAGGTCGGCCATGTCGTTGTTGGCGTAGCGATAGCGCGCGGCCTTGCACAGGCGCACGCCGTCGATGATCGAGGCGTGGTTCAGGGCGTCCGAGATGATGGCATCGTTGTCGTCGAACAGCGGCTCGAACACGCCGCCGTTGGCGTCGAATGCCGCCGCGTACAGGATCGTGTCTTCGGTGCCGAGGAAGGTCGACAGGGCCTGCTCCAGTTCCTTGTGCACGGTCTGGGTGCCGCAGATGAAGCGCACCGAGGAGAGACCGTAGCCATACTTCTCGAGCGCCGCCGCCGCGGCTTGTTGCGTCTCGACGTCGCCCGACAGGCCCAGGTAGTTATTGGCGCACATATTGATCAGGGTGCGGCCGTCGTCGGCGGTCACTTGCGAGCCCTGGCGCGAGGCCAGCACGCGCTCCGGCTTGAACAGGCCTTCGCCCTTCAGGGTGTCGAGTTTTTGCTGCAGGCTGCTGTAGAAGGCTTGATCGCTCATGGAGTGCTCCCTGTTCCCTGAAATGTGGTTGGCCCGCCTTGACCGGCCGTTGGCGGATGTTGTACCGTTGGCTCGTTCGAGTTACTAAACTTGGTTCGCTATCTCGAACGGAAATTCAATATATCGAATATTACGCCCGGCCAATGAACTTGGCAAGCGTGGGCGATAACCTTATAAGCAATCCGAATTAGGCCAGACGCATACGGCAATGAATACAACTCTAACAAACAATGCCCCGCCCGAAGTGGGCGCCACGCTACAGCGCCTGCGCCTGGCGCGCGGCCTGACGCTGGAAGACCTGTCGCGCATCGCCGGCGTGTCGAAATCGATGCTGTCCCAGATCGAACGCGAAAAGGCCAATCCGACCATCGCCATCACCTGGCGCCTGGCCAATGCGCTGGGGGTGCAGATTGGCGAATTGCTATCGTCCGAGGTGCGTACGGCGGAGCTGATCCGCGTGGTGGACGCGCACGAGATCCCGACCCTGCCCGGCGCGCATGCGGGTTACTCGCTGCGCATCCTGGGGCCGATGGACCTGGCCGGCAAGTACGAGTGGTACGAATTGATCCTGGCGCCGGGCGGCGAACTGGCGTCGCAGGCGCACGATCCTGGGACCGGGGAGCACCTGACGGTGATCACGGGAACGATTGAACTGGAAGTGGCTGGTGAAAAGAAGAAGATCCGCCACGGCGCCACGGCGCGTTATTCGGCCGACCACAATCACGTGATCCGGAATATCGGCAAGACCGAGGCCAAGGCGGTGCTGGTCGTCGTGCACCGTTGATTGTATGAATGCGCCGGTCTGGCGTCCTCGCACCGTCGATCAGGTAGGGTGGACGGCTCCGCCGTCCACGCGGTGATTGTCGGCAGCGAGATCATGGATTGCGCTCGGGGCGACGGTAACGATCGACGCGTGGACCCCAGAGCCGTCCACCCTGGCATGCAGCGGATCATGAAAAAACGGCCACCGGATCGCTCCGGTGGCCGTTTTCATTCACCCTTGACGACGCTTACTGCGCGCCGCCGACGGTCTTGCCGGCATCGCCCATGTGCAGCTCGCGCGACAGGAAGCCCCATTTATCGGCGACTTCCTCGATCTGCTTGCTGGTCGGTTTGCCCGCGCCATGGCCGGCCTTGGTCTCGATGCGGATCAGGATCGGCGCGCTGCCGGCCTGCGCGGCCTGGGCCGCGGCGGCGTACTTGAAGCTGTGCGCCGGGACCACGCGGTCGTCGTGGTCGGCCGTGGTCACCATCGTGGCCGGGTAGCAGGTGCCGGCTTTCAGGTTGTGCAGCGGCGAGTACTTGACCAGGGCCTTGAACTCGTCCGGATTCTCCGACGAGCCGTAGTCCGAGGTCCAGGCCCAGCCGATGGTGAACTTGTGGAAGCGCAGCATGTCCATCACGCCCACCGCCGGCAGCGCCGCAGCGAACAGATCGGGACGTTGGGTCATCGCCGCGCCGACCAGCAGGCCGCCGTTGCTGCCGCCGCCGATCGCCAGCTTTTGCGGCGAGGTGACCTTGTTCGCCACCAGCCATTCGGCGGCGCCGATGAAGTCGTCGAACACGTTCTGCTTTTGCAGCTTGGTGCCGGCCTGGTGCCAGGCTTCGCCGTATTCGCCGCCGCCGCGCAGGTTGGCCACGACATAGACGCCGCCCATTTCCATCCACGCCAGGTTGGCCGGCGAGAAGCCCGGGGTCAGCGAGATGTTGAAGCCGCCGTAGCCGTACAGGTAGGTCGGGTTCGAGCCGTCCATCTTGAGGCCCTTCTTCGACACGATGAACATCGGCACCTTGGTGCCGTCGCGGCTGGTGTAGAACTGCTGGCGGGTCTCGTAGTCGGCCGGATTGAAGGCGACCTTCGGCTGGCGGAACACGGTGCTCTGGCCGGTCTTGAGGTTCAGGCGGTAGATCGTGGTCGGGGTGGTATAGCTGGTGAACGAGTAGAAGGTCTCGCTGTCGCCGCGCTCGCCCTGCAGGCCGCCGACGGTCCCGATGCCCGGCAGCGCGATCTCGCGCACCGGTTTGCCGTCCAGCGAGACCACGCGTACGACGCTCCTGGCGTCCTTCAGGTAGCCGACCACCAGCTGGTTGTTGATGATGTCGGCGCCGGTCATGGTGTCCGGGCTCTCGGCGACGATCTCTTTCCAGTTGCTCTCTTGCGGCCTGGTGATGTCGATCGCGATGATGCGCTTCTTCGGCGCGTTGCGGTCGGTGCTGAAGTAGAACACGCTGCCGACGTTGTCGATGAAGTCGTAGCCGCCGTCGAAGTTGTCGATCAGGTCGACCACCTTCGCATCAGGCTTGCTCAGATCCTTGTACGAGACGCGGTTCTTGGGCGCAGTGCCCTTGGTGGTGGTGATCAGGAGGTAGCGGCCGTCTTCGCTGGACTGGCTGCGGAAGCCCCACTCCTTCTGGTCGGCGCGGTCGTATACCAAGGTGTCGGCGCTTTGCGGGGTGCCGATGCGGTGGAAGTACAGCTTCTGGAAGTAATTCACATCGGCCAGCTTGGTCGCTTCCTTCGGCTCGTCGTAGCGGCTGTAGAAGAAGCCCTTGCCGTCCTTGGTCCAGGCGGTTTCGCTGAACTTGACCCACTTGACGTGGTCAGCCAGGTCCTTGCCGGATTCGATGTCGCGCACCCGGATCTCGTTCCAGTCCGAGCCCGAGGCGGCGGTGCTGTAGGCCAGCAGCTTGCCGTCCGGGCTGACTTCGATGCCGGCCAGGGCCACGGTGCCGTCGCTGGAGAGCTTGTTCGGGTCGAGCAGCACGCGCGGGGTGTCGCCCAGGTTCTTCAGGGTGTACAGCACCGACTGGTTCTGCAGGCCGTCGTTGCGGGTGTAGAAGTAGCGGCCGCCTTCCTTGCCCGGCACGCTGTAGCGCTCGTAGTTCCAGAGCTGGGTCAGGCGCTGGCGGATCGCTGCGCGCTGCGGGATCTGCGCCAGGTAGTCCTGGGTGACCTTGTTCTGGGCGTCGACCCACTCCTTGGTCTCGGCGCTGTTCGCGTCTTCCAGCCAGCGGTAAGGATCGGCCACGGTGGTGCCGTGGTAGTTGTCGGTCTGGCCGACTTTCTTCGAAACCGGATAGGTCAGCGAAGGGCCGGACGGCGAGCAGCTTTGTGCCAGCGCCGGGGCGGCGCCGAAAGCCGCGGCCAGCATGGCGACGAGCGTAGCGTGTCTCAATTGCATATTGTTCTCAGGTCGAGGAGTATGATCAAAGTGGCATGTGCCGCTGGGCATCATAACGCGAAACCGCCGGGTTGGATACCGTTGCGCGCTGCCGCTTTCCTGACCCCGCCTGTGCTGCGCCGGGGAAGTGCAAACAGCCTGCGAGCCCCGTGTTGACAGGCTCCATGCAAGTGCAGCGCCGGCATGTATCGGTGCATGGCTGGGCCTGGCGCTGTGCGTCGACCCTGCTGTCCTTCGCGCTGTTGCGCTCCCGCAGGCGCGTGCCGTTGCTCTCCTTGCGCTGCGCTGTTCCCTCCTCAGGCCCGTACGCGCCGCAATAGGCAGCGCGGCCCCGTCATGCCGACCAGCCAGCGCGCCATCAGCGACGTGGAGTTTCGGCGCCCCGCATTTGCCGGTACGGCGATGTAATCGTTTGCAGCCGCGCCCGTCGTAAAGCCCTTGCGCAGCGGTGCGATGGCGCGCCCCGGCGCCGGCCGCGACGGCGGCGCCGAGGCGATTGCGCCGGTGGCTGCAGGATCGTGGACGACGGCTGGCGCCGACGTCTCCGGCCGCGCGGCGCGTAGCTCGAGCGGCATTTGCGCCGCCAGTGGCTTCCGATCCAGTGCCGCGCCAACGGCAGGCTGCCCCGGCACAGTCGGACCATGTGCACACAGCCAGGTCTCCCTGGTCACGCCGGCGCGCGCCGCCAGCCAGCCCCACATGCCGGCGCGCACCGGGTCGCGCGCCACGCCGCGGCCCACCGCATGCATGGCCCCGAAGTTGTACTGGGCCAGCGCATTGCCCTGGCGCGCCGCCAGTTCGATCCAGTGCGCGGCCAGCACGTCGTCGCGCTCGACGCCCTCGCCACGCGCGTACATCGCGCCCAGGTTGTTCTGGGCGCCGGCGTGCCCCTGCTGGGCGGCGCGCCGGTACCAGCCGACCGCCCGCGCCGGGTCGCGCGCCACACCGACGCCCTGCGCCAGCATCACCCCGAGCGCGAACTGGGCGCGCACCACGCCCTGCTCGGCCGCGCGCGAATAGAAGTCGAAGGCGCGCGGCAGGTCGCGCCGCACGCCGCGGCCGGCGGCCAGCATGCGCGCCAGCCGGTATTGGGCTTCGCGTTCGCCCTGGCGCGCGGCGCGCTCGAACCAGTGCAGCGCGTATGCCAGGTCGACCTCGACGCCGCGTCCATCGGCATAGGCCGCGCCCAGCCGGCACTGGGCCACGGCGTCGCCGGCCGCGGCCGCGTGGCGCAGCCAGTACAGCGCCTGCGGCAGGCTGGCGGCGACGCCGTGGCCGCGCTGGTACATGTGCGCCAGCTGCACCTGGGCCGGCACGTGGCCCTGCAGCGCGGCCTTGCGGAACCACGCCATCGCCAGCGGATGGCTGACGTTGACGCCGTGGCCGTGCAGGTAGCAGTCGCCGAGTTGGGCCTGGGCGCGCGCCATGCCCTGCTCGGCCGCACGGTAGAACCAGCCGATGGCCGCCTTGTGCGACTGCGCCACGCCGCGCCCTTTCCGGTACAGCAGCGCCAGGTTGTGCTGGGCCGAGCGGTCGCCCTGCTGCGCCGCGCGCCGGAACCAGCGCGCCGCCTGGACGTCGTCGGGCGGCACGCCGCGGCCGCTGTAGTACATGGCGCCGAGATGGTTCTGGGCATAGGCCAGGCCGCTGGCGGCGGCGCGCGCCAGCCACAGCGCGGCGCGCGCATCGTCGCGCTCGACGATGGCGCCGCGCAGGTAGAGCTGGGCCAGGTTGAACTGGGCGTAGGGATCGCCGCGCTGGGCCGCGCGGAAATACCACTGGTAGGTATCGTCGCCCTCGCGGGCGGCATTTTCACGGCTCATCCATGTCCTCTCGGCGGTCGCAGGCACATCGCCGGACCTGCGGCGGACGAAGCAAAAACGCTGCGCGCGCGGCACGGCCCGGCCCGAAAAACGCAGGCCGCGCAAGCAGCCTTCCCGTTGCTAAAATTTTAAGTAGAGCGGGGGTATCGGGGTTTGCGACCGCACAATCGGACGGCCAGCACGACCTGCTGCACGGGCATTGACGCCGCGTGACGGATAGGGCTGAAAGAACTGCTCCGGCGCGCCGGGATGGGCGCCGCGGCGATGCTTGAAAGAAGTATCAGGCTGCCAAGGCCAGAGCTTCGCGGCGGGCGCGCTCGGTAGCGGCGTACTTGTCGAGGAAGACCGGGATCTTGGCGGCGGCGACCTTGTTGATCGACACCAGCAGGCCCAGCTCGACCCGCTCCAGTCCACACGCCTGGCCGAGGTGGCGCGCGGCGTGCAGCAGTACGTCGGCGGCGACCTGGGCGTCGGCCTCGGCCCGGTGGGCGGTGCCGCGGAACGCGATGCCGAGCTGGCGCGACAACTGGCCCAGCTTGTAACTGGCCAGGCCCGGGAACAGGCGCCGCGACAGCTTCAGCGAACACACCAGGCCGGCGTGCCCCGTCGTGCGGCCCAGGCGCGCGCCTTCGGCCTTCAGGAACTTCTCGTCGAAGCTGGCGTTGTGCGCCGACAGCATGTCGCCGCCGATGAAGTCGAGCAGCTCGGGCACTACCTGGCGTGCCGGCGGCGCGCCGTCGACCATCTCCTGCGTGATGCCGGTCAGTTGCGTAATGAACGACGGCACCCGCACGCCGCAGTTGACCAGGGAAACGTAACGCTCGGTGACTTCGCCGCCGACGATGCGCAGCGCCGCCACTTCGGTGATGCGGTCGCCCATGTCGGGCGACAGGCCGGTGGTCTCGAAGTCGAGCATCACCATCGGCCGATCATAAACACTCATTGCTGTCCTTGTTCGTTGCTACTGCGTTGCTGCTGCGTTGCGACTGTAACGACGTAGCCTAGCCGAACTTGCGCCGCGCATCCAGCGCCAGGCCGGCGCCGATGCTGCCGAACAGGTCGCCCTCGACCTTGCGCGCGCCCGGCACCAGGGCGCCGATGCGCTCGCGCAGCAAACCGACGCCGCTCGAGCCACCGGTGAAGAATACCGTATCCACCGCCTCCGGGGCCACCCCGGCGTCGCTGAACAAGCGGTTCACCGTGGCGCCGACCTGGTCGACCAGCTGCGCGATCGCGTCTTCGAAGCAGGCGCGCGTCACGTCCAGCGTTTCCGGCGGCGACAGGCGCTCCAGCTCGAGGCGCACCGACTGCTCGGCCGAGAGGCCGATCTTGGCGCCCTCGACCTGGATCGCCAGCCAGTGGCCGGAGCGGTCCTCGATCAGGTTCTGCAGGCGCGCGATCTTGGCCGGCTCGGCGGCGTCGCGCGCCAGGTCGGCCAGCTGGGTCACGCTCTTGCGCGTGTACGCCTGGTTGATGGTGTGCCAGGTGGCCAGGTTGTAATAATAGCTGGACGGGATGGCGGCGCCGGAACGCAGGCTGCTGCCCAGGCCAAGCAGCGGCATCACGGTGGCCAGACTGAGGTATTTATCGAAGTCGGTGCCGCCGATGTGCACGCCGCCGTTGGCCAGGATGTCGTCGCGCCGGTCGAGGCGTTCGGCGCGCTCGGGTCCCAGGCGCACCAGCGAAAAATCGGAAGTACCGCCGCCGATGTCGGCGATCAGGACCAGTTCTTCGCGGTCGATCTGCGCTTCGTAGTCGAATGCGGCGGCGATCGGCTCGTACTGGAAGCCGACCTCGCGAAAGCCGACCGACTGCGCCACCTCGAGCAGCGTGTCCTCGGCCAGCCGGTCGGCCTTGGCGTCGTCGTCGATGAAGAACACCGGACGGCCGAACACGGCGCTGTCGAAGCTACGTCCGGCCTGCTGCTCGGCGCGACGCTTGACCTCGCCGATGAACTGGGCCAGCAGCGCGCGGAACGGCAGCGAGCGGCCGGCGACCTCGGTCTGGCCGTCGATCAGGCTGGTGCCGAGCAGACTTTTCAGCGAGCGCATCAGGCGGCCTTCGTAGCCTTCCAGGTATTCGGCCAGGGCCGCGCGGCCGTAGCTGACGCGCTCGTCGTCGGCGTTGAAGAACACCACCGACGGCAGGGTGTGCTTGCCGTCTTCGAGCGCCAGCAGCGAACCGGCGGCGGAATGGGATGCGCCGGGGCGTAGCCAGCCGACGGTGGAGTTGGACGTGCCGAAGTCAACGCCGCAAGCGTTCGCCATAGGAACCTTTTTTTGGAGAGGGGCGGTATGGTAACAGATTCCCCGGCAACTGTATCCCCCCTGCCCGGCCCGCCAAGCATGCGCGGCAAGTGCGCAACGCCCCCTGTAGCGCTATAGTGAAGTGTGCAGTGGGCGAAGCAACGATCATCTATGACCACGGAGACGGCAATGGACGGCGGGCAGCGCGAATGGCTCATGCGGCGCAATTGTTCGCTCACGCCGCGCCAGGCGCTGCAGGTCTACCTGCTGCTGTCCGGCGCCACCCTCGGCATCGCCGCCGTGTTCACCTGGCGCGGCGCCTGGATGGTGCTGGCCTTCGCCCTGGTCGAGACGGCGGCGGTCGGCGCTGCCCTGCTGCACTACGCACGCCACGCGCTCGACCGCGAGCGCATCGTGCTGGGCGGCGGCTGGCTGCTGGTCGAACGCGACGACGGCAACCGGCGCACTGTGCTGCGCCTGGAAGCGCATGCGGTACGGGTCAGCCTGGCCGACGAGCGCATGCGCACCCTGATCCGGCTCGAGACACGCGCCTGCGCGGTCGAAGTCGGACGTTACCTGACGCCGCCGGCGCGGCGCCTGATGGCGGCCGAACTGCGGCGCGCCCTGTCCGCCGGAACGCGACGCTGGCGCGCTGCCGGCAAGACTCGGTAGCAATCGAGCGACTCTCAACAATCCTGTAAGCAAGCTCTTACACCAGCACGGCAGTGCGCCCGATATGGATGACGACGCAACTTTTGCATAATTGCCACTTGTCGCGTGACGCGTGTCGGCTTGCCTTCCCGGCAAGCACGTGTAGAGCGAAACCATAACAATAAAGCACAAAGATTGGATTGGACGAGATGAGCAATACCCCTCAAGCCGGCGCCGTCGTGGTGCACGGCGGCGCCGGCGCATCGCGCGAGCACGAAGACGGCTGCGTGCTGGCCGCCCGGCGCGCCCTGGCGCAGCTGGAAGGCAGCGCGGACGCCCTCGACGCGGCCATCGCCGCCGTCACCGCCCTCGAAGACGATGGCCGTTTCAATGCCGGCAGCGGCTCGGTGCTGGGCCTGGACGGCGCCACCATCGAAATGGACGCCTCGATCATGGACACCCGCGGCCGGCTCGGCGCGATCGCCGCCGTGCAGGGCGTGAAAAACCCGGTGCAGCTGGCGCGCGCGGTGGCCGACACCCCGCACTGGCTGCTGGCCGGGGAAGGTGCGCAGCGCTTCGCGCGCGCCATCGGCCTGCCGGAAAACGCGCCGGTGTCCGAGCGTCAGCGCGCCGCCCACCGCAAGATCGTGGCCCAGCTGGCCGGCTCGGTGCCGGCCATGCCGGGCGTGAACAATCAGCTGTTCGAGCGCTTCTGGAACTACAACACCCCGCTGCACCTGCCCGCAGGCTCGGGCTGCGACACGGTCGGCGCGGTGGTGCGCGGCGCCGACGGCCACTTCGCCGTGGCCTGCTCCACCGGCGGCTCGGCGCCCAAGCTGCTGGGCCGCGTGGGCGACACCCCGATCATCGGCAGCGGCTTCTTCGCCGGCCCTGAAGGCGCAGTCGCCGCCACCGGCATCGGCGAACACATCGTGCGCCACCTGCTGGCGCGCACCGTGTACGGCTGGATCGCCGACGGCATGCCGCTGGCGCAAGCGTTGCAGCGCGGCGTCGACCTGTTCGATCCGTCGATCGTGGTCGGCCTGATCGCGGTCAGCCGCAATGATGCCGGTGCCTGCAGCAATTCCGACATGCCCTACACCAGAATGGTACAGCGATGAACGACATGACAATCAACGAATCGGCCCGCGCCACCGGACAGGAACAGCATGGCCGCAACGGCCACCTGGTGATCATCGGCGGCCACGAAGACCGCGAACACGGCAAGGAGATCCTTACCCGCTTCGTCGAACTGGCCGGCGGCGCCGACGCCAACATCGTCGTGATCACCGCCGCCAGCCAGGTCGCCGAGGAGATGTGGAAGACCTACGACGACGCCTTCGGCGCCCTGGGCGTGCGCCAGCGCAGCCACCTGGAACTGAACAGCCGCCAGGACGCCAACAGCGACGACGCCGTGCGTGCGATGGCGCAGGCGACCGGCATCTTCATGACCGGCGGCGACCAGAAGCGACTGCTGGCCCTGATCGGCGGCACCGCGCTGGACGCCGAGATGCACGCCGCGCTCAAGATCCGCGGCGCCACCATCGGCGGCACCAGCGCCGGCGCCTCGGCCATGTCGGGCCACATGCTGGCCCAGGGCCGCACCGACCTGCTGCCCGAGAAGGGCGCGGTCAGCCTGGGCGCGGGCCTGGGCTTCCTGCATCGCGTGGTGGTCGACCAGCACTTCTCGGAGCGCCAGCGCCTGTCGCGCCTGCTCTCGATCGTGGCCGCCAACCCGTATTTGCAGGGCATCGGCATCGATGAAGACACCGCCCTCGTGATCGAGCGCGGGGTCGGCATCGAGGTGCTGGGCGAAGGCGCCGTCACGGTGGTCGATGGCCGCAACATGATCACCAACCTGGCCGAAATCAAGGACCGCGCCACGCCGGAACTGATCGACGTGCGCCTGCACCTGCTGCCGGCCGGGACCAGGTACAGCCTCTCCGGCGCCGACGCCACGCCGGGCCAGCGCCTGCCCGCGCCCCTGCTCGACTTCCTGGAAAACGTCACCAAACGGACTACGATGTCATGAGAATCAAGGAAAGACGCCTGCTGCGCGGCCCCAACCTGTACGCCGCCACGCCCTGCCTGATGGCGGTCGTCGACAACCGCGCCGCCAAGGGCCGCGGCTTCGGCGCGCGCCTGCTGCAACTGCTGCCTTCGCTGCCGGCCGAAGCCGCCGTGCGCCTGGCCGACGACGTGCTGCTGGTCGACGCGCTCGAACCGGTCATGATGGAACTGCAGCGTCTGGCCGGCGCGCCGGGAGAACACAGCGCCACCTTCGACGTCCTGGGCCAGCCGGAACGGCGCCGCGTGGTGTGCGGCTACGCCATCGAACAGGTGGCCACGCAAGCGCTGGACACCGCGATCGCGCTGCTCGACGCGCTGGCGCAGGACCGCGCCTATGACCTGGAGGCCGCGCTGGCGGCCCTGCGCGAGACCGCCGGGGACTACGCGATCGGCACCAGCACCGGCGCCGTCGTGAATGCGGCGCGCCGGCGCGGCATCCCGGCCCTGCGCCTGACCGACGAGGCGAATCTGTTCCAGCTGGGCTGGGGCAGCCGCCAGAAAAGGCTGCAAGCCACCATCACCGGCGCCACCAACTCGATCGCGGTCGGCATCGCCAGCGACAAGCAGCTGACCAAGGCCCTGCTGGAGCAAGCCGGGGTGCCGGTGCCCGGCGGCGACGTCGTCACCACGGTCGAAGCGGCGCAGCGCGTGGCGCGCCGCATCGGCCGGCCGGCGGCGGTCAAGCCGCTCGACGCCAACCAGGGCAAGGGCGTGACGGTCGACTGCCGCACGCCGGACGACGTCGAACGCGCCTTCGCGTTCGCGCGCCGCCATGGCCGCCGCGTGATCGTCGAGGAGTACCTGCGCGGACGCGACTACCGCGTGCTGGTCACAGGCGGCAAGATCGCCGCCGCTTCGTGGCGCCGGCCGCCGAACGTCACCGGCGACGGCGTGTCCAGCATCCGCCGGCTGGTCGCGATCGAGAACCGCAACCCGGCGCGCGGCGACGGCCACACCAACATCCTCACGAAAATCCCGCTCGATGCGCTGGCCGAGGAAACCCTGGCCAAGCAGGGCTACGACCTGGACACGGTCTTGAGCAGCGGCGTGAGCGCCGACCTGCGCGGCAACGCCAACCTGTCCACCGGCGGCACCGCCGAAGACGTGACCGACTTGCTGCCGGAAGAAACGCGCGACATCTGCATCCGCGCCGCGCGCACCATCGGCCTGGACGTGGCCGGCATCGACGTGATCTGCGAAGACATCGCCCAGCCGCTGCGCGCCCAGCGCGGCGGCATCATCGAGGTCAACGCCGCGCCCGGCATCCGCATGCACCAGTACCCGAGCCGCGGCACCCCGCGCGACGCCGGCGACGCCATCGTCGAGGCGCTGTTCGGCGCCTGCAACGGCCGCATCCCGACCGTCGCCGTTACCGGCACCAACGGCAAGACCACCACCAGCCTGCTGATCGAGCACACCGTGCGCATGGCCGGACTGCGCACCGGCGTCACCACCACCAGCGGCGTCTACCTGAACGGCCAGCTGGCCTGGGAAGGCGACTGCACCGGCTACCACTCGGCCAAAAGCGTGCTGGCCTCGCCCGAAGTCGACTTCGCGGTGCTGGAAACGGCGCGCGGCGGCATCCTCAAGCGCGGCCTGGCCTACGACAAATGCGACGTGGCGGTGGTGCTGAACGTCTCGGCCGACCACCTGGGCCTGGACGGCGTCGACACCATCGAGCAGCTGGCCAGGGTCAAGGCAGTGGTGGCGCAGCGCGCGACCCGCGCGGTGGTGCTCAACGCCGAGGACAACCATTGCGTCGGGATGGCCGACATGATCGACCCAGGCGTCGAGGTGATCTATTTCGCGCTGGACGCCGAAGACCCGGTGCTGCTGCGCCACCTCGAGCATGGCGGACGCGCGGTCTACCTGCAGGATGCGACCGTGGTACTGGCCAACGGCCTGCGCCACGAAGCCCTGCTCGACGTGCGCGAGATGCCGGTTTCGCTCGGTGGACGCGCGCGCTACAACATCGCCAATGCGATGGCGGCGGCGGCGGCGCTGATGGCGACCGGCTTCGGCAACGCCGAGATCGCGGACGGCCTGCGCGGTTTCGTCTCCGACAGCAAGCACAATCCGCTGCGCTCGAACCTGTTCGACGTCGACGGCGTGACGGTGGTGGTCGACTACGCCCACAACTGCGCCGCCTACGCCGCGCTGGCCGAGATGGCGCGCGCCATGACGCCGGGCCGCCTGGTCGGCGTGGTGGCGGCGCCGGGCGACCGCCGCGACGCCGACCTGATCGACATCGGCCGCACCTGCGCCGCCGGCTTCGACGAGCTGGTGGTGTACGAGACCGAGAACCGCGGGCGGCTCGAGGGCGAGACCGCCACGCTGCTGGCGCGCGGGGCCAGGCTGGGCAAGATCGGCAGCGAGCAGCTGCAGGTGGAGCTGGACGTGCACCGCGCGATCCGGCTTGGCCTGTCGATGTGCAGGCCGGGCGACGTGATGGTGTTCGGGTGCGGGTCGTCGATTTCGGAGCTGACCGAGGCGCTCAGGCCGACCAGGCCGGATCTGGCGAGAAGGATCGAGGCGGCGGCGATCTGACCACTGCTTGACTCGACACGAATGGCCCCTTCGAGGGGCCATTTTTATTGCTGCTCTCAAAACCTGCAAGCGTCACCCGGTCAGGTGCGTCCACGACCAACGAAAAGGGCGGCCCAAAGGCCGCCCATTCATCCGATGATCCCGCTTCGCCGGCTTACACCGTCTGCGCCGCAATCAAATCCGCACTCTCCGGATCGGTCACGCGGATGGCATCCACGAACACCTGCAGCGACGACCCGCACGCGAACACCAGCACGTCTCCCGGCTGGCACAGCGACAGTCCGAGGCGAATCGCTTTATCGACTTCGATCTCGCGATGCAGCGTATCGCTCATCCCGACCGCCTCCTCGGCGCCGCCGATGATCAGGTCCACGGCCTCGCCCACTTCGCGCCCGCGGCTTTGCGACTCGTACACCACCAGCTCGTCGAAGCGCTCGCCGCACACGCGCCCGATTTCTTCCAGGTCGCTGTCGCGGCGGTCGCCCGGCGCGGTGACGATGCCGACCAGCTGGCCCGGCAGCATGCCGCGCGCCATGTCGGCCATCGCGGCGTAGGCCGCCGGGTTGTGGGCGTAGTCGACGATCACGGTCACGCCGCGCACGTCGAACATATTGGTGCGCAGCGGATTGGTGCGGCCGTTCGACACGAAGGTCGACAGGCCGGCCGCGATCTGCAGGTGCGAGTAGCCGGCCGCCATCAGGCCCGCCGCCGCGGCCAGCGCGTTGGCGATGTTGAAGCGCGCCAGGCCGCCGAACGACACCGGCATGCTCTCGACCTTGATCACCGCCTGCTGGCTGTGGCCGTCGGCCAGCACCAGCGCGCCGTCCTGCAGGTAGGCGCCGCGGCCGCCGTCTTCCAGGTGCTTGAGGATGATCGGGTTCTCGGCCTCCATCGAGAAGAACAGCACTTCGGCGCCCGGCTTGACGCGGCGCGCCATCTGCACGCACAGCGCGTCTTCGGCGTTCAGCACCACCGCCTTGGCGGCCGATTGCGCCACCACCGCCTTCACCTGCGCCAGGTCTTCGATGGTCTCGACGCCGTCCAGGCCCAGGTGGTCGCCGGCGACGTTCAGCACGATCGCCACGTCGCAGCGATCGAACGCCAGGCCGCGCTTCAGGATGCCGCCGCGCGCCGTCTCCAGCACCGCGACCTCGACTTCGGGCGCGCCCAGCACGGTGCGCGCCGACCAGTAGCCGGTGCAGTCGCCCTTGACGATCTGCTTGCCGTCGATGAACACGCCCTCGGTGGTGGTCACGCCGGTCACCTGCCCTGCCATGCGCACGGTATGCGCGACCAGCAGCGTGGTGGTGGTCTTGCCGTTGGTGCCGGTCAGCGCGATCACCGGGATGCGCCCGTTCGACCTGCCCATCAGGCCGTCGACGATGGCTTCGCCGGCGTCGCGCGGCTCGCCGGCGCTCGGGTACTGGTGCATGCGGATGCCCGGCGCGGCGTTGACTTCGATGACGGCGCCGCGCTGGGCCGCCAGCGGCTGCGAGATGTCCTGGCACACGATGTCGATGCCGGCGACGTCGAGGCCGATCTTGGCGGCGGCGCGCACGCACAGCAGGCGGGTGGAGTCGGGAAGAAAGTCGGTCACGTCTTCGGCGGTGCCGCCGGTGGAGAGATTCGCGTTGCCGCGCAGTTCGGCCGTGACGCCGACGGGCAGCACGCTGTCGAATTCGAAACCCTGGCGCGCCAGCATGTCGGACGCATGTTCGTCGAGCGCGATGCGGGTCAGGATGGTGGCGTGGCCGGCGCCGCGCGCCGGGTTGGCGTTCTCGATCTCGACCAGTTCGCGTACCGTCTTGATGCCGTCGCCGACGACGTGCGCCGGACGGCGGCACGAGGCGGCAGCCACCTGCCCACCGGCCACCAGCACGCGGTAGTCGCGGCCCGTGACGTGGCGTTCGACGATGATGCGGCGGCCAAACTGGCGCGCGAACTCGAAGGCGCGCGCCACGTCGTCCGGGGTCTTGCAGTCGACCGTCACGCCCTTGCCCTGGTTGCCGTCGAGCGGCTTCAGGGTCACCGGCGCGTTCAGGCGGCGCGCCGCGCGCTGCGCGGCCTCGATGGTGGTGACCACCTCGCCCTCGGGCACCGGCACCCCGGCTTCTTTCAGCAGGGCCTTGGTCAGCTGCTTGTCGCTGGCGATCTTCACCGCGATGAAACTGGTGTCGCCGGTGGTGGTGGCTTGCAGGCGCTTCTGCTTGACGCCCCAGCCGAGCAGGAACAGGTTGGCGTCTTCGGTGATGCGCTGCACCGGAATGCCGCGCTCCTGCGCCGCGGTGAGGACGGCGGCGGTGCTGGTGCCGATGGCGTAGCGCCCGGCCAGCGCGCGTAGCTCCTCCAGGCGCGGTTCGATGTCGAAGGCTTCGCCGTGCGCCAGCGCCTCGACGATCTCGGTGGCCAGCTCGAACGCGGGCTGGGCCAGTTTTTCGGACTGGTAGGCGCACACGATGCGGAACTGGCCTGGATGGCCGGTGACGGGCCGGGTGCGGCCGTAGCTGGCCGGCGCGCCGGCCAGGGTTTGCAGTTCGAGCGTGACGTGTTCGATCACGCGGCCCAGGTAGGTGCCTTCGTGCAGGCGCTGGGCGAAGCCGCCACCGAGGCCGGTGGCGGCGCCCGGCAGGCGTTCGCCGCGCAGCGACGGCAGCAGGTTCAGCAGCGCCTCATTGAAGCCCGGCAGGTCGCGCGTGGAGCGGCCGTACAGGTCCTGCAGGTCGACGATCGACAGCAGGCAGGGCGAGTCGGCGTGGATGTTCGGTCCGCGCAGGAAGCGTTGTTCGAGGATTTGCACGTGTGATTCCCTTGTAATAATCGTTCTTGAATGCGACGGCGGGACCGCGCTCTCCACGCGATCCCGCCGCCGTCGCACTGTGCAGGCGGGTCAGGCGTCGAACAGTTGCGTGTACATGCGGGTGGCCATCAGGCCCACCGCGGTATGGTGAATCTCGGGCGACAGCAGGCGTCCCAGGATGGCCATGGCCTCGCCCTTGCCGCTGGCGCCGGCAACCTGCTGCTCCAGCAGGCGCAGTTCGTTGCCCGAGTCGCCGTCGTTCAGGTTCGGGTGGCGGCGGATCAGGCCGCGCACCGGGAAGGCCTTGCTGCGCTCGGCGTTCTGGCTCAGCGTGTCCAGGGTGCGCTGGCGCGCGCGCGCCGTCAGCACGCGCTGGCTGGCGGCCGGCTGGCCGTCGGCGGTGCTGGTGATCCAGTCGCGCAGCACCTGCAGCTCATAGGCGTTGAACACGCCGAACATCTCGGCGCGCTCGCCTTCGACCAGGCGCCAGAAGCGGCTGTTCTCGACCGCTTCGCCGCGCTTGATCCAGCCGGCTTGTTCCAGCGCGGCCAGGAAGTCGGGGATCTGTGCAGGCGCGGCCAGCCAGTCGTTGACCGAGCGGCCGGCGACGCGGCAGTAATCCGAGTGCATGTTCTTGCCGGCGACGCTCTTGGCGGCCATGATGCTCACCAGTTCGGCCTGCAGGTCGAATTCGCCGATCACCGAGGTGGTGCTGGCGCCCAGGTCGTTCAGGCGATAGCCATCGACCACGCGCTGCCAGAAGGCGTCGCGGTCGCCCACGCGCGGCATCAGGTCGCTCACGGCCTGCACCGCCTTGCGCGCATGGCCGCTCGAGGCATTGTCGACCGTCACGTGCAGCGTGAAGTAATACGGGTCGATGCCCAGTTCGTTCAGCTCGTACGAGGTGATCAGCAGGTGCAGCGGCAGCTGTTCGTAGCCCAGGTTGTAGCCGATGACTTCGGGCAGGAAGTGCTCGGCGTGGTGGCCCAGCGCCAGCTGCAGCGCGCCTTGCAGGAAATGGTCGTCGCCAAGATGCTCGAAGTCTTCGCAGCCGTGGGTGGCCAGCAGCTTGCGGTACAGGGTGACGTGGTTCTTGTCCGGCAGGCCTTCGCCCAGCTCTTCCAGGTAGGTCTTGATCAGCGGGTGGAAGGCGACGTTGTCCCACTGGCGCACCAGGCCATACAGCCAGGCGCCGTCGACCAGCTTGGTCGGGCCGACGCCCTTCAGGAAATACAGCGCGTGCGCGCGGCACGAGAAATAGCGGCGCGGCGCGCCGTTCTTGCGCGCGGCCAGGTACTCGCGGTACTGCTGGCCGACGATCTCGGCGCGCTGCTCGATCCAGGCCTGCAGTGCGCTGATGTTCGACGGCAGGTCGCTCGGCAGCTCGCGCGCGATGGCGATATGGTCGGCGACGAAGGCTTTTGCTTCTTCCGGACTCGCTGACGGATCGGCGTACAGCGAGTAATACACGTTTTTCGCGCCCTGGCCCGGTCGGGTCGGGGCGGTTTGCACGGCGGGTGCATCGGCGAACAGCATTGGAGTCATGTCTCGGATCGTAAGTTAGTCTTGTAGACGATTAACGACATTATCCGGGCTGGGCATTGGTGCGAAAATCGGTAGGCGCGCTGCCCGTATGTAAGAAAGGGATTACATAAGAGCATCACGCAGCGCAGCAAATCGTTAGCTGCGCTGCAACAGTGTTCCTGTGCTGAGGCCTAGGCGCCAGCACCCTGCTGTCCCATGCCGCGCTGCACATCGGCGCCTTCCGCGTCGCCCTTGGCAATCGCCTCCTTGTACTGCTCGGCTTGCTTAGCGACGATGTGTGGCGGGAATGGCGGAATGTTGGGGTCGGACAGCACTTCCAGCACGAACGGCTTGCCCGCGCTCAGAGCGCGCTCCCAGGCCGCGCCCAGCTGTTCCGGATCCTCGACCCGCTCGCCCGCCAGGCCCAGCATGTGGGCGAAGGCCGCATACGAGAAGTCCGGCAACTGCTGTGACGGCGCGTATTTCGGCTCGCCCTGCATGCCGCGCTGTTCCCAGGTGACGAAATTCAGGTCGCGGTTGTTCAACACCAGCACCACCAGGGTCGGATCGCTCCAGCGCTGCCAGTGACGCGCGATGGTGAGCAGGCCATTCATGCCGTTCATCTGCATCGCGCCGTCGCCGGCCAGCGCGATCACCGGCCGCCCCGGATGCGCCATCTTGGCCGCCAGCGCATACGGCACCGCCGAACCCATCGTCGCCAGGCCGCCCGAGAGCGAGGCCAGCATGCCGCGCTTGATGCGCAGGTGCAGCGCGTACCAGGCCGCCACCGAACCCGAGTCGCCGGTCAGGATCACGTTCTGCGGCATGCGCGGCGACAGCTCGCTGAAGGCGCGCTGCGGATTGATTGGCTTGCCCGCTTCATTGGCGCGTTCTTCGAGCGTGCGCCAGCTTTGCTCGACGTTGCGCTCGATGCGTTCGCGCCAGCTGCGCTGGTCCTTCTTTTTCAGCAGCGGGATCAAGGCGCGCAGCGTGGCGGCGGCGTCGCCGGCCAGGTTGACGTCCATCGGGTAGCGCAGCCCGAGCATCGCGCCGTCGATGTCGATCTGCACCGCGCGCGCCTGGCCCTCCTGCGGCAGGAATTCAGCGTACGGGAAGCTCGAGCCGACCATCAGCAGCGTGTCGCATTCCTTCATCACGCGCTCGCTGGCCTCGGTGCCGATCATGCCGATGGTGCCGGTGCAGAACGGAATATCGTCCGGCACCACGGCCTTGCCCAGCAGCGCCTTGGCGATGCCGGCGTCGAGCAGCTCGGCCACCTCGATCAGTTCGTCCGTGGCGCCGTGGGCGCCGGCGCCGGCCAGGATCGCGACCTTGCTGCCGGCGTTGAGCACGTCGGCGGCCGCCTGCAGCGCTTCATCGGACGCCACCAGCGCACGCCGCGCAATGCCGACGCCCGAGAAAGTGCTGCCATGTTCGCGCGGCGGCGTCCGCACCGCGTCTTCTTCCTGAATGTCGTTGGGCACGATCACGCAGGTGACGCAATTGCGCGCCTGGGCAATGCGAAATGCGCGGTCGATCAGGTGCCGCACCTGCTCGGGGCTGCTCGCCATCTGCACGAACTCGCCGGCCACGTCCTTGAACAGCGTGACCAGGTCGACTTCCTGCTGGTAGCTGGCGCCGAGCGAGGCCCGCTTTTGCTGGCCGACGATGGCGACCACCGGCTGGTGGTCCAGCTTGGCGTCATAGAGGCCGTTGAGCAGGTGGATCGCGCCGGGGCCGGACGTGGCCAGGCACACGCCCACCTCGTCGGTGAACTTGGCGTGGCCGCAGGCCATGAAGGCCGCCATCTCTTCGTGCCGGGTCTGGACGAACTCGATCGCGTCGTCCCCTTCCTGGCGTCCGAACGCGGCCAGGATGCCATTGATGCCGTCGCCCGGATAGCCGTACACGCGCCGCACGCCCCACTGCTTGATGCGCTCAAGCATGAAGTCTCCTACCGTTGCCATATCGAAGCTCCTTTCTCCCGATGGAAAGGCCCGCCGGCGGGGGCTGTTCGCGCCGCGGCGGGCTGAAGGAGACGACTCTACGTGGCGTGGCCGGCGCCGACCGTGCGCCAGCGACCATAGCGGCGGGATGGAACGCTTGCGGCGAGTCTCAAGGCAAGGCGCCCAGCGCCAGGTCGGCCACCAGCGCGCCATCCGACAGCCGTACCGGCGCCGCGCCCGCCATCAGCATGCGCGTCATGGCGCGGTCGCCGTCGCCCGGCTGGACGTCGACCGCGCGGGCGGCCTCGGCCACGATCAGGGTCTCGAAGCCTTCCTTCAGGCTGTCGAGCACGGTGTTCAGCACGCAGTAGTCGGTGGCCAGGCCGCAGACGGCGACGCGGCGGATGCCGCGCGCGCGCAGGTCGTCGCCCAGACCCGTGCCGTTGAAGGCGGAGTAGGCATCGACCTCGGCCGTGACGGCCTTGGACACGATCACCACGTCGGCCGGCAGGCGCAGGGCGTCGCTGAACGCCGCGCCTTCGCTGTCGGCGACGCAATGCGGCGGCCACGGTCCGCCCTGGTCGGCGAAGGAACAATGCAGTGCGGGATGCCAGTCGCGCGAGGCTAACACGGGCAGGCCGTGTGCGCCGTACAGGTCGATCAGGCGATTGATGGGGTCGATGACGGCGTCGCCGTGCGGCACACCGAGTTTGCCGCCGGGAAGGAAGTCGACCTGGAGGTCGACGATCAGGAGGGCATCGCCCTGTCCGAGCACGATGGCGCTCATGGGTGGTTCTCCGCGTGAGTGGCGGCCGGGAATGGCCGCCTTGCAGAGCACAGGTTAACACGAACCGGCGCTCCGGCGCAGCAGTCAGCACCGGATCGCCGATTCAAACCATCAGCCTGCCTTGTTCAGCAGCGAACGCTTGCGCGCATAGCCGAAGTACACGGCCACGCCGATCGCCAGCCAGACCCCGAAGGCGACCCAGGTATGCCAGCTCAGGAACGACATCAGGGCCAGGCAGAAGATGATCGCCAGGATCGGCACCAGCGGCACCGCCGGGCAGCGGAAGGCGCGCGGCAGGTCGGGACGCTTCTTGCGCAGCACGATCACGGCCACCGAGACCAGGGTGAAGGCGGCCAGGGTGCCGATGTTGACCAGTTCGGCCAGCACGTTCAGCGGCACCAGGGCGGCGATCAGGCCGAAGATGATGCCGACCAGCCAGGTGGCGAAGAACGGAGTGCCGTATTTCGGGTGCACCGTCGACAGCTTGCCAGGCAGCAGTCCGTCGCGCGACATGGCGAACAGGATGCGGGTCTGGCCGTAGGCCATCACCAGGATCACGGTGCTCATGCCCAGGATCGCGGCCAGGTCGACGAAGCCGGCGACCCAGTTTTCACCAGCCACTTGCAGCGCCAGCGAGACCGGGTGGTCGACGCCCTTGAAGTCCATGTACGGCACGATGCCGGTCATGATCGCGGCCACCACCACGTACAGGATGGCGCACACCACCAGCGAACCGATGATGCCGATCGGCAGGTCGCGCGCCGGATTCTTCACTTCTTCCGCGGCCGAGGTGACGGCGTCGAAGCCGATGAAGGCAAAGAACACCAGGGCGGCGGCGCTCATCACGCTGCCGGCGCCGAACGGCATGAACGGCTGCCAGTTGTCCGGCTTGACGTGGCCGACGCCGACCGCGATGAACAGCAGCACCACGGCAATCTTGATCACCACCATGACGTTGTTGGCGCGTGCCGATTCGCGCATGCCCAGCGACAGCATGCCGGTCAGTACCATCATGATCAGGAAGGCCGGCAGGTTGAACAGGGTCTCGACGCCTTCGCGCGCGCCCGGGGCGGCGCTCAGCGCGTCAGGCAGCGCCAGGCCGAAGCCGGACATCAGCGACTGGAAATAGCCCGACCAGCCGACCGCGACGGTGGAGGTGGCGAGGCCGTACTCGAGCAGCAGGTCCCAGCCGATCATCCAGGCCACCAGCTCGCCCAGGGTGGCGTAGCTGTAGGTATAGATCGAGCCGGCAACCGGCACGGTGGAAGCGAATTCGGCGTAGCACAGCGCGGCGAAGCAGCAGGCCAGCGCGGCGACCACGAAGGAAATGGTCAGTGCGGGACCGGCCGTGACGGCGCCGGTGCCGGTGAGCACGAAGATGCCTGTGCCGACGATCGCGCCGATGCCCATGAGCACCAGGTCGGTCGGGCCGAGGACCTTTTTGAGGCCACCCGGTTTGGCGCCGGCGGCGATCATGGCGTCCAGGTTTTTGGTTCTGAAAATACTCACTACGTCTTCTCCATGTCGAAAAATGGTTGGTCCCGCGTCTTGTCGTTCCTGGCGCCGCAGATCGTACGGCGCCGGGCGGGATCCTGCCTGTTGGGCCGGCGTCGCCTGACTTGAAACCGTCTTCGCTACCGCTGCAAAACGTCAACTTTTTGCAGGTGTGCCAATATAACCAGATTGTTGTGTCTTATCAAAGCAAACATGTCAAAGCACTGCAATTTGCGTGCCGGAAACTGCAAACCGGGTCATCCGGCGAGCGTTGCGTAAACACCTCCGCGTACGCCGTCGAAGTGTGACAAGCTTGATTTCCAGATTTCAACACTCGATAATGTCCGGCCACCCAAGATTTCAGCGTGGGCCGGCTTCGCCAGCACGCTGCCGCTCTTCGCTTACGCTTCCGCCGCCAGTCCCGATGACCGTCCCCCTATCCCAGCCCTCCCTGCCACACCGCCCTACCACGGCGGGCGCGGCGCGCCGGCTGGCGTGCGCGTTCGGGCTGGCGCTGGCGCTCGGCACGGCGGCGGCGCCGGCGTTGGCTGACGGCGCGGCCCGCCTGCACGAGATCGGCGTGCTGGCCGAACAGGACATCCAGCAAGCCCGCACCATGCTGGTGCAGGAAGGCCCGGGATTGATCGCCGGCGCACCGTACGCGCAACGCATCGCCTACCTGCGCCTGCTGCGCCGGGTCCAAATCGACAGCGGCCACCTGCGCGACGCCTATGCCAGCAATGAACAGATCGTCGAACTGGCCGAGGCCGAGGGCGATCCGCTCAACCTGGCGCTGGGGAACCTGGCCCGCATCAACCGCCAGCTCGACGACAACGACCCGGCCAGCGCCCTGGCTGCGCTGGAGACGCTCGGCGCGCGCTACCGCGAGCTGGGCGATCCGGAGTTCCGGGCCGGCTTCGATTCCCTGCACGGCATCGCCTACAGCGCGGTCGGCCAATACGACCGCGCGCTGCAGCACTTCCAGCACAGCCTGGAGATCGTGCACGCCAATCCCGGCCTGTGGAGTCCGCGCGAAGCGGACATCCGGCTGGCCATGGCGCGCATGTACGTCAACGCGCGCGACCCGGACCGGGCGCTCGCGATCGTGCGCGAGGTGCGCGCCGGCCAGGAACAGCTGCCGGCGCGCATGGCAGCCAGCCTGTGCTACCTGGAAGGGCGCGCGCTGGTGGTGCGCAACGACATCGGCGCAGGGCTGGCCGCCTTCGGGCGCGCCTTGACACTGGCGCGCGCCAATGGCCTGATCGCGCTCGAGGCCCACGTGCTGGGCAATATCGCCAACGCCAACCTGCGGCTGCAGCGCTACGGCCCGGCCGAAGCCGCGGCGCGCGAGGCGCTGGGCCCGGCGCGCGCCAGCGCCGAGGGCATCGGCCTGCAGCTGGCCGAAGCCAACCTGGGCTTCGCCCTGTTCGGCCAGGGCCGCCAGCAGGAGGGCCTGGCGCACGTCGACAGCGTCGCCGCCCAGCTGCGCCAGGCCGGGGCGCTGTCGGCGCTGGGGCGGCTGCTGGCCGAGAAAGGCCAGGCGCTCGAGCGCGCCGGCCGCTACCGCGAGGCGCTGGCCACGGTGCGCGAGCGCGAGACCATCATGAAAGAGCTGGCCCAGAGCGAGCGCGAAAAGGCGATCTCGGCGCTGCAGGAACAGTTCAAGGCGCGCGAGCGCGCGGCCCAGATCGCCACGCTGCGCCAGGAAAACGCGGTCAAGGACGTCGAGCTGCACAACCGCGGCCTGCGCCAGTTGACCACCACCCTGGGCGCGGTGCTGGCGCTGGTGCTGTTCGGCGTGGTGTTCGTGCTGTACAAGAAATCGGTGCGCACCGGCCACCGCCTGTCCGAGCTGAACGCCGAGCTGGCCTACCTGTCGGCGCGCGACCCGCTCACCGGCCTGTTCAACCGCCGCTCGTTCCAGGACCGCATGCGCAGCCGCACCGGCGAAGCGGCGGCGCGGCCAGAGGCCGCCGACTGCTTCACCCTGCTCGACATCGACCACTTCAAGCGCATCAACGACGAATACGGCCATGCGGCCGGCGACGCCGTGCTGGTCGAGGTCGGCCGCCGCCTGCGCGAGGCGACGCGCGAATCGGACATGGTGCTGCGCTGGGGCGGCGAGGAGTTCCTGGTGTATTCGCAGGGCGTGACGCCGGCCCAGCGGGTGCAGCTGGTGCGCCGCATTCTCGATGCGCTGGCGGCCACGCCGGTGCTGCTGGACGACGGCACGGCGCTGTCGATCAGCGCCACCGCCGGCGCGGTGTCGCTGCCGCTGCTGGACGACGAAGAAACCGCAGAGACAAATGGGCGGGTCGACTGGGAACAGGCGATCGCGCTGGCCGACCGCGCCCTGTACAAGGGCAAGGAGACCGGGCGCAACCGCGGCTACCTGGTGGCCGGCCTGCGCCGTCCGGGCGGCGCCTTGTCCGACGGGCTGCAGCTGGACCTGATCCTGCCCGGGGTGCCGGCCTTGCCGGCGCTGCCGGCGCCGGAAGCGCTCTCAGCCTGACGGCGGCGCGGCGCTGCGCAAGCGTGCGTGCGCCGGAATGCGGTAGGCTGGCGGCGCGATCCGCTCAACCGGCCCTGGAGAACCGCCCTTGCCCGACCTCGTTTCCGCACCATCCACCTGGCGCCATGGCGCCCTGCCCGACCTGCGGCGGCGCACGCTGCTGCACGGCGCCGCCGCGCTGGCCGGCCTGTCGCTGGCGCCCGCGCCCATCCCGACGGCGCGCGCCGCCGCCCTGCCCGCCGTGCCTTATGTCTCGACGCCGCGCGACGTGGTCGAACGCATGCTGGCGATGGCCAGGGTCGGCGCACGCGACCTAGTGTATGACCTGGGCTGCGGCGACGGCCGCATCGTGATCGAGGCCGCCCGCCGCCATGGCGCGCGCGGCATCGGCATCGACCTCGATCCCGAACGCATCCGCGAAGCGCGCGCCAACGCGCGCCAGGCCGGGGTGCAGGACCGGGTGCGCTTTCGCCAGGCCGACCTGTTCGCGACCGACTTCAGCGCGGCCTCGGTGGTGATGCTGTATCTGCTGTTCGAAGTAAACCTGAAGCTGATGCCGCGCCTGTGGCGGCAGCTGCGCGTGGGCAGCCGGGTGGTGTCGCACGACTTTCACATGGGCGCGCAATGGCCGCCGGAACAGATCGTGCGGATTCGGGACAAGACCTTGTATGCCTGGACCATCACGCCAGAACTCAAGCAGGAACTGGCCGGCTGATGCGGTGCGGCGGCGCACAAGCAAAAACGCCGCATCACTTGCGCGATGCGGCGTTCTGAGCGAATTCTTTGGTGGGAAGTGCAAGTTTCGAACTTGCGACCCCTGCAGTGTGAATGCAGTGCTCTACCCCTGAGCTAACCTCCCAACGAGGCCGTATTATGACACAGATGCTTGCGTTTGCCAAACAGCAAATTTGCTCAAACATCAAGACAATCTACCGTTACGGACCGGCAAACGTCTGCTCGCAAACGCCATGCGTTTGCTAAAACAATCGGGCCAGCATTGCTGCTGGCCCGCTGAATTCTGGTGGGAAGTGCAAGTTTCGAACTTGCGACCCCTGCAGTGTGAATGCAGTGCTCTACCCCTGAGCTAACCTCCCGAAGCGAGGCGTATTATGGCACAGAATCACCGCGCCGTCACCCCTGCGGAGAATAATTCCTCCACACGCACTGCCCTTTTACATTCTTGTCGAGCCCCGCCAGCACCTCGTCGTGGGCCGCCAGTTCGTCGGCCGCGGCCGCCAACACAATGATCTCGCCCAGCGGCACCGCTTCCAGCACGTCGCCGATGGTGGCCGCTTCGACCGCCACGTCCATGGTCAGCGAGTTCTGGCCGCGCGTCATCGCCAGGTAGACATCGGCCAGCAGTTCCGAGTCCAGCAGCGCGCCGTGCAGCTTGCGGTGCGCATTCGAGATCTCGTAGCGGTCGCACAGCGCATCCAGCGAGTTGCGTTTGCCGGGGTGCAGTTCCTTGGCGTGCACCAAAGTGTCGATCACGCCGCTGCAATGCTCGACGAACGGCTTCATGCCGATGCGCTGGAATTCGTGGTTCAAGAAACCAAGGTCGAACGGCGCATTGTGGATGATGACTTCGGCGCCGTCGATGAACTCGCGCAGTTCTTCGGCGATCTCGTGGAACTTCGGTTTGTCGCTGAGGAATTCGGTGGTCAGGCCGTGCACCGCCAGCGCCGCTTCGTCCGAGTCGCGCTCCGGATTGATGTAGCGGTGGAAGTTATTGCCGGTGAGCTTGCGGTTGAAGATTTCGACACAGCCGACCTCGATGACGCGGTCGCCGGTGCGTGGATTCAGGCCTGTGGTTTCGGTATCGAGGACGATCTGGCGCATGGTGCAATCTTGAAGAATTAAAGCGGGGAGTCAACGGCAGCGAGTATACCAGCCGGCCGCGCGGGCGGTCCGGCTGGGCCCGCGGTTCAGCGCCGCACCGAGGCGGCGCCACGGTTGGCCAGCACGTCGGCGCGCTCGTTACCGGGATGGCCATTGTGGCCGCGCACCCAGCGCCATTCGACCGCGTGCTGCTGCTGCGCCATGTCGAGCGCCTTCCACAGGTCGTCGTTCTTGACCGGCGCCTTGGTCGAGGTCTTCCAGCCGCGCGCCTTCCAGCCGTGGATCCATTCCGAGATCCCCTTCTGCACGTACTGGCTGTCGGTGTGCAGCACCACCTGGCACGGGCGGTTCAGCACGCCCAGCGCCTCGATCACGGCGCGCAATTCCATGCGGTTGTTGGTGGTGTTCGGCTCACCGCCGAAGATTTCCTTTTCGTGGCCGTTGGAGACCAGCAGCGCGCCCCAGCCGCCGGTGCCGGGGTTGCCCTTGCAGGCGCCATCCGTAAAGATCTCGACTTTGCTGCTTGTATTGGTAGTTTCTTGGTTCATTCTCTGTTCGCCGCCGGCACTGCCGCCGGCCGCTTGCTTGTTTTCTTGTTCCAGGCCGGGCCGATGATGTGCATGCCCTTGACCCGCTTGACCGCGTGCACCACGTACACCGCGCCGAGATAGGGCCACCAGCGCCGCCCCGCCGATTCCATCATCGAAAACCGGCTCAGCCAGTGCGCCGTGCGGCAAGGCGGAGCGTAGCAGCCGAAGTGGCTGCGCGTCACGCCCAGGTTCAGCAATTTTAGCCAGTCTTTCAGACGCGGCAAAGAAATGAATTCGCCCGACTCCGGCAGGTAGTCGCTGCTGGTGAAGCGTCCCACGCCCTGGCGCATGCCCCACAGGCTGGCCGGATTGAAGCCGCAGATGATCAACTGCCCTTCCGGAATCAGGACTCGCTCGACTTCGCGCAGCACCTGGTGCGGCTCCGCCGCGAACTCGAGCACATGCGGCAGCACTACCAGATCGAGGCTGGCGGTGGCGAACGGCAGTTCGGCGAAGTCGAGCGCCACCGCGATCTGGCGCTTGCCGCTGGCCAGGCCCAGTTCGCTGGCGCTGCTGCTCGTGCCTGTGCCTGTGCCCGTGTCCGCGCTGCCGGTGCGCGTCGCCGCCTGCCACTTGTTGGGCATGCGGCTGGCGGCCAGCGCATCGAGCTGCGGCACGCCGATCTGCACCGCATTGAAACCGAAGATATCCGCCGTCAATTCGTCCATACAGGCCTGCTCGAACGCCGCCACGTAGGCGCCGGCCGGCGATTGCAGCCAGTGGTCGAGCGCTATAATGGATTTTTCGGAAGCCGCGCTATCCATGCCATTCCTTTGAAACACTGCTTCACAAGATAACCACCATGACGACTTCACCGCGCAAGGAACTGAGCATCCTCACCGTTCCTGCCTTTAACGACAATTATTTGTGGCTGATCCATGACGGCGAGCACGCCGCCGTGGTCGACCCGGGCGACGCCGCGCCGATCCGCTCAGCGCTGGCCTCGCACAAGCTGCGCCTGACCTCCATTTTACTCACCCATCACCATGCTGACCATATCGGCGGCGTTCCCGCCCTGCTGCAGGAGTGGCAGGTGCCGGTGTTCGGGCCGCGTCATGACGGCATCGAGGTCGTGACCGAGGCGCTGGGCGAAGGCGACCGGGTGCGGCTGCCGGTACTGGATCTGGAGCTCGAGGTGTTCGACGTGCCGGGGCACACGCTGGGGCATATCGCCTATGTCGCGCGTACCGGCGGCGCTCCCTGGCTGTTCTGCGGCGATACCTTGTTCGGCGCCGGTTGCGGCCGGCTGTTCGAGGGCACGCCGCAACAGATGGCCGATTCGCTGGCCAAGCTGGCGGCGTTACCGGACGCTACGCTGGTGTATTGCGCGCACGAATACACGATGTCGAACCTGCGCTTTGCGCAGGCGGTCGAGCCGGGCAATGCGGCGTTGGCGGCGCGCGTAGAGTCCGATGGCGCGCTGCGGGCGGCGGGTCGGCCGACGATTCCGTCGTCGATCGGGGTCGAGAAAGCGACCAATCCGTTCTTGCGCGCGGATGAACCGCGCATCGTGCGCAGCCTGATCGAAGCCGGCCGGCTGAAGGAAGACGCGGCGCCGGTCGAGGCGTTTGCGGCATTACGGGAGTGGAAGAATACGTTTTGACCGGCGATGCGTCGGATGGCGAACGCGTGGACGGCAGAGCCGCCCACCCTGCTTGTTGGCGCGTAGGGTTGGCGGCTACGCCGCCGACGCGGTGGTGGTTGGCGGCAGATTCATCCGGCACGATGCCGGAGCCGATGACAATCACCGCGTCGGCGGCAGATTCATCCGGCACGATGCCGGAGCCGATCACAATCACCGCGTCGGCGGCAGAGCCGCCAACCCTACGGGTGGTGAGGCCAAGCGCCTCAGATTTCTTCGTACAAAGGCAGCGTCAGGAATTCGGCGAACGTCTCCGAGGTCGACATCTGCTCGAAGATGACGGCCGCGCGCTCGTAGCTGGCATGCGTGCCATCGGCCGCCACCACCTTCACCTTGTCCAATTCTTCCGGGATCATGGCGCGCACCATGGCGGCATCGACCTTGCGCCCATCGTCCAGCACACCTTTCGGCGAGCGGATCCACTGCCACACCTGCGAGCGGCTGATTTCGGCGGTGGCGGCGTCTTCCATCAGGTTGTGGATCGGCACGCAGCCGTTGCCGGCCAGCCAGGCGCCGAGGTAATGGATGCCGACGTTGATGTTGTAGCGCAGGCCGGCCTCGCTAATCGGCGTCTCGGGCTTGAAGTCGAGCAGTTGCGCCGCGGTGACTTCGATGTCCGGGCGCTGCTTGTCGAACTGGTTGGGACGGTCGCCCAGCACGCGCGTGAATTCCGTCATCGCCAGATCGACCAGGCCCGGGTGGGCGACCCAGCCGCCGTCGTATCCATCGTCGGCGTCGCGCGCCTTGTCGCTGCGCACCCCGCCCATCGCGACCGCGTTCTTTTCCGGGTCATTCTTGATCGGGATCAGCGCCGACATGCCGCCGATCGCCGGCGCGCCGCGTTTGTGGCAGGTCTTCAACAACAGCAGCGCATAGGCGCGCATGAACGGCGCCGTCATCGTCACCTTGGCGCGGTCGGCCAGGCAGAAGTCGCGGTCGTGCTTGAACTTCTTGATGCACGAGAAGATGTAATCCCAGCGGCCCGCATTCAGGCCGGCGCTGTGCTCGCGCAGTTCGTACAGGATCTCGTCCATCTCGAAGGCAGCCAGGATGGTTTCGATCAGGACGGTCGCCTTGATGGTGCCGCGCGCCAGGCCCAGCTCTTCCTGGGTCATGACGAAGATGTCGTTCCACAGGCGCGCTTCGAGGTGCGACTCCAGCTTCGGCAGGTAGAAGTATGGACCGGCGCCGCGCGCCAGCAGTTCCCTGGCGTTGTGGAACATGAATAGCGCGAAGTCGAAGATGCCGCCCGAGACGCGCTTGCCGTCGACCAGCACGTGCTTCTCGTCCAGGTGCCAGCCGCGCGGGCGCACCAGCAGCGTCGCCACCTTGTCGTTCAGCCGGTAGTGCTTGCCGTTCTGTTCGAGCGCAATGGTTCCGCGCACCGCATCGACCAGATTGATCTGGCCGCTGATCTGGTTGTCCCAGTTCGGCGTGTTGGAATCCTCGAAGTCGGTCATGTAGCTGTCGGCGCCGGAATTGAGGGCGTTGATGACCATCTTGCGCTCGACCGGACCGGTGATCTCGACCCGGCGGCAGGCCAGCGCCGCCGGCAGCGGGTCGATGCGCCAGTCGCCGTCGCGGATGTGCGCGGTGTCGGGCAGGAAGTCGGGACGCTCGCCGGCGTCCAGGCGGCGCGCCCGTTCGGCGCGCAACGCCAGTAATTCCTGGCGGCGCGGCTCGAAGGCGCGCGACAGTTTCGCCACCAGCGCCAGCGCCTCGGGCGTGAGGATCTGCGCGTAAGCGGGGTCGATGGCGGCCTGGATGTCCATGCCGGCGGGGATCGGGTTGTTCATGGTTGACTCCTGGATGATGTGGCGGAACCGTTGCGGCCATGGCGCAGCATCCGCGCGGGCAGCGCGGGGCAGCGCGGAACGCGGACGTACCTTGGCGTTTGTCATTGCATCAAGTATATTCACCTGAATAGCGCTAAACGATACAAATTCTCACTTCATTCGTGCGTTTTTGTATGAAATGCGCGTACTAGATGAGCGCAGACACAGCGTGACGCGAGTGATCGACAAAGGACTGGGACAGCGGCAGGCATGGGCAAATTCACGCAGATGACGACCTTCGTCGAGGTGGTGGCGCGCGGCAGCCTGTCGGCGGCGGCGCGCGCCGAAGGCATCGCGCCCGCCATGATCGGGCGGCGGCTGGATGCGCTGGAGGCGCGCCTCGGCGTCAAGCTGCTGCAACGTACCACCCGCAAGCTGGTACTGACCGACGAAGGCGTCGCCTTCCTGGAAGACTGCCAGCGCATCCTGGGCGACCTGGACGACGCCGAAGCGGCGGTATCCGAGCGCAGCGCGCGCGCCACCGGCCACCTGATGGTGTCGGCGCCGGCCGGGTTCGGCCGGCAGCACGTGGCGCCGCTGCTGCCCTCGTTCCTGGCCGAGCACCGCGACGTCACCGTCAACCTGAATCTGAACGACCGCGTGGTCGACGTGTTGGGCGAAGGCGTCGACGTGGCAATCCGCATCGCCAGCCTGAGCGATTCAAACCTGGTGGCGGTGAAGCTGGCCGACAATCGGCGCGTGGTGGTGGCGTCGCCCCTGTACCTGAAACGCCACGGACGCCCGCAGCAGCCGGCCGACCTGGCGCGCCACAACTGCCTGGCGATCAGCAGCGAAGGCAGCCAGCGCGGCTGGACCTTCCTCGACGACGGCGCGCCGGTCACGATCAAGGTCGGCGGGAATATGGTCTGCAACGACGGCGCGGTGCTGCATGCCTGGGCGCTGGCCGGCAAGGGCCTGGCCTGGCGCTCGATGTGGGAAGTCGGGGAACAGATCGCCAGCGGCGCGCTGACGACCGTATTGGACGAATTCGCGGCGCCCGGCAACGACATCCATGCGGTGTTCGCGCAGCGCCGCCACCTGCCGCTGCGGATCCGCGCCTTCGTCGATTTCCTGCGTCGCAGTTATGCGCAGCCGGAGTATTGGCGCCAGAATGGATGAGCTGCGCCGATAGCGAACAAGCCAGCCATTGAGCGTGCCGTAAAACCGCTGCGATAGTACCGGCTAACCCGGAAACATAGCGGCCATGCGGGTGGACGAAAGCGACAGGCAAAAAAAATCCCCGGCAATTCCGGGGATTTTTATTCGGTAACGCCGCGAAGGCGTTACGGAGCCGCGATTACAGAGGCTGGATGTTCGAAGCTTGCTTGCCCTTCGGACCGGTGGTCACGTCGAACGAAACACGCTGGTTTTCCTGCAGCGACTTGAAGCCGGTGCTCTGGATAGCCGAGAAGTGAGCGAACAGATCTTCGCCGCCTTCGTCAGGGGTGATGAAGCCAAAACCCTTCGAATCATTGAACCATTTAACGATGCCAGTTGCCATTACAATTTCCTATTTCGGTTAGTTGGGCTTGCGCCCGTTTCAGATCGTTTGAAGAAGCAAGAAAGAAATGACAGACAGACTGCACTACTACCTCGAACCCAACGATCCCACATTATACCGAATAAAAACCGCGCACGACCTCTAAGTTAAATAAAAAAGCCGCACCATCGTCACGATTCCTGAAACCAATAAACCGGAGCGATGCGATTTCGTTTTCGGTGGTAGTGAAAATATAGGCCATTGACAGCGCCGAAGTTTGCGCTGAATCAAATTAGGCTCTACAGCACGTTTGCGCAAACCACTTGCGCAACAGCTGAGTTTCACCTCAACGATTTGGGATCGCGTTGCGCTGCGGCGATGTACTCGTCCAGCTCGCCGCGCCAGATCAGCCAATCGGCCGCGGCCACCCGGTCGAAGGTGGTCAATACCCGCAGCCGCTGCTCGAGCAGGCGCGCATGGTGGCCCAGCTCGCGAAAGCCGAAGGTGGCGGCCGAACCGGCCAGGGTGTGCAGCATCGCCCCCAGCTCGGCCGCCGCGGCCGCCGTGCCGGTCCCCGCCCCTGTGCCCTCGTCCGCTGCCCGATCGATCTGCCGCGACAGCGCCGCCAGCCGCTCGAGGGTGGCCGGCAGCCGTCCGGCGAACTTCTCGTTGAGTTCAGCCAGGCGGTCAAAGAATTGCTGGTCGGCCAGTTGCGGCATGATCGGAAGGCGCCGTGACGGCGCGAAGCTGGTTGATCGGATAAAGAAGCTTACTTGGTGCCGAAGATACGGTCGCCGGCGTCCCCCAGGCCCGGCACGATGTAGGCGTCCTGATCCAGGTGCGAGTCGAGCGAGGCCACGAACAGCTTGACGTTCGGATGCGCGTCCTGGAACACCTGCACTCCTTCCGGCGCCGCCACCAGCGCCAGGAACAGGATCTGTTCGTCCGGCACGCCGCGCTTCTTGAGCACGTCGATGGCGTGCACCGCCGAATTGCCGGTGGCAACCATGGGGTCGCACAGGATGAAGGTACGCTCCTGCGTATCAGGCAGGCGCACCATGTACTCGACCGGCTCGTGGGTGTCCGGATCGCGGAACACGCCGATGTGGCCGACGCGCGCCGACGGCACCAGCTCCAGCAGGCCGTCGCTCATGCCGATGCCGGCGCGCAGGATCGGCACCACGGCCAGCTTCTTGCCGGCGATCACCGGCGCGTCGACGGTCACCAGCGGCGTCCGGATCTGGCGCGTGGTCAGCGGCAGGTCGCGCGTGATCTCGTATCCCATCAACAGCGTGATCTCGCGCAGCAGCTCGCGGAAAGTGCGGGTCGACGTGTCATGCTCGCGCATGTGCGACAGCTTGTGCTGGATCAGCGGGTGGTTCAGGATATACAGGTTCGGAAAGCGCGGATCTTGTTTCATGGCGGGTCGGTAGAATTCTTCGGTGATGCTTGAGGCGAGCATTATCCCAGCCACGCGGCTGTTTGTCCTCAGTTTGACGAAGAAATAATTAGTTGCCGGGCAGCACTTACCACCCCTCTCACGCCGGCGTCATGACGGCAAGGCGCGCGCCAGGATCGCCGCGCAGTCGACCTGAGACGGCAAGCGCCCGAACGCGCCGCCGACCGGCTCGACGATGCGCGAGGCGACAAAGGCCGCCGCCACCGGCGCCGGCGCATGCTGCAGCAGCAAGGCGCCCTGCACCGCCAGCACCAGTTCCTCGGCCAGCCGCCGCGCGCCGGACTCATCGGCGGCGCGCGCCGCCAGCGACGCCAGCAATTGCTCGACATGCGCCGCGAAGCGCGCATCGCGCCGCGTCGCAGGCAGCAGCTCCTGTTCCAGCACGGCGCGCGCCTCCTGCGGCGACTTGCCGATCGCGCGCAGCACGTCCAGGCACATCACGTTGCCCGAGCCTTCCCAGATCGAATTCACCGGCAACTCGCGGTACAGGCGCGCCAGCGGACCGTCCTCGACATAGCCGTTGCCGCCCATGACTTCCATCGCCTCGGCCCCGAACGCCGGCCCGCGCTTGCACACCCAGTATTTGGCGGCCGGGGTCAGGATGCGCCCCAGCAGCGCCTGCGCCGGATCGGCGGCCTGGTCGACGCAGCGCGCCAGCCGCAGCGCCAGCGCGGTGGCGGCTTCGGACTCCAGCGCCAGGTCGGCCAGCACGCTCTGCATCAGCGGCTGTTCGCTCAGCGGCCGCCCGAAGGCGTGCCGCCCACGCGCATGGTGCAGCGCATGGCACAGCGCCGCGCGCAGGATGCCGGCGCTGCCCAGCACGCAGTCGAGCCGGGTCAGGCTGCCCATCTCGAGGATGGTCGGGACGCCGCGCCCGGGCGCCCCCACCATCGAGCCGATGGCGCCGCAGAACTCGACTTCGGACGAAGCGTTCGAACGGTTGCCCAGCTTGTCCTTCAGGCGTTGAACGCGGATTGCGTTGTGCTCGCCGTTGGGCAGGAAGCGCGGCACCAGGAAGCAGCTCAACACGCCCGGTGCGGCGTCGTCGAGCCGCGCCAGGATCAGATGGGCGTCGGCCTGCGGCGCCGAGAAGAACCACTTGTGGCCGACGATGCGCCAGGCTTCAAGGCCGTCCATGGCGCAGCCGGGCGGCACGGCGCCCGGCGCCAACGGCGTGGCGACGGTGGTATTGGCGCGCACGTCGGAGCCGCCCTGCTTTTCGGTCATGCCCATGCCGATCAACGCGCCGCGCTTGTTCGCCAGCGGCAGCGGGCGCGGATCGTATTCGCGCGCCAGGATGGTCGGCAGCCACGCCGCGGCCAGGGCCGGCGCGCGGCGCAACGCCGCGACCGAGGCATAGGTCATCGTCACCGGACACTGGGCGCCGTTTTCCAGCTGACCGAACAGGAGATACCCGGCGGCGCGCGCGACGTGGGCGCCGGGGCGCGGATCGCTCCACGGCGCGGCGTGGGCGCCGGATTCGACCAGCAGCGTCATCAAGGCATGCCAGGCCGGATGGAACTCGATCTCGTCGACCCGGCGGCCGGCGCGGTCGAACGGCACCAGACGCGGGCCGTGGACATTGGCCAGGCGCGCCAGTTCCTGAGCCTCGCGGCTACCGCAGCGCCGGCCCAGCCCGGCCAGGGCGCCGGCGGCGAAGGCGCCGCCCTCGCGCACCAGGCCCTCCTGCAGCGCCAGGTCGCAGGCGAACAGGTCGACATCCTCGAACGGCGGCGCCTGGTTGAATACCTCATGCGTATCGAATGGATTCATGACAGCGGCTCCTCGCGCCCATCGTCGGGCACCGCCTCCATGTCCATATGTTGCATATAAGCATCAGACATGGCTGTCTTTATATGCCTTGGATATGCCTGAGAGCAAGGATCGGCGACAATGGTATGACACACACTTAACTTTCAGGCAATCAGGTTAGCGCGAACACAGGTGTGAGGCAAGCAGGACAAGGTAGGGCTGTGGCGTCGCAAAGGTGCGTGAAATGATGCCCCGGAATTGTTCTGTTTAATGCTTTCCGGAATGTTTCGATGATAAAGTCGCCGTTGGTTTGGTAAACTTGCACGGGACGACATGTAACAAGGCATGCCGTGCACATGCCAGCGATCAGAAAGCACCCGACCCAACATGCACATCAGTACTTCCGCCGGAACCCAGTCACAGCCGCAGCCGAACGGGGAGCTGCTGGCCGGACTGCTGGAAACGGCCGGCGACGCGGTCTTCCGCGTGACCCTGGGCGGCACCATCCGCGCGGCGGGCACGCGCGTCCAGCGCATGTGCGGTTTCGAACCCGGCTGCTCATTGGTATCGCTGGTGCACGAGGTCGACCAGGCCGCCCTCCTGAATGCCCTGAACGCCGCCGCCGGCGCCGAGCCGGCATTGGTCGAGACGCGCCTGCATGCCGGCGAGCGCGACATCTGGTTCGAGCTGCGCATCACGCGCCTGGAAACCGGCGACGATGCGCCGCTGCTGGTGATCGGGCGCGACATGTCGGCCCAGCACGCGACCGAGGAACGGCTGCGCCACATGGCGACCCACGACGCCCTCACCGAGCTGCCCAACCGGGTGCTGCTGGCCGACCGCATCCGCATGGTGATCGCCAACGCGCGCCGTTCCGGCCATGGTTTTGCGGTGGCGGCGATCGGCCTGGACGGCTTCAAGAAGGTCAACGACGGCCTCGGCCACCCGCTGGGCGACGCCGTGCTGCAGATGGCCGCCGGACGCCTGCGCCGCACGCTGCGCGACAGCGACACGCTGGCGCGGGTGGGCGGCGACGAATTCGTGGCGGTGTTGCCGGGCACCTTCAGCGAAGCCCAGATCAAGCTGGTCACCGGACGCCTGATGGCCACCCTGCAGTCGCCGTTCGAGGTCGGCGGCCATACGATCTACCTGGGCGCCTCGATCGGGGTCGCGATCTACCCGGACCACGCCGAGGACGACGTGCGGCTGGTGACGCTGGCCGACGCCGCCCTGTCGCGCGCCAAGGAAACCGGCAAGGCGCGCGCGGTGGTCTACAGCCCGCAGGACCAGGGCCCGCCGGAACACGACATCTCGCTCGAGGCGGCGATGTTCGCGGCGGTGCGCGAAGGCGAATTCTTGCTGTACTACCAGCCGATCGTCAACGCGCGCACCCGCATCATCGAGGGCTTCGAGACCCTGATGCGCTGGAAGCACCCGACCCTGGGCATGGTGCCGCCAGCGCGCTTCATCCCGATCGCCGAGAACAACGGCCTGATCAACCTGCTCGGGGCCTGGGCCCTGAAGGCGGCCTGCATGCAGGTCAAGCAGTTCGAGGAAGTGGCCGGGCGCGAGCTGTACATCTCGGTCAACATCAGCCCGCGCCAGTTCCGCAGCGACCGCTTCCTGACGGTGCTGGACGACGCGCTGGCGCTGTCCGGCGCCCAGGGCCACCAGCTGGTGCTGGAGATTACCGAAGGCACGCTGATGGTCGACCCGGTGCATGCCGAGACCATCCTGGCCAAAATGGCCGAACGCAAGGCGCGCATCGCGATCGACGACTTCGGCACCGGCTACTCGTCGCTGGCCTACCTGAAACGCTTCCCGATCTCGGTGCTGAAGGTCGACCGCGCTTTCGTGAAAGACCTGCCGCAATCGCAGAAGGACGCGGCCATCTGCAACGCCGTGTTCGACNAAACGCTTCCCGATCTCGGTGCTGAAGGTCGACCGCGCTTTCGTGAAAGACCTGCCGCAATCGCAGAAGGACGCGGCCATCTGCAACGCCGTGTTCGACCTGGCCGGCCACCTGAACCTGTCTGTGGTGGCCGAAGGCGTCGAGCTTGAAGAGCAGCTGACCTGGCTCGACGAGCACGGCTGCCACTACGTGCAAGGCTACCTGACCGGCAAACCGATGCCGGCCAACGTGGCGCTGGCCGCGCTCAAGGAAAACCTGTATACCGCACTGCTGCCCGCAGTACCGCCCGCATCGCCGCCGCCTGAACCCCGGACAGTCAAACCATGACGCCAATCATGACACCCGCGCAATCCGCCAAGGCGCAAGCCACCCTCGCCCTGCTGTGGGAGCGCATCCGCCGCCAGGGCGACATGCCGGGCTTTACCAAGGCGATCAACGCCATCCTGGCCTCGATGCGCGGCGAGGACGAGCGCGATTTCTCGATGAGCGACACGGTGCTGACCGACCCGGTGCTCACGCAAAAGGTGCTGCGCCTGGCCAACAGCGCCATGTACGCCGCCTTCGGCCAGCGCGTGAACACCATCTCGAAGGCGGTGATGGTGCTGGGCACCGAGACCATCGGCCACCTGGCGCTGGGCCTGAAGCTGATCGAGGAACTCAGCCGCAGCACGCCCGACACCGAAGCGGCCCACATCGAGATGGAAAAGGCGGTGCTGGCCGGGATGGTGGCGCAGCAGCTGGCGGTCGACGCCCGGGCCCGCGATCCGGAAGAAGCGGTGGTGTGCTCGATCCTGCATTCGCTCGGCCGCATGATGCTGACCTTCTACATGCCCGAGCGCTGGAGCAGGATGCGCGAGGTCGCCGGCGAAGGCCGCGAGCACGCCGCCGCCGAAGAAGTGCTGGGCCTGAGCCTGGAAGAAGTCGGGCGCGCCACCGCTTCGCACTGGGGCCTGCCGCGCAACCTGGTGGCCGGCATGCGCCGGGTCGAACCGTCCGAGCGCGGCGAAGGCTTCGGCCACGAAGACTGGCTGGCGGCCCTGGGCACGATGTCGACCCAGGCCGCCGACGCGCTATGGGCCGACGACGAAGCCGGCGCCGCCCAGGTAGCGCTGCTGGCCGAACAGTTCGCGCCGATGCTGGGCCTCGCGCCCGACGGCATCCTGGGCGCGATCGACAAGGCCAAGGTGGAAGCGGCGGCCGACCTCACCATCGCGCCGCTGGCCAAGCCGCAGGAGCGCAACGCGCGCCTGCTGGCCGCCGACCGCAAGCGCGTGGCCGGCAACAAGATCCTGATGGCGGGCGTGGCCGAGATGCGCGAAGCCAGCGCCGCCGCCACTGCCGGCCAGATGATCGCGATGGCGCTCGAGACCATGCATCAGGGCCTGTCGTTCACGCGCTCGTTCGCCTTTTTACGCAACCGGCGCGAAGGCCGCTACTCGGCGCGCCTGGGCCTGGGCGAAGAAGTCAAGCCGATGCTGGCGCAGCTGGTGTTCGACGACACCTACGAGCCGAACGTGTTCCACGCGGCGCTGGCGAGCGACCGCGTGATCTTCATCGAGAATGCGCGCGACGCCAAGTTCGCGACCAAGCTGCCGGGCTGGTGGAAAGGCACGCTGTCGGCGGCGCGCTGCTTCGTGGTGATTCCGCTGTGCGCGCACGGGCAGCCGGCGGGGTTCATCTATGGCGACTGGGACGATACGTATCCGCAGGTGATCCTGAGCCAGACCGAGTTCGCGCTGCTGAACGATCTGCGCGCGCTGGTGGTGCGGACGGTGGAGAAGCGGCACCAGCTGGAGGCGATCGCGACGCGGGTTTGAATGCGCTGCGAACCAGGTTCGCGTCTCTGCGCTGCATCCTTTCTGAGCCAGCCTAAAGACCGTCATTCCCGCGAAGGCGGGAATGACGGTCTTTAGAGTAGCGAAATATCAGGCAAAGCGGGCGGAGCGACGATCGTCCCGGCCTGCTTCACACGAACAATCACTTCAACTTCGGCGTCCCCACCCGCACGTCCCCGCACTGCGCCCGATTCATCAGCGCATGATCGATCAACACCAGCGCCAGCATCGCTTCAGCGATCGGCGTCGCCCGGATCCCCACGCACGGGTCGTGCCGGCCAAAGGTCTCGACGTCGACCGGATTGCCTTCCTTGTCGATCGAACGGCGCGGCACGCGGATCGATGACGTCGGCTTGATCGCCAGCGACACCGTGATGTCCTGCCCGGTCGAGATCCCACCCAGCACTCCGCCGGCCTGGTTGCCGACGAAGCCCTCCGGCGTCAGCTCGTCGCCATGCTGCGAGCCCTTTTGCCCCACCGAGGCGAAACCGGCGCCGATCTCGACGCCCTTGACCGCGTTAATTCCCATCATCGCGTAGGCGATATCGGCGTCGAGCTTGTCGTAGATCGGCTGGCCCAGGCCCACCGGCACGCCGCGCGCCACCACGTCGATGCGCGCGCCGATCGAGTCGCCTTCGCGGCGCAGGGCGTCCATCGCCGCTTCCATGCGGTTCAATAATGCGGCATCGCCCGTCGCGGCAAAGAACGGGTTGGCGTGCACGTGTTCCCACGATTCGAACGGCACCTCGATGTCGCCCAGCGTGCGCATGCAGCCGAGGAACTCGGTACCGTACTGCTCGCGCAGCCATTTCCTGGCCACGGCGCCGGCGCCGACCACCGGCGCGGTCAGGCGCGCCGACGAACGGCCGCCGCCGCGCGGATCGCGCACGCCGTATTTATGCCAGTAGGTATAATCCGCGTGCCCCGGACGGAAGCTCTCGGCGATGTTGCCGTAGTCCTTGCTGCGCTGGTCTTCATTGCGGATCAGGAGCGCAATCGGCGTGCCGGTGGTGACGCCCTGGTACACGCCTGACAGGATCTCGACCCGGTCGGCCTCCTGGCGCTGGGTCACGTGGCGCGAGGTGCCGGGCTTCCTGCGGTCGAGTTCGGGCTGGATGTCGGCTTCGCTCAACGCCATGCCGGGTGGGCAGCCGTCGATGACGCAGCCGATCGCCGGGCCATGCGACTCGCCGAAAGTGGTGACGGAAAACAGCTTGCCAAATGTATTGCCGGACATGGATGCGCTCTGGTTCGGGTTGGTCGAATGTCCATTTTACCAGTCCGGCCGGAGGAGCAGAAATGGCGATCGGCGCCACTTTGGCCCGGCAACTGTCGCAAAAATGTTTCCCGCTGGATATATATTTTTGTATATGTCCCGTAATTGACCTTTCTTTTTCACAATCGCGGATATACTGAACCTATCAATGCCGAGTCACCTGGAGACGTAGCACAATGCCAGCATCGATTACGCCCTCAGGCCCACTGAAGGAAGACAACGCCCCGCTCGACGAACTCATCTTCGCCGACGAGCCGGCCGGCGACGCCGTGCCCGCGTCGGCCGCGGCGCATTGCTGGCGCATCCTGGTGGTGGACGACGATGCCGACGTCCATTCGACCACCACCTTCGCCCTCGCCAACGTGGAGATGCAGGGCCGTCCGCTGGTCTTCCTGCACGCCTATTCCGCGGCCCAGGCCTACGAGATCCTGGCTCGGGAAAGCGACATCGCCGTGGTCCTGCTGGACGTGGTGATGGAACGCGCCGACGCCGGCCTGCAGCTGGTGCGCCGTATCCGCGACGAACTGAAACTGCACGACCTGCGCATCATCCTGCGCACCGGCCAGCCCGGCTACGCGCCCGAGATGGACGCCATCCGCGGCTACGACATCAACGATTACCGCACCAAGTCGGAACTGACCCGCACCAAGCTGTACACCACGGTGGCGGCCTCGATCCGCTCCTACGAGCAGATCCGCGCGCTGGACGTCAACCGGCTCGGCATGGAACACATCGTCGCCGCCTGCGCCGAGCTGATGGCGCTGCACGGCGCGCGCGACGTGGCGCTCGGGATCCTGACCCAGGCCGGCAAGCTGCTGGGCCAGCCGCCGGAGGGCGTGCTGTACTGCCGCGACGACGGCGGCGCCGCCGCGGCCGATTCCCTGCGCGCACTGGCCGCGGTCGGCGCCTGCCGCCACCTGGACGGACGCGAACTGGGCGTGCAGCGCGGCCAGCAGTTCGCCGTGGCCGCCGGGCGCGCGCTGCGCCAGCGCGACTGCGGGGTCGACGATGGCCTGCTGAGCATGGTCTTCGCCGGCAAGACCGGACGCGAATTCGTCGCCTGCATCCCGCTCGAGCGCGAGCTGGGCGAGGTCGAACAGCGCCTGCTGAAGGTGTTCTGCGGCATGGTCGCGGTATGCCTGGACAACGTCGAGCTGGTTACGCGCCTGAACAGGTCGGTCTTCCACGACCGCCTCACCGGCCTGCCCAACCGTAACTGCATGGTCGAGCTGATCGACAAGCGCCTGGCCACGTCCGGGCGCAGCGAATCGGTGCTGGCGCTGGCCGACCTCGATCACTTCGCCGAGACCAACGACGCCCTCGGCCACCATTTCGGCGACCTGCTGCTGGTGGCGGTGGCCGAGCGCATCAAGTCGCGCCTGGATCCGGCGCTGGAAGTGGGCCGCATCGGCAGCGACATCTTCGCCATGCTGGGCGACGCCTGCGCGCTCGAACCCGAGCGGATCCAGGCGCTGTTTCGCGAACCGTTCCGCATCGATGGCCAGGACGTGCAGGTCTCCAGCACGCTCGGCCTGGTGCGTCTGCTGGAGCACGACGGCAACGGCGCCGATGCGCTGAAAGATGCCGACATTGCCCTGAAGCGCGCCAAGTCGCAGCAGCGCACCGGGCACTTCTATTTCTCGCGCAGCATGGGGGTCGAGATCCGCGAGCGGGTGCGCATGATGCACGCGCTGCGCAATGGTTTCCAGAACGGCCAGCTGTTCCTCGATTACCAGCCGCAGGTCGACCTGGCCACCAACCGCCCGTTCGGCGCCGAGGCGCTGCTGCGCTGGCGCCTGGACGACGGCCGCCTGGTGCCGCCGGACCGCTTCATCCCGATCGCGGAATATTCCGGCCTGATCGTCGAGATCGGCGAATGGGTGCTGCGCCAGGCCTGCGCCGAACTGATGCGCCTGCGCGCGGCCGGGCACCGCGACTTCACCATGTCGGTCAACGTCTCGCAGGTGCAGTTCCGCCATCCGCGCTTCCTCGACATGCTGCGCCGCGCACTGGACGACACCGGGGCGCCGCCCGAATACATCGAGCTCGAAATCACCGAGTCGATGGCGATGGAAGAACCGGCGGCGCTGGTCGAGAAGCTGGCGCAGGTCAAGCGCACCGGCGTGTCGATCGCGATCGACGATTTCGGCACCGGGTTCTCGTCGCTGTCGCATTTGCAGCGGCTGCAGGTGGACCGGTTGAAGATCGACCGCGCGTTCGTGACCGAGATCACCGGCTCGGCGCGCGGCGGCAGCATCGCCCAGATGGTGGTGCAGCTGGGGCGCAACCTGGGCTTGTCGGTGATCGCGGAAGGGGTCGAGGATGAGCGGCAGGCGCAGATTTTGCGCCAGCTGGGTTGTCCGCTGGCGCAGGGCTACCTGTATGCGCGGCCGCTGTCGCCGGAGGGCTTGCTGGAGTGGCTGGCGCGTAACCGGGCGTCGCGCGCGGCGTAGGGTTGGCGGCTTCGCCGCCGACGCGGTGATCGTTATCGGCTCCGATGTCGTGCCGGATGATCTGGCTGCCAACTATCACCGCGTCGGCGGCGGAGCCGCCAACCCTTGTATCTTGCTCAT
>NZ_JASNRA010000016.1 GCF_030411955.1 Massilia sp. YIM B02443
GGGAACACGACCTTGCGGCTGGCCGGGATCTTGCTGGCGTCGATGACGATCTCCACCGGCGGCTCGCTGGCCAGGGTGGTGAAGCTGGCCGACAGCGGCGCCGAGCGGTTGCCGGCTTCGTCGTAGGCCCGCGCGCGCACCGGGTACGTTGTCGACGCGGTCAACGCCGATACAGTGAACGACCGCGACAGCCCGGCATTCACATAGCTCGTGCCGCCGTTGATGCTGTACTCGTAGCCCGCCACACCGACGTCGTCCGTCGCCGCCTGGAAGGACAGCGTGGCGCCGCTCGTGGTGACATTCGTGATGCTGATCGCGCCGCTCATCACCGGCGCCGTGGTATCTGGCACGGCCGCAGCCTGCGTCGCCACCATTTCGGTTTCCACCGTCATCGGCAACGGCAGCGCGCCGTTGCTGAAAACAGCGTTGGTCATGTTCGGCGCCGACCCGGACAGATACTTCACGATCGGCTCGACCAGCGCCACGCCGCACTCGATCTCGATCAGGCCGGCGTTGACGCGCTGCGCCGTGATTCCGCTCAGCGTCACGTAACTGCCGTCCAGCTGTTTGTTCTGGACGGTGAAGCCGCCAGGCGCAGCCGGGTTGAAGCTCGTCCCATCCCGCGTGGTGACCACGCAGCGAACCTTGGTGCCGGCATACGTCATCGACGCCAGCTGAGGGCCGCGCACCATCTTCGGGTCTTCCCCGAGGTAGAAGGCGCGGCCGGCTTGATGCATCGCCATCGAGCCACAGGCGGCGTATCCGTCGAGGCTCGGCGCCAGGTGCACATTGTCCGACGCCGGCGCGAACTGCAGCGCCTGCACCTGCACCACGCCGGGATAGTTCCCGATCCTGCTTTCAGCCTGGCGCAGTCGATCGGCTTGCACCGGATTGAGCAGCTGCCGCGGCGGCGAGCCGACCCATATGATCTTGAGATCGGGGTTGCCAGTCAGCGTGCGCAGGACTTCGATCAGTGCCTGCATGTCCGCTTCGTGCTGCGCGCTCGACGTGATCCAACCGTTGTAGGCGTCGTTCGCCCCCACGGTGATGTACGCGCCGAAAATCTTGCCCTTGACGGCCGCCACTGCGCGTGCCAAGTCTTTGCGTTGCGTGCTGTTCGGGTCCAGCCACGTGCGCAGCGTGGTGCCGGCGACGCCGTAGTTGAGCCACGCGATTGGCTTGCCGGCCACGGTCGCCAGCTCGTCCGCCATGCGCGTTGCCGCGCCGGTGCTGCTCATCGCCGACCAGGCCGGCGTGGTGCCGCTCATCACCGCGGTATCGGGCGCCACCGTAAAGCCAGTGCCGCTTTTGTCGGTGAACAGGTAATCCGAGCTGGACGAGCCGCAGTTGATCCACGCGTCGCCGACCAGGATCTTGGCAGTCGAATACTGGCTTTCCGCCAGCACGGCGCTGCCGCTCTTCGTGCGGGCCTGGAACTGGTACGGCCCGCCGTCTGGTACTGCACGCACTCCGCTGTACGCAGTCGCGCCGATAGTCGCCGACTGGAGCGCCACCCAGTTACCAGGCGCGCCATCGGGCGCGATCATGCGCACCTCGACGCCAGTTGGCTGGGTACCGCTCAGTGCGCCGGTGAACGTCACCGTCGCGCCAGTGCCGGTAGACGGCACCACCTGCAGCGGCTCCGCGTTGCTGACGGTCACCGCGTCAGCCGCCGCCGGCGGCTCGCTGACGCCCTCCCTGTAGGCAAACGTCGGCTCCGCGCTGGTGGTCGGCGAGCCGGCCAGCGTGAACGGGAGCGCATTCGGGCCGCGGTCCGCGATGTCGGCGATGTCGCTGCCGCGCACATAGAGCACCGGGGTGTAGCCGAGGTCCGAGATCTCCTTGCCGGCTGCGAGCTGGGCGATTTCGAATTTCGTGAGCGCGCGGTTGAGGCGCAACATGCGCGAATAAGACCCATCGCTCTTGCGGTCCGCCGTATTGTCGACGCGCGAGCCGAACATGAAGCCGCTGCCGTTCAGCTCCTTGAGGATGGCCGCATTGGTCGTCGTCGCCTCCGTGATCACGGCGCTATCGTCGATCGGCGCGGTCGCCAAGACCGGGCAGCTGTACAGAGTAGCAAGAGGTGACTGCGTGCCGCCACTGCGCTGCACAGCGATCAGGTGGCGGCCGCCGGTGAACTGCGTGGTGCTCAGCAGCGCCGGCGCATTTGCATTGGACAGTGTGTCGGCGTAGACGGCGATGCGGCTGCGCAGCGTGGTGCCGGACACGCCGTCGCCGTAGTGCACGACATTCAGTGAGCCTGACGCACCGAAAGCGCCCGACGAGAAATGGTATTGCGTGACGTTCCCGGCTACCACGCCGTCGAAGCCGACAATGGCAAGCAGTAGCCAGTCACCGTTCGGGAAAACCAGCACCACGTGGTCAGGCGTGCTGATTGACTGGTTGCCGGCGGCGCGGTCGAGTTTGATCATGTAGCGGCCTACCGGTCAGGGGTTCAAAAGACGCTCGCGCACGAGCGCCAGCAACTCCTCGTCGGACTTGCCGACAAATTCGTCTGAGAAGATGACCGCCCGCACCGGTCGACCGCGGACGGTGCCGGTAACGGTGGTTGCGGTTGGCCCCGCTGCCTCCGCCTCAGCGCGCAGGCTTGCGAGCCAGGCGGCGGTACCGGGGCTCATGGATTACTGGCCGGCGGCCAGCGATTCCGCGTAGGCGACCGCTTCCGGCGAGGCGTCGATCACGTCGACCAGGCCCTTTTCCTGGGCCGCATCGATCTCGACGACATCGTTCGGTTGACCGAACTCGCACGCGACGAGCACGCGCGCTTTCTTCTTTTTGGCTTCTGCCATGGTTTTCTCCAGTGGTGGATGGAGGCCGGCGCCAGGCCGGCCCGCCGATTACGATCAGGTCGCGCTGTTCTGGAAGTGCTTGATCGCGCCGCCCACGTCGACCATGTTCGCGCCAGAGCGGCAGAACGCCAGGAAGCCGACTTGGCCCTTCTCGGTGTACTTCGAGTCGGTCATGCGGAACAGGGTGACGTCCATCACGTCGCGGATCAGGTACTTGGAGAAGTCGCCGAACAGGATCGACTTCGCATTCGCCCCCATCGGCGCCATGTGCTGGTTGATCACGATCTCGCGACCCATCAGGCGATCGGGTGCGCCACCCGGGTTACCCTGCTCGTAGCCAGGAACGAAGATCGGGCGGCCCTGGCCGTCCTTGATCTTGCGAATCGAGCGCAGACTGTCGTCGTGCATCATCAGACGGCCTGCCGGGCGGTAGAACGGATCAACCGAGTGCTCGAGGTCGACCAGGTCTTCGTAGCTGACGGTCGTGGCCGAGCCGGTCGCGCCCACTTTGCCGGCGGCGGAGGCGGTGACAACACCGCGCGGCTGGGCGGCGCCGGTGCCGACGGTGTGGTGACGGTTCTGGATGCGACCCAGGCGCAGGCGCAGCAGCTCGACGATGTAGGCTTCGATGTTGAACATCGAGTCTTGGATCAGTTCGAACGGCAAGGCGATCGACTTGGACGAATACTTGTACACGTCCATCGATGCCGAGCCGAAGCCGGTTTCGCCCGCACTGGCGCCGGAGTTTTGGCCGACGATCTCGCCCTCTTCTTGGGTGGAATCGGCAGTCGGGAAGAGCATCTGGGCGCCGGTCGACGTCTGGATGCCGGTTGCCACGCTGCGAACCGCGAATGCCGCCTTCATCGCCTGGATCAGCGAACGGCTGAACTCGGTCGCCACGGTGTAGCCGCCTTCCGAGCCGGTCGTGGTCGACATCGCGCCTTGGATGTCCTGGTTGACACGCGCACGCATTGCATTGCGTTGCTCGGCCGTCAGGTTCGACAAGCCACCGGCCAGCATGGCGCGCAGCGCAGTGCCTTCGTCGGTTGCGCCAGTGCCCTGGCGTTGAGCCGCTTCCACGGCTGCGCGGTGCTGCGCTTCGGGATTGTCGCCAGCCAGCTCAGCCACGCGCATTTCGCGGCTGATCTCGGCATCGATGTCAGCGATTTCAGCCAGGATCGAGTCCAGCTTTTCGGCCTCGGCGGCCGGCATGCGCTGGTCGGCCGGGTATTTGTTGTTCAGGTCGTGAGCCTTCTTGGCCACGGTGTCGCGTTGCGCGCGCAGTTGTGCGAGCTTGGTCATGTAGAACCTTTCGAATGGGGTGGTCCGCTCTCGCGGCCGGTGGGCATAAAAAAAGCCACCCGGAGGTGGCTGGTTTAGTCGGCGCGAGAGCGTCAGCTAACTTGGAGGCGCGCCATCGTGGTGATGCGCTGCCGCTGGCGAGCGCGGTGCTCCTCCGTAGCGGCTGGGTCGATCTGGTTGGTCGGCGCCGGCTTCGGCGCCTTCGCGTAGGCGCTCAGGTCCCACGATGCCTCGACCTTACTGCCTTCGGCAATGCGGTCGACCAGGCCGGCTGCGACCGCTTCGTCGGCGGTGTACCAGGTCTCAGCGTCCATGGCGGCCTTCACGTCGTCGACGCTCATGCCGCTTTTCTTCGCGTACTGGCCGGCCAGCGAGGCGTCGACCTTCGACAGCAGCGTCGCCGTCGCCGTCAGGTCGCTCGCGTTGCCCATTGCCCAGGTCCAGGCGTTGTGGATCATGAAGAAGCCACCGTCCGAGATCTCGACCTCGTCGGCCGCGGTGGCGATGACGGTCGCCGCACTGGCGGCGTAGCCGTCGATGTGCGCAACGACCTTGGCGCCGGTGTCGCGGATGGCCTGGCAGATCGCCTGGGCCGCGAACACGTCGCCGCCCGGGCTATTGATTCGCAGGCGGATCGTGCCGCCCTTGATCGCGCGGATCTCGGGCACCAGGGCCTCGGCCGACACGCCGCCCCACCAGTACGCGGTGTCCTCGTCGGCCACGATCGCGTCGTAGATGTAGATTTCGGTGTCGCCGCCATCCTTGGCGACAATCTTCGACTGCGGCACGCGCTCAGGGCGCTTCTTGTTGCTCGCCAGGAGCTTGGTCAGGCTGTTCGGCACTCGTGCCTCCATTCAGGTTCAATTTTGCGTTGGGCGGCATGTTCTCCAACCGGCGGATTTCGGTAGCGTCCATAAATGGCTGTTCGCCGGCGCGACCCAGGGCTGTGCGATATGCTTCGTAGCGGGCCTTAATATCACCCCGCTCCAGCGCCGCCGTGATGTGCTCCACGAAGAAGCGCTGGCGCACTGGCCACAGCTTGCTGTTCACCTCCTGCGTAATGGGGGTCAGGTGTCGCTGCAGCGTGTAGCGGACAAATCCCATACCCATTTCGCCGATGCCAGAGCCAAAGGAGGTGGTCTTGGTGGTATGGCCGACCATGAAGGGCGGCACGCCGAAGATGCGGCAGATTTCCTCCACCGTGAAAAGGCGGGTAGCCAGGATCTCGGCATCCTTTGAGTTCACGCTCAGCTGCGCCGGTTCCAGGCCGCCCGACAAGATCAGTGGGCCGCGCCCGCCGTTTTGCGCGCGCGCGATCAGCGATGCCTTCAACTGCTCCAGTTGGGTCTTATCCAGCTTCGACGCCGTCTTCAGCGCGTAATCGAAGTTGCCGCCGCCGGCGAGGAAGCGTCCAGTGTATTCCTGAGCTGCCAGCGCGGTGCCGATCGCCTCCAGCGCCGCATAGGTCAGCGGGCTAGGGCTGGTCAGGCCGTCGAAGCCCAAGCTTGGCAGGTGGATGACGTCTGCGCGGTCCAGTACATACACAGGGCCGTCGTCCGGAGTGATCCGGTAATAGACTTCCTTGCCGTCCTTGAAGGGCTGGACCGTCTGCCGCTTGAGCGGCTTCCACCCCGTTACGCGATTGCTGAACGGGCTTGGACGGATCCACTCGCCGAAGCCATCGCCGTGAGACAACTTCGACAGGATCAGCGCCTCCCAGGCTGCAGAGGCCGACCAGCCGTCGCTGGCCTTTTCGTTGAGCATCCACCAGTACTCATGATCCGCCGAGTCGCGATCATTGCCCTTGCGCTCGTAGATGCCGAGCGGCAGCGTGGCGATTGCGCCGGCGATCAACGACATGCAGCCGTAGGCGGCCGACACGCGCATGCCGGTCTCGGCCGTCACCTGGGAGCCGGACGACGAGCGGTGCGCTGCGCCAATCAGGTTAGCCAGCTCGCTCATGGTGAGGCTGCCGCTGGAATTCTCGCCCAGGGCGACGACGCCAGTTCGTTCGGCAGCGCCATCGCGACCGGCGATCCAGGAGTCGAGCACGCGCGAGCGGTGCTGGTTCGCCTCCAGGTTCAATAGTTGTCCGGTCATCAGAAGTCCAATACGTAAATTTCCGGCGCCGCCGCCCCGACGGGGTTCAGCGCCATCAGCGACACCGCGCTGAACGCGGACATCAGCGGGTCAATCTTGGCCTTGCCAGAGGCCTGTTTCGTGATCAGGATTGCATTGCCCTTGTCCTCGACGCGAGCATTGCCGACGCACCAGGCCATCATCGCGCGGCCGCCGTGCAGCAGCTCGCGCCCGGCGACCTTGCGCTCGGTGGTCTTGATCGCGCCGTTCAGGCGGTAGCCTTGCGAGATCGCGATGATCTGCTTCATGTCGATGCCGCGGGCCTCGGTGATCAGCTCGTCGACGACGTCGCCGATGCCGGCTGCGTCGACGCCGATGCCCTTCTCTTCCGGCAGCAGGCCCGAGTCGCGCACGTAGCAGATCAGATCCGCCACCGCCATGACGTCGTCGCCGGGCTGCGCCACGATGGTCAGGTCGCCCTCACGCTGGAAGTCCAGCAGCCGCGGCGCGATTTCCTTGCGCCGCTCTAGCGCGATCTTGTGCGCCCAGGCGTGGCACCAGAGGAGCCACTTGCCGGTTTCGCGCTCGCGCCCCAGAACAGACAGGCCCAGCAGGTCGTCCAGGCCGCCGCCGTCAATGCCGATCACCGCCACCTCCGACCGCTCGAGCAGCGTGTCCAGGGTGATGGAACGATCGACCGCAGCCTCCCAGAAGTCGGTGCCGGCCCAGCGGTCCGACCGCAGGTTCAAGCCGATCTCGACGTTCAGGTGCTTGGCCATGAACTCCTTGAACTCCTGTTCGCCGGCCTCCTTGGCCTGGCTGCGCAGCTGCGTGATTCGCTCGATATCGACCGAGGCGCCCCAGTTCGGGTTGGTGACGTAGGCGTTCTCCAGATCCTCGTAGGCCTTCGCCTCGAGCATCGCCGTCGGAAACTCGTAGATCACCGGCAGAAACTTGCGATCCACCACCAGGCCGTCGCGCACCTTGCGCGCGTAGTCCAGCTTCGCCTTGAACACACCCGCCGGCGGCTCGGCCGACTGCGTGGTCGCGTAGATGACGAAGCCCTCCGGGCGAGACGTCAGGCCGCCAGTCGCCTCAAGCAACATGTTCGATGCATGGGCCTTCTTGCCGAACTCATGCAGCTCGTCGACGAAGACGAACGACGCCTTCTTGCCCGACACAGTGTCGCTGTCAGCGGCGACAACCTTCAGCGTCGCGCCGGTGGTCTTGTGCGTGATGGTGCGGAAGTAATCCTGCACCTTCAACAGGGCCTCAAGCTCCGGATCCGCCTTGATCATGTCTCGGATCGGCTTGTAGCTGTTGTCCGCGATTTCCTTGGTCGGGCTCAGGATCAGCAGCTCGGCGGACGGTCGCCAGTTCATGATCAGCGCGCACAGCATGATGGCCGCGGCGATCGTGCTCTTGGCGTTCTTTTTGCTCACCATGAGCATGATCTCGTTGATGTGGCGCCGACCCGCCTCCGGGTCTTCGGCGCCGAACACCGCCTCGACGAACTCGCGCAGCCAGGGTAGCGAGGACTCGCCCACCGTTGGCTGGCCGGCGACGTCGACCAGGATGAAGCTACTGCAGATCGCCCAGGCCTCGGCCGCCACATCAGGGAACAATGGCGGGGCCGCAATCAGCGACTCCCGCGCCACGATCCGGCGCTCCCAGTCTGGACACGCCGTCGTGTAATCCATTGATCAACTCCTAATGCTTGACCGCTCCTCGCGGCCCCTGTCGCGGCGCGAATCGGCCGGAGGGCTCGGCGCCAGCGCCGCTACCCTTCTGGTCAGCCTTCCCTTCGCCCATCTTCTTGTGCCGGAACGGCGCAGCCAGGCCCATGGCCTTGAGCCGCAGCGCTGCCGGCAGCGCCGGGTCATTCATGAAGGTTTCGAGCGCATCGAGCGGCGTCATCCCCTCGGTTGAGGGGGCGTATTCGGACCCGACGTTCTCCGGGTTCGGCTTGCGGCCGGCGCCAGCGCGGGCACCGCCGCTGCGTCCTTTCACTCCGGCCATTTGAATTCCATTTGAAAAGGGGGTCTTTTTTGCGCGTGGGGTACAGGTCGGTGTCGGACCTCAGGGGCCGGGGACTTTCGATGCCCCCCCCTTGCATGGGCGCAACTGCCTGCGGATTGGGCAGGCGGCGCGCCCAGGGCAATGGTCAGCCTCGGGCGCGCCGCTTGGCCTCGCGCGCCGTCTTGGTGTCATGGCACGGCACGCACAACGTTTCCTTGTTGTCGTCGTCGTCCGTGCCACCCTCCCAGAGCGGCACGATGTGGTCGACCGGATGGCCGACGGTGGTGCGCCCCTCGCGTAGGCATTGCTGGCACAGGCCGCAGTCGCGCTCGCGAATGCGTTTGCGGTCCAGCACGCCGGCATAGCCGCGCTTGCGCTCGACCACGCCCGGCCGCTCGGTGAGCGTGGGCAGGCGCGCGCCGGCGGACTGCAGGCGCGTCTTCAGGGTGGTCAGCTTCATATCTTGGCCGGCACCAGGGCAGCGACTTCGTGCAGCAGCAGGCCCGGCTTGCCGTAGCCCTTGGCCTGCAGGATCTCGGCCGCGCGCTCGGCCTCGACCAGGCGTGCGCAGATGCGATCGAGGGCGCCACTGTTCGTGATGTTCCAGGTGATGGCCGGGCGCGTGCCGGTGACGGCGCGGACGATCTGCTGGCGGTAGCAGGTAGCGGTGGTCATGGCGCGTTCGCAATGAGCAGCTGCTCGCGTGCGAACTGCACGAGCATGCGCATCCAGACGATCTCGGATTCGACGCTCACGCTACTTCTCCCCGAAGCCGGGCACATCCTTGAACGTGCCCTTGTAGACGCGCTGAATGAACACGAGCACCAGGATCGCCACCAACGTCCACAGCACGCCATGCGCCCAGTCTGGCGCGTTCAGCCGATCCAGCAGCAGCCAGGCCACAGCCGCGAACAGAATGGGCAGGCGCGGCGGCAGCGAGCTGTACTTGATGAACACTTCACGGGACATGGCATACCTCGGAAAAAGAAAAGCCGCCCGGCGCATTGCTGCGAGGGGCGGCGAACGCCAGCTGCTGGAGCTGGACGAGGAGACTCGGGGACTGCTTACGGCAGTCAGGCGGCCAGCCCCAGGGCTATATGCCAAGTGGGCGGCGGGCTGCCGGTTACAGCGTCCGGCGTCGGTGCGCGCTGGGTGCGCTCGACTGTTCTGGCCGATGCCAGTTCGCGTTCTCGTAATCGTGGGCGCCGTCTTCGAAGTCTCGCCGGGCGGGCGCTCCGGCACTTCTCGGGCAGATCAGGTCCCGTGCACATTTCGTTGCGCTTCTACGTGGTGACCAGGCCGGGTGGCATCTAGTTCTTCATGGTTCGCCTCCATCGCGGCGTAAACGAAAAAGCCCACCATGTGGTGGGCTGATCAGCTTTTCTCCGGGCGTGCGAATCCACCCATGCGCGCAGTTTACGCCCAATACAGCCGAGTTGCAACATTGTTGCGCAACTTCTTTTCGAGTTCATCGCGCGCTTCCAACAGCACGCTCTCGTAGTTGGCATTCGGATAGCGCCAGGCCGAGGCGATGCCCTGGCTCTTGTAGATGGCCCAGCGGTCGCGCATCGGCAGGCTGTCGACCATCGCGTTGACGCACTCGCCCAGCTTCAGGTCGGCGATGTACTGCGCCTCGTGCACGTTCGCGTCGGGCGGCGCGTCGCCGACCAGCTTCATGCCGCGGCCACCCAGGTCGAGATTGGGCACCCGCATGTAGTCGCCCCAGCACGCCATCAGCATGGTGTACGGGTCAGGCTTGTTGATGGTGGATTGCACGACCTCCGCCTTGCGAACTCGGCGGAGGGTCGAGCCTGCGAAAAGGCCGAGCGTTGCGGTGGTCATGGGGTTCTCCTAAAGGACGACCGAGCCAGCGTAGCACATGCCGTCAAGAAATTTCCGAATTGAATTTTTCTTTTAAGTGAACTGTGGCAAGTGAACACCTGGCGATGTTAGGATGCATTTTTGACTATGTCTTCGGCAAAGTGCGCGGGGGTGAAAATGGCGAAACGATCTCAAACCCGCAGCGAGTTAGTGATGCGGCTACGTGAGCAGATTGACCTTCTCACGTTCTATTGCGAGAACTTTGACGACGGGAAAACAATGCTCGCGAAGCCGATGGCCACAGTTCTCCGCATACTGCTGCATACATCTGCGCAAAAGAACAGCAACACTATCGCCCTCACCGATCACCTAGGTCTTCGAAATGGCCGTTGGCGCTCAGTGGCTGCCCTTGGGGATCCTCGCTCTCACCCAATCACATGCACGCTGATTGGAGTGTTAGTCCATGCTGAAATCGGGCCCGACGGAAGCTCTGCTTTATCTCTGCAATCATTCCCCTACTTGAGCGGCCTTGATCGCGGCCTTCGCCGCATTCCTTTTGTTAATTGGTGGACCGAGCCAATCGCCTATAACCATGCACGCCGCGTCGCTTTCTCTCGCATGGATGTCGTCCGTAAAGTCACTGATACAGACGGCGGTGCGCACGTAGATGGCTCTCTTGATGCGGATTACATTGCATTCAAGGATGGTGAATTTCTTGGGATGTGTGGCAAATTGGATCAGAAATCTTTAAAAATTACACTTGGCCATGAGCGAGGAGATCCACTTACTGGCGCTGTTGCGGCGACAATCAGGGCTATTGCTCACGAAGTTCTGCTGACTCTTCAGTCGACTGCTCCAGAAGCATTTTCGAGACCCTATACGTTTAAGCCGCGCGGCTAGCGGCGCACTCACGCCGCCTCCCCGCCGGCCGTCATCACCTTCACCAGCACGCCGGGCGTCTCCGAATACCGCTTCTCAATGTGAATGCGCACCACCTGGGCGTCGTCGCGCCACACGATGCCGTTGCAGCCATCCTTGATGCCCTTCAGGACGTTGTCGGCGTCGGGCTTCTTTGTGGCCGCGATCGTTCCGGCGGCGGCCATGGCGCGGCGCTTGTTCGACCAGCTGGCCGGAATCTGCAGGTTGAGCGTGAGCGAGAGCGCCACCGGCCCGGCGTTCGGCTCGGCGCCGGCCATGGCCTGGGTGGCTGCCATCTTCACCAGGTTCTCGTAGTTGACGGTCTTGGCGGGCGTGTAGGTGGACACGTGCGCGCCGCGCCGCGCGAACTTCGGGCGGCCCTTCGGTACCGGCTGGCCGGGGATGTTGAACACGACGTTCATGCGGTGATTCCTTCCTGTTTCAGTTGTTCCTGGGTGATGGCGGTGGCGCGGTCGAACGTGTCTTCCAGCTGCTGGCGCGTCATCCAGCCGGGCAGCGGGCGCCGACCGTCGAGCACGTCGTGGCAGTCGCTGCAGCCGAAGCACGCCGCGCTGTCCGGCGCCTTCAGGCCCATGCCCTTGCCGTCGGCCAGGCGGTTGGAGTGGCACAGCACCGTGGTGGCCGGGTCGCGGTTGCACACGCCCGGGATCATCAGCGTGCAGTCGCGGCCGCGCGCGGCGCGCCGGGCTGGCGTCGACTTGGCGCGTGACTTCTTCATCGGCTTGCGGGCCTTCAGCTGCACCGCGGCGACGCGCAGCAGGCCGGCGCCGGCGGCGGGCGCCTTGAAGCTGGTTCGGCGCATCGGCGTCTTGCGCGCCAGCGGCTTGCCCTGCTTGAGGGTGCCAGTGCGGGCGATGGGGGAGCGGTTGAGCGTCATGCTAGAAGCTCCCATGCAGTTGCCGCCACGAGCGGGTCTTGTCCGTTGCCAATGGCGCGGTTCCGGTCCATCCGATCGGCCATGCCATCAGGTTTTCCCAGAAATCCGGGTTGACATACAATTTCCCGGTTGGGGTGTTGCGCAACTTGTTTTTGCTTCCCCCAACCTCCTGGAAGGTGCCACCCCAGTGGCTTGAGCCATGGCATGGAGTCGGCCACGATCCACGTCCTTTCGCGCTGGTGATCGGCGCCCAGATCGTCAGATCCAAGCACTCCCCATCGAGCATCGAACCCCAGCGAGGCCAGGAGTCCGAGAACGGCGCCGAGCCCTCGATGAGGCAGCATTGACGAGTTCTCCAGCACGACGAAGCGCGGTCGAACCTCGCGAACGATCCGTCCAACCTCCACGTAGAGACCGCTTTGCTCGCCCTCGATGCCTGCTTTCTTCCCGGCTGCGCTGATATCGGTGCAAGGGAATCCCGCCGAAACCACGTCAATATGGCCGCGCCATGGGCGTCCGTCGAAGGTACGTACATCGTCCCAAATGGGGAATGGTGCGAGGTGCCCTTCAGTCTGTCGCTGCATGAGTCGTCGGGCGCAGAAGGCATTGATTTCCACCGCGGCGGCAGTGCGCCATCCAAGCAGGTGGCCCGCAAGTATTCCTCCACCAGCGCCTGCGAAAAGTGCCAACTCATTCATTTCTCCGTTTCCTTATTGTTGTTCCTGCTGCTGCGCCACATACCGCGCACGCGGCGCCCGGTCCTTCGCTTCCTTGAACAGCACGCCGATCTGGCCGTTCCAGGGTGTCGGGCGCGCCCAGACCACGCAGCGGCCAGTTGGCGAGCCGTCGGCTGGCAGGCGGAAATACGCGCACATGGCGCAGGGGTCGTGCTCGCTGGTCATGCCGCGACCTCGGCGCCGGCGCGCTGGCGCAGCGCCACCTGGTGCTTCGCCCACTCGCCTGCAATCCAGGTCACGCCCTTCGGGGTGAAGCGAGCGGCGTTGTAGGCGTGGCCGCTGACCTGGGCGGTGCCGGCCTTCACGCAGAAGCGGCCGGCGTCGATGTGCTGCGCGTGCGGCGTGAGCTCGCCGGACAGGCGGTAGAGGATCTTCGAGTCGAGCAGGAACTCGCGGAATTCGTTCTCCTTCGCGTTCAGCAGCTTGGCCACCTGCCGGAAGCCCTTCGTGCCGGTCGAGTCGGCGTAGCGCTCGACGAACTCCACGGCCGGCGCCGCGGCGGCGAGCTGCTCGGCCTGGGCCGCGATCACGTCTTGCTGGTCGGCGGCCAGGCGCAGCGCCTCGGCAAACGACTGTGGCAGCGCTGGCGCCGGTGCAGCGGCTTCCAGCTCCATCCAGCGGTCGATGATCTTGGCGCGCAGCGCGGCGCTGTAGCCGGAGATCACGATCAGGCAGTCACGCTTTGCCAGGTCGTAGACCATGGTCGGGCGGCCGCCGGCGACGCCGGGCGCCTGCAGCCGGGCGGTATTACGACCAAGTCGTAAAACCCCTTCGTTGATCAGGCGCTCGATTGTCGCGATGACGTCGTTGTGGCGCGCTTCGCAGATTTCGGCGATCTCGCGGCTCGACATCGTCGCTTCGGCGCCAGGGGTGTGCAGTGTCAGCATGGTGCGTCTCCTCGTGATCATGGGTTGCCGCCGGCGCGGCGCGCGGCCTCGGCGGCGCGAATGCGGGCGTCGTATTCTTCGTAGCTTTCGTCGGTGCCCTTCGGGTCCATCCCCTGGGGCTTGCGCACCTGGATCGGTGGCGCGGGCTTGCCATAGGCTGGCACCGGGCCGGCAGGCGGGTTCATCAGGTCGCGGATGATCGGCACCAGGTAGTTCGGCGCGATCTTGGCCGTCGGCCCCTTCTGCTCGCGAGCAGTGACGATCGCCGCGTGCAGCACCTCCATCGGGATTTTTTGGGTCGCCCAGTCCAGCACAGCGGGATGCGTGAACTTGGCGTCGACGCCGAACTTGCGCAGGGCGACCGACAGGGCGATAGCTGGCGCAGGATCTTGCGGCAGCTGTTCGAGCGGCGGCATCAGGGCAGCGCGTGGGTTGTCGAGTTCGTGGGGCTGGGCATCGACGACGACGACAGCGGCGGCGGTAGCCGTCGCGCCTGCGCTGTTGTCGTCGTTGTTCTTCTCTTCTCTACTCTCCTCTTCTCTAGGCGTGACTTGGTGTGACATGGCGTGACTTGGCGTGACGCCAGCACCGGAACCATTGTTTGCACTGTCACGCTCGCGTTGTTCACGGTCACGCTCACGCTGTTCACGCTTCCGCTCCGCCGCGGTGTTGTCCACGCGCTCGCGCTTCGGCTGGCGCTCTTCCCAGCGCGTGACGCGACTGCCGTCGACCAAGGCGCGGCCCTGCATCGCGTCGAGGATGCGCGCCGTGGTGCCGTCGTCGGCGCCGAGCAAGAAGTCGGTTGCCTCGCAGTCGATGGCGCCGAACACGCCCCGCTCCGCGCTCGCGCTGGCCTGCTCGAGGATCAGCGCCCACACGGCGATGACGTCGCCGACGCGCGCGGCCGCCTTCCTGGCCACCAAGCCGAACTTGGGGTCGTTCACGCTGCCGTGGTGCCAGCGGAACCAGTCGATACCGTTGGCCATCAGTGCGCCCCTTCGATGATCGAGAACTGGCGCGTGTCGACCGGCTTGGCCACGTAGACGAAGCCGCGTTCACAGTGCGCCAGCTCCGCGCGCTGCGCGGCCTGGCAGGCGCGATCGCACACTGCCGAGCGTTGGTGCTCGAACAGGCAACCACGGCAGCTCTTGGCCGGCTTGGTGGTGAACTGGATGTCTTCCGGCGAGAGCGGCTCGCCCTCTTGCCCCAGCCATTTCAGGATGCTGACGTTCCTGCTCATGGCGCGGCCTTCACGATCTCGGCCTGTTGTTTGAGCAGGTTCGCAGCTGCGGCCTGGTCGTAGCCGGCCAGCCAGTGCACCAAGCCCGGCGCGTCTGGGTCCATGTGGTGCGCGTCGCGCGCGGCGCCACGGTAATAGGCTTCGATGCCGCGGGTGACGTAGCCGGCGACGGAAATGATCTGGTCAATCATGGGAGGTTCCTTTCTGGTGCTGCCGCCGGCGCGCCGAACAGCGCAGCGACGAGCGGGTCGCGCATGCCGATCGCCGGGTAGGTCGTGCGCTGGATGACGATCCGGACGTCGGTTTCCTTGCGGCGCGGACGCGGGTAGTCGTCGGTGGCGATCTGGTCGGCGGTGGGCTTGGTGCTGAGGTGCCAGCGATTGAGCTTGCCGCCGCGCACGTTGTCAGCGCACGGCGTGCTGGTGACAAGCCCCTTGGCGCGCATGTGGTGCAGGCGGCAGGAGATCATGTCGACAGGGAGGTTGATGCGCTTGCTGATGTCGGTCGAGAACTCCAGGCCGGACCGCAGGCACTCCAGGAGCATGTCGCGCATCACAGCGGCTGGCGGGCGGGCGCTCGGAGCGTTCATTTCTCGGCCATCCCTTTGAAGCGCGAGCGCAGCTGCATCGCCTTCTGCAGCAGGTTGAACAGCGCCTTATCGACCGCCGCTACCTCCTTGGCGTCTACCTTGCCATCGGCCAGCGCCTGGTGGATCTCGTTGCCGAACGTGCCAAGCTTCGACCACAGTCCGGTAACCGACTCGAGTACCGCCATGTCGCAGGCCGGTGCCTCATCGAGCTTCGTGCACACGAAGCCGTGCTGGCGCGCCAGGGCGTGCAGCACGTCGTAGTTCTCGGTGATCTCCATCACCCGCGAGGCGTCGTCCATCGTCAGGACGTTGGTGGTGCTGTTCGGGTTGGCCTTGTTGCGCAGCAGGCCCGCGGTGTAGCCCAGGCGCACGGCCAGAGCCTCGCAGCCGCCAGGGGCTTCGTGCACGGTACGGTGGAAGGCGTCTTTGTAGTTCATGTGTCATTCCTGGGAACAAATGAGGCGTGGAAATATCGAGTGCGTGACAATGCTGTTATGGAAACTCGCCGGCTCAGGCTTCTGATGGATCACCAAATACGGCTGGGTTCAGCTCGTAGCGCGTGACCTGACCGTCGAACAGCGCTTCGACCTCACGGCATCGGTCGCCTGGCACGACCCCGTGAGCAGCCCACTTCTGGATTGCTTGAGGGGTCAGGTTGAGGAGATCTCCGAGGGCGGTCTGACTTCCCGCAAGTCGAATCGCTTTAGCAATACCGGTTTCCATGGCTTAGGTCTCGTTGTTGGTTACAACCATAGGTTACAGTAACGAGCGATCTTCTACAACTTATTTTTGCAGTGCTATCTACAACGGTTGCTTGTAAGATGGTCGAATGGAAACTATGGCAACGAGAATCGAGAAGCTTCTGTCGGACAAAAACGGCGGCAACCAATCCGAGATGGCGCGCTACATCGGCGTGAGTCCGCAGGCTGTGCAGAAGTGGGTGGCTGGCGAGTCCGAGCCGCGCGGGAAGAATCTCGACTTGGCGGCGGAATTTTTAGGCGTCACACCGGCGCACCTGAAGTTCGGGATCGCCCTTGACCAGCCAGCAGGCGCTGCAGCGCAGACCTTCCCGGGCATGATTCCGGTCCGCGGCGTCGAGCCGGACGACCCGAGCCTGACCCAAATTATGAAGGTGCGCATCAAAGTCCAGGCCGGCATCACCGGGTTCCAGGTCGAGCCCGAGCATCACGACGGTGAAACGATGGGCGTACCGACGAGCTGGGTGCGCGGCGAGCGCCTGGTGATGTCGGACCTGTATGCAATTGTTGTGAAGGGCGAAAGCATGGAGCCGTCCCTATACGACGGCGACGTGATCGTTGTGAACACGGCCGACAAGAAACTGACAGATGGGTCCGTGTATGCCGTCAATTACGAAGGCGAGGTGGTAGTAAAGCGGATGGTGCGGGATTCTGGAATGTGGTGGCTGGCCTCAGACAATGCGGACCAACGCAGATTTCACCGGAAGCTGTGCAAAGGCGCCGAATGCATCGTAATCGGGAAGGTCGTAAGAAAAGAGAGCACACATATTTAAGAGGCTTGAGTGAAGAAATTGACAGCGGTACTTTCTAGCGCAGTATTGGCGATAATAGTTGTATTTGCAGGAATTTTTATCTGGAAATTCGAGGACTGGATAAAAATTCCCAAAGCTCGCGAGGCTATTCAATCAGCGCTCCGCGACCCCTCCAGTGCTCAATTTCGAAATGAGAAGTTGACCAAGTTAGGCGTACTTTGTGGCGAGGTGAATTCGAAAAATTCTATGGGCGGGTATGTCGGATTCAAGAAATTTATATCCGTAGCGCCAGGGGCGAACTATATCGAAGGTGCCGGCCGCATTGGAGAGGAGTCAACGGACGACATGATCGCCCGAATGGACAAGGAGATTGTGATTATGAAGCGATTTACCGCTGCTGAGTTTGAGCACCCTTCCAAAGATCAAATAACGGAATTTGCCGTAGCTGAAATATTTAGAGACAAATGGGCAGAACTCTGCGAAGAGTCCTAAAAATTGTCACGGCAATTTTGGAAGCTGTAAGTGATAGCTTGAAGGCGAATCAGCACGCCAAGTTGCTGAGATTGTAAACAAAGGGAAAAGGAGATAGCATATGGCAACACAACCGACGTCGCCACCGCCACGGGAAGAAAAGAATCACGTTCCTCGGCCGGCGGAGCATCGCCCTCCCCCTCCTCCACCTGAGCGGAAATGACCACACTAGACCCTGATCTTTGGAAGCATTTTTGCAATCGTCGAAGCGACATCCGCTTGCGCGCGCTGATGAATCGAATGTACTACCAGGAGCGCCAGCGGATATTTGAGCTGCGCGAGGGTCTAGTAAAAGTTGTTTCCCTACTCGCTGGCTCTGCGGCGCTGGCAAAGGTCGCCGATCCGCAAATTGTGCAATGGTGCGCGGTGGTAATTACGGCCAACACCGCCGCCTCACTAGTGTTCGGGTTTGGCACAAAGGCTCGAGACAGTGCAAAGCGCAGCTCAGAATGGGCACTGCTCGAGCGCGACATTGAGGCGCGAGGTGAGCGCAGCTTTGTCGAAGCGGACCTCAATACGTGGTGCGCTCGCTGCAATGAGATTGAGGCGTCCGAACCGGCCGCGCATCCAGGCCTACTTGAGCGGTGTTATATTCGCGCCTGCGAAACTCTGGGTAGCACCCCCGGCAAAGCATCGTTCTGGCGGAGACACCGCCCCGCAATCTTTATCCCCTAGAATTCCTCATCGCCGATCGTTCCCGCCATAGCGGGAACTCCGTGTAGACCCCGCCCAGCGCGGGTATTTTTTCGCCCGCATCTCGGGCAAGAAGTCAGCTGCCTTTGTCGAAAGTTGCGCCCTACCTGCTTTCGCCGCTGACTACAACTTTTTCTTGCAATCGCATTTTTGATGCTGTAACCTATGGTTGTAGTGAAGAGCAGGAAGTGTCCAAACAGCGCGGTTTGCGAAGTGCCCATCAACCGGTGTTTCGAAGGAGCGAGCCGCGCTGTGTGGTAGCTGGCAGGACTCAAGCGTTCTGCGTCGCTTTTTGAAGTACGAGGCCTGCTGGCCGCCGCAACCAACACCGCCGGAGCGCCGGCACGAACGAAAGGATCCGGGCATGGCCCAGCAATACGACACCGAGTACCTCAGCCAGGCGATCGACGAAGAGATCGAGCTGGCAATGCTCGACAAGAAACTGAAAGGCCTCAAGCCGCGCAGCCTCTACTTCGACGTGCCGGTGCACCAGAAGGTGGCGCGCGGGTCGCTGGTCGGGATGTATGGCGGTTTGCACTCGGTCGACCTGCCGCGCTACCGCCGCAACCCGCGCGACGCCGGCGAGCTGGCGATCCGCCGCGGCGTGAACGTAAAGCACGACCACGACGACTACAGCGTGTCGGCTTCCTACGGCAGCAGCCGGCGCGCGGTCACCGAGTTCTACGGCGAGCACCCTGACGTCGCTGCCGCCACTATGGCCGCGATCACCCGCGCCGCGATCCAGTTGCTGATCGAGCAGCGCGATGAAGCTGCGGCGCTCAACCCTACCCGCTCGAAGTCGAGCCGCCAGCCCCGCGCCCGGGCAAAAACGAAAGAGTGAGGACGACATGCGTTACCGCATCACCATCTGCACCGCCGCCGACGCCGCGCCGGTCACGTACACCGCCATCGGCGACCGCGATGCCCTGCAGGACGCCGCGTACGAAGGCGGAGCCCTGGGCGTCACGGTCATTTGCGAGGACTAACCATGGCCCGAGCAAAGCGCCGCGTCTGGCGCGCGTCCAGCGCCGATAGCCAGGGCATGACGCAGGCCGATCTGGACGCGATCAAGAACTACCGGGCGAACCGCGGTTCGCAGCGCTACTACCGCGACCTGAAAGCGATCGACGACAAGACCCCATCCACCCAACCGGACGACACGAAAAAATGAACATGACCGCCAGCACGCAAGCACCGGCGCCGGAAGTTCCGCAGCGCCGCTTCGATGACCACGCCTTTTCCGGCCGCCCGCTGGACTGGGGCGATGAGGGCACGCCTTTCGATGGCTCCAGCGTGGTGTACTTCTGCCGCATCCGCAATGCGCTGCCGGTGCACTGGCACGAGATCCGGACGAAGGAGCACCTGCTCGACGTCCAGGCCGACGCCGCGCGCTACGAGCTGCGGATCCTGTTCACCGTCCCGGTTGACGATCTGGTGCGCGCGCCGATCGCGCACGTCGCCATGGCGCGCACGCGGCTGGACACGATCCAACGCGCCGCCGGCGCCGCCATCGCCAACATGCGCGCTGTCGCCTGCGAGTTCAAGGAGCTGTCATGAGCCAGCCCCCGCTGCGCGCCGTCGGGTGCCATGTCGCCTGGGTTCTGACCTGGGTCGCAGCGTGCACCACCGCAATCCTCACCGGGCTGCCGCAATGATCCGCCGCATCGCCCAGGCACTGGTGTTCGTGCTGGCCTTCCTGATCATCGTGGCCGAAGTGCAGCGCGCCGACGACGAAGCAGCAGCGCGCGCGGCAGCCGCCTTCTACGGAGCGCGGCCGTGACGTTCGAAGAACTGCGGGTCACCTACCAGTGCCCGGAACAGATGGCGCGCGACCTGTTCGCGCAGCTGGCCGCCTGCCAGGCGCTGCACACGATGGAGCAAGCCTTGCGCGCCAAGGCCGAAAACAAACTGGCAGCGGCCGCAGCGCCGCGCCGCACATACCGACAAGACGAGGAGAAGTGATGAGCAACGAACAGAACACCCAGGCCGGCGCCAACTTCCTGACGAACGACCAGATCGCCGCCGGCGCGGCCATTGAATGCGATCACGGCGCCCCGATCGGCCGGAACGTCGCCATCGACGTGTTCGACGCGATGCGCGCGGCCGCCCCTGTCGCGGCACAAGCCGGTCAGGTAGCGGTGCCGGGACAAGCTGATATCGAATGGAGTCATGATGTTCAGGAGCGGCTGATCGCAGCTGGCGTCGATGAGAGCGACGAAGTACGCGGCTTGATGGCCGAGGCTGCGTCCCTGTTGGCCGCACTGACCGGTCGTCCCGCCCCATCGCCAGCAAAGGAATCGAAATGAGCCAGCCTACCGCATCCCCTGAACTGCCGGACCTCGACCACCTGGAAGCGCTGGCGCGCGCGGCAACGCCTGGCCCATGGGCCTACCAAGAAGACTCGGACGCCTACACTCACATCGTCCGGCCTGTCGCCAGCCCTGGCTGGATTATTGCCAGCGCGACGCAGACCAGCAAGCCGGAAGGCGAAGCTAATGGCCGCTGGATCGCCGCCGCCAACCCTGCCGCAGTGCTGGCCCTAATCGCCCTTGCTCTCCGCGCCAAGCCAGAGGGCGAAGCACGCCCGACCGACGATAACCTGTGGGACGAAACGCTGCGTGACCGCGACACCTACCACGAATGGGCCGACAAGCTGGCGGAGGCAATCAGCAAGCATTTCGATGCTTACATCGGCGAGCACAGCAACACCAACTGCCCATGGCATGAGGCGCTGGAAGCGATTGAAAGCGCGCCGCCAGCCAGCAAGCCAGAGGGCGAAGCATCGCAAGCCACGGCGTTGAACGGCCGGATCACTGGCGCGCATGCGTGTTTTAGCGAAGCCATGCCGCCCGGCAGTCTCACGTCGATCGGGCATGCGCACGTCTACAAGGCGCTGCAAGCCGCGATTGCGCACTATGTTGCGCATCAGCCAGCCGCCCAGCATGCAGAGAGCGGCGCACGGTGCGATACCTGCGGCGGAAGCGGCCAATACAGCTACGGGAACAGCGGTAGCGCAGAAGACGGCAACGCGCCGGTAATGGAGCCCTGCCCGGAATGTGGGCATGCAGAGAGCGGCGCGCATCACCTGACACCAGAGAATGTGGGCGCTGTCATCAAAGACCTGCGCGAAATTGAAGACGGGTCCACCGCATTCCCGGTCGAGCACCGCGATTGGCGTACGCAAGCGGGTGTGTTGGTCCGCATTATCGAATCGCTCGCCGCTCAGTCCCAAGGCGCGCAGGCGGTTGATGATGAAGTTCCGCCGCTGACCATGGCAGTGTACGGGACGCGCACCAATCTGGAACTTGAGAAACAGCGCCGCGCCGCTCTTGCCGCGAAGGCCGAAGCGCCGGCCGCCCAGCAAGCCGCAGCACCTGGCGCGCCGAAAATCCGTGAGCATCGCCCTTTGTGCCATCAGTGCAATGGACGCGGCCTGATCGGCCTGTTGACCTCGCTTCGCTGTAACGCGTGCAGTGGAACCGGCAGAGTGGCCGCCCCTAGCGCCCCCGGCACACCGGAAGCGCCGGCCGAGATCGAAAAGGCGCTACGCGAGCTAATGTCGATCGTCCGCATTCATAGCGACGCCACGGACGAGAATTTCGCTTGGGCTGAAATGCAGTATGCCGAGGAAGTGCTGCGCGCCGCCCAGCTCGACGGCGGCCAGGGAGAGGGAGAAAAGGCATGAGCACGACATTCTCGAAGAACGGTTCCGCTGCCCTGATGCACGCAATTATGATCGGGTCGAATGAGGGCGACCAAGTCATGATCGCGGCAGCGACTCCGGCACTACTAAAGCGCGCATTCGCCGATCTCGTTGGAGGCAAGCTGAAGAATGAGGACATTTCTCACGTGGCCGTCTGCGAGGCTGAACTTGCTGGACTTCTTCAATTCCAAGGAGCCGACCATGGCTAACCCCTCCCATGACAAGGGCAATATCACCGACGCCGAGATCGCCGGCATAATGGGCTGGCGCGGGCCAGGCGTCTATTCGGGCCCGACTCTGCGCAAGATCCGCGAGATCATCAACCACGTGCTGCGCGTCGAGCGCGCCACCCCGCCATCGCCCAGCACCGCGCCCGAGTCTTCGCAATTCGCGAATCGAGAAAACGGCGAGGCGTATAACAGCCGTTTAACCAGTGAGGTGGACGAGCGCGCAGCATTCGAGGCGTGGCATCACAGCCATTTCGGGGTGCACGTTCACCGCGCGCAGGCTCATCACGGTGGCGACAAGCGAGGGCTGGAGTACTGGAGCGACTACACCAATAACTCTTGGGCGGCTTGGCAGGCTCGCGCCGTCCTTGCTTCTCGCCCTGCTGAGGTGGACGACGAAGGGCTGCCGCCGCTGCCGGCCGCGTCGGCGCGCGCATATGTGCAGAACGGCTACCGGCGCGCCAGCGTGTTGTCGGGACCGGGCGAGCCGCTGTTCACCGCCGAGCAGTACCGCCAGGGCCAGCGCGATGCGGTGGCGGCATACCGGGCGGCGAAGGAATTCTGCGACAAGAACTGCCTTTCGTACCGGCGCGAGCCAGGGTGCTCGATGGGCAAGCTCTGTGTGTCGGAGCCGTGATGATCGACCTGAGCAACATCACGCACACCGCGCGGCGCCAGCACCAGTGCGCCGGCTGCGGCCTGACCGTGCACGCCGGCGAGCGGTACGTGCGCGCCCAGGTGCCGGGCGGCGGGCGCGCGGCGAAGCGGGCGTTCCATGGCAAGTGCTACACGGCCATGGCCGAGAATATTAACAAGGAGAATGCGCATGAGCGCAATATTTGAACTATCGCTCCCGTCCGAGACGCTGACGCCTGACGAGGTGACCGACATATCGGGCTGCAAGCGCGCAAACGACCAGGTCGAATGGCTGAAGCGAAACGGGTGGCTTTTCATCCTGAATCGCGCAGGAATGCCTATTATCGGACGGCTGTACGCGCGCCTGAAGCTCGCTGGCATCAATCCGGCGCTGCTGGCGGCGCCGGCTGGCGAAGGGGGTTGGCAGCCTGATTTCTCGAAGGTTCAATAACAGGTAGGCAATGAGACCGAAAACGAGCGGCAAGAAATTGCCGCCGCGCATGTTAGCGCGAAAGAAAACACTCAAATCCGGTAAGGTGTGGGTCGGCTACTACTACAACGGCCGAGCGCCCGACGGCCGGCGGATCGAGATCCCACTGGGCACCGACCTGGTCGCCGCGAAACGAAAATGGGCCGAGCTCGAGTGCGCCGAGACACCGTCGGATGCTTCGCTGATGAAGTATGTGTTCGACCAGTACGTGCGCGACATCCTTCCGAAGAAGAAGCCGTCGACGCAGCGCGAGAACATGCTCTGCCTGTCGAAGCTGCGGCCCGTCTTCGATAGTGCGCCGATCGATTCAGTCCTGCCGCAGCACATCGCCCGGTATCGTGACGCGCGGTCGGCGCCAGTGCGCGCGAACCGCGAGATTGCCCTGCTCTCCCACGTCTTCAACATGGCGCGCGAATGGGGCTTCACCCAGAAGGACAACCCATGCCGCGGCGTCCGGAAGAATAAGGAAGCCCCGCGCGACTATTACGCCGAGGCCGACGTCTGGGATGCGGTGTATGGCGCCGGCAGCCAGGCGCTGCGCGATGCGATGGACCTGGCCTACCTCTCCGGCCAGCGGCCGGCGGACGTCCTGAAGATGCGCCAGGTCGACATCCGGAACGACGAGCTGCACGTCCTGCAAAACAAGACGCGGCATGCTCTGCGGATCCGCCTGCATATCGACGGCGTGCCGACGCAGCTTGGCGTGTGCGTCGACCGCCTCATGGCGCGGCCGGTGAAGGCGATGAGCGGCGCGCTGGTGTGCACCGAGGAGGGCCAGGCCCTGACCGCGAAGATGCTGCGAGATCGATTCGACGCCGCGCGCGCGGCCGCCGCTGCCCAGGCCGAGAGGGAGCGCAACGAAGACTTGGCGTGCCGGATCAAGGCGTTCCAGTTCCGCGACATTCGGCCCAAGGCGGCCAGCGAAATTGCAAGTCTGGACGACGCCAGCAAGCTGCTCGGGCACACGGATAAGCAGATCACGCAGAAGGTCTACAGGCGGGTGGGAGAGGTCGTCAAGCCGACGAGGTAAGGCGGGAGTTGCGGAGATCGTCTCCGCAACTTGTAAATTGATGGCCCCAGATTGTTAAACCTAGCGCGAGAAAATGATGAGTCTGGAAACAAAAAAAGCCGTCGAAAATCAACGGCTTATTTTGGAATTTTGGCGGAAGCGGTGAGATTCGAACTCACGAACGGTTTCACCCGTCGGCAGTTTTCAAGACTGCTGCCTTCAACCACTCGGCCACGCTTCCTTGGAGGAACCGGCATTATACATAATTCATCTGTGGCGGTAAGGGTGTTTTGGCGATGCGCGGGCCGGGGCGGAAGGTCACACAGTCGCGACAGGTCGAGCGAACTTGGGTTCCCGCCTGCGCGGGAACGACGGTTTTGAGGGTGGCGATCTGCCTGACGGCGACGGACTGCTCAGCTTAACCGGCTACCGCACTCACCCAACCAACAACCAGTTCTCCCGCAACCCGCGCTCAAACTCGTACGCCGGCAACGGCGCCGCATACAGATACCCCTGCACCTCATCACACCCGGCCTCGCGCAGGAATTCCAGCTGATCCAGCGTCTCCACCCCTTCCGCAATCACCCGCAGACACAACTGCCGCGCCATGCTGATGATCGTCCCCGCGATCGCACAATCGCTGGCATCCTTCGGAATCCCGGTCGTGAACGAGCGATCGATCTTGAGCGTATGGATCGGAAACCGCTTCAGGTACGACAGGCTCGAATACCCGGTCCCGAAATCGTCCAGCGACAACGCCACGCCCAGCGCCGTGATCCGATCCATGATCCCGGTCACCCGCTCGAAGTCATGCATCAGCGTGCTCTCGGTAATCTCCAGCTCCAGCCACGACGGATCGAGCCCATAGCGCGCTAGCGTATCCGCCACCCGCACCGGCAGCGCCGCCGTGAACTCGCGCGCCGACACGTTCACCGCCAGCCGGAACGGCGCCAGCCCAGCCCGCTGCCAGATCGCCGCCTGCGCGCAGGCCTGCTCCAGCACCCATTCGCCCACCTGCACGATCAGCCCGCTGCTCTCGGCCAGCGGAATGAACTCGCCCGGCGGCACGATGCCGCGCTGCGGATGGATCCAGCGCACCAGCGCTTCGGCGCCGACGATGCGCCCGCTCGCGATCTCGAACTTGGGCTGCCAGTACAGCACCAGCTCGCCGTTGCCGAGCGCGTGGCGCAGGCCCGACTCGATGCGCATGCGCTCCTGCATCCCTTTGTTCATGTCCTGGCTGTAGAACGCCACGCTGCGGTCCGGATCGGCGTCGGTGGCCTTGGCCCGTTCCATCGCGATGTCGGCCAGCCCGAGCAGGGTCTCGGCGTCGCCGCCGTCCTGCGGGAACACGCTGATGCCGATACTGGCGCCCACGCGCAGGTCGTGGCCTCCGATCATGAACGGCGCGTCGAGCGCCGCCTGCAGCTTTTGCGCCACCGTGGTGGCTTCGAAGTGCTGGCGGAAGTCGAACAGGCCGACCGCGAATTCGTCGCCGCCGAGGCGCGCCACCACGTCTTCTTCGCGCAGCGTGTCGCGAAAACGCTGGGCGGCCTGCCGCAGCAGCTCGTCGCCGATGCGCCGGCCCAGCGTGTCGTTGATGCGCTTGAAGCGGTTCAGGTCGACGAACAGCACCGCGCCCATGCCGTCGTTGCGCTGGGCGACGGTCAAGCCCTGGTCAACCAGGCGCGCGAACAGCGTGCGGTTCGGCAGGCCGGTCAGCTCGTCGTAATAGGCGAGGTGGTGCAGCTGTTCTTCGGCGCGCTTGCGCTCGGTGATGTCGGTCAGATAGGCGATCAGGCCGGTCGGGCGGTCGGCCAGGTCGCGCAGCGGCGACAGCGACAGACTGGCCCAGAACACGTCGCCCGATTTTTTGCGGCGCCGCACTTCCATCATGCGCCCGCCCTGCTCCGCGAACGAGTCGTTCACGGATTCGTCTTCGTCGGCGTATAAAAACAGGATGTTGCGCCCGATGGCTTCCAGTGCGCTGTAGCCGAACAGCGCTTCGGCGCCGCGGTTCCAGCTGGTGATGTAGCCCATCTGGTCCATGGTCAGCACCGATTCGTGGATCTGGTCCAGGATCTGCGACTGGTGTGCCAGTTGCGCTTCCATCTGCGCATAGGCGTGCGTGGAGCGCTGCGCCAGCGCGTGCATCTGCATCAGGCTGGCCGTCAGATGCGCCAGCGAGCCCAGACGGCGCTGGGCATCGTCGCCATAGCTGGCAGGGCCGCTCACCTCGTACCAGCCGAACTGCTCGATGCCGGCCGTGACCGCACAGCGCAGCACGCCGGCCGGCGACAGGCCCGGCTCCACCAGGCCGGGACCGGGCACGTAGCGTCCGTCGGGACTACCCAGCAGATCGCGCGCCAGCCGGCCCAGTTCCTGCGCCAGCGCCTCGCCGCGCAGGCGCAGCACAGCGTCGCAGACAGCGGTGGTGCCGCCGATGAAGTCCACCGGCAAGGCGCTCTGCGGATCGAGAGAAAGGTCGAGCGGCATGGCGACGCGCGGCTCAGACATTGCGGCCTACCTGGATCGCCCAGTGGTAGGCCGCCAATTGGCTCTTCCACCAGTCATGCGCCGTCACGCCGGCCGCCGCCAGGTCGTCGGTGCCTGGTTCGCCCTCCGCCAGCCGCAGCCAGCCTCCCAGCTGGCCGCCGCGGTGCACCAGGGCCGCTGCGACATCGGGCGGCAGCTGCAGCTCGCGCGCGATGTCTTCCATCGACATGCGTAGCAGGCGGTCTAGCAGCGAGAAAACGCCGGTCATGAATGCCAGGTCTTGCGCGTCACGCTCGCCACCGTGCTGGCGGCACAAGGCTTCCACCTGCGCGGCGCGGCGCGCGGCCAGCGGCAGCAGCAAGTTTGGCAGGCCGTCCGGCTGCGGACGCGCGTACAGCAGCAGCTGCAGCCAGCGCTGCAGCTGGCGCCGGCCCAGCACCGCGATCGCCTGGGCGAAGCTGGTGATCGGGGTGCTGACCGCGAACGCGGCCGAATTGACCAGTTTGAGCAGGTGGTACGACAGCGCCGGATCCTGCTTGATCTGCTGTTCCAGCTCGTGCGAATCGGCGTCGCGCGCCAGCAGTCCGAGCAGGGTCATGATGCGGCGGCGCGAGCTGCCGTCATCGTCCGGGCGCGGGGCGGACAGCGGATCATAGGGATAGTCGCCGCAGAACCAGTCGAAGCCGGCAATCTCGCACTCGGTGAAGCGGCGCGCGCTGTCGACGCCATGCGCCAGGTGCGGTCCGAACAGGGCCACCAATTGGCCAGGTGGCGGCGCGTCGTGGCGGCAGTCGCGCGCCACGCAGCGCAGGGCCGGCGGCGGGGTGACGCCAGACGGGATGTCGCCGTCGAGCCAGATGCGGTAGCCGGCGCCGTGCAGTTCGGCCAGGCGCGGCGCGTACTCCTGCGCCAGCGCGGCGGCGTCGATCAGCAGCCCGATGCGGTTGGCCGGCAGCAGTGCCGCCACTTGCGGCGTCAGCGTCGCGAGATTCTTCAGCACCAGCAGGCCGTCGAGCGGCGCGATCGCCGCCAGCAGGTCGGGCTGGCCAAACAGCGCCAGCAAACCCGCCTCCCCGTCGGCGCCCGCTCCACCCGGCAGCCGCAGGCGCAAGGCCACCCATTCGTTCTGCGCGTTCGCGACCGGATCGATTGCTACCAACGGATACATGCCCTGCGCTGCCATGGAGGTGCTTTCAGTGATATTCAAACAATCTTATTGCACCAATTGTTTTAAAGCAACCACAATGTTTCCTAGTGGATATTCACCTTGAACTGCCGGTTACTGCCCTCAATCCGTCCCTGCGCGCTGGACCGCGAAACGGATGAGTTCAGCCTGCCCTTCGATGCCGAGTTTGCGCTTGATGTTCAGGCGGTGGGTCTCGACCGTGCGCACCGACAGGTCGAGGTCGCGCGCGATCTGCTTGTTCGACTGACCGGCCGCGATGTGCTTGAGCACCTCGTGCTCGCGCGCGGTGAGCTGGTCGCTTGGCGCGGCAGGGCTGGCCAGCTGGCGCGCCAGCGCGGCGCTGTAGTAGATGCCGCCGCCCATCACGGTCTCGATCGCCAGCACGATGTCCTTGCCCGGCGCGTCCTTCAGCACGTAACCGCGCGCGCCGGCCTGCATCGCCTGGCTCACGTATTCGGGCTTGTCGTGCATCGACAGGATCAGCACGTTCACGCCGGGGTGCAGCTGGGTCAGGCGCGCCGTGGCCTCGATGCCGCTGCCGCCGCGCATGTTCACGTCCATCAGCACCAGGTCGGGCTGGCATTCGCCGGCCTGCTCGATCGCTTCCTCGCTAGACCCGGCCTCGGCCACCACGTGCAGGTGGGGCGAGGCTTCCAGCCGCGCGCGCAAGCCATCGCGCACCAGCGGGTGGTCGTCCACCAGCAGGATCCTTACCACCTTGGGTTCTTGGTTCACCGCATTCATCCTTCTTTAATGTTCAATCCTTGACGTCGATGCTGGCCACCACCCGGGTGCCGGCGGCGGACGAGACGATCGCCAGCCGGCCGCCGATCGCCTCCATCCGCTCCATCATATTGCGCAATCCGATCCCGCGCTTGGGATGCACGGCAACGCTGTCGGCATCAAAACCGACGCCGTCGTCGACAATGCTCAGCACCACCGCGCCGCCCATGCGCTCGAGCAGCATCTCGATGCTGCGCGCGCCGGCGTGGCGCTCGGCATTGGTCAGCGCCTCTTGCGCGATGCGGAACAGCACCGTGGCCGCCACTTCGCTCAGAGCGTCGACCGCGCCCACGGCGCGAAAGCGCACCGGGGTGCCGGCGTGTTCGCCGAACTCGCTGGCCAGGTGGTCCAGCGCCGGCGCCAGGCCCAGGTCGTCCAGCAGGGTTGGCCGCAGGTCGTGCGAGATGCGGCGCACGTCGCCCAGCACGGTCTTGATCTGCTCCACCGTGCGCTCCAGGCCGGCGCGCGCCTGCTGCCGGCGCGCCTCGTCGCCGTCCAGGCGGATGATGCCCGCCTCTAGCTGCAGCTTGACCGAGACCAGCGCCTGGCTGATGCCGTCGTGCAGGTCGCGCGACAGGCGCGCCCGCTCTTCTTCCTGCGACTCGACCACGCGCTGCGCCAGCACTTTCAGTTTGGCGTCGGCCACGCGGTGCTCGCTGATGTTGAGCGCCAGCCCGCCCACCGCGACGCCGGTGGCGGCCAGGATCGCAAGACCGGCGATCCACAGCAGCGTGTCCTGGATGTTGCGCGACTGCTGGTCGGCCACCTGCGCCAGCGCAGCGTCGACGTCGTCGAGGTAGATGCCGGTGCCCATCACCCAGCCCCAGTTCGCCACCGGCACCACGTAGCCGAGCTTGGGCGCGGCGCGCTTAAGCGACGGCTTGACCCAGTGGTAGCGCTGGAAGCCGCCGCCCTGCTTTGCGCGCTCGATCAGCGCCTGGATCGATTTCACGCCGGCGGCGTCGACCCAGTTCCACATGTCGGTGCCGACCAGTTCCGGCTGGCGCGGGTGCATCAGGTTGCGGCCCTTGAGGTCGTACAGGAAGAAGTAGCCGTCGCCGCCATAGCTGAGCGTCGCCAGAATGCGCTTGGCTTCTTCGCGCGTCGCCGGGTCGCTGCGGCCCGAGCTGGTCAGGTGGGCGATCGAATGGGTGGCCAGCTGCACGTAGTGGCGCAGCTCGGCTTCCTTGCTGTCCAGGTAGGCGCGCTCGATGGTGGCGCGCTGCTGCTGGGCCAGCGTGACCGCGCCCTGGCGCACATAGAGCGCGATCGCGCACAGGGCCACGATCAGGGGCGCCACCGCCAGCACGATCACTTTTTGTCTGAGGCGCATATGCCGTCCGCATGAAAGGAAATAGCAACCCAGCATTCTACGTCGGGCGGCGCGCAGTAGCCTGCGTACTACTACGTAGTCGCTGCGTAATCTTGCGCTTGCGGTGCTGGCAATAGTGCAAGATACTCAACCAGCAAGTGCATATGTAGTTAATAAACGGTGCCGGAACCAACCGCTGCGCCACAAGCACCAATCCACATCGGAGGAGTCACAATGAAACGTTTATCCGGCATGCTCGGATGGATCGCGCTGTCCATCCTGGGCGCGTTCTCGCTCGGATTCATCGCGGTCAAGCGCGGCGAAACCATCAATGCCATCTGGATCGTCATGGCCGCAGTCTGCGTCTACCTGATCGCATACCGCTTCTATTCGCTGTACATCGCGACCAAGGTGATGGGCCTCGACGCCACGCGCCAGACCCCGGCCTACAAGTTCAACGACGGCCTCGACTACGTCCCCACCAACAAGTACGTGCTGTTCGGCCACCACTTCGCCGCGATCGCCGGCGCCGGCCCGCTGGTCGGCCCGGTGCTGGCGGCCCAGATGGGCTACCTGCCGGGCATGATGTGGATCCTGGCCGGCGTCGTGTTCGCCGGCGCGGTGCAGGATTTCATGGTGCTGTTCATGTCGACCCGCCGCGACGGCCGCTCGCTGGGCGACCTGATCAAGTCCGAGATGGGAGAGATCCCCGGCATGATCGCCCTGCTCGGCACCTTCATGATCATGGTGATCATCCTGGCGGTGCTGGCGCTGATCGTGGTGAAGGCCCTGACCGGCTCGCCGTGGGGCACCTTCACCGTGATGGCGACGATCCCTATCGCGCTGTTCATGGGCCTGTATTCGCGCTACGTGCGCGTCGGGCGCATCGGCGAGATCTCGCTGATCGGCTTCGTCTTGCTGATGCTGGCCATCATCGGCGGCCAGTGGGTGCACGATTCGCCGACCTTGGGCCCGATGTTCACCTTCACCGGCACCGAACTGACCTGGATGCTGATTGGCTACGGCTTCGTTGCCGCCACCATCCCGGTGTGGCTGCTGCTGGCGCCGCGCGATTACCTGTCCACCTTCCTCAAGATCGGCACCATCGTCGCCCTCGCGGTCGGCATCCTGGTCGTGGCGCCGGACCTGAAGATGCCGGCCGTGACCAAGTTCATCGACGGCTCCGGCCCGGTCTGGTCGGGCAATGTGTTCCCGTTCCTGTTCATCACCATCGCCTGCGGCGCGGTGTCGGGCTTCCACGCGCTGATCTCGTCGGGCACCACGCCGAAGATGATCGAGAACGAGTCGCACGCCCGCTTCATCGGCTACGGCGGCATGCTGATGGAATCGTTTGTCGCCATCATGGCGCTGGTGGCGGCATCGACCATCGACCCGGGCGTCTATTTCGCCATGAACAGCCCGGCCGCCCTGCTCGGCACCACCGCGCAGACCGCGGCCGAAGCGGTATCGAAGATGGGCTTCGTGATCACGCCCGAGTCGCTCGAGCAGATGGCGCGCGACGTCGGCGAGCACACCATCATCTCGCGCGCCGGCGGCGCCCCGACCCTGGCCGTGGGCATGGCCCACATCCTCTCCAACGTGGTGGGCGGCCCGGCCATGATGGCGTTCTGGTACCACTTCGCGATCCTGTTCGAGGCGCTGTTCATCCTGACCGCGGTGGACGCGGGCACCCGTGCCGGCCGCTTCATGCTGCAGGATTTGCTGGGCGCGTTCGCGCCGTCGCTCAAGCGCACTGATTCTCTCCCGGCCAACCTGCTGGCGACCGCCCTGTGCGTGGCGGCCTGGGGCTACTTCCTGTACCAGGGCGTGGTCGATCCGCTGGGCGGCATCAACACCCTGTGGCCGCTGTTCGGCATCGCCAACCAGATGCTGGCCGGGATCGCGCTGATGCTGGGCACCTGCGTGCTGTTCAAGATGAAGCGCGCCAAGTACGCATGGGTCACCGCGCTGCCGACCGTGTGGCTGCTGGCCTGTACGCTCACCGCCGGCTGGCAGAAGATCTTCCACAGCGATCCGAAAGTCGGCTTCGTGGCGCACGCCCAGAAGTACCAGGCGGCGCACGACGCGGGCACCATCCTGGCCCCGGCCAAGTCGATCGCCGACATGGAGCGCATCATCTTCAACGACTACGTCAACGCCACGCTGGCGGGCTTCTTCATCTTCGTGGTGCTGGCGGTGCTGCTGTACGGTATCCGCACCGTGCTGGCGGCGCGCGAGAAGTCAGGGCCGAGCGCGAAAGAGTCGCCGTACGTCGCCATGCCGACCGCTCAGGTGCCGTGATGTTCGGCACCCTGGCACAGGCCGGCAAGTATCTCGGGCAGAGCCTGCGGCTGATGGTCGGCCTGCCCGAGTACGACACCTATCTGGCGCACATGGAGAAGACCCATCCGGACCAGGCGCCGATGAGCTACGAGGAGTTCTTCCGCGAGCGCCAGGAGGCGCGCTATGGGGGGAGCCGGGCGTCGTGCTGCTGATGCGGCGAGAGGCTTGAACGAAGGGACGCTGCGGCGTCCCTTTTTTATCGTCGTAGGGTTGGCGGCTTCGCCGCCGACGCGGTGATCGTTTGCAGCAAGATCATCCGGTCCGGTATCGGAGCCGATAGGAATCACCGCGTCGGCGGCACAGCCGCCAACCCTACGGGCCGGATGATCTCGCTGCCAACTGTTGTATTGCCTGCCACGCTTGCGATGGCGCAAGGCTGCGCCTTTCCCCGCGCCGTATATTTTTTTCCTGCGGGAAGTTGCCCGCAAGGAGGACCCGCGTCGCAGCCGGTCCGTTCCGCCATCTCCGCAGTGTCCTCCAGCCGAAAGCCGCGATGCCGAACTTCGAGCGCTCGAGCCTGAACCAGAAACTGACCCTGATCTCGCTGCTCACGACGGCGACCGCCCTGCTGTTCGTGTTCGTGGCCTTCGCCGTCACCTCGGTCGTCAACGGGCGCCAGGCCGAGGCCATGCAGCTGGCCTCGTTCGCGCGCGTGATCGGCGCCGCCAGCGCGGCCGACCTGATGCTGGTCGACCGCACCAGGGCTTCCGGCACCCTGGCCGCGCTCGACGCCCAGCGCGGGATTTCGGCGGCGGTGCTGTACGACCGCTTCGGCCGGCCGCTGGCGGCATATGGGTCCAGGGCGCGCGCCGACGCCGTGCTGCAGGCGCTCGACAGCGTCGAGCCGCAAGCGCTGGAGCGCGCCAACCAGGAAGGCCGGCGCCTGCTGGCGCGCTACATGCGCGTGATGCACGAGGTGCGCCACGGCGACATCGTGGTCGGGGTGGTGATGATCGAGGCCGACTCGCTGCCGATGTGGATCGACATCGTGGCCAGCTTGTGCGTGATCGGGCTGGCGATGGGGGCGTCGCTGCTGGTGTCGCTCGGGCTGGCGGGCAGCCTGAAACGCAGCATCGCCGAGCCGGTGGCGTGCCTGATCCAGGCCGCGCAAAAGGTCTCGGCCAGCCAGAACTACGGCCTGCGCGTGCCGCACCAGCGGCGCGACGAACTGGGCACGCTGATCGACAGCTTCAACACCATGCTGGCCCAGATCGAGGACCGCGGCGCAGCCCTGCTGCACCACCGCGACGAACTGGAACGCCAGGTGGGCGTGCGCACCGAACAGCTGGAAAAGGCCAAGAACGCAGCCGAAGCGGCCAGCCGCGCCAAGAGCGGCTTCCTGGCCACCATGAGCCACGAGATCCGCACCCCGATGAACGGCGTGCTGGGCATGACCGAGATGCTGCTCGCCACCGAACTCTCGGAGGCCCAGCGCAACTACACCACCCTGGTCAAGCGCTCGGGCGAACACCTGCTGGTGATCATCAACGACATCCTCGACTTTTCCAAGATCGAGGCCGGCAAGCTGACCATCGAGTACATCAACTTCAACCTGTGGGACCTGCTGGACGACATCCACAACGTCTACACGCCGCAGGCCGCCAACAAGGGCCTGGGCTTCGACTTCGACATCGCCAACGATATTCCGGTGGCGATCTGCGGCGACCCGAACCGCCTGCGCCAGATCCTGGCCAACCTGCTGGGCAACGCCATCAAGTTCACCGAGAACGGCCGCATCATGGCGCGCGTGCGCGTGGCCGGCGAGGATGCGCAGAAGGTCGAGCTGCGCTTCGAGGTGCACGACACCGGCATCGGCATCTCGCGCGAGGCGCGTGCGCGCATTTTTGATGCCTTCTCGCAGGCCGACGACTCCACCACCCGCAAGTTCGGCGGCACCGGCCTGGGGCTGGCGATCTCGAAACAGCTGGTGGAACTCATGAAGGGCACGATCGGGGTCGAGAACGCGCAGCAGCGCGGCTCGATCTTCTGGTTCACGCTGGCCTTCGACAAGCGCCGTGTCGACCCGGATGCGCCGGGCCACCAGGAGCATACCTTGGGTGGCCTGCGCGTGCTGGTGGTCGAAGAGCAGGACGCCAGCCGCGACGACCTGGTGCACCAGCTGGAAGCCTGGAGCGCCAGCTGCGACGGCGTGGCCAGCGCCAACAGCGCGTTCGAGCGCCTGATGGGCGCGGCGCGCGCCGGCAAGCCGTACGACGCCGCCCTGCTCGACATGGAATTGGCCCAGACCAGCGGCCTGGCGCTGGCCGCCGCGATCCGCGCCGAACCGCTGGCGCGCGGCACGCACCTGATCCTGCTCTCGCCCGAACGGCTGGCCGCCGATCCGGTGCAGCGGCGCGAAGCGGGCGTCGCGTACCAGCTGGTCAAGCCGGCGCGCGCGGCCGACCTGTATGCCTGCCTGGCGGTGCGCGCGGCGCGGCTGCACGGGCCGGCGACAGCCCCCCATGCGCCGGCGTCGCCCGTCAGCGCACATGCCCATGGCACGCGCGCACAAACCGGTCCGCGCCGCGCCAAACGCGTGCTGCTGGCCGAGGACAATCCGGTCAACGTCGAGGTGGCGCGGGCGATGCTGGAAAGCCTGGGCCTGGAAACGCATTGCGCGCGCAACGGCGAGGAAGCCTTGAACGCGGTGCAGGAAGGCGGCTGGGACGTGGTGCTGATGGATTGCCAGATGCCGGTGATGGACGGCTTCGCGGCCACTTCCGAGATCCGCCGCCATGAGCGCGAGCTCGGCCGCGCGCGCACCTTGCCGGTGATCGCGATCACCGCCAACGCGCTGCAGGGCGACCGCGAAGCCTGCCTGGCGGCCGGCATGGATGACTACCTGTCGAAACCGTTCACCCAGCAGCAGCTGGCGGCCGTGATGCGGCGCTGGGTGGCGTTGCCGTCGGCGCCAGCCTCGGCATCCGGCCTGGCCGAGGAGCTGGCGCTCGAGGTGGCGCCGGCGATGCCGCTGTCTTCGCGGCCGGTCTCTGTCGCTCGTCCCCAGGCAGCGCCGGCGCGATCGCCCGCGGTCGCGGCCGAGCAGCCCGACGCCGTCAACCGCAGCGCCCTCGACAACATCCGCTCGCTCAGCCGCGACAGCGGCGACGCCCTGGTGCACAAAGTGGTCACCGCCTATATGGGCGACACCCCGCGCCACCTGCACGCGCTGCGCCAGGCGCTGGGCGGCTTGGACGCCGAAAGCGTGCGCCGGGTCGCGCACAGCCTCAAGTCGAGCAGCGCCAACATCGGCGCGGCGCGCCTGGCGACGCTGTGCCGCGAGCTCGAACAGCTGGGACGCGCCGGCAGCGTCGACGGCGCCGCCCCCCTCCTCTACGACATGGAGCGCGAATTCGTGTCGGTGCGCCAGTCGCTGCATGCCCTGCTTGAAAAGGAATCCTGAGATGCCCGCTTCTTCCCAACCCGCGCGCGGCACGGTCCTGGTCGCGGACGACGACCCGGTGATGCGCCTGCTGATGCTCGAGATGCTGGCCCAGGTAGGGCTGGACGCGATCGAAGCGCAGGACGGCATCGAGGCCGTGGCCCTGGCCCAGTCGAAAAAGCCCGACCTGGTGCTGATGGACGTCGACATGCCGCGCATGGACGGCTTCGCGGCCTGCGGCGCGATCCGCAAGGCCGAGCGCGACGGCGCCTGCGTGCCGATCGTGATGGTCACCGGCAGCGACGACATCGAAGCCGTCACCCACGCCTACGAAGTGGGCGCCACCGACTTCGTCTCCAAGCCGATCAACTGGCCTATCCTCGGCCACCGCGTGCTGTACGTGCTGCGCGCCAGCGACGCCATCGCGCGCCTGCGCATTGCCGACGCCCAGAACCGCGCGGTGCTGGAAGCGATCCCCGACACCTTCTTCCGGCTCGACGCCGACGGCTTCTATCTCGACTACGAGCCGGGCCAGGACCGCCCCGCTTCTGGCCCCGGCCCCGGCTGCCCGACCGTGCATGCGGCGGCGCCGTCCGGCGCCAGCCAGTTCATCGGGAAGCACATCTCGGACGTGCTGCCGAGCGAGATCGCCACCCGCATGCTGGAGCAGATGAAGGCGGTGCTGGCCACCCAGCAGGTGCGCTCGGTCGAATACGAATTGCTCGACTGCGGCGAAGTCCAGCATTACGAGGCGCGCCTGGTCGCCACCGGCGCCTCGCAGGTGCTGGGTCTGGTGCGCGACATCAGCGAACGCAAACGCGCCGAGGAACAGATCCGGCGCCTGGCCTACTGCGACAGCCTGACCGGCATCCCCAACCGCCAGGCCTTTCTCGAAACGCTGGAACGCGAACTGCAGCGGGCCAGGATCGGCAACAAGAAGTTCGCGGTGCTGTTCATGGATCTGGACGCGTTCAAGCGCATCAACGATACGCTCGGCCACAACGCCGGCGACCAGCTGCTCAAGATGGTGTCCGAACGCCTGCGCGAGACCACGCGGCCGAGCGACCTGGTGTCGCGCGGGGATGGCCCGGCGGATGCCGGCGGCGCCAGCAACCTCGCGCGCCTGGGCGGCGACGAGTTCACGATCCTGATTCCCGACCTGGAACGGGTCGAGCACGCGCTGAACGTCGCCACCCGCGTCAAGGAAGCGATGCGGCGTTCCTTCCTCATCGAAGGCAACGAGATTTTTGTCACCGCCAGCATCGGCATCTCGCTGTTCCCCGAGGATGGCGACGACTGCGGCTCGCTGCTCAAATTCGCCGATACCGCGATGTACCACGCCAAGAACTGCGGCAAGAACAACGCCAAGTTGTACAGTTCTTCGCTGACCATGCAGATCATGAGCCACGTGAAGCTGGAGGTCGGGCTTCGAAAAGCGCTGCAGAACGACGAGCTGTACCTGGTCTACCAGCCGCAGCGCGACGTGCGCACCTCCGAGATCGTCGGCGTCGAAGCGCTGGTGCGCTGGCGCCATCCCGAGCGCGGGCTGGTGCCGCCGACCGAATTCATTCCGCTGGCCGAAGAGACCGGCCTGATCGTCCCGATCGGCGAATGGGTGCTGCGCACCGCCTGCCGCCAGGCGCGCGCCTGGCAGCGCCTGACGCGGCGCACGCTGCGGGTCGCGGTCAACCTGTCCGCCAAGCAGTTCAAGGACGAGAACCTGTCGCAGATCGTGCTCTCGGCGCTGCACGACACCGGCCTCGAGCCGCGTCTGCTGGAGCTGGAGCTGACCGAAGGCACGCTGATGGACGACGCCCGCGCCACCCTGGCCACGCTGGAGCAGCTGCGCGGCATCGGGGTGCACCTGTCGATCGACGATTTCGGCACCGGCTACTCGTCGATGAATTACCTGAAGCGCTTCGACGTGCGTGCACTGAAGATCGACCGCAGTTTTATTTCAGGCTTGCCGCAGGATTCCGAGAATGCGGCGATCACGCGCGCCATCATCGCCATGGCGCACGGGTTGAAAATGGTGGTGGTGGCCGAAGGAGTGGAGACCGGCGAGCAGCTGCTGATGCTCGAGGAGTACGGCTGCGATATGGTGCAGGGCTACTATCTGGGGCATCCGTCGAGCGCGGAGGCGATCACCGAGATGCTGCGCAATGCGCAGCTGGCGTTGCCGGCCAAGTGACGGGCCGGGCGCGGAAGAAGCTTTCCGCGCGCCGTAGCATGTCACCTCAAGGCACGAACCGCAAGGTATGCCGCACCGCCCCCGGCAACAGCGGCGCCCGCCTGCCCTCGACCCACGCCTTGTGGTCGCCCAGGAAGAACGGCGACAGCGGATGTCCGCTCTGCCCGCCCGGCATGTTGTACAGCCCCTCCTCCTCGCGCCCCGGCGACACGGTCAGCCGTTCCGACTGGCCGAACTTCGGCCCCGCCACGCGCGGCATGTGGGCGTCGCCCGGCAGCGGGTCGCCCGGCGCGCCCAGCAAGGGCCGCAACGCCGGCACCGCCATGCTGATCGGATGCGCGACGTTGGCGGTATTGCGGCGTCCCCAGGTCGCTTCAGCCAGCGGCGTGCCGTCTTCGTCGAGCGCCGCGATCACGCGGTCGACCGCCGCCACCTGCAGCGCCTTCCAGTCGGCGTGACCGGCCGGCAGCCAGCCCGCCGACCGCTCGTCGAGCAGGCGCGCCACCACTGCCGGCCAGCGCGGGCTGGCGGCGACCGCGCTGGCCTTCGGATCGAGTTCCTTGAGTTCGGCGTTGGCGCGGCCGTACAGCAGGTCGTACAGCGCCCACATGAAGTCGCGCGCCAGGCGGTAGCCCACCGTGTCGACGCTGGCGCGGCCGTCCCAGCTGGTTTCGAGCAGACGCCGGAATTCGGCGCGGCGCGGGTGCCCGTCCAGCGCGTCGGCGTCGAGCGCAGCCAGCGCGCGTTCGCGCCAGGCGCCGACGAACAGCGCGCGATCGTCCAGCGCAGCGTCGAACACCTGACGCACGCCGGCCTTGCCATCCAGCGCCAGCAAGCCCTCGTGCAGCTGGCGGTTGCGCATGCCGAGGTCGTAGCCGCCGTCGCCCAGCAGCGCGTAGCCGTCGCCCATCAGCTGGCGGCTGTTGGCGGTGGTGATCTGGCCCGCGCCGGGATTGAGCAGGCGCGGATGCGCGGCGTACGGCAGCGCGCCCCTCCAGGTCGCGACGCCACCGTCCAGCGCCAGCGGGAAGCTGGCCGCGAGCGGCGCGGTGGAACGCTGCGGCAGCAGGCCGGCGACAGTCCAGCCGATATTGCCGGCGGCGTCGCCGGCGACGAAATTCTGCGCCGGGATGCCGTCGCTGGCCGCCGCCGCCAGCGCCTGTTCGACCGTGCCGACGTTTTCCAGCTTGATGTGATTGAGGTTCAGCGCAGCCGGGTCGTGCGCGATCCAGCGCACCGCGTAGCTGCGCGCGCCGACCTGGCGGATCGGGCCGAGCGAGGTCTCGCGCACCGTCATGCGCTCGGCTTCCAGACCCTTCACCGCGATCAGCTCGACGTGCTCGCGCGGCGTCTCCCAGCCCGAGGGCGTGCGCACCTGGCCGGGACGCGCCGGGTCGGCGCCCAGCTCCACCAGGTCGAGCAGGTCGGCATAGCTGTTGGTGAAGGCCCACGCCACCTGGCCGTTGCTGCCGGCGATCACCGACGGCGGCGCCCCCGGCAAGGTGACGCCGACCAGACGCCGCTGGCCGCCGGGCGCGCCAGGGTCCGGGAAGCGCAGCGCCAGCCGGTACCAGATGTTCGGCAGTTGCAGCCCGAGGTGCATGTCGTCCGAGACGATCGCCGCGCCGCTCGTGCTGCGGCTGCCGGCCAGCGCGTAGTTGTTGCTGCCGACCGAATCGGCGAAGTCCGTGCCGGCCAGCCGCACCGGCGCCGCCGGCTGCGCGCCCCACCACTGCGGCGCGCGTCGCGGCAACGGCGCGGCTGCCGGCGCGGCGCCGCCGTCGAGCGTGAGGTCGAAGGCGGTCGCTTCGGGCAGCAGAAAGGCCAGCTGGGCGGCGTCGCTGTGCTCGCGCAGCCAGCCGCGCGCCAGTTCGCGCGGCGCCTGGGCGCCCTGCAGGTCGATGTACATGGCCCAGATCACCAGCAGCGAGTCGGGTCCGCGCCAGGAGCGCGGCGTGGAGCCGGTCAGCGCGTATTCGAACGGCCGCGCGGCGAGCGCATGCAGGCCTTCGTTGACCCCGGCGGCATAGCGCTCGAGCAGCGCACGATCCGCCGCCGGCAAGCGCGCGAACACCTGCTGCGCGCGGGCGCGGAAGCGGTGCAGGCGGTTGCCGCGATCGAGCGGCAAGGCCTTGGGACCGAACAGTTCGGCCAGCTCGCCGGCCGCCGTGCGGCGCAGCAGGTCCATCTGGAAGAAGCGCTCCTGGGCGTGCACGAAGCCGGTGGCATAGGCGACGTCGAGCCGGCTGGCGCCGCTGATCAGCGGCACGCCGCCGGCGTCGCGCTCGACCCTCACCTCGCCGGTCAGGCCGGCGGCCTGCCGCTCGCCGTCGAGCTGGGCCAGGCTGGCGCGCAGGTACAGCCAGGCGGCCAGGCACGCCAGCGCGAGCAGCGCCAGCAACGCTCCCAGACCGCGCAGGGTCCAGGTCTTCCATCCACGCTTGCGCATGTCGTCTCCTCGTATCAAGCGGGCGTATCTTGCCAGAGAAACCTTATTTAGTGGCGGGGCGACAGGCGATTCCGTGCCGGGCGCACGATTGATCTAGCGCAGATTCAAGACCGGCCCCGGACCTATGCTGGCACAGCGTCGCGCACAGCGGCGGGAGGAGCGACATCATGCGCAGCGTCATCCACATCATCAGCGTGCTGGGCCTGGCCTTGCTGGCCGGCGCCTGCACCACGCCGCAGGAACGCGCGGCGCGCATGCAGGCCGAGATGACGCAATTGATCGCCATCTACGGCCCCGCCTGCGCCCAGCTCGGCTACGCGGCCAACAGCGACCCATGGCGCCAGTGCGTGCTGCACCTGAGCACGCGCGAGGAATTGCAGCGCATGGGCAATGCCAGCAGTTACTACGGCGGCTGGGGACCGGGTGGCTGGCGTGGCGGCGGGTATTGGGGGCCGTACTGGTAGGCGGTTTGAAGCCGGATAGGCTTGCCGGCGACCAGGTTGGGAACACCTGTGCGCGTGTCACCATCGCCGATGACGGCAGCGTCAGCCGCGAAAGCCTATCTCGGTCCGATCGTCGCTGACGATGGCGCCGGCGCCGACGCCGATGGCCGGCGCATCGGCGGAAAACACTGGCCTGCCCCGGCCTTTATGCCGTCCCGTACCGGCATGGCTTGCCAGCAGGTGGTCGTAGCGCGCCATCAGCTGGGCGAACACCCGGTTCCAGTCGAAACAGCTTTCCACCTTGCGCCGCGCCTGCGCGCCGAGCGCGGCCAGGTCGCGCGCGCAGGCCGTGCGCACCGCAGCGGCCAGGCTGTCGGCGCAGTTTGGTTCAGCCAGCACCCCGGTATCGTCGGCGACCAGTTCGGCGATGCCGCCGCCGGTGGTGACCACCACCGGCAAGCCGCAGCCCATCGCTTCCAGCACGATCAGGCCGAAGGTTTCGCAGTCGCCCGGATGCACCAGCAAGTCGCAGCTGGCGAGGATGCGCGCCAGCGCGCGCTGGTCGCGCTGGAACGGCAGCAGCGTGGCGCCGGCCGCCACCGGCAATGGTTCGCCGCCGCCCACCAGCAACAGGTGGTAGCCGCGGCCGAGCCGGCGCATCGCTTCAAGTAACACATCCAGCTTTTTGTCGGCGGTGAAGCGGCCCGCATACACCAGCAGGCACACATCGGGCGCCAGTCCGAGCCGCGCGCGCAGGCCGGGGTCGCGCCGGCGCGGATGGAACACGGCGCTGTCGATGCCGAGCGGCTGGTGCAGCGCGCCGTGCACGCCCATCGCCTGCAACTGCTCGACCATGCGCCGGCTGGGCGCCAGCACCAGGTCGAAGCGCGCGTACAGTTGCGCCAGGTAGCGCGCGCCCATTGCCGCCGCCGCGCCGCCGAAGCGGTTCTGCAGCAGGCGCGGCAAGTCGGAATGATAGAAGGCAACCGCCGGCACGCCGAGCCGGTCGCGCGCGCGCAGCGCGGCCCAGGCGCAATGACCGGCGTCGCCGGCCTCGATCAGGTCTGGCCGCAGCGAACGCAGCCGGCGCGCGATCGTGGCCACCGACAAGGGCATGCGATAGCCGTGGATGCCGGGCAGCGCCAGGCCCGGCACGCGCAGGCGCGCGGGCGCTTCGGCGGCATCGACGTTGGGACTGAGGATGGTATGGCGCATGCGGCCCTGGCGCGCCAGCCAGCGCGACTTGGCGTTCAGGTAGGTGCTGACGCCACCCCCTTCGGCGGCGTAGAACATCGTAAGGTCGACGAGGTGCATGGCGACGCGGTCCGCTGAAAAAACCACGATAGCAGCGCGATTTGCGGATGGCTTGCGCGCACGCACAGCATGAACGCGAACGGTAAGGTGTAGGTGGTGCTCGTGCAGCGTGAAGATGCGGGCAGGTGCTGACGTGTCAGCACAGCCGCCCGACTTTACCCGCCTCAGGCAGTACGCCGGTCCAGCATCGCGCGCGCGATCGTGCCCGCATCCACGTACTCGAGTTCGCCACCCACCGGCACCCCGCGCGCCAGGCGGCTGACCTTCAGTCCGCGCGCCTTGAGCATCTCGCTGATGTAGTGCGCGGTGGCTTCGCCCTCGTTGGTGAAATTGGTCGCCAGGACCACTTCGCCGACCACGCCGTCGGTGGCGCGCGCCGTCAGCTTGTCCAGGTGCAGGTCGCGCGGACCGATCCCGTCCAGCGGCGACAGCCGTCCCATCAGCACGAAGTACAGGCCGCGCCAGGTCAGCGTCTGCTCGATCATGATCTGGTCGGCCGGGGTCTCGACCACGCACAGCAGCGTGTGGTCGCGCTCCTCGTCCGCGCACAGGTCGCAGACTTCAGTGTCCGAAAAGGTATTGCACTTGGCGCAGTGATGCACCGTGTCGACCGCCTGGTACAGCGCGCGCGACAGTTGCGCGGCGCCCTCGCGGTCATGCTGCAGCAGGTGGAATGCCATGCGCTGGGCCGACTTGGGGCCGATGCCCGGCAGGCGCCGCAGCGATTCGATGAGAAATTCGAGCGATGTCGACATAGGGTGCGTCCCGCCACGCATGGCGGCGGGACCGTGGCCTCACATTAGAAAGGCATCTTGAAGCCAGGCGGCAGGCCCGGCATGCCGGCGGTCAGGCCGCTCATTTTTTCGGCGGCGGTGGCTTCGGCCTTGCGCACGGCGTCGTTGAACGCGGCCGCGACCAGGTCTTCCAGCATGTCGCGGTCGTCGCCCAGCAGCGACGGGTCGATGGTGACGCGCTTGACGTCGTTCTTGCAGGTCATGACGACCTTGACCAGGCCGGCGCCGGACTGGCCTTCGACCTCGATCTGAGCCAGCTGCTCCTGCGCCTTCTTCATATTGTCCTGCATTGCCTGGGCTTGCTTCATCAGGCCTGCGAGCTGGTTTTTCATCATGGTGCGATTCTCCAAAAGTCGAATGGTTAATAGTCTGGCTTCACTGCGTGGCGATACTGCGCCGGTGATATCTTGTCAGGCGCTGCCGCCTCAGGCGACCTTCACCGAGCCGGGCACGACGAACGCGTCGAAACGCTGCTCCAGTTCTTGCACGAACGGGTCGGCCGCAACGATCGATTCGGCCAGGCGCTGGCGCTCTTCGCGCGCCGCCTTCTGCTCGGCGCTGGCGGTGTACCACACCGGGCCGATCTCGGATTCCACGGTCACGCGCAGATCGGGGAAATGCTCCTGCAGGGCGGCCGTCAGTTTCTCGGTGTTGCCGCTGGCGCGCAGCGTGTCGACCGGCACGCGCAGGCGGAAGGTGACGGCGCGGTCCTGCGCCGTGCAGCCGATCAGTTCGGTCTGCAGCGCCAGCTGCTGGGCCACGCCGCGCAGCGGCAGGCTGCCGGCCAAGGCCGGCCAGTTGCCGTCCCAGCCGATCTGCGGCACCGGCGTGATGACGTAGGCATGCGGCGGCTTGGCCGGCGCACGCACCGGCGCGGCCGGCACCGGCGCCACCACGGCCGGCGCTTCGGAGGCGACGGCGGTGTCGTCGGAAAACTCGGTGACCCACGACGGCGGCTCATCGTCCGCCGGCTGCGCGCGCATGGCCGGCTGCGGACGCGCCATCGCCTGCGGCTGGCCGTTGTCCCACGGCGGCGTGCCCGACGGGCCGACCGCCGGCGCGGCCTGGCGCATCTGCGGTGCCGACGGCATCGAGGCCGACGGACCGGGAGCGGCAGGCGGCGGCGGTGGTGGCGGCGCGCTCGGCGCCGGTGCAGGCGCTGCGGCGGCCGCATCCGCGCCCGGACGCTTCGGCGCCTGGCGCATGCCCGAGGCGGCGCGCGCCGCTTCGAGCGCGGCGTTGATCGCGGCGCGGGCCGAAGTCATCGCCGGCGCGGCCGGCGCGGCGGCGGCCGGGGCCGGGGCCGGGGCCGGGGCCGGGCCGCCACCTTGCGGAGCGCCCGGTGCAGGCGGCGCCTGATGCGCTGCGCCGCCCTGCGCCGGACGGGCCGGAGCAGCGGCAGCGGCAGGGGGAGGACGGGGCGTCACCGCGGCATGGCTGGCGGTCGCGGCGGCAGCAGCGCGGGCGCCCGGCGCCGCCATCGGCGCGGCGGCCGGCGGCGCGGCCGAGGCTTCCGCGCCGCCCTGTCCCGGACGGAACGCCAGCATGCGCAGCAGCGTCATGGTGAAGCCTGCGTACTCGTCCGGCGCCAGGCCGATCTCGTTGCGGCCGTGGACGGCGATCTGGTAATACAGTTGCACTTCCTGCGGCTCGAACAGCGTGGCCAGGCGCATGATGTCGGCCAGTTCGGGCAGGTCTTGCGGCACCGCGCCCGGCACCGACTGCGCCAGCGCGACCCGGTGCAGCAGCGTGCCCAGGTCTTGCAGCGCGCCGTTGTACGACAGGCTGCGGCTGGCCATCTCGTCGGCCACCGCCATCAGGTCGGCGCCGTCCTGTTTGGCCAGCGCGTCGAGCAGGCGCACCAGGTACGACTGGTCGAGCGCGCCGAGCATGCCCTGCACCGCGTCCAGCGTCACCTGGCCGGCGGCATAGGCGATCGCCTGGTCGGTGAGCGACAGCGCGTCGCGCATCGAGCCGTGCGCGCCTTGCGCCAGCAGGCGCAGCGCGGGTTGTTCGAAGGTGACGTTTTCCTGGCCGAGGATGTTCTCGAGGTGACCGACGATATGACCCGGCGGCATCTGCTTGAGGTTGAACTGCAGGCAGCGCGACAGCACCGTCACGGGAATCTTCTGCGGGTCGGTGGTGGCCAGGATGAACTTGACGTGCGGCGGCGGCTCTTCGAGCGTCTTGAGCATCGCGTTGAACGCGTGGTTGGTGAGCATGTGCACCTCGTCGATCATATAGACCTTGAAGCGCGCATTGCTCGGCGCGTACACCGCCTGCTCCAGCAGCTGTGCCATCTCGTCGACGCCGCGGTTCGAGGCCGCGTCCATCTCGATGTAGTCGACGAAGCGGCCGGCATCGATCGCGCGACACGCCTCGCACACGCCGCACGGCTCGGCCGTGATCTCGCCCTGCCCGTCCGGGCCGGTGCAGTTGAGCGACTTGGCCAGGATGCGCGACAGCGTAGTCTTGCCGACCCCGCGCGTGCCCGTGAACAGATAGGCGTGGTGCAGCCGTCCGGTACGCAGGGCGTGGGTCAGGGCACGAACCACGTGCTCCTGGCCGACCAGCGTTTCGAAGTTCTTGGGACGGTATTTGCGGGCGAGGACTTGATAGGACATACAGCGATTTTACCGCAGTTGGCCGCGACCGCGAACAATCCGCAGCCGAGCCGGGGCGCATAAGCGGGCGCAACAGCGGAATTGAAACGCGGTTCGTCGCGATGCCGGACGCGGATCACGGGATCGTGCGGGAGACTGTTGGAATGGTACGACTTGAGAACGACGGGAGAACTGAGGAAGAGCTGGGACTGCGACGCTGGAAGCGAAAGGAAGAGGCGAGCCTGATCTGCGGCACTTGCGGTGAACGGCTTTGGCTGCTTCGTTCCCGACCTGACCAGGTAAACCATGCCACAATGCGCAGGGGCCCGCCGGGGTGAATTATACCTGACGGCGTGAGGTTTGGGGAAATTGGCCGCCGGCGGCCTGCCCGACCGCCGGCGAGCGCATTGCGGCCTGCCTTCTTATATTCCCAGCTGATCCCAGATCGCATCGATCTTCGCCTTGACCGCCGGCTCCATCACGATCGGCGTCCCCCACTCGCGATTGGTTTCGCCCGGCCACTTGTTGGTGGCGTCGATCCCCATCTTGCTGCCCAGCCCGCTGATCGGCGACGCGAAGTCCAGATAATCGATCGGGGTGTTATCCACCATGACCGTGTCGCGGGTCGGATCGACCCGGGTCGTGATGGCCCAGATCACTTCTTTCCAGTCGCGCACGTTGACATCCTCGTCCACCACCACGATGAACTTGGTATACATGAACTGGCGCAGGAAGCTCCACACCCCGAACATCACGCGTTTGGCGTGCCCCGCGTACTGCTTTTTCATCTGCACCACCGCCATGCGGTAGCTGCAGCCCTCGGGCGGCAGGTAGAAGTCGGTGATTTCGCTGAACTGCTTCTGCAGCAGCGGAATGAAGACCTCGTTCAGCGCCACGCCCAGCACGGCCGGCTCGTCCGGCGGTTTGCCGGTATAGGTCGAGTGATAGATCGGATCGCGGCGCATGGTGATGCGGTCGATCGTGAACACCGGGAAGCTGTCCTGCTCATTGTAATAGCCGGTGTGGTCGCCATACGGCCCCTCGAGCGCGTGCTCGAAGCCGGACGGGTGGTTCGCATCCGGATAGATATGCCCTTCCAGCACGATCTCGGCGGACGCGGGCACCCGCAGTTCACTGCCGATGGCCTTGGTCAGCGTGGTGCGGCTGCCGCGCAGCAGACCGGCGAACTGGTATTCGGACAGGCTGTCCGGCACCGGCGTCACCGCGCCCAGGATGGTGGCCGGGTCGGCGCCCAGCGCCACCGCGATCGGATACGGCTGGCCCGGATTGCTCAGTGCGTGTTCACGGAAGTCGAGCGCGCCGCCGCGGTGGGCCAGCCAGCGCATGATCACCTTGTTCGGCCCCAGCACCTGCTGGCGGTAGATGCCCAGGTTCTGGCGCTTCTTGTTCGGCCCCTTGGTAATCACCAGGCCCCAGGTAATCAGGGGCGCGATGTCGCCCGGCCAGCAGTGCTGGATCGGCAGCCGGCCGAGGTCGACGTCGGCGCCTTCCCAGACGATTTCCTGGCACGGCGCGCCCTTTACTTCCTTCGGCGCCATGTCCCACACCGCTTTCACGAGCGAACCCATGCCCATGATGTCCTTCACGCCCTTGGGCGGCTCCGGCTCCTTGAGGCGCGCGAGCACGTGGCCAATGCGGCGCAGTTCGCTCACGTCGTCGGCGCCCATGCCCAGCGCCACCCGCTTCGGCGTGCCGAACAGGTTGGCCAATACCGGGATCGAGTGGCCGGTCGGCTGCTTGAACAGCAGCGCCGGACCGCCCGCACGCAGCGTCCGGTCGGCAATTTCGGTCATTTCAAGGTTGGGCGAAACCGGAATGTCAATCCGTTTCAGGTCGCCCATGCGGTCGAGCTGGGCTAAAAAATCGCGCAAATCTGTATATTTCATCAAGTTCTGATCTTTTCTTCTAGTGTTGGAGGTTAGTTAAAAGTCAACTCCAAGTGATTGATTCGTCAAGCGATTCCCGTTCTACCTCAAGCCTATCAGAACTAAAAGTAATAAGGCGCGGACGTGCTAGGGTTGACTTGATATAAGCTCGCCCCTACAATCCGTCCTACTTGATGAGACAGGCAAGTCTTTTTGACATGATTTTAGCTGTTCTCATGCATTTACGGGGTCGGGGCCCCACATGACATTTTAAGGAGTGTTTTCAACGGGCGTCTGCCCACTCCCCCGAGACAGTTGTTGAGCTACTGGTCCCCGACTTACGGTCGGCAGCCAGCTGAAGCAAAGCAATGACGGCGTTAGTCGGCCGCGTGACGGCGACAGACGATATTTCTGATGCACGGCAATAGTCTACCCAACGACATGCTTAGAGCCTGCCGACGGGGCCGCTTTTGCCGCGACAAAGGGGAATTCGATGTTTCATCGTTTCATCGTGAGCGCAAGGCTCATGCAATCCATGGCCAGCCAGCCAATCACGTGGTTTTCCGTGATGAAAGCGGCACGCGGTATCATGAACACCGCACGTTACACCCTGACCGTTTTCGGTCTGACCGCAGTCGCGATGCTCGCGGTGCTGTACACCAACGAAGGTTTCGCCAAGCGCGTCTCCGAAATGCTGCATCCGAAGCCGGCCGTCGTGGCCAGCGCACCCGCAGTTGCCACGCCAGTGATGGCGCCTGTCGCCGAAGCGGTGGCCGTGGAAACCACGCACAGCGTCATGCACGCGGGCGAACCGCATCCGACGCTCGGCAACGCCAAGCAGCAGCAATGGGTCACCAACTGGCTGTCGAAGCGCTACCGCGTCGCCAGCGACGCGGCCAACATGCTGGTCTCGACCGCCTACATCACGGCGCATGAGGTCAAGCTCGACCCACTGCTGATCCTGGCGGTGATGGCGATCGAATCGGGCCTGAACCCGTTCGCCGAAAGCCCGATGGGCGCCAAGGGCCTGATGCAGGTCATGGCCAAGGTCCATCACGACAAGTTCGAGGAAGTCGGCGGCCCGCAGGCTGCCCTGAATCCGGTCGCCAACATCCGTGTCGGCGCCCTGATCCTGAAGGATTACGTCAACCGCACCGGTTCGGTCGAAGGCGGCCTGAAGACCTACGTCGGCGCCGCCGACCTGGAAACCGATTCGGGCTACGGCTCGAAAGTGCTGGCCGAATACCGTCGCCTGAAACAGGTGGCGAAGGGCCAGAACGTGCCGACCTTCACCCGTCCGGCGCCGGCCACCGTGGTGGCCAGCAAGCCGGCCGAGCCGCAAGCGACCAAGCCGGAAGCCAAGCCGGCGCCGGCGGCCACCGCGGCCGAAACCCACGCTTCGACGCCGGAGCTGGCCGGGCTGTAAGACACAAGGTTTGAAGTTGCCCTTGGATGCCACCGCTTATGCGGTGGCTTTTTTGCTTGGTGGGCTGCTGCTCAGGGAATGACGCGGACGTTGCGGATGGATGGCGCCTCGCCGCTTCGGTTCTGCAATCCGTACACTAGTGAAACTAAAGCCAGCGTCTGCAAGCTGCGGTCTTCAACACCATTTTCCAAGGTGGAGTTACTTGGACGAAGGCTATAGTGCTTTGCTTGGTATTCCACCGAGACGGATGTTGCAGCAGGCTTGTCACAGCAAGTGGTTACGAACAACGCAGCCTCTCTGTTACCGCGAATAGGGATCGTCAACGCTTCCGCGTTTCGATTCCGACTCAGCTCACCTAGAAAATAGAGCATTGACTGAGTTGAACGCATTACGAATCTTACGTGCATGGACGAAGGTGCCAACGACCTTGACGCCAAGTTAGCTTTGTTCTGTTCATAAAACGCTTTCCTCAACTTATCTAACTCAGTTTCAGCTTTTTCAATATTTCCAACACTGCATGCGACAGGATTTGCTGCTGGCTGCTTTTGTGTTTCGGTAAATGCTAGGACATAATCTTTAGATACGGTTGCAAATCGCGCGAGCTTTGTCCTGACTACCGGCAAATCGTTTGTGGCGTTGCCATTCGTGTCCACCTCCACAAGTTCGAGACCAGCCCCCTTCATCGCAGCCATTTCCTCCAGCTTCAAATCGGCTTCACGTAGTATGCGGCTATAAAACGTGTGATTCTTCTTTTCGATTAAGGTGGGTGTGCATTGATCGAGTTCCTTCACGACCTGCCTGAAGATGTTGAAGGTGTTGGCATCATAGACGCTGTTATGCGCACTATAAATTACCCTTCCGTCTCGATCCGTGACTTCGATAGCCCCTACGAAAAGATGCAGGATCATTGCATGCGGCCAACCTTGATTGGCGAAGTAGACCATGAGTCTCTCATTAACCGGAGTGGTAATACCTCGCATGAATTCCTGAGACACCAGGCTGATTGAATCAATGTTTGAAGACAGTTCAAATGTTGGCTTGAACTGGAATTGATTAGTGGCGCCGCCACCGAAAGGAAGTTCTAACCCGAGACTTGGCTTCCCGATACCAATTCCACCCGGACCCGCGCGCACTGTATCCACCTGAGTGAAGTGCATCGGCATCCGCTCTTGAGCGCGAATGATATTCAGAAAAAGGAACGCGTTGTGCGCCTCTTCCTGCACGATATTGGAAGTGATCGCACTCTTCACCAACGGGCCGGAACACCCCGCAAGCAACATGAAGACGACAATCAAGAAGCCCTGACAGACTGCTGTTCTGAAACGAAACGGTGCCACGGAATGCTGCATGCTAGCTCTCCCCTGAACGGACGACCATTGATCGGCTTTGTATGTACAGCCAGCCCAATCTATCGTCACGCATCGAGTGTTGTCAATTTTTTAATATGACCGGAGCGTTAGCAGCAATCCTCCGTTGTAAAACCACAAATAAAAAAGCCACCCGAAGGTGGCTTTCTCATCATGACGCAGTAAGCAGATCAGCGACGCCCATCCGCCGACACTTCATCCGGCCGCATCCTCGACGCCAGCTTGTCCAGCACGCCATTGACGTACTTGTGCCCATCGATCCCGCCAAACGACTTGGTCAGCTCGACCGCCTCGTTGATCACGACGCGATACGGAATCTCCGGGTGGTTCTTCAGCTCGTACGCGCCCAGCAGCAGCACGGCGTGCTCGATCGGCGACAGTTCGGTGATCGCGCGGTCGATCAGCGGTGCGATGGTCTCGCGCAGCTCGACCGAGGTGCTGATGGTGCCATTCAGCAGCGCCGAGAAGAATTCGCCGTCGGCCTTGTCGAAACCGTGGGCGCCGCGGATGTTGGTCGACACGGTGCGTGCCGATTCATTGTTCAGCAGCCACTGGTACAGGCCCTGGAGCGCGAACTCGCGCGCGCGGTGGCGCGGCGTGCGGTTCTTGCTGGGGTTGGCGTGCGTGGTCTTGTCAGTCATTGTGTTCTTGCCTTTTCTATTTACTCGTCTTCAGGCACCAGCTCGTCGAGCGCGATCAGCAGGTTCGACATCTCGACCGCCACGCGCGCCGCGTCGGCGCCCTTTTCTGCCATGCGGGCTTCGGCCTGCTCGTCGTTTTCGGTGGTCAGGATCGCGTTGGCGATCGGCATGCCGTAGTCCAGGCCGATGCGGGTGATGCCGGCGCCCGACTCGTTCGAGACCAGCTCGAAGTGATAAGTCTCGCCGCGGATCACCGCGCCCAGCGCGATCAGCGCGTCGAACTGCTCGGTGACGGCCATGCGCTGCAGCGCCAGCGGCACTTCCAGCGCGCCCGGCACGGTGATGTGCAGGATGTCTTCGTCGGCCACGCCCAGGCGCTTCAGTTCAGCCAGGCAGGACGACAGCAGGCCGTGGCCGACGTCGGCGTTGAAACGGGCTTGCACGATACCGATGCGCAGGCCTTCGCCCTGCAGATTGCTTTCAAAAGTTCCTACCGTCATGGCTGACCTCTTTATCTTGTGTGTATTAAATGATTGTTCGAACCGGCCCGGGGCCGGTTCAGACGCTCGGGCGCGGCACGTAGCCCGTGACTTCCAGGTCGAACCCGGTCATCGACGGCATCTTGCGCGGATTGGCCAGCAGCTGCATCTTGCCCACACCCAGCGCGCGCAGGATCTGGGCGCCGATGCCGTAGGTGCGCAGGTCCATCGACGCCGCGCGTGCGCCCGCCTTGGCGGCCTTGGCATCGCTAGGCGCAAACTGCGCGAACAGCTCGTCGGCGCTTTCGCCACAGTTGAGCAGCACGATCACGCCCGCATCGCTGGCCTGGATGGTGCGCATCGCCGACGCCATGTCCCACGAGTGGGTGGTGGCGCGGTTTTCCAGCAGGTCGAGGATCGACACCGGCTGGTGCACGCGCACCAGCGCTTCCTTCTCCGGCGACAATTCGCCGTGCACCAGCGCCAGGTGCGCCGCGCCGCTCGGGCCGTCGCGGAAGGCGACCAGCTTGAATTCGCCGTGCTCGGTCGACAGCTGGCGCTCGGCCACGCGCTCGACCAGGCATTCGTTCTGGCTGCGGTAATGGATCAGGTCGGCGATGGTGCCGATCTTCAGCTTGTGCTCTTTGGCGAACTCGATCAGGTCCGGCAGGCGCGCCATGGTGCCGTCCTCCTTGATGATCTCGCAGATCACCGAGGCCGGGGTCAGGCCTGCCATCTGGGTCAGGTCGCAGCCGGCTTCGGTGTGGCCGGCGCGCATCAGCACGCCGCCCTTCTGGGCGCGCAGCGGGAAGATGTGGCCCGGCTGCACCAGGTCGTCCGGCGACGCATCCCTGGCCACGGCCACCTGGATGGTGCGGGCGCGGTCGGCCGCCGAGATGCCGGTGGTGACGCCTTCGGCCGCTTCGATCGAGACCGTGAAATTGGTGCCGAACGAGGTGCCGTTGCGCGAGGTCATCATCGGCAGCGCCAGGCGGTCGCAAATTTCCTCGGACAGGGTCAGGCACACCAGGCCGCGCGCATGGCGGATCATGAAGTTGATCGCCTCGGGCGTGACGAAGTCGGCCGCAAGCACGAGGTCGCCTTCGTTCTCGCGATCTTCCTCGTCGACCAGGATGACCATGCGGCCGGCACGAAGTTCGGCAACGATTTCCTCGGTGCTTGAAATAGACATACGGATTCCTTGATACGGGAGGGGTTGTGCGTAATCCGCTATTTTAAAGGATTTGCAGGCTTTCAACCGCATTCGGAGGCTGCCGATGACCAAAAGCGCCGCGCCGAATGCACTGGTTTGCCTGCCGCCTGTTGCCCTTACGCAACCGCGATGGCTTTAAAACCGTAAATTGTTAAGCAAAAGCTTTTTACGATGCAACATCCTACTGTGCCAAGCCCCGAGTGCATTATGATAAAAGCATCGTTACCGCACCCATCCGGAGCGTGCGGAAGCCTTTATTTCTCGGAGTTGCCATGCCGGTAGTTCTCGATATCTGTTGTAAGCACTCCGCTTTCCGGAAAAGGCGGTGTTGATGGCTACCATCCTGATTGTCGACGACCGTCCCAGCAACCGCACGTATCTGGCGGCCCTGCTCGGCTACTCCGAACATCGCCTGCTGCAGGCCGAAGACGGCGCCAAGGCACTGGCCATGAGCCGTGCCGAGCATCCCGACCTGATCATCACCGACATCCTGATGCCGACCATGGACGGCTATGAATTCGTCCAGCAGGTGCGCGCCGATCCGCAATTGCACGGCACACGCGTGATTTTCATGTCGGCGGTCTATTCTGAACGCGAAACCATCGCCATGGCGGCGCGCTGCGGCGTGACCACGGTGCTGGGCAAACCGGCCGATGCCGGCCAAGTGCTGGCCGCCGTCAACGCCGAGCTGGCTGCGGCGCGCGGCGCACCGGCGCCGGTGCTGCCCGAACGGCGCCGCCTGACGGGTGGCGACAGCGCAGCGGACAATGAGCGTGCGCTGCCGTTCGACCTGTGCGCGCGCCTGTCGGAACTGGAACGCATGTGCCTGGCGCTGGTGGGCGAACGGCGGGTCGAAGCCCTGGCCGACGCCTTTGTCGACGCCGCACGGCGCGTGCTGAACGCCGACTGCGTCGCCCTGTGCCTGCTCGACAGCACCGAACGCAGCGTCTGCCACCTGAGCGCCTGGGGCGTCGACGGTGCCCTGCTCAACGATTATGCGCTGACCGGGGACGACCTGCCGGCGATGCTGCTGAGCGCCCGCGCGCCGGTGCGCCTCGCCGGCGACGATGCCCTGCTCGCCACCCTCCCCGCCGGCCATCCGCCGGTCGGCTATCTGCTGGGGCTTCAGGTGCACGACCTGCATCATCCGCACGGCTGGCTGTATTGCGGACGTGGTCCGGACGCTGCGCCCTTCTCGGACGAAGAGGAACGCTGGGCCACCGCGCTGGCGGCGCAGCTGGCGGTGGCGCACGAGAACCAGAACCTGTACGACGTCGTCCAGCGCCACGCCGCCCAGCTGCAGCTGGAAGCGCTGGCGCGCGCCGACGCCGACGCGGCCTTGAAGAGCAGCGAGCACCGCCTGCAGCTGGCGCGCCAGGTATTCGACAGCACCCAGGAAGCCATCGTCATGACCGACGCCGACGCTACCATCGTCGCCGTCAATCCGGCTTTCGAGGAAATCACCGGCTATCGCGAAGCCGAGGTGATGGGCCACAACCCCAGGATGATGAAATCCGGCCAGCACGACGCCTGCTTCTATGCCGGCATGTGGAAATGCCTGGAGAAGGACGGCAAGTGGCGCGGCGAAATCTGGAATCGTCGCAAGAACGGTGAGATCTATCCGGCCAGCATGAGTATCAGCGCGGTGCGCAACGAGGAAGGCGAACTGACGGCCTATGTCGGCGTCTCGACCGACCTGTCGGCGCTGAAGGCCGCGCACTACAAGCTCGACTTCCTGTCCAACCACGATGTGCTGACCCAGCTGCCGAACCGCTCGCTGTTCAACGACCGCATGCAGCAGGCGCTGGCGGCGGCGCGCCAGGACGCCAGCCAACTCGCATTGCTTTTATTTAACGTCGACCGCCTGTCGCGCATCAACGATAGCCTCGGCCACGGCGCCGGCGACGCGGTGCTGCGCGAAGTGGCGCGCCGCGCCAGCGAGGTGGCCGGCCCGACCGACACCGTGGCGCGCCTGTCGGGCGACGAATTCGTAATGCTGCTGACCGATATCGAAGACACCGACGACGTCATCTATCGCGCCCAGCGCCTGATCGACGCCGTGGCGCAACCGCATCCGGTCGGCGGGCACGACCTGGTGGTGACCGGCAGCATCGGCATCAGCATCTATCCGCGCGACGGCGACGCCGCCGGCGACCTGCTGAAAGCGGCCGACGCCGCGCTGACCCACATGAAGGAATCGGGGCGCAACGGCTTCCGCTTCTTCAAGGGCGAAATGAACGCCGAGGCGCTGCGCTGGCTGGCGCTGGAAACCCGCCTGCGGCGCGCCATCGAGCGTGACGAACTGGCCCTGCACTACCAGCCACAGGTGTCGCGCATCGACGGCCGCCTGGTCGGCATGGAAGCGCTGCTGCGCTGGAACAGCGAAGAGATCGGCCCGGTGTCGCCGGCCGACTTCATCCCGCTGGCCGAGGACACCGGCTTGATCCACCCGATCGGCGAATGGGTGATCCGCCAGGCCTGCTTCCAGAACAAGGCCTGGCAGAACGCCGGGCTGGGCCCGGTGCGGGTGGCGGTGAACGTCTCGGCCAGCCAGTTCAAGGCCGGCAGCGTGACGCACGTGGTGCGCGCGGCGCTGGTCGATTCCGGCCTGGCGCCGCACTGGCTCGAAGTCGAGATCACCGAAAGCGTGATGCTGGGCGACAGCAGCGCCGCCGAAGCCCAGCTGGCCGAACTGCGCGCGATGGGCGTGTCGCTGTCGCTGGACGATTTCGGCACCGGCTACTCGTCGCTCGGCTACCTGTCGCGCTTCCCGCTCGACAAACTCAAGATCGACCAGACCTTCGTGCGCAATATCGCCACCGAGCAGCGCAGCGCGGCGATTGCCCAGGCCACCATCGCGCTGGCCCAGGGCCTGTCGCTGGCGGTGGTGGCCGAAGGGGTGGAGACGATCGGCCAGCGCGACTTTTTGGGCAGTCTCGGTTGCGACGTGCTGCAGGGCTACCTGTATGGACGGCCGGTGCCGGCGTTCGAGATGGCGCAACTGCTGGCGCGCGGGCGGGTGAACCTCTGAATTCGGCACCGGATTCGGCGTCGCAGTGCGTCGGCGCCACACCTGTCCCTTGCGCACCGCCCGCCTCCCTGAGCGACCACAAAACGACCCGCGTATTCGGCAGTGCGTCAGCGTGCGCGTCCGGTGGCGCGGCCGGCAACGGGGTAGAATGCTGCTGAGCATATCAACGGACATCTCCCCCCATGAGCAACAATTTCGTACGCGGCCTGTGCCTGGCCGCGGCGCTGTGCATGCAGTCGCTGATCCAGCCGCCGGCGCACGCCGCGCTGCAGCTGGACGCCCCGATCCCGGTCGGTCCGCAAGTCAAGGTCGGCAAGCTGCCGAATGGCCTGACCTATTACATCCAGCGCAATGCGCGCCCCGAGCGCAAGCTCGAACTGCGGCTGGTGGTCAAGGCCGGCTCGATCCTGGAAGATGAAGACCAGCGCGGACTGGCCCACTTCGTCGAGCACATGGCCTTCAATGGCAGCACCCATTTCCGCAAGCACGAACTGGTCTCTTACCTGCAGTCGATCGGGGTCGGCTTCGGCGCCGACCTGAACGCGTATACCTCGTTCGACGAAACCGTGTACATCCTGCCGATCCCGACCGACAAGCCGCAGAACGTGACCAAGGCGTTCCAGGTGCTGGAAGACTGGGCCCATGGCGTCAGCTTCGACACCCAGGCGATCGACAAGGAACGCGGCATCGTGCTGGAAGAACTGCGCCTGGGCAAAGGTGCTTCGGACCGCATGGGCAAGCAGATCTATCCGAAGATATTCAATGGGTCCAGATACGCCGAACGGCTGCCGATCGGCCAGGAAGACGTGCTGCGCAACTTCAAGCCGGAGACGCTGCGCCGCTTCTACCGCGACTGGTACCGCCCCGACCTGATGGCGGTGGTGGTGGTCGGCGACGTCGATCCGGCGCGCGCCGAGCAATTGGTCAAGAAACACTTTTCGCGCCTGAAGAACCCGGCCAATCCGCGCCCGCGCGAATACGCCGCGATTCCCGCGCGCACCAATACCGAAGCGCTGGTGGTGACCGACCCGGAAGCCAGCGGCAACGCGGTGCTGATCCGCTATCCGGTGCAGCCGGTGCGCGAAGCCGGCACCGTACGCGCCTACCGCGACGACCTGGTGCAGGGACTGTTCGGCGCCATGCTCAGCCAGCGCCTGGCCGAACTGGCGCAGCTGCCTGACGCGCCCTACCTGGGCGCCAGCAGCTCGCTCGGCAAGCTGACCCCGCGCTACCATTCGTATAACGCCTCGGCCGCACTCGGCCCGCGCGGCGCCGCCCCGGCGATCGCCGCCCTGGTGCAGGAGAACGAACGCGCACGCCAGCACGGTTTCGGCGCCCAGGAACTGGAACGGGCCAAGAAAAACCTGATGCGCAGCTACGAGCAGGCCTGGAACGAGCGCGCCAAGAGCGACTCGGGCACCTACGCCGCCGAATACATCCGCAACTTCCTGCAGGACGAAGCCATTCCCGGCATCGACACCGAATACAAGTACGTGCAAGAACTGGTGCCCGGCATCACGCTGGAAGAAATGAACGCCTACGCGCGCCGCACCATCCCGGCCGACTCGGGCAAGCTGGTGCTGTACACCGGCGTCAGCCGTCCGGATGCGCCGAGCGGCGAGCAGCTGCTGGCGGCAGTGGCCGAGGCGGCGCGCACGCCGGTCGCCCCGCGTGACGAGAAGGCGCTGGCGGCGGGCCTGATGGAGCGTCCGCCGCAGGCCGGCACAATCGTCGCCGAGAGCCACGACAAGGCGCTCGGCCTGACCAATCTGACGCTGTCGAACGGTGTCAAGGTGATCCTCAAGCCGACCGACTTCCGCAACGACCAGGTGGTGCTGAGCGCGGCGCGCTTCGGCGGCCAGAGCCTGTTCGGCGACCGCGACATCCTGAATGCGCGCTATTCGAATGCGATCGTGGCCAGCATGGGCACCAAGGACTTCAGCCCGCTCGACCTGAACAAGGTCCTGGCCGGCAAGGCCGCCGGCGTGACGGTGGGCCTGGGCGCCTACACCGACGTGATCGCTGGCGCGTCCGGCGCCTCGGACGTCGAGACCATGCTGCAATTGCTGTGGCTGAAGTTCGCCGGTGTGCGGCGCGACGAGGACCTGTTCCGCACCTACGTCGACAAGCAGGCCGAGATCGCGCGCAACCAGAGCACCCTGCCGGGACGGCGTTTCGGCGACGCGGTGCTGACCGCGCTGTACAACGGCCACCCGCGCGCACCGCGCACGCTGCAGCCGGAAGAGTTCGGCAAGATCGACCTCGACCGCAGCATCGACATCTTCCGCCAGCGCTTTTCGAGCGCCAAGGACCTGACCTTCATCCTGGCCGGCAGCTTCGACGAGAAAGCGATCCGCCCGCTGCTGGCGACCTACCTCGGCAGCCTGCCGACGCCGGACATTCCGGTGGCATACCGCGACGTCGGCCTGCGCCCGGTGACGGGCGTGGTCAAGCGCGAAGTGCGCAGCGGCACCGAGCCGAAGAGCACGATCTCGCTCAACTTCACCGGCCCGGCGCAGTTCTCCGAAGCCGAGCAGCTGCGCCTGGCGGCGCTGGTCGAGGTCACCAACCTGCGCATCATCGAAACGCTGCGCGAGAAGATGGCGATGATCTACGGCGGCGGCGCCAGCGGTTCGTTGAGCAAGATCCCGTACGGGAACTACGTGATCGGCATCAACCTGCCGACCGGGCCCGAGAACGTCGACAAGGTGATCGCCGCCACCTTCGCCGAGATCGCGCGCCTGCAGGAACACGGCCCGGACGCGGCCGAACTCGAGAAAGTGAAGAGCAACTGGATCCAGAACCACCGCCGCTCGCTGCGCGAGAACGGCTACTGGGTGGCCAACCTGCAATCGGCGCTGACCGAGGGCACCGATCCGGCCTCGATCCTGAAGGTCGAGCAGCAGGTGCAGGCGCTTACCGCACAGGACGTGCAGGCGGCGGCGAAGCGCTATTTCGACACCGGGAACTATGTGCAGGTGGTGCTCAATCCCGAGAGCCAGGCCGCGGCGGCCAGCGTTGCCAAGGCGCCGGCGGCCACGCCGGCAGCGGCGCCGGGAAGCTGAACGGTGCTCGGCGCGCTGCTTGCGAACTGCATATGAGAAAAAGAGGCCGGGAAACCGGCCTCTTGCATTTTCAGGTATGGCCGGGTGCGGGCCGGTGCGACTCAAGCGCGCTGATCGACGCCCCCGGCTTGCCGCGGCTGGCGCAGCATGATCGAGATGGCCGATTCCAGCATGTTCAACGTGGTCTCATCATTGCGCGAACGTGCGCCCAGGATGCCGTCGCGCACCTGTTGCATGAAGTCGTAGCGCGTCCTGTCGTTCTCGACCGAAAGCTCGGCGCCGGCGCCACTCACGGGAATCTTCATCGTCATCGCCATGAAAGGCCGGCTGTCGTCGAGCGACATCTCGCCGCTGCGGATCTGGGTGTTTACCCAGTCGCGCATGTCCTGGCGCGTCATGCTGGTGAAGTCCGCAGGTCTGGCGCTGGATGTCGAGGCTGCCGTCAGCGCGGCGGAAAACGACGTGGAGGCGGGACGCTCGGCAGACGCCACCTGCGGACGCTGGCTAGGATATGGGTAATTTATTCCTGCACCGATCTTCATTGAACACTCCCGTTTCAGTCTCGTTATTACAACGACAGCGATTGAAAAGTTTCCACCAAGATCGTAAATACTAGCACCTTATCGCTGGGCAGCCATCATTTTCGTCAAGCCGCGCCTGGCGCGGGCAGGATGGCGGGGCGCAACGCCGAGCGCCATCCTGCCCTACCGATGTGGTCAGCGCGCAGCCGACAGCATGCGCTCGACGTAGCGCGCGATCAGGTCGATTTCCAGGTTGACGCGCGAATCGGCCTGCAGGTGCTTGAGCGTGGTGACCTCGATCGTGTGCGGGATCAGGTTGATCGAGAAACGGCACAGTTTCTGGCCATCGGCCTCGATGTCCTCGACGCGGTTCACGGTCAGCGACACGCCGTTGACCACCACCGAGCCCTTATAGGCCAGGAACTTGGCCAGCTCGTGCGGCGCGTCGACGATCAGTTCGCGTGACTCGCCCACCGGCTCGAAGCTGTGCACCGTGCCCAGGCCATCCACGTGGCCCGACACCAGGTGTCCGCCCAGGCGCTCGGCCAGCGTCAGGGCTTTTTCCAGGTTGACTTCGCCCGGCACTTCCAGGCCGACGGTCTTGTTCAGGCTTTCGCGCGAGACGTCGACCGTGAAGGTCTTGTCGGTCTTCTCGACCACGGTCATGCAGGCGCCGTTGATGGCGATCGAGTCGCCCAGGCCGACGTCGGCCAGGGGCAGCGGGCCGGCGTCGATCGCCAGGCGCACGCCGGCGTCCAGGCCGCCTGCCAGCGGGGTGACGGAAGTGATGTTGCCGACGGCGGCGACGATTCCAGTAAACATACGGCTTGATTCCTTGTGTGTGGTTTCAGTTCGAGCTTGGGTTCAGCTTAATTTTCAGGTTCGGTAAAGCGCGCCAGGATGCGCAGGTCGTCGCCGACCCGCGCCACGTCATGGAAGCGCAACTGGCGGCGTTCGGCCAGGCGCGCCAGCGGCGGCAGGTCAAACATGCCCTGGCCCGGCCCGATCAGGCTGGGCGCCAGGTACACCAGCAATTCGTCGACGCAGCCTTCGCGCACCAGCGACGCATTGAGCTTGGAGCCGGCTTCGACGTGCACTTCGTTGATCTCGCGCCGGCCGAGTTCGCGCATCAGCGCCGGCAGGTCGACCTTGCCGCGCGCATTCGGCAGGTACAGGATCTCATGGCCCGCGGCCCGGAGCGCGGCAGCTTTCTTTTCGTGCGCGGCAGCCTTCTCTTCACGCACGGCGGCGCCTTCGAGCGCGGCAGCGCCCTGCCCCGTTTGCGCCGCACCGGATTGCGCCGGCGCGCCGGCCGCCACGATCCAGCACGGCTCGCCCTGCAGGATGCGGGCGTCGAGGTCGATGTCGAGGCGGCTGTCGACGATCACCCGGCGCGGCGGCAATGGCGTGTCGATGCCGCGCACCGTCAACTGCGGGTTATCCGCCTTGACCGTGCCGATGCCGGTCAGGATGACTTGCGTGCGGGCGCGCCAGGCGTGGCCGTCGGCGCGGGCTTCAAGGCCGGTGATCCACTGGCTTTCGCCGTCCTCGAGCGCCGTCTTGCCGTCCAGGCTGGCCGCGACTTTCAGGCGCACCCACGGCAGGCCGCGGCGCATGCGCGAGAAGAAGCCGATGTTCAGTTCGTATGCGGCATCCGCGAGGACGCCGGAGCGCACGGCGATGCCGGCCGCTTCCAGTTGCGCCATGCCGCGTCCGGCCACCAGCGGATTCGGGTCGCCCATCGCCGCCACCACGCGGCCCAGGCCGGCCTGCACCAGCGCATTCGAGCATGGCGGGGTGCGACCATGGTGGCTGCACGGCTCCAGCGTGACATACGCGGTGGCGCCGCGCACATCGTTGCCGCGCCCGGCGGCGTCGCGCAGCGCCTGGATTTCGGCGTGGGCCTGCCCCGCCGGCTGGGTGTGGCCGGCGCCGATCACCACGCCGTCCTTCACGATGACGCAGCCGACGCGCGGGTTCGGCGCCGTGATCAACATGCCGCGCGCCGCCCATTCGAGGGCAAGCGCCATGCCTTCGGTATCGTTGGAAACTGTCCGACTGTCCTTCGTCACATTCACCTTTCCTTCACGACGGCGCCTCAAGGCCGTCGCAGCCGCGCTCGCGCGCCGGATTACACAGGCGCGCGCGGCCGAGCATATTGATTTTAATGCGGCGGATCTGGCCGCCGTGAAACAGCGACAGCGTACCGAGCCGCGACGCGGCGCTGTTGGTGTCGCTGCAACTGCGTCCCGCGCCATTGTAGGCGATGTATTGCGGCGGCGCTGGGCTGGTGAACGAATAGCCGACCACCAGGCCGGCCGGCAACGGCGGACGCACTGCAAGAATGGTGTCGCCGTCGTTCGGCCGCCGATCGTCGTTGCGGTCGACGAACACGGTCCAGCCACGTGCCCAGTCGAAGCCGTCCGGATCGTTGGGCGCCAGCTTGACCCGTTCGTTGCGCGCGATCGCCTGCGCGCGCGTCAGCTGGATCGCGCCATACAGTTCGCCCGAGGCAGTGCGCAACTGCTGGGCACGCACCAGCTGGTGCAGATTGGGCGCCGCTGTCGCCGTCGTGACCGCGACAATACCGAGCACGACCACCAGTTCGGTCAGCGACATGCCGGCGCAGTGCGGACGAGCCATGAGGCAGGCCCGCTGGCTGCCCGGAGCGCGGACAGATTGCCGTATCATGGCCAGCATTTCGTCGACGGCCCGTCCGCCGCCTGTTCGCCATTGCTGTCGAAGGTCAGCGCACCGCATTCAGGATCGCGGAAGCGCGCATTGACCCGGTCCGTGCCGGGCCGCGCGCGCACCACCACGCATTGCGCGATGTCCTGGCCCGGACAGGCGTAGGCGTCGAGCTCATAGGCGCTGGCGGCCGGACTGGCGCCGATCCACCAGCGGAAACGGCTGTCGCCGCCATTCGCGGATGTGCCCGAGAAAGCCGTGTAGGAATGGTGCATGGCGCGGTACTGCTCCTGGCGCTGCATCGCGTCGAGCAGCGCCAGCTGGGCTTCGGCCCGGCGCGCCATCACCATCTGCCGTTCGTACGACGGATAGACCATGGCCGCCAGGATGCCGAGCACCACCAGCACGATCAACGCTTCGATCAGCGTAAAGGCCGCTTGATGCCACATTGCGCTCGCCCTCGTCTCAGTTGGATGCATACGATTCGCTCCAGTTGCCCAGTTCGCGCCAGCCGACGCGCCGGCCCGGCGTGCCGTCGTGCGGCTTGCGGTAGTAGGCTTGTAGCGCGGCCCAGGTGTGCTGCATGGCGCCGGCGCCACGCGCCGTGATCCGGTACAGGTGGGCGTCGCCGCCGGCCGGCATCAGTTCGATCAGGTAGCGCGGCGCCTCGAGCTGCAAGCCAGCCTCGCCGTCCGGCATCCGGCTGCCGGTAAAGGTGCCGAACACGACTGCCGGACCTTCGTCCTCGGCCAGGATCGCGGCGTGGCGCTCCTGGCCTGGATCGTGCGCGCACAAGCCGTTGTACGGCGTGCCGCCACGGCAGCCAATCTCGAACACACCCGGCTGACCGGCCGCGAACGCCGCCGCGCGTGCCGACCCGGGAGCGCTGCCGCCTTCGATGTCGTGCTCGGCGTCGAACAGCGCGGCATCGGCCATCTGCAGCGCCAGCACACGGTCACGCTCATGCCCGGCGGCGCGGGCGTTCTGCAGCGCGCTACGGGTCGATGCGATGCCGGTCATTAGTACGGCCAGCATCAGGATCAGCGCCGTCAGGAGTGCAGCGCCGCCCTGACGTTGCCGCTGTCGCATAAAGGAAAATCGTCGCATGGACAGGCCTCAGCGCTTCGCCACGATCGACAATGCCGACGCCTGCGCCAACGTTTGCGGCGGCATTCGCGAGAGTGCACGCGGTAGCGCTTCGCGCGGACGCTCAATGGTCGACTCTCCTGGCCCTGACCGTGCTGGACGACCTTGCGCCTCAGGCGGTTCCGCTGCCTCTGGCGGATCTGTCGGCTGCGCCGGGTCCGGTGGCTCCGCCGGGTCCGGGTCCGGCGCCGGCGCTCCGCCAGGCGGCGCGGGCGGTAACATCACCGGCAGCGCGACCGTGACCTCATACACCTTGCGCATACGTATCTCGCGAGCACGTCCGGCCAGCGCCATTTCGCTCAGCCGCGTGCCGCGGTCCGCCTGCGCGAACGCCGCGCCATAGTCCGGCCCGAACAGGTCGTGAACGATGGCGCCGCCCAGCCCGGAATCGGCCCGCGGTCCATGCAGCAGCAACGCCACCCGCACCGTCGCCACCCGCTTCCAGTGCGTGCGCCTGCGCAGCTCGGCCGAGCGTTCGTCCGGTGTGGCGCCCGTCAGCAGCAGTCCGGCGTCGAGCGCCTGCAGCTCACGCGCATTCAGATAGCGATTCGGCGTGCCGTCATCGTCGGTATCCAGTCCGTACAGCACCTGGAAGCTGTCCACCCCGCCGGCCACGGCATCGGACGACCAGTTGCTGTGGCCACGGTACTTGCAGCGCAGCTCGGCCACGCCCTGTGCATTGCGCGCGACGTAGAAGATGCTCCAGCCCTCCTCCTCGCGGTTGACCGGAAATCCAGCGCAATCGAGCGTCGCGCCGTCGCCATCCGGCGCATTGCCGCTACCGGAAAAGCGCAATGCCAGCACGTCGCTGCCATTGGCGACGTCCGGCAACAGCACGTCGACGCCGGGATCGGTGCGCGACAATGACGCCGCGTCGAATCCGACGATGCGGGCCGGCGCCTCCGGATCGGGTTCGGGACTGAGCTCCCAGTCGACATGCGCCGCCATGCGCACCGCACGCGCCAGGGCGTCCATCGCATAACGTCCGCTATCGTCCATTTCGGTCGTTTCGACCAACGCGGCATGCGCGCGGGTGCTGGAGATCAAGAGGGAACCCGTGGCCAGCAGCACGACCAGCCCGAGCGCCATCGCCACCATCAGCTCGATGACGGTCAGGCCGCGCTGCCTGCTGGCGCGCCCTGCCCCTGGATGGTCAGGACGCTGCCTCATCGCGCCACCATCGACACGAACGCCGGCCCATCGCCGCTGCCATGCCAGCCGATCTTGATCGCGACCGGCGCATTCGCATCGCCGCTGCATGCCCACCGGTAGCGCTCACCCGCCGCGTCCCACGGCGCGCCATCGCGGCAGACGGCGATACGTCCACCCGGGAAGCGCCCATGCACCGCCAGCCGCGTCTCGTGCAAATCGAACGCCGCCAGCGCCAGTGGATCGCATGCGCCCGCGCCGTAGCACGAGCCACTCCCCGCAGGCGGACCCGCTTCGTGCGCGTCGTAATCGAAGCCAGTATAGGGATTGGCGCCATCCGGCAGCGTGCTGAGCTGCGCGTTGGCCTGCATGCGCGCCGCCAGCGATGCCGCCAGCCGGGCCGCTTCGGAGGTCAGCGCCGCATGCTGGCGCGTACGCTGCGCGGCCAGCTGCGCCGCACCGGCGCCGACGATGCCGACGGCCAGCACGAACAGCGCCACCAGCACTTCGATGAGCGTGAATCCATCCTGTCGAACCTTGTGCACACAAGCCTCCCGATAACGGTAGCGAGCTGTGAAGTTATCAGGCAGGTGTCATGCGTCCGTGCGTCAGCGCAAGCGTGCGCGGGCAGGAAATGGGAACTGCGGAAAGGGAAAATGGTCGAGCCGAAGCGGCCGACAATCAGGTGTGATTCAATCGCCCAGCTTGCGCTGATGCCCGACTTCGGCCAGCGCTTCCTGGAACTCGTCCAGGTCTTCGAAATTCTTGTAGACCGAGGCGAAGCGGATGTACGCGATCTTGTCCAGGCGCTTGAGCTCGGCCATGACCAGCTCGCCGACGTAGTTGGTATCGACTTCGCGCCGTCCGCTGGTGAGCAGCTTTTCTTCGATCGAGGCCACGGCGCGGTCGATATCCTCGGCCGCCACCGGACGCTTCCTCAGCGCCAGCATCAGGCTGCCGCGCAGCTTGGACGAGGCGTATTCGGTGCGGCTGCCGTTCTTCTTGACCAGGATCGGCATCGACAGCTCGATCCGCTCGTAGGTCGTGAAGCGCTTGTCGCACTTGCCGCAGCGGCGCCGGCGCCGGATGGCGTCCCCTTCCTCGGATACGCGGGTATCGAGGACCTGGGTTTCTTCACACTGACAGAAGGGACATTTCATGGCGCCGGGCGGTTAAAGCTAAAAACAATGGGGCCGGCGAACCGGCCCCGAGGACATCAGGCCGCGTAGACCGGGTACTTGTCGGTCAGGACCTTCACTTCGGCCTTGACGCGCTCGATGGTCGCTTCGTCGTGTGGATTGTCCAGCACGTCGGCGATCAGGTGGCCGACCTTGACCGCGTCTTCTTCCTTGAAGCCGCGGGTGGTGAAGGCCGGGCTGCCGAGACGGATGCCCGAAGTCACGAACGGCTTCTGCGGGTCGTTCGGGATGCCGTTCTTGTTGCAGGTCATGTGCGCCTTGCCCAGGATCGCTTCCGCTTCCTTGCCGGTGAGGTTCTTCGAACGCAGGTCGACCAGCATCACGTGCGACTCGGTACGGCCCGAGACGATGCGCAGACCGCGCGCAATCAGGGTCTCGGCCAGCGCCTTGGCGTTCTTGACCACTTGCTGCTGGTACGACTTGAACTCCGGCGACAGCGCTTCCTTGAACGCCACTGCCTTGCCGGCGATCACGTGCATCAGCGGACCGCCCTGGATGCCAGGGAAGATCGCCGAATTGATGGCCTTTTCGTGCTCGGCCTTCATCAGGATGATGCCGCCGCGCGGACCGCGCAGCGATTTGTGGGTGGTCGAGGTGACGAAGTCGGCGAACGGCACCGGGTTCGGGTACTCGCCTGCGGCGATCAGGCCGGCGTAGTGGGCCATGTCGACCATAAAGTAGGCGCCGACGTCCTTGGCGACCTTGGCGATGCGCTCGAAGTCGATGCGCAGCGCGAACGCCGATGCGCCGGCGATGATCATCTTCGGCTTGTGTTCATGCGCCTGCTTTTCCAGCGCATCGTAGTCGATGTCTTCTTCGGCGGTCAGGCCGTAGGAGACGACGTTGAACCATTTGCCCGACATGTTCAGCGCCATGCCGTGGGTCAGGTGGCCGCCTTCGGCCAGCGACATGCCCATGATGGTGTCGCCGGGTTTCAGCATGGCGAAGAACACGCCCTGGTTGGCCTGCGAGCCCGAGTTCGGCTGGACGTTGGCGGCTTCGGCGCCGAACAGCTGCTTGACGCGGTCGATCGCCAGTTGCTCGGCGACGTCGACGTATTCGCAGCCGCCGTAGTAGCGCTTGCCTGGATAGCCTTCAGCGTACTTGTTGGTCAGTTGCGAGCCCTGCGCTTGCATCACGGCCGGCGAGGTGTAGTTTTCGGACGCGATCAGCTCGATGTGATCTTGCTGGCGAACGTTTTCCTTCTGGATGGCACTCCACAGTTCCGGGTCGATGTTGGCGAGCGTATGGTCTTTGGCAAACATGTAAAACTCCAATCGAATGAAATCCAGGCAACGGGCAACGCAGCAGGCGCGGGCGGCTCGGCGGACGGCCGCCGGGGAGGCGGCCGCGGGCAAGCGCGATCCAACGCGAGTCAACGCAAACCGGTTGATGGCTGCCCAGGCGAACGGCGAAATGGCATCTCACGTTCCCCGGTGGGTGTCCACCTTCGACCGGGCGCCATTGCATTGTTCAGGCAGCGCGCACGGTGTTTCGCCAGTCACGTGAGACTTAGGGACTCCAGATTGTACTGAAGTCCCCATTTTAGGGCAAGGAAACTGCTGACGCCGCGCCGGGGCGGCGCCGAACAGGATGGCGCCAGCGCAGGCGTGGTCGTTTCGGCTACAATTTTCCGATTCCGCAGCACGCAATCCCGCACCCTCACGCCCAGCAAGGACAGCTTCATGATCGTTTTCATCACCGGCGCATCGGCCGGCTTCGGCGCCGAAATGGCGCGCACCTTCGCCCACAACGGCCACCGCGTGATCCTGGCCGCACGCCGCACCGACCGCATCGAGGACCTGGCGCGCGAGCTGGGCGAGTCGGCGCTGGCCGTCACCCTGGACGTCACCAGTCAGGCCTCGATCGACGCCGCCCTGGCCGGCCTGCCGCCTCAATGGCGCCCGATCGACGTGCTGATCAACAATGCCGGCCTGGCGCTGAACACGCTGCCGGCACACCAGGTGCCGCTGGCCGACTGGCACACCATGATCGCCACCAACTGCCAGGGCCTGGTCAGCATGACCCACGCCGTGCTGCCCGACATGGTGGCGCGCGGCAGCGGCCTGGTGATCAATATCGGTTCGACCGCCGGCCACTATCCCTACCCGGGCGGCAATGTCTATGGCGCCACCAAGGCCTTCGTCGAACAGTTCACGCTCAACCTGCGCGCCGACCTGGTCGGTACCGGCGTGCGCGCCACCAATATCGCCCCGGGCCTGTGCGGCGGCACCGAATTCTCGAACGTGCGCTTCAAGGGCGACGACGCGGCCGCGGCCAAGGTGTACGAAGGCACCACCCCGCTCACCGCCAAGGACATCGCCGACACCGCGCTCTGGATTGCCAGCCTGCCGCCACACGTCAACGTCAACAGCATCGAACTGATGCCGACCTGCCAGGGATTTTCGCCATTCACGATCAAACGCGCCGGGTGATCACCCGACCGTTTAGCGGATTTCCACGAAACACGCGATGGATACTGGGCAGCAATACCGCACATTTGTGAGAAAGTGTTACAGTGATTGGTGTTTTGACAGCATTTCACGTCTACTACTGCGCAACAGCATGTCTTTATGCACCATCTGTGTAGATATTTGCATGTTTAGTGTTCGTCAGCGTACATATCCGCGGATGAATTCGCGTAAAATGTTTCCCGTTTTCATTTAAAAAGCAGCAAACATGTCCGTTTTTCACTGGCCAGTCAGGGTGTACTACGAAGATACCGACGCCGGCGGCATTGTTTTCTATGCTAACTACCTGAAGTTCTTCGAGCGCGCCCGCACCGAGTGGCTGCGTGCGCTGGGCGTGCAACAGCAAACCCTGCTCGAGAACGACGGCGCGGCCTTCGTCGTCAAGAACGTCACCCTGGATTATCACGGCGCAGCCCGTCTCGACGACGAGCTGACCATCCGCACCCGCGTCGACAAGCTCGGCCGCGCGTCGGTCCAGTTTGCCCAGGAAGCGTGGCGCGGCGAAGAGCTGCTCAACAGCGCCAGCGTCAAGGTCGGCTGCGTCGACATCGCGACCATGCGCCCCCGTTCCCTGCCCGAGCATGTCGCTGCTAAAATGCGTGCCGCCTGAACAACCTTAAGTTCAAGCCAACTACTTACTGCCAACCTCACCGTCCAACACGATGACCGCGACCCAAGACCTTTCGTTTATTTCCCTGATCAGCAATGCCCACGTGCTCGTGCAGCTGATCATGGCCTTGCTGCTGCTGCTGTCGATCGTGAGCTGGACCTACATCTTCCGCAAGGTGTTCGCGATCCGCGCCGCGCGCGCCCAGACCGAGCAGTTCGAGCGCAGCTTCTGGGCCGGCGGCAACCTGCACACCCTGCACCAGAGCGCCAGCAGCCAGCGCGACCAGAGCGGCGCCCTGGCCCGCATCTTCGAAGCCGGCATGGGCGAATTCATCAAGGGCAAGCAAGCCTCGCGCGACGCGCTCGACATGAACTCGGTGCTCGACGGCGCACGGCGCGCCATGCGCGCCTCGTTCCAGCGCGAACTGGACGCCCTCGACACCCACCTGAACTTCCTGGCGTCGGTCGGCTCGGTCTCGCCGTACATCGGCCTGCTGGGCACGGTGTGGGGCATCATGAACGCCTTCCGCGGCCTGGCCAGCGTCGAGCAGGCCACGCTGGCGATCGTCGCCCCCGGCATCGCCGAAGCGCTGATCGCCACCGCGATCGGCCTGTTCGCCGCGATTCCGGCCGTGGTCGCCTACAACCGCTTCACCCACGACATCGATCGCCTGGCCAACCGTTTCGAGAGCTTCGTCGAAGAATTCTCGAACATCCTGCAGCGCCAGTCGCGCTGATCCGGGCGAACAAGGGAGACCGGGATGGCATTTTCCAGCAGCATGCGCGGCGGCCGCCGCCGCAAGTTCAAGTCCGAGATCAACGTCGTGCCCTACATCGACGTGATGCTGGTGCTGCTCATCATCTTCATGGCGGTGCCGGCCAACGAAGCGCCGAGCGTGGTCAACCTGCCGCGCGCCGAGAAATCGGCGCTGCCGCCGGACAGCTACATCCAGATTTCGGTGCAGCCCGAAAACCGCCTGTCGATCGGCGTGCACGGCAAGAACCGCACCGGCATGGATGACGTCGCCGACCGTTCGGCCCTGCTGCAGCGCCTGCAGGCCCTGCACGACGAGAACCCGGACTATCCGGTGCTGATCGCGGGCGACCGCGAGAGCAAGTACGAAGACGTGATCCTCTTGATTTCGGAAGCCAAGAAGATGGGCATCAACCGCGTCGGCCTGGCCACCAAGTGATCCACGAGCACACCCTGCATACCCAGCAATGTCAGCCATGAAGCAAGCCCCCGCCGGCGCGCCCTACCGCGTGCCGCCCGAACCGAGCCGCCTGCCAGCATTCCTGCTGGCAGTAGCCGTGCACGCCGTTCTGCTGGGCTTCCTGTGGATCGGCATCAGCTGGCAGACCAAGACTCCGGTCGCGGTCGAGGCCGAAGTATGGGACATGTCGGTGCAGAGCGCCGCCGCGCCCGAGCTGCCGCCGGAACCGGCGCCGGAACCCGAGCCGCAGCCGGAGCCTGAACCGACTCCAGCGCCGCCTCCGCCACCGCCGCCACCAGCGCCGGAGCCGGAAGTGGAGCGCCCTGCGCCGACGCCGCCGGACATCGCCCTGCAGCGCGAAAAGCAGCGCAAGGAAGAAGAAGCCAAGAAACTCGCCGAGAAGCGCGAGGCGGAAAAGCGCGAACGCGCGCTTGAAGAAGAACGCGAGCGCAAGCGCGAGCTGGCCGAACAGAAGAAGCGCGACGAAGCCGAGCGCAAGCAGAAAGAGCTGGCCGAGAAAAAGGCCGAGGAAGCCAAGAAGAAAGAAGCCGAAAAGCTGGCAGAAGCCAAGAAGAAGGAAGCCGAGAAGAAGGAAGCCGACAAGCTCGCCGCTGCCGAGAAGAAAAAGGAAGCCGCCGCCAAGGCGAAAGCCGCCGCCGCCGAAGCCGCCAAGCTGGAGAAATTCCGCCAGGACGAGCTGAAACGCATGGCCGGCGCCATGGGCAGCAGCGGCACCGCCGCCAAGTCGACCGGGCCGAAGTCGGACGGTGGCTACATCGCCGCGATCACGGCCGCGATCAAGAGCAATACGGCGTATCCAGGCAACACCGACGTGCCGGGCAATCCAAAGGCGGTGTTCCGCGTGGAGCAGTTGCCGACCGGCGAAATCATGTCGGTGCGCCTGGTAAAAAGCAGCGGTGTGCCGGAATTTGACAGAGCAGTGGAAAATGGTATCAAGAAAGCATCGCCACTGCCCAAAAAGAAGGACGGCACCGTGGAACGAACGCTCGACGTGAATTTCTCGATGAAAGATTACGATTGATTCGCTTGATTTAAACCAGACAGACTAGAACCATGAAAAAACTCCATCTCTTGCTGTTCAGCGTCTCCCTGGCCATGGGAACGGCTGCCAATGCGCAGCTGCAAATCGAAATCGCCGGTGTCGGCAGCAACCAGATCCCGGTCGCCGTGGCGGCCTTCGCCGACGAATCGGTGGCCCCGGACAAGGTGTCCGAGATCATCCGCGCCGACCTGCAGCGCAGCGGCGTGTTCAAGGTGATCGACGCCGGCCAGGCGATCAGCGAGCGCGACGCCGGCGCCATCAACCTGGCGGCCTTCAAGGCCAGCGGCGCCGATGCGCTGGTGATCGGCAGCGTGGCGCGCCAGCCGGACGGCCGCTTCGCCGTGCGCTACAAACTGATGGACACCGTCAAGGGCGGCGAGATCTCGCAGCTGGGTGGCGAAGTGCAGCCGCGCTACACCCGCCTGCAGGCGCACCGCATCGCCGACGACGTCTACGAAAAGCTGACCGGCGTGCGCGGCATCTTCTCGACCCGCATCGCCTACGTCAAGGAAGACCGCGCCGCGAATCGCTATTCACTGGCCGTGGCCGACGCCGACGGCGAAAACGAAATCATCGCCACCACCGGCAAGGAACCGATCATTTCGCCGTCCTGGTCGCCCGACGGCAGCAAGGTCGCCTACGTTTCGATGGAAAACCGCAAGCCGGTGGTCTACCTGCAAGACCTGATGACCGGCCGCCGCAACGTGATCTCGAACGAAAAGGGCAACAACTCGGCGCCGGCCTGGTCGCCGGACGGCAGCACCCTGGCCGTGGCCCTGTCGAAGGATGGCAATACCGAAATCTATTCGGTGCGCTCGGACGGCAGCGGCCACCGCCGCCTGACCAACAGCCCGGCGATCGACACCGAGCCGCAGTTCTCGGCCGACGGCAAGACCATTTACTTCACCAGCGACCGCAGCGGCGGCCCGCAGATCTACAAGATGAGCGTTTCGGGCGGTAACGCGACCCGCGTCACGTTCAACGGCAACTACAACATCAGCCCGCGCGTGTCGTCCGACGGCAAGACGCTGGCATGGATCTCGCAGCGTGGCGGCGGATTCTCCTTATATGCGATGGACCTGGCGAGCGGCCAGGAACTGCGCCTGGCCGATGGGGCCACCGAACCGAGTTTTTCGCCTAACGGCAAGTACATCATGTATGCAACCAAGGGCGGCGGGCGTGTCTCGCTTGCAGTGGTGTCTGTGGATGGACGCGTCAAGCAACGCTTGACGACCAAAGCGGGAAACATTCGGGAGCCCAGCTGGGGTCCCTTCATGAAGTAAGAAGTAAAACCTTAACCAGAACAGGAGAAAATCCATGCGCAACTTCAAGAGTGTCGCTTTCATCGCTACCGCAGCAACCCTTCTCGCCGCTTGCTCGTCGTCGCCAAAGCTGAACGAGACCCCGGTCGTCGAAAAGTCGCCGGAACCGGCAGCCGCCGCACCGGCCGACACCCGTGACATCCGTCCGGTCGAGACCGGCAGCGTCGACCCGCTGAACGATCCGAAAGGCGTGCTGGCCAACCGTAGCGTCTACTTCGACTACGACAGCTTCGTGGTCCGCGCCGACGGCCAGCCGGTGGTGCAGAACCACTCGGGCTACCTGACCAAGAACACCTCGCGTAAAGTCCTGATCCAGGGCAACACCGACGAACGCGGCGGCACCGAGTACAACCTGGCCCTGGGCCAGAAGCGTGCCGAAGCCGTGCGTCGCTCGATGGCGTCGCTGGGCGTGTCGGAAGGCCAGATGGAAGCCGTGTCGCTGGGCGAAGAGAAGCCAAAGGCAACCGGCAGCAACGAAGAAGCGTGGGCTGAAAACCGCCGCGCCGACATCGTGTACCAGTAATAGATAGTCATCAAGCGGCCGGCAAGGCCGATTGACACGGGGCGGGACGCAGTGCAGACTGCTACCCGCCCTGTTTTTTATCTCTGCAACGGTTTAGTAACGAAAGAGCAACCATGATCAAACTGTCCCCGTCCCGCCTCGCCTGCCTGTTCCTGGCGGCCTGGATGCCGCTGCAGGCATCGGCCGGCCTGCTCGACGATGAGGAAGCGCGCCGCGCGATCCTCGACCTGCGCACAAAGGTCGACAACATCGCCCGCGAGCTGAACGGCCGTGTCGACGCCAAGGCGGACAAGTCGGTCACCATCGACATGCTGAACCAGCACGAGCAGACCATGCAGGAACTGGCGCGCCTGCGCGGCCAGATCGAGGTGCTGGCCAACGAGGTGGCCAAGGCCCAGAACAGCCAGAAGCAGCTGTACGCCGACCTCGACGCGCGCCTGAAGAAGGTCGAGCCGCAGCAGGAAACCATCGACGGCCAGACCGCCGCGGTGCTGCCGACCGAAAAGACCGCCTACGAGGCCGCCACCGCCCTGTTCCAGTCGGGCGACTACAAGGGCGCCGCCGGCGCGCTGCAAGACTTCGTGCGGCGCTACCCGGATTCGGCCTACGCCTCGAACGCGCAATACTGGCTGGGCAACACCTATTACGCACTGGGCGACTACAAGAAGGCCATCGCGGCCCAGGAAGTGGTCACCAGCACCTACAACACCAGCGCCAAGGCGCCGGACGCGATGCTGAACATCGCCAGCAGCTACGCCCTGCTCAAGGACAACAAGAACGCCAAGAAGGCGTTGCAGCAGCTGGTGTCCAAGTATCCGAGCTCGAGCGCTGCGCAGACGGCGCGCGACCGGCTGGCTTCGCTGAAGTAATTCATCGTCGTGTTGCGCCCGATCAGCGCAACAATTGACAAGGGTGTGGTCGCGCCCTATAATCTTGCTTCTTCGGGTCGTTAGCTCAGCTGGTAGAGCAGCGGACTTTTAATCCGTTGGTCGCAGGTTCGAATCCCGCACGGCCTACCAAAGAATTTGCAGTATTAAATGAAGGCGTTACGAGTGATCGTGACGCCTTTTTTTATTTCTGCGGCAATCCCCTCCTCTCCCTGTCGTGTCCTGTTTGCGACGCGCAGCACCTCTCTCATTACTTCCGTGTGGTTCGGCATCTACATCTGCAACGCGCCGGTGCAGTGCCTTGCGTTTCCTCATTGGTCCTCCACAACTTGATGACTACAGTCAATAAGTCCGGATCAACTGACGAGCCAAGACGATGACTGACGTGCTATCTCTGCTGGAAGCCCATCAAAGCACACGCATACTGCGCCTGTCGTTCCCGGCAAACGACGGCCCGCCAGTCAGGCTGATGGTGAACCGGTTCGAGGGTACGGAATACCTGTCGCGCGACTTCGAATTCAAGGTCGAACTCCTGAGCGACGACGCCGGGATGGAACTTGAGGCAATGCACGGCAAGCTGCTATGCGTCTCGCTGGTGCAGGTGGACGGCAGCCTGCGTCCGTTCACCGGTTATGTCACCTCGTTCAAGCTGGTCAAAACGGATGGCGGCGTGGTCTTCTACGAAGCCGTCTTGCAGCCATGGCTGGCGTACGCGCGCCTGCGCCGGAACAACCGTTTATTCCATGCCCGCAGTCTGAGCGAGCAGACGGCAACCATCTTCGCCGGTTATGAGCGCCTGCCCGCATGGGAGTGGAAAGTCGCCGGCGAACAGCCGCAGTTCACGATGGCCACGCAGTGGGATGAGACCGATCACAACTACCTGTGCCGGCGCTGGGAAGCGGCGGGCTACTGCTATTGGTACGAGCACAGCGGCGAAGGCCATACACTGATGGTCTGCGATGACACCCGCGCCGCGGAGTCGATTGATGGCCCCTCGCCCGGCATCCGCTTCCATGGCGCCGGCGGCTCGGCCGAGGAAGACGCGATCATCCAATGGAGCGCCATGCGCCAGTGGGCGTCCGGACAAACGGCGGTGAGCGGCTTCGACTTCAAGAACCCGCGCCCGGTACATGCGGAGACCGTCACCATCGACCGCCAAGGCGATATGCCGCAGCTTGAGGTACACAGCTACGAAGGACATTACGGCTTCAGGCACCAGTCGGGCGCCGACCGGCTCGCGCGCTTGCGCATGGAAGAAATCGAAGCCCGCGGCAAGCTGTATGAAGCGCAAGGCAACAACCGGCGCGCGGCTGCGGGCAGGTGGTTCAGGCTGCTTGAGCATTTCAGCCAGCGCGAGGACAGCGAATTCCTGATCCTCGAGGTGCATCACCAAGCCAGCAATAACTACCTGCAAGGCAAGGACACGGTCGCCGAGTACAAGAACCGCATGCTGTGCCAGCCCAAGGCCGTGCCCTGGCGTCCGGGCCGCAGTTTCAACAGCACGGACACCAGACTGCTGGCCCTGCAGACCGCCACCGTGGTTGGCGTAGAAGGCCAGGGCAGCCTGAACGTGGACCAGTACGGCCGCATCCAGGTCAGGTTTCACTGGGATCGCGACGACAGCGGCAGCTGCTGGGTGCGGGTAAGCAGCAACTGGGCCGGTGGCGAGAAGGGTTTGAGCAGCCATCCGCGGGTGGGATCGGAAGTGATTGTGCAATGGCTCGACGGAAATCCCGACCATCCGATCGTAACCGGCTCGGTGTACAACCAGGGCTTCATGCCGCCCTGGAAGCTGCCCGAACAGCGGGCGCTGATGGGCCTCAGAAGCCGCGAGCTGAGCGCCGGCGGCGGCAACACCCCGGGCGGACGCAGCAACCACATGGTGCTGGATGACACCCAGGGACAGATCCAGGCCCAGCTCAAGAGCGACCATCTGGCCAGCCAGCTCAGCCTCGGCCATATCAACCGCATCGACGGCAATGCCGGCCGCACGGGGCCGCGCGGCCAGGGCTTCGAGCTGCGCACCGACGGCCGCGGCGCGCTGCGTGCGCAGCAGGGCCTGCTGATCAGCACCGAAGGACGGCCGAACGCCCGCGCCCATATCACCGACATGGAGGAGACGCTGGCGCGCATGAAGCAGGGGCAGGAGCTGCACGACAGCCTGTCGCAGACGGCGCAGCAGGCGCACGCCCACCAACCGGGCGACCAGGACCAGGTCGTCGCCGTGCTGCAGGCGCAGGTCGACGCCATCCAGGGCCAGGGTGGCGCACCCGCGCAAGGCGAATTCCCCGAGTTCCGTGATCCCCACCTGGTTCTCGCCAGCCCAGCCGGCATCGAAACCACCACCCAGGGTTCCACCCACCTGATGAGCGTGGAACACACCGTTCTGACCAGCGGCGGCCATGCCAGCCTGAGTGCGGGCAAGAGCCTGCTCGTCAGCGTCAAGGAAGCGGTGCGCATGTTTGCCTACAAGGCCGGCATGAAACTGGTGGCGGCCAGCGCGGACATCGACATCAGCGCCTTGAAGGACAGCGTCAACATCCTGGCCAAGCTCAACATCACCCACACCGCCAACCGGATCACGATCACGGCCAAGGAAGAGGTGGTGATCAACGGCGGCACCAGCTTCAGCCGCTGGAACGCATCGGGCATCGTGCATGGCACCAAGGGCACGTGGCGCCAGCATGCGGCAGAGCACAGCTTCGTCCCCGGCAAAAGTGAAGGCACGCCGCCCCTGCCGCAAACCGTGCAGCTGGCGCCGGGGCAGCTCGACCTGTATCACCAGTACGTGAATGCGGAAGGCGCCAAGCGCCAGGGCATCCAGCACGGCGAGTACACCGTGGTCGACGCCGAAGGTGGCGTCCACCAGGGAACACTCGACGGCAACGGATTTGCCAGCGTGACCGGCCTCCCGATGGGGATGGCCACGGTCACCTACGGCAAGGACCCGCGTGACCCGTGGGATGACGACAGCTATTTGGGCCAGGAAAGCGAATGGCCGGCCGTGGCGCTGCCCGGGACCGGTGTCGCTGATCTGCTGACGTCTGACTGGCCAGCGCCGATGCGGCAAAACGCCGCACCGTTCGCCGGCGTCAAAGGTGCGGCGGGCAGTCTCGACGGGGCAGCCGGGAAGCTGGGCGCGATTGCGCACGCCGCAGAGCATGCGGCAAGCGCGGTGCAGTGGCTGAAAAAAGGCGGCGCACAAGCATTGCTGGCGCCGATAGCTCAGGCGGGCATGGCCAAGGTTGCGGCCACGCTCCCGGGCGGCGCGACGGTGCTCAACACCTACGCCGCAATCAGTGCCGGCAAGCCTGCCGCCGCCATCGCCTCCACGCTTGGCTTGCCCGGATCGCTGCCGCGCATCGACGCTGAAGTACCGTCTTTGATCCCTAAAAAATCCGTCATATAAAAAGCCATCATGAGCGAATCCACGCAAGTCTCGTCCAAGTCCCCAGAGCGCGCGCCGGAGGTTGCAGTTGCCCCGCTCAACACCATCGACCAGCGCGACGTCGCCGCCGGCGCCGCCGCCTTCGACAAATGGCTGCGCAAGATCAGCTACGACTACGTCACGCTGGAGCGCCTGAGCACGGTGGCGGGCAGCCTGCCGGTGATCGGCAACATCATGGCGCTGATCGACGCCATCATGGATATCGTGGAGATCATCCAGAAAGGCCTCGCCAAGGGCGCTAAGGAAATCGATTTCCTGCTATGGGTGAGCCTGGGCATCAACCTGATCGGCGTGGCCCCGGGGGCGGGAAACGCGGCGCGCATGAGCCTGCGGCCGGCCCTGCACTTGGTTCGGCAAAAGCTGGCGCCGGGCGTCAAGGATCTCGGTACTGCATTGATCGAGGTGCTGATCATGCACCTCAACGCCACGCTGGCGGGCGAGATCGACAAGTTCGTCGACAGTGCGATGGCAAAGCTGGCGGGCATCCTGGACGATTGCGCCAATACTTCCGACGGCATCGCCGACGATCTAATCAAGATCCTCAACCGCTGCATCGGCACAGAACCGATGTTCGACGTAGCCGCCCCGGCGGAAGTGGAAGACAAGCTGCACGACCCCGAGGTGAAAAGTAGCTGGCGCCGCATGCTTGGCGCCCTTGGCCAGCAGTACAAAATGGCTGCGAACTACGCGATCGCCGCGGCAGCCAGCCACTTGCCGGATAGCGCGGTGGCTGGCGTGAAGGGTATCATCGGCCACCTGACCGACTTCAAGCCAGCGTTTCGCGGCAAGCTCGCCGCCTTGGCCGACGAACAGACGCAGATGAGCATCCAGTGGATACTGATGCGGCTGCGTGACGCAGTCATCAAGCACAAGAAGCGGTATCCGGCACTGGTCCCATCGAGCAAGGGCGCCGATCACAAGAAGAACAATCCCAGCCATGGACTGGCCACCACTAGAGGTCAACACCCGGCCACGGGCGACGCCAACGCCTGCAAGCTATGCCCAGCCAAAGGCGGCACCGCGCGTTCGATCAGCTTCGCCACCGGCGCCGAAACCTTCACCCACACCGATTTCGTATTGGATGCGCCGCTGCCCATCGAATGGAGCCGCACCTACCGCAGCCAGCTGAGCGCCTACGACCGAGGGAATCTCGGCGCGCGCTGGCTTACTCCGTACAGCACCCGCATTGACGTCGTCGGCCAAGGCAAGCCCACTGCCCTGCTCTACCACGCCCCTGACGGGCGCAGCCACCGCTATCCGTGGCTGGGCATCGGCGAGCGGCATTATGATCCGATCGAGCAAATCACGCTCACCCGCATGAGCGTCGCCCTGCTCACGCTCGACTTTGGCAAACCCCTGCCGGAGGGCGAAGCAAGCAGCTGGCGCGAAACCTACGAGCTGGTCGACACCGTACGCGCCAAGGCTGCCGAGATGGGCAAGCAGCACTTCCGCCTGATCGCACTGCACTCCCGCGACGGCGCCGCGCTCGGCCTGCGCTACGACCACGTTGTCGCCAATGGCCAGCATGCCGGCGAGGAGGTGCTCAGCGACATCATCAGCAAGCAGGGCGAGACCATCGTCGCCCATGCCGGCACCCAGGTCGACCTCGACAGCGGCTTTATCCGCGCTCTCTGGGAAATCCGCGACGGCAAGCTGGTACGCCAGCTCGCCGCCTATGACTATGACGAGCACGGCGATCTGATTCGCGCTCAGGACGAAAACGGCGCCACCTGGCGGTACGAATACGACCGCCACCTCATTACCCGCTACACCGACCGCACTGGGCGCGGCATGAACCTCGCCTACGACACAAGCATCGACAGCGGCGCCCACGCCAAAGCGATCCGCGAGTGGGCTGACGACGGCAGCTTCGACACCCGGCTCGAATGGGACAAGAACATCCGCCTAACTTACGTCACCGACGCTCTCGGCCAGGAGACCCGCTACTACTATGACATCGCTGGCTACACCTACCGTATCGTGCATCCGGACGGCCTCGAGGAATGGTTCTATCGCGACGACGCCAAGAATGTCGTGCGCCATATCGACACCGACGGCAGCAGCGAGCATCACGCTTACGATGTGCATGGCAACCTGCTCACCCATACGCGCGCAGACGGTTGCCAAGTCCACTTCGAGTATGACGGCCAGCACCGCATCACCCGCATCCGGGATGGCGAAGGCGGCATTTGGCGGCGTGAGTACAATGGCCAAGGTCACCTGGTCGAGGAAACGGACCCGCGCGGTAACAAGACCCAATACGCGTATGACAAAGTTGGCCGGCCCGTCGAAGTTACCGACGCCAAGGGTGGCGTCACGAAACTCGCCTACACCCCGGACGGCCAGCTCGCCAGCGTCACCGACTGTTCCGGGCACAGCAGCCAGTGGGAATACGACGACCGCAAGCGCCTGATCAAGAGCATCGACGCTGTCGGCAACATCACCCGCTACCGCTACACCCCTCTCACTGCCGAAACGCTGGCGCAAGCGCACAGCGAAGGCAGCGACAGCGGCAATCATCCCGGCCAGCTCGAAGCCATCGTCCACCCCGACGGCAGCCTGGAGCAACTGCAGCACGACGCTGAAGGGCGACTGCTCATGCACACCGATGCGCTCGCGCGGATCACCTCCTACCGGTACACGACGACCGGACTGATTGAAAGCCGCACTGACGCGCTTGGAAACAGCCTTCGCTATGGATGGGACGCGCTCGGCCGCTTGTCCGCATTGGAGAACGAAAACGGCAGCATCTACCGTTTCCAGTACGACCCGGTCGGCCGGCTGCTGCAGGAACAGGGCTTTGATGGCAAGACGACCGAGTACCGCTACGACGCGGCCAGCGGGGTGTTGACGGAAACCGTCGAAGCCGGCATGAGCACGCACCTCAATTTCGACTCAATGGGCCGGCTCGTGCAACGCCGCGCTACGGCACCCGGTCAGCCAGAGCAAATCGAAACCTTTGCTTACAACACCAACGGCCAGCTAGCCGAAGCGCAGAACGAGCACGCCAGGTTGCAATGGTTCTACGACCCCGCCGGCAACCTGGTGCGCGAGCACCAGCATTATCAGGGACCGTTCCATCCTGACAAACGAACCGCGGTCTGGCGCCACCATCACGACGAACTCAACCAGCGCATCGGCACCATTCGTCCCGACGGCCACCGGATCGAATGGCTGACCTACGGCGCCGGTCACGTGCACGGCTTGCTGCTCGACGGTCAAGAGTTCGTCTCCTTCGAGCATAACGTGCTGTACCAAGAAACCACCCGCACTCAGGCCAACGGGCTGCAGCAAACGATGAAGTACGACCGGGCCGGCCGCCTGGTCGAACAGCAACTCGGCACTATCGCGGATATCCGTCGGAAGGACCGACATTTTTACCCCGACACTTATCGTCCCGACGTCCAGGTCGGCATGCAAGCCGCGATCCTGCGGCGCTACCGCTATGACCGAGGAGGCCAACTGACCAGCGTCGAAGACAGCCGGCGCGGTCACATCGCATACCGCTACGACCCGGTGGGACGACTATTGGCAGCAAACAGCGCATTAGGCCAAGAAGCCTTCGCTTTCGATCCGGTCGGGAATATTCACGCAGCCGATACCTCTCAGTATGAGCCCATTATCCGCCGCGCCTCGTTGCCAAAGCTACTGGACAATTTGCTCAAGGAATATGCCGGAGTCAGTTACCGCTACGACGAACGAGGCAACGTTGTGCAACGCAACCAAGACGGCACGCAGTCGAAATTTGATTGGGATGCGTTCAACCGGCTGACACGCGCGACAACTTGGCATGGCGTCACTACGTTTGCCTACGATCCACTGGGGCGGCGCGTCGCCAAGCACTACCACGTGCTCGACGGCCTCACTCTGCGAGAAACAAGTCGGACCATGTACGGCTGGGATGGCGACACGTTGGCGCTGGAAAGCAGCGTGCACCAAGGCCATGTCGCGCGCGAACGAACAGCACACTATGTGTATGAGCCAAACAGCTTCGTCACGCTGCTGCAAGCTACACGAAGCCGGGCAATACAATTAGGACCCACTACCGATGTCACTGCGCTGATGGCAAGCAATGGTGGCAAGTATGACCTCGCGCTCGATCCGCTGTGGAATGGCGAGTCCGAGCGGGAGGTCAACCCACTCGATAAGGAAGAGATTGCCTTCTATCAGTGCGATCACTTGGGAACGCCGCAAGAACTAACTGACCATGAAGGCAAGGTAGCATGGTCGGCGCAATATAGGGCGTGGGGGTCAGCGAAGCAGGCGCTTAGTCACGCGCCATGTAAAGGAGGCATTCAAAATCCAATTCGGTTTCAAGGGCAATACTTTGATGACGAAACAGAATTGCACTACAACCGACATCGTTATTACGACTCATATAGCGGCCGATTTTTAAGTAAGGATCCGATCGGATTGCTAGGTGGTCTCAATACTCACACATATGCCCCGAACCCCGTGCAATGGATCGACCCACTGGGTTTGGCACCTAAAAAACAGAACTCTACCAAGAACGGTTGTACGAATTGAAATCCTTGCCAAGGCCGCAATCCCGCATCAATCGCCCGCTCGTGGCAAGGCAAAGCTCCGTACACTGGTGTGGATAGCTACACCAACGTTGTCGTAAAAAAAGACACTGTATTTTATACACTTTATCCTCATGGAGATGCTCCGGGGAACTATTTAGTGAAATCCAATGTCGTATTAGGCGCCCGCAATGCTAGGCAGTACAATGACTCGGTTCAGGTTGCTCACAAAGGAAATTGGAAGCATCCAGATGCACGACCTATGCGCACCAAAGTCCACGGGTTTGTTCTTACCAAAGATACCTGCGTGGCGCTTAGTATCGCGAAAAACAACCCACACCTTGGAAAGGGCGGAGCGGTACAATATTTCATAGAAAATCGAGACAAAACTAACCTGTTAGATACAGGGAGAATAATTGCTTTTGGGAGGTAGTAATGGACACCATTAAATTAAATCTGGAACACGGAGTGGTTTCGGTTAACTCAGAACCCATAACGACTGACGAAAAAGGAACTCTCGCCGCATCTATCGCGAAACTTTGTTCGCCACCGATTCAGACGGATTACGGACGAACACAGTATCACTTATTAAGAAAAGCCAATGTTTTCGGAAAATCATCCACTGTCGTAATTGAAGTCGGAGAAAAAGGATTGCACCTCGTAGCATTCTTGTTTGACTTGATCGAGTTTTTCGAATCTAGCATTCTTGAATCTAAAGTATTAAAAGCATGCGAGAAGTCTCTGAACGTAAACTTCATAAGCGATCATCCCTCCACCGCATTCTTGAATTCTTTTAAGTGGGGGAAAATCACATTTTTCTATGATGCCAAGCAGGGCGATCTCAGCTTAAACATTACATTTGAGCATGGCTTAGATGAACCTGATTTAACCGCCTGATAGGTGAAATTTTTAGTTAAAATTTTTAATAAAGCCACCACCCATGTTATTTTGCGAGCTGCTCTTTCTTATCAACAGAAAAAATAAAATTGTTTAAATGCTCCAACGGATTACCAACTCAAAGGTTACATTGGTGAGCTAAATCTCAATGAAAATTATTACAGTCGAAGAAAAAACCGACCATGGCGGCACAGCTATCAGTGGTTCTTCTAACCACAATATTAGAGGAAAAGCGACCGCACGACTAGGTGTATGAGCGCAGCAGTTTTGTACCACTGGCTCAGGAAATCCGTACCCAATTACTCAAACTGACGCCACGACCGATGTCAACGCACTCACAACGGGTAACGACGGAAAGTACGATAGCACGACCGATCCGCTGTGGAACAGTGAGTGTCGGCAGGAAGCGATACCATTTGGTAAAGATGAGATTGCCTTTCATCAGTGCGATCATCTCGGGACCCCAAAGGAATTGACCGACTATGAAGGCAACTTAGCGTGGTCGTCGCAGTACAAAGCGTGGGGACAAACAAAAGAAGCGATCGGCAAGAAAGCACACAAGATCACGAATCTGAATAACACGGTTTCAAGGACAATATCTTGATAGCGAGACGGGACTGCATTATAACCGGCATCGTTACTATGATCCTGACACGGCCAAGTATCTTACGCAGGACTCAATTAGATTGGTCGGCGGCATCAATTTCTATCATACGCCGCGAACTCAACGCTATGGCTTGATCTTCTTGCGTTGGCGACGTACATGGCGATCGGTGCAGACCAATCGTTTGTGGAAGCTTTTGCCGTAGCCATGAGAAAGAAACGACCTTGCGACGAATTCAGAACTATAGGAAAAGAGTGGCCTGGGTTATTGAAAAATCCGGCGCAATTAACTTTCTCACCTCTGAGGATGACTTAAAATTTCTCGCCAAAGAAGGCGTTATTGAGTCACGAGAAGACGCCGTCGGGACTTACTACTATGTTGAAAACGTGGCTGCTAATTTTAGATTTGGCATTTTCATCAGCTTACAGAAGAAAAAAATTTATTGGGTACGAATGCATTAGATAGACAGCTCCGTGAAGAATTGGGACGACGTAAGTTACAAAGCGAGAATGGATGAATATCGTATGCTTACGAGTTTTATGGAAAGAGAGGTCGGTCTCCAGCCCGACAGTAAGGTCAATAGAAAAAGCACGTGGCGCTTCAATTGGAGCGAAATCGAATTGACATATGAGCCACGTTCCTATGAAGAAATCATTTTTATTAAACCTTGGTGAGATCGCTTGCAAGGGAATTTTTCTAAAAACATTAGTCTTTCCAATGAACAGAGTCGAGCAAATGGGTTCACCCTAGCCGATTCAGACGTTAGCTAGGGTGTGTGAAATTTAAGATTAAAGTCTGCATGCAAAAGAACGGCTAGCCAACTACAATCGGCGACTGTACCGACGTCCGGAATGCGCAGCAAGCTATTCGATCGAGCGAAGGGGTAGGCACATATCAGAATGTGGTGAATAATGATGAGACGGCGCGCTGCGGCTATTAGTAAAGTGGACATATTTTCATAAACGAGTTATAGCGGAGAGGAAGTGCCATCATGATGATTGCGACTAGCGATCTAAGCAAAAACGATGTACCAGAAGGAGATTTCAACTGGTCTGCATTCTCGAAGTTTGCATTGACGTTTGACCCTCTGTCTGAGACTACAGACGAGTCCAATCAGGCGTCTGCGGGCACAACACCATCTAACACATGGTCTGCAGCGGCGTTGCGTTACTTTCTCTATTGCTGGCAGCGCATCGGAAATAACCAAGGAGGGCTGAGTCTGGCCGAAAGTGACAAGGTCCAGGCAGCGCTGTGCATGCTTCGAACAAAGATCTGAATAATCGGTTGCGCCTTGCAACGCTGAGTGGTTGCACAGAACTCCCACCAGCCAGAATCTTGGGAACGCGACGAGTGGTACTGCTGAACACTCATTTTTGACGAGATTCACATCACTGTCCCAAAACTTATTTAGGGGATTACCTTTAGGACGGCAACCACTATGGAACTAAAAGAAATTTCGCGCGGATACCTTCGGGTGCAAAACGGCGCTAAAAGCATCACCGTATATGGTGAAGCGCTTTTAAGGGGGTATGGACCTTCCGACTTCGTGCTATATCAGAACAGCATCGAAAAGTGGGATGTGTCAGATATCCAAGAAGACGTCACTCCCGCCGAGAAGAAGCAGCTTATTCAGTTTCTAAAGGAAGAGTTCGCCAGAAAAAAAATGATTTTGGAGATTGAATAATAAATTCCACCCGTAGCCTTCAAATAAGATTAAAGCGTTCTGTAGCCCAAATGCTATCACTCGCTACACTGCCACTCGGACGGGGCATTCAAAATGCAGTGAAGGCCGAGCCGGGCGGCCCACTGGCTTACTAACGTCGAAGTTTGCACCGGAGATCCAAATGCCGATGAAGATCATTACAGTCGGAGACAAAACCGACCATGGCGGCACAGTTATCAGCGGTTCGTCTGACCACACCATTAGAGGAAAAGCGATCGCCCGGCTAGGTGACAAAGTTGCCTGTCCGCAGTTCTACCCTGGTGGCAAACCGCACGGCATAAACAAAATCATCAGCGCCCACAACACACTTAAAGTTAACGGAGTAGCTGTTGCAATAGAAGGGTGCAAAACAGAGTGCGGATGTAAGCTGGTCGGCAGTTCGCCTGCAAATGTCGAGTAAAGGCATTATTAGGTTTCCTTCCGCTTTCTGTAACAATCTACTGCCGCTTCGCATTTTTACAACCATTCGTTCCACGCATATGCGAGAAAATTCGTTACTGAACGCTCAACGCCGTGCTAGGATAAATAAGTTGCCCTAGATAAACTCGTCTTGCACTAATCGTGCGGCCTTGTCTTCGGCTGACTTAGATGTAAAATAAATAACGTACCGGACACAGTTGCCTTCGTCGCCTGCTGTTGTCGCGGATCTTGGTAGTTGAAGCTCGAACTGGCGCCCGCATGTCACGTAATAACCGTTTGCAGTACCGAAGCCAGTGCCAGCCGTTTGCCGTGGCCGCGCCCTCCTGTTGCCGCGCCACCACCATCGACGCACGACGCGTATTGCGCAGCTGAGCGAACCGCTCGCCTGCCTGCCCTGCCCTCGCTGCCCCAGACACCCATACATTATTTTTGCCAGTCTCCGGTGGAGACGGCACGGAGAATCCATCATGCACACCGAACATACCGAACGCAATCATTCCTCGATCCACGCCGCCACTGCCCTCGACCGCAGCAACCCGCGCGCGCCGCGCCGCGGCATCGCCAAGCATATCGTGGCTAACAGCCGTCGCCTGCGCCAGCGCATCGGCGTCGTCGCCGGCCTGTGCATCGGCCTGACCGCACTGCTGATCGCGTTCGAATAACGCCAACCCGGCCTGCGGTTGATGTTTTGCTCACGGCCGGGCTATACTGCGGCGTCAACTTGTCCGCCGCACCGCATGCCGTCACCACTGCCCGCCCGCCAACAGCCCTATCGCGCGCTCCTGCGCCGCGTGCTGCTGTGCCTGTGCGCGCTGGCGATGGCGCTGCAACTGGTCGGCTCGTCGTTCCACGACCATGACCTGGCCGACCAGCTGTCCGATTGCGTCAGCTGCCACGTCGGCGCCCACTCGCATGCCACCTTGCCGGCCGCACCGCCGGTGGTGCTGGCGGTCTTCCTCGCTATCGCCTACGTCCTTGCCCGCCTGCCGCGCCCTGTCGCGGTGGTCGTGCAACGCTACCTGATCCCCTCGCGCCAGGCCCCTCCCTTCTCGCAGTAATCCGTCCACCGAGTTCTTGCACGCCGATCCCGGCGTCGGCCGTGCGCGTACGCTGCGTCATCACGCGCCATCGTGCGCCGCCTGCCCCCTGCCGCTTCGCGCACCTGCAAGCCCGTGATTCGCCGTTCCCGCTATCGGGAGCGGCCCATCGGAACTGCCCATGCCGTTTACTTGCGCCTCCATGGCGCGTCCTTCGTTCGCCGCGTTGCGCGTTGCCGCCGCGCGCACTGTCCGTTCACCCTGCGCCGCGCGCGACCCGCCGCCCCCTTGACGCCCGTTGCACCGGCGCCCTGTGCGCCGCCTTGTCGAACCACAGAACAAAGGACCACCATGAACACCCAAACTCCGGCCCTCGAAGCAAACAACGTCACCGTCGCCTACAGCTCCGCGCCCGTGCTGCGCGACCTGTCGCTGCGCGTGGCGCGCGGCGAAATCTATGCCCTGCTGGGCGGTAACGGCGCCGGCAAGTCGACCACGCTCAACACCTTCCTCGGCTTCGCCCATCCGCAAACGGGCAGCGTAAGCGTATGCGGCATCGACGTCGGCGCCGATGCGCTGGCGGCGCGCGGCCAGTTGGCCTACGTGCCCGAGAACGTGGCGCTGTACGAACACCTCGACGCGCGCGAGAACCTCGACTACTTCCTGCGCCTGGCCGGCAGCGACTTTACGCCAGCAATAATCGACGACGCCCTGAACGCCGTGCGCCTCGACCAATCGGCATGGAAGCGGCGCCTGGGCGGCTACTCGAAAGGCATGCGCCAGAAGGTGGCGATCGCGCTGGCGGTGGCGCGCCAGGTGCCGGTACTGCTGCTCGACGAACCCACCACCGGCCTCGATCCGCAAGCCACCAGCGAATTCAACACCCTGCTGCAGACCCTGCGCGCACGCGGCAGCGCGATCTTCATGGTCACCCACGACCTGCTCGGCGCGGCCGAAGTGGCCGACCGCATAGGCTTCCTTGAACGCGGCCACATCAGCCATGAGTTCACCGCCAGCGGCACAGAACGCTACGACGTGCGCGACCTGTACCGGCGCTACGCCGGCGCCACCGCCAGCGCGGAGGCGGCATGAGCGCGGTATTACCAGGCGCCACGCGCTCGCCCGCGCCCGGCGCAATGACAGCCATCGCCCGCGCCGAATTGCGCGCCATGCTGCGCAACCAGGTGGCGGTAGCGGCGGGCATCCTGATGCTGGCGCTGACGCTGGCCGCGATCCTGGTCAGCCATGAGCGCCTGAGCGCGGTGAACGCCGAGCGCGCGCGCTTCCAGAACTCCGCCGATCAACAGTGGCAGAACCAGCCGGACCGCCATCCGCACCGCGTGGTCCACTACGGTCACTACGTGTTCCGGCCCCTGAGCCCCCTCGCCTTCTTCGACTTCGGCGTCGATCCGTTCACCGGCAACACCCTGTTCCTGGAAGGCCACCGCCAGAACAGCGCCAACTTCAGCGACGCCGGCCAGTCGTCGCTGCTGCTGCGCTTCGGGCAGCTGACGCCCGCCTTCGTGCTGCAAGTGCTCACGCCTTTGCTGATCGTGTTCCTGGCTTTTGGAAGCGTGGCGCGCGAACGCGAACGCGGACAGTTGCGGCTGCAGATCGTACAGGGCATCCGCGGTTCGACCCTCCTCGCCGGCAAGCTGCTGGCGCATGGCGGCATCGCGCTGCTGCTGGGCGCTCCGGCCTTCCTGGCGCTGGCCGCGATCGCAATCCTGCATCCAGCGTTGGCGGCGGAAGCGCTGACGATGCTGGGCGGCTACGTGCTGTACCTGCTGGTGTGGGCGATAGCGGCGGTGCTGGTCTCGAGCGCACTGCCCCGTGCGCGCGACGCCTTGCTGGCGCTGGTGGCCGGCTGGATCGTCACCGTGATCCTGCTGCCGCGCGTGATGCCGGACTTCGCCGCCGGCGTGGTGGAGCGTCCAAGCCGGATCGAGACCGAGGTCGCGATCCACGAGCGCCTGGCCGCGATCGGCGACAGCCACGACCCGGACGACCCGTACTTCAACGCCTTCCGCGCGCGCACGCTGGAAAAATACGGCGTGCAGCGGGTCGAAGACCTGCCGGTGAATTACGGAGGCCTGTTGATGCAGGAAGGCGAGCGCCTGACCAGCGCCCTGTTCGACGAATTCATGCGCGAGGATCACGCGCGCCAGACGCGCGAAAGCGCCATCGTCAATGCCGCCAGCGTCGCCAGTCCGGTAATCGCGCTGCGCCGCATGTCGACCGCGCTGGCCGGCACCAACCTCGATAGCCACGCGCGCTTCCTGAGCGAAGGTGAAAAGTACCGCTACGGCTTCGTGCAGGCGCTCAACGGCCTGCACGCCAACGTCGTCTCGCCGCAGGGCGACGGCGCCGAACGCATCGACAAGCACCACTGGCAGGACACGCCGCGCTTCGCCTATGCGCCTGCCGCCTATGGCGACGTCGCCGCTCGCCATGCCTGGCCGCTGTTCTCCCTGCTGGCCGGCTGGCTGCTGGTGCTGCTCGGCGCCGGCCGCTGGATCGCACAACGCCTCGAAAGGAACCCGAAATGAATCACCTGAAATTCGAACTGCGCCAGATCGCGCATTCGCGCCTGGCGCTGGCGGCGATCGTGCTGCTGCTGTTGCTGTCCGCGCTGTCGGTATGGACCGGGCTGCAGGCGGTGGCCCGGCAGCAGGCCGCGCTGGAGCGCATCGCGGCCAGCCATGCGCGCGACTTCGAGGCGATCGCCGCCAAGCAGCTCAAGGGCAAGGCGAATGGCGCGCTGGCCGGTTCGGTCGGCTACTACCTGCCGCACCTGACCGTCAATCCGCCGTCGCCGCTGGCCTTCGCCGCCATCGGCCAGCGCGACCTGCAGCCGTCCGCGCTGCGGGTGCGCCTGCTCGGGCTGCACGCGCAGCTGTATGAATCCGAGGCGATCAATCCCGAACTGGCGATGCCGGGGCGGTTCGACTTCGCCTTCGTGCTGGTGTACCTGACGCCGCTGTTCGTGATCGCGCTGATGCACGACCTGGTGACGAGCGAGCGCGAAGCGGGCCGCCTGCGCCTGCTGGCGTCGCTGCCCGCCGGCGCCGCCAACACCTGGCGGCGCCGGGTCGGCCTGCGTTACGGCCTGGTGTGGCTGGCGGCCCTGCTGCCGGTGGCGGTGGGCGCGACGCTGGCCGGCGCCGGTATCGCCGGCTTTGCGCTGATTGCGCTGGTGGCCACGCTGTACCTGGCGTTCTGGTTCGGCCTAGCGGCCTGGGTCGCGGCGCGCGCACGCACCTCGGCCGGCAGCGCCGCCACGCTGCTGGCCTGCCTGGTCGGCCTGGCGATGATCCTGCCGACGCTGGCCGACGCGGCGATTGCGCGCCTGTCGCCGGTGTCGAAAGGCGTTGAATTGGCGCTGGCGCAGCGCCAGGCGGTGCACAACGGCTGGGACATTCCCAAGCCGCTCACGTTCGAGAAGTTCTTCCGCAGCCATCCCGAGTGGAAGGACACGCCGCCGGTCGAGGGGCGCTTCCACTGGAAGTGGTACTACGCGATGCACCAGGCGGGCGACGATGCGGTGGCCGCCGACGTGGCGCAGTACCGCGCCAGCCTGCAGGCGCGCGAGGACTGGACCGCGCGCGTCGGGCTGCTGCTGGCGCCGGTGAACGTGCAGGTGCTGCTGCACCGGCTGGCCGACAGCGACCTGGCGGCGCAGCTGGCGTACCAGGAGCGGATCGGGGAGTTTCATGCGCGGCTGCGCAGGTTCTTCTATCCGTATCTGTTCCAGGAGCGGGCGATGACGGCGGAGGATATCCGCAAGCTGCCGGTGTACCAGAACGGTGAAACCGGTGGTGCGCTGGCCGTGGGCCAGGTGATTGCGCTGGCTGCGCTGGCGTTGGCGATGCTGTTGATCGGGCTGCGCAAGCTGCGTACGCCGGCATGACCAGGTGACTGCATGACAGCCTGAATCGTTCATCCCACCACCCTAAAAACCGTCATCCCCGCGCAGGCGGGGATCCAAGTTTCACCGCGCGCCACTAACGCGTAACGCATTGGCTACTCGAAGAACTTGGATCCCCGCCTGCGCGGGGATGACGGTCTTTAGACTAACTGACTAAATCGTTTGCAGCCTATGGCTGCGCGGACGTTGCTGTGCGGGCGCTGTTTAGAACTCTTCCCAGCCTTCACCCACATCGGCCGTCTCGGCCTTCTTCGACTTCGCGGCAGCAGGCGCACTCTCCGCCTTCGGTTGCGCCGCCGACTTGACCGGCTTGGCCGCAGCCGCCGACTTCACCGGCGCCTTCGCCACCACCGCCGGCAGCGTCGTCGTCGGACGCGCAGCGCTAGTAGCAGCGCGCACGCCACCCGCCACATTCAGCTTGAATGCCCCCACCGTATGCGCCAGCGCCGACGCCTCATCCTGCAGCGACGCCGCCGCCGCCGACGCCTGCTCCACCAGCGCCGCGTTCTGCGTGGTCACCTGGTCCATCTGCGCCACCGCGCCATTGATCTGCTCGATGCCGGCAGTCTGTTCCTGGCTGGCGGCGGTGATCTCGGCCATGATGTCGGTCACGCGGTTCACGCTCTGCACGATCTCGGCCATGGTCGAGCCGGCGCGGTCCACCAGTTCCGAACCGTGGTGCACCTTCTCGACCGAGTCGTCGATCAGGAGCTTGATCTCCTTCGCCGCCGCCGCCGAACGCTGCGCCAGGCTGCGCACTTCGCCGGCCACCACCGCGAAGCCGCGGCCCTGCTCGCCGGCGCGCGCCGCTTCCACGGCCGCGTTCAGCGCCAGGATGTTGGTCTGGAAGGCGATGCCGTCGATCACGCCGATGATGTCGACGATGCGGGTCGCAGAGGCATTGATCGCGCCCATGGTCTGCACCACCTGCGCTACCACGTCGCCGCCCTTGCCCGCCACTTCCGAAGCCGAGGTGGCCAGGGCGTTGGCCTGGCGCGCGTTGTCGGCGTTCTGCTTCACGGTCGAGGTCAGTTCTTCCATCGACGACGCGGTTTCCTCGAGCGAGCCGGCCTGCTGCTCGGTGCGCGACGACAGGTCCAGGTTACCGGCCGCGATCTCGCTCGAGGCGGTGGCGATGTTGTCGGTGCCGGTGCGCACCTGGCTCACGATCTTGACCAGCGAATCGTTCATGTCCTTCAGCGCCTGCAGCAGGCGGCCGGTCTCGTCGTGCGAGGTGACGTCGATGGTCTGGGTCAGGTCGCCCTGGGCCACGGCGCCGGCCACGGCCACCGCTTTTTCCAGCGGACGCACGATGGCGCGCACCAGCACCCAGCCGACGAAGGCCGCCATCACCAGGCCGAACACCAGGCCGGCCAGGCACACCGCACGCACGGTCTCGAAGGTCGCCTGCGAGTGCTGGTACTCCTGCAGCGCGGCGTCCTGCTGCTCCTTGATCAGCTTGCCGCCCAGGTCGTTCAGCGGCTGGTACAGGCGCGTCATCGGACCGTTCAGCAACGCCACCGCGGCGGCGTTGTCGTTGGCGCGGATCGCAGCCACCGCCGGGGCCAGGCCCTGGTCGACGAAGGCCTTGCGCGCGGCCGCGAACTGTTCCACCATCGCGCGCTCGTTGTCGTTCAGGTCCATCGCCTTGTAGCTGTCCCACAGCTTGTCGACGGTGGCGACGTTGGCGTCGATCGCGTTCATCGCCGCGGCGCGCTGGCCGGCGTCTTCCATGCTCACCGCCTTGGCCACGGCCAGCTGGTTGGCCGTGATCAGCTGGGTCACCTGGCCCATCTGGTTCAGGCCCACCAGGCGATGGTCGTACATTTGCTTGAGTTCGGTATTCGCGACACCGAGGTTGTAGATGCCGATGACCGCGCCGGCGACCAGTTCGACGGCGAGGAAGGCGATGACGAAGACGAGGCGTGACTTGATGCTGAGGTGTTTGAACATGGTCCGCTGGCCGAAGCCGAAATTGATCAATGTAGGTATTGGATTATAGAAACAATACTCGCTGTATGGGAATTATTGTGAGCCAGCTTTGCGCTATCCCGGTATTCCGTCGCCCTGAAGCAACAAGGTTTTATGAGGCAAACAATATATCTAGACAACTTTAAAATCTATTGCTAGCCCAACGGCAATGTCACTTTGGCTATAGAATGGCGTGATCCTTTTACCTTGCTCGCAGCCTGCCTGGCGACCGTGTCCGCATCGTCATCCACCAGCGCCGCCAACGACCTATGACATTTCCCGTAATCGTCAACCTGGCCATCGCATTGGCCGTCTGCTTCCTGCTGTATCGCATGCAGGCCAGCCACATGTCGTTCACCAAGCGCGTGTTCGCCGGACTCGGCCTGGGCGTGGTGCTGGGCGCCGGCCTGCAGGCGGTCTACGGCGCCACGGCGCCCGAGGTCGCGGCCACCAACGCCTGGCTGGACGTGGTCGGCAGTGGCTACGTCAAGCTGCTGCAGATGATCGTGATTCCGCTGATCATGGTCTCGATCGTGCAAGCCATCCTCAAATTGCGCGACGCCGCCTCGCTCGGCAAGATCAGCACGCTCACCATCGGCATCCTGATCCTGACCACCATCGTCGCGGCGACGATCGGCATCGCCATGGCCAAGCTGTTCGGCCTGTCCGCGGTCGGCCTGGTGCCGGATGCCGCCGAGGCCGCGCGCGGTGTCTACCTGCAGGGCAACCAGGCTGCAGCGCAGGACATCTCGTTGCCGTCGATGCTGCTGTCGTTCATCCCGGCCAACCCCTTCCTCGACATGACCGGCGCACGCAAGACCTCGACCATTGCGGTGGTGGTGTTCGCGATCTTCATCGGCATCTCGGCGGTCGGCATCGCTGCCAAGAAGCCGGACGTGTTCCAGCAGTTCAGCAACTTCGTGCACGTGGCGCACGTGATCGTGATGCGCATGGTGACCCTGGTGCTGCGCCTGACCCCGTTCGGCGTGTTCGCGCTGATGGCCAAGGTGGTGGCCGGCTCGAGCATCCACGACATCCTCTCGCTGCTGAGCTTTGTGGTGGCCTCGTACTGCGCGCTGGCATTGATGTTCTGCGTGCACCTGGCGATGGTCAGCGGCGCCGGCCTGAACCCGTGGCGCTATGTGAAAAAAATCTTCCCGGTGCTGGCCTTCGCCTTCACCTCGCGCACCAGCGCCGGCTCGATCCCGATGAGCGTGGCGACCCAGACCTCGCGCCTGGGAACGCCGGAAGGCATCGCCAACTTCGCCGCCTCGTTCGGCGCCACCATCGGCCAGAACGGTTGCGCCGGCATCTATCCGGCCATGCTGGCGGTGATGATCGCGCCGACCGTCGGCATCGATCCGTTCACCGCCAGCTTCCTGTTGCCGCTGCTGGCGATCGTGGCGTTCGGCTCGATCGGCGTGGCCGGGGTCGGCGGCGGCGCCACCTTCGCGGCGCTGATCGTGCTGTCGGCGCTGGACTTGCCGGTGGCCCTTGCCGGCCTGCTGATCTCGGTCGAACCGCTGATCGACATGGGCCGCACGGCCCTCAACGTGAGCGGCTCGATCGCGGCCGGTTCGGTCACCAGCCGGGTGCTGGGCGAGACCGACATGCGCGTGTTCGACAGCGACGCCGAAGTGAATCTGGACAGCGAAGAGCAGGCCGTGTAAGCGCTTTCCTATAGCGTTTCTTGCCGCCATGGACAGGCGGCAATCGTGCGCTGACGCTGAGCCGAATCCGTCTATGATGTCGCCAAGTTAACAAATTTGACAAACTCGGCGATGGCAACGGAACAGAAGTGGCCCCAGGAAATTTGGGTAGTGCGGCACGGACAAAGTGCCGGCAACGTCGCGCGCGACCTGGCGGAGGCCGCCAACGGTCACCGCATCGACATTGCCGAGCGCGACGTCGATGTGCCGCTGTCCGAGCTCGGTATGCAACAGTCCGAGGCGCTGGGCGACTGGTTCGCAGCCCTGCCACCCGAGCAACGCCCGACCGTGGTGCTGCACTCGCCGTATGTCCGCGCCGCCGAGACCGCCAACATCGTGATGAGCCGGCTCGATGCGGCGGTGCGCGACAACCTGACGATCCGCGTCGACGAACGCCTGCGCGAAAAGGAATTCGGCGTGCTCGATCGCCTCACCACGCACGGCATCGCGCACCTGTTCCCCGATCTGTACGAGCAGCGCCACCACGTCGGCAAATTCTATTTCCGCCCACCTGGCGGCGAGAGCTGGTGCGACGTCATCCTGCGCCTGCGCAGCGTGATGGACACGCTCGAGCGCGAGTTCTGCAACGAGCGCGTGCTGATCGTGGCGCACCAGGTCACCGTCAATTGCTTCCGCTACCTGTTCGAGCACCTGACCGAAGCGCAGATCCTCGAATTCGACCGCGCCGGCGATGTGCCGAACTGCTCGGTCACTTCCTACGAGTTCGATCCCGAACTCGGCAAGCGCGGCGATTTGTCGCTGCGCCTGGTCAACTTTGTGGCGCCGCTGGAAGCAAGCGGTACGCCCGTCACTGCCGCCAAGGACTTGCCCGTCGCGCCCAACGCCTGAGGCCACCTCCATGGATGCCAACCACCGCCACACGTTCGATATCGACGACGCGTTCCTGCGCGCCTGGCCGTTGCCGCAGCCGCATGCCGGCGGCGACAAGGAAATCCGTGGCCACGTCCTGATCCTGGGCGGCTCGCGCGAGATGCCGGGCGCCATCATCCTGTCCGCCACCGCCGCCATGCGCGCCGGCGCCGGCAAGCTGACGATCGCCACCGGCGCCAGCGTGGCGCAGCTGGTGGCCATGGCCATGCCCGAGGCGCGCGTGATCGGCCTCGAAGAGCATGAAACCGACGGCTTCAAGCTCGATGCCTTGTCGACGCTCGACCCGCTCACCGACCGCGTCGATGCGATGCTGGTCGGTCCCGGCATGCGCGACGAGGCCTCCACGGCGCGCCTGGTGCACGCGTTGCTGCCGAGCCTGGACGCGGCGGAAGTGAACCTGGTGCTCGATGCCTGCGGCATGGATGCGCTGCTGCGTTTGCCGCCCGACTGGCCAGAAGGCAAGCCGATGCGCTTCGCACGGCCGGTGATCATGACGCCGCACTGCGGCGAGATGGCGCACCTTACCGGGCGCGACAAGGACACGCTGGTCGATGCTCCCGACGCGCCGGCGCAGACGGCGGCGCAGGAATGGAATGCGGTAGTGGCGCTCAAGGGCCGCCGCACCGTGATCGCGGCGCCCGACGGCACGCTGTGGCAGCACGACTGCGCCGGCAATGTCGGTTTGGCGGCGTCCGGGTCGGGCGACGTCCTGGCCGGCATCATCGCCGGCCTGGCGGCGCGCGGCGCCCCGCCGGCGCAGGCCGCATGCTGGGGCGTGGCGCTGCATGCGCGCGCCGGCGACCGGCTGGCGGCGCGCATGGGCACATTGGGATATCTGGCGCGTGAACTCCCGGGGGAGATTCCCGCGCTGCTGGAACAGCTTGGTGGCAAGAATGCCGTCGAGGAACAGGCCATCCGGCGTGAGTCGGGGGAGCAATAACCGGGTGTTGATTTGCTCGGCGCTGTAAATTTCGCGATGAATTTCGTGAAAAAATAGCTAGAGGTGCGCGAACTAACGAACCGCAGGATTTACTTGCGGTCTAATCAGCACCGTTGGATCGATGCACCAAACGGGACCGCGCGTTGCGTCGGTACCCTGGACGTTCCACCGCCGGCCTGGAATCGGGTCGATCGGGGAACTGCACTGGCGCCGTTGACCCTCCAGCGCCTCACCTGGAGACTTCGGCACAAGATACATGTGACGTAATCGAGGAGTTAAAAATGAAAGCACTGACCAAGGCACCAAAAATCCTGCTGACCGCCGCCTTCATGGCTTCGCTGCTCGGCGCCTGCAAGAAGAACGAAACCACCGAGACCACCGTCCCGGCCGACACCTCGGCGACCACCCCGAGCAGCACCTCGGGCGCCACCGGCACCACGGGTGACACCGGCACCGGCGCGACCGGCACCGGCACCACCGGCACCACCACCGACATGGGTGGCGCAACCGGCGGCGCAACCGGTACCACCGGCGACATGGGCACCGGCGCGACCGGCACCGGCACCGGCACTTCGGGCACCACCGGCACCACCGGCACCACCGGTGCAGGCACTGCCGAAGGCGCTACCGGCACCACCAGCACCGACCCGCAAAGCACCACCGGCACCACCGGCACCGGCACCACCGGCCGCTAATCGGTTGCCAGCATCATCCGACGTTGCCTGCCTGCAGGCACGTTCGGAGGCAAGCAGCGCGCCCGGCGTTCGCGTCGGGCCGCAACTCTTTCCGTAGCGCCCCTTCAGCTCTCCCCTCAGCAATTTCCTGCAATAGTCGCGGCGGCGATCTTCCGCACTGTCCGTCTTGCTCCACATCCGGCGTTACAGCCTGAGTTACGAGCTGAGTGACAGCCTAAGTTACAGCCTAAGTTACAGCCCGCCCGTTCGCACGAACGTTTTTGAGCGCCTCCAGCCTCACTGCCCCGCCGCGACCTCCGCGATGAGGCGCTCGACCGTATCGAAATCGGCCGGCTTGGTCAGGTGATGGTCGAAGCCGGCACGCTGCGAGCGCTGGCGGTCCTGCTCGGCGCCCCAGCCGGTCAGCGCCACCAGGGTGGCGTGCGCCATGCCGTCGATCAGGCGCATCTCGGCTGCCGCTTCGTAGCCGCTCATGTCGGGCAGGCCGATATCGAGGAACACTACCTGCGGCAGGCTGCTGGCCGCCGCGCGCAATGCGGCGGCGCCGTCGTGCGCCACCGTCACCGCATGGCCGTTCATCTCGAGCAGCGCGTGCAGCGTGTCGGCGGCGTCGACGTTGTCGTCCACTACCAGGATGCGCAGGGCGGCACCGGCTGCCGGAGCCAGCGCCGCGCTGGCGGCGCCCGAGGCAGCGCTGGTCTCCGTGGCCACGCCGGCGGCGGGCAGCGGCAGCCGCACCGTGAAGCGGCTGCCGCAACCGGCGCCCATGCTGGTCGCGACCACGCTGCCGCCGTGCAGCTGCACCAGGCGCCGCACCAGGTTCAGGCCGACCCCGAGGCCGCCCTGGGCCATGCCTTCGGCGTCCTTGACCTGCGAATACATGTCGAACACCGACTCCAGCAGCTCGGGCGCGATGCCGATGCCGTTATCGGTCACCGAGATCGCCACCGCCGGCGCCGCGCCGCTTTCCACCTGGGCCGCGACCTCGATCGCGCCGCCGGGCGGAGTGTATTTGGCGGCGTTGTTGATCAGGTTGCTCAAGATCTGGGCCAGGCGGTGGCGGTCGGCCTGCAGCGCGACCGCGCTCGGCGGCAGGCGCAGGCTGAGGGCGTGGCGCCCGGCCTCCACCTGCGGCGCGCACATCTCCACCGCGTCGCGCACCACGTCGGCCAGCAGCACCGTTTCCAGCTGCAGCGTGACCTTGCCCTCGGCCAGGCGCGCCATGTCGAGCAGGTCGTCGACCAGGTGCACCATGTGGTCGACCTGGCGCTGCATGATGCCCTGCACGTTGGCGGCGGCGCTGCCGATGCGCATCAGCTCCAGGCCGGAACGGATCGGCGCCAGCGGGTTGCGCAGCTCGTGCGCCAGGGTGAACAGGAACTCGCTTTGCAGGCGGTTCTTTTCCGTCAATTCGCGCGCCAGGTGCTGCAAGTCCGCTTCCGCCTGCTTGTGGCGGTCGATGTCGAGGATCACGCCGTCGAAGCGCGCCGGCTGGCCGCGTTCGTCGACGCCGCGCCAGCCGATCGCGCGCAGCCAGCGCCCGCCGCTGACATTGCCGTTGCCGTCCTTGCCGCCGCTATCGCTCGCGCCGGCGCCCAGGCTGCACAGCTCGAGGTCGAGCGCGGCGCCGTCGCGGATCGCGTGCTCGATGCCCTGGGCCAGCTGCGTGCGCTGGGCCGGGTCGACCGCCGCCAGCAGCGTGTCCAGCGCCACCTCGCCGGCGCCGTCCAGGCCGAAATGCGCCGCCATCTCGGCGTTGAGCTGGAAGCGCGCGAACGGCGCATCGGCGTACCAGACGCCGATGTTGCCGGCGCGCGAGACGCGCTCGAAGCGTTCCTGCAGCAGCTTGCGTTCGTGGACGTCGATCACGGTGCCGACGTAGCCGTCCGGCGCGCCGGCCGCGTCCAGGCGCGGCATGCCGGCGTCGATGAACCAGCGGTACTGGCCATCGTGGCGGCGCAGCCGGTAGTCGAACGAGAACGCTTCGCGCCGGGCGTTCGCCGTCAGGAAGATCGCGCCCGAGCGCGCGGCGTCGTCCGGGTGCACGTTGTCGAGCCAGCCCATGCCCAGGTCCTGCTCGGGCGTGCGGCCGGTGTAGTCGTACCAGCGCTGGCTGAGGTAGGTGCACTGGCCATCGTTGTCGGTGGTCCACAGCGTGGCCGGCGAGGCGTCGATCAGCGAGCGCACCGCGGCTTCGCGCTGGCGCGCATCCTGCGCCGCCTGCAGCCGCTCGCGGCCCTGCGTCACCTGGGTCTGGACCCGCGCCAGCAGTTCGCTGGTGGAGAACGGCTTGACCAGATAGTCGTCGGCGCCGGCCTGCAGGCCCTCGACCTTGGCTTCTTCGCCGGCGCGCGCCGACAGCAGCATCACCGGCAGGTGGCGCAGCGCCTCGGTGGCGCGGATGCGCGCGATCAGGCCGAAGCCATCCAGGCGCGGCATCATCACGTCGCTCAGCAGCAGGTCGGGCGGATCGGCCAGCGCCAGTTCGAACGCGGCCTCGCCGTCGGCGCAGGCGCGCACCTCGGCGTGCGGCTCGAGCAGCGACTTGAGGTAGGCGCGCATGTCGTTGTTGTCGTCGGCGATCAGGATGCGCGGGCGCAGCTGTTGGGCCGCGCCATCCAGGTCCGGCGCCGCGGCCGGCGCAGCTTGAGCGTCGGGCAGCCAGCGCAGCGCTTCCTCGACAAAAGCGGCGCCCATGCGCCGGCTGTCGGCCACGTCGTCCGGCGCGCCCTGCACGCTGTCCGCCGGCAGATGGGCGCTGCCGAACGGCAGGTCGACGTCGAAGCGGGTGCCTTGGCCGTAGGTGCTGGAGACGGCGATGCTGCCGCCGTGCAGGCGCACCAGTTCCTGGATCAGCGCCAGGCCGATGCCGGTGCCCTCATAGGTGCGTCCGGGCGCGCCCTCGATGCGGTGGAAGCGCTCGAACATGCGCGGCAGTTCGTGCTCGGGGATGCCAGTGCCGGTGTCCAGCACCGACAGCCGCGCCATGCCTTCGTGCTCGGCCAGGCGGATCGTGACGCTGCCCTGCAGCGTGAACTTGAAGGCGTTCGACAGCAGGTTGAACACGATCTTTTCCCACATGTCGCGGTCGACGTAGACCGGCTGGCCCAGCTCCTGCATCTCGACGTGATATTCCAGGCCGCCCTTGGCCATGGCCGACTCGAACACGCCCGCCAGGTCGAGCGTGGTGCGCGCCAGGTCGAGCGGCACGTAGCTGGCCTGCACCCGCCCGGCCTCGATGCGCGAGAAGTCGAGCAGCGAATTGACCAGTTTCAGCAGGCGCAGCGCGTTGCGGTGGGTGACCTCGATGCGCTTGCGCTGGGCCGGCGCCAGCGCCTCCCCGGCGCCGGCGGCCAGGGCGTCGTCGAGCGGGCCCAGGATCAGGGTCAGCGGCGTGCGGAATTCGTGCGAGACGTTGGAGAAGAATGCGGTCTTGGCGCGGTCGATCGCGGCCAGCTCTTCGGCGCGGCGCTGCTCCTGCTCGTAGGCCAGCACGTTGCCGACCGCCGTGTTCACGGCCGCGCCCAGCAGTTCGTAGAAATTGCGGTACTCGCTATCGAGCGCGCGCCGCACGTTGACGCCCGCCACCAGGAAGCCGAACAGCTCCTGCCCGCCGGGCAGCGCCAGCGGCAGCACCAGCGCCGAGCGCGGCGGCTCGTCGTACGGGCCGCAAACCTGGCCCTGCAGGCGCGCGGCGACGTCGTCGACCTGCTCGGCCGCGTGCGAGGCGCTGGCGCGGGCGAATGGCCAGCAGGCGTCGCTCAGCGCCAGCGTCCCGGGCGCCAGCGGACAGTCCCCGGACAGGCCGGCGCGCCCGCGCAGCTGCAGCTCGCCGCTGGCGGCGTCGATCTGGTAGAACAGCAAGAACGGCACGTCGGCCGCCAGCTGCGCGCCATGGCGCTCGATGTGCTCGCCGATCTCGCCGATGGTGCGCGCTCCGGCCAGGCTGGCGCTCAGGTCGCGCAGGCACTGGGTGCGGCGCGCGCCCAGCACCACTGCCGTGGTCTCGGTGATCGGGTGGAACACGCCGCCCACCGCGCCCGACTCGTCGCGGATCGGCGAGAACGAGAAGGTCATGTTGGCTTCTTCCAGGTAGCCGCTGCGATCGAGGAACATCTGCTGGTCCTTGATGTAGGCGCCTTCTCCCTGGTGCGCGCGCTCGAAGGCATCGCCCACCACCGGCAGCGCCGAGGCCCAGATCACCTTGAACGGCGCCCCCATCGAGGCCGGGTGCAGGTCGCCGCAGATCGGGCGGTAAGCGTCGTTGTAGATCTGGATGTCGTCCGGGCCCCAGCACACCAGGATCGGGAAGGTCGACGACAGGCACAGGCTGACCGAGGTGCGCAGGCTCTGCGGCCAGCCGGACAGCGGCCCCAGCGGCGTCCTGGACCAGTCCATATTGCGGATCAGCTCACCCATCTCGCCGCCGCCGGCGAGCCAGTTGAGGTCGGGATCGGCGCTGGACTGGTGTGGGATGTGATCGGATGCGGACATGGCAGGACTTGGGAGGCAATGGACGAACACGCTGGACAGCCGCGCGAAGTCAGCCATTCTACGCCATGTGGCAATACTCCATTGCAATAGCTACAAAACCGGCAGTCGCATAAATACAACCAGGAAGCTACGGCGCGCCCGAAAACGACACGGCCAGCGCATGGCTGGCCGTGTCCGCAGGTCAAAGCGGCGGGCGCGCCGCCCGGCGCTTACACCGGCTGCGCCTTGCCGCGTCCGGTCGCGAAGCCGATGCCGCGCACGATCAAGCGGTACACCAGGCGCACGAAGGTCAGCGTCAGGATCGCTTCCACCAGCGTCACCAGGAACGCCGGCAGCATGCTCCAGCGCGCCGAGCGGCGGCCGTACTTGGCGGCCATGCGGTCGGCGGCGATCTCGATGCTGTCGTAGAAGGTCGGCACCACCAGCAGCGTCAGCAGGGTCGAGGTGATGGTGCCGCCGATGATGGCGATCGCCAGCGGCTGGAAGAACTGGCCGGCGTCGCCCAGCGCCAGGGCCACCGGGAACATGCCGGCGATCAGGGCAAAGGTGGTCATCAGGATCGGACGCAGGCGCTTGCGGCCGGCGGCCATCAGCGCTTCCTCGCGGTCCATGCCTTCGTGCTCCAGGGCGCGCGCCGCGTCCAGCAGCAGGATCGCGTTCTTGGCCACCAGCCCCATCAGCATGATGATGCCGATCATGCTCATCATGTTGAGCGTGTTGCTGGTCAGGATCAGGGCCAGCACCACGCCGATCAGGGACAGCGGCAGCGACAGCATCACGCCCAACGGCGCCGTGAACGAACCGAACTGCATCACCAGGATCAGGTACATCAGGGCGATGCCCGACAGCAGCGCGATCACCATCGCCTGCATCAGTTCCTGCTGGTCTTCGCCGGCGCCGCCCAGCGACAGGCCGTAGCCCGGCGGGAAGTCGAAGGTGCGCGCCAGCGCCATCGCTTCTTCCGTCACCTGTCCCGGGGCGCGGCCCTGGACGTTGGCCGAGACCGTGATCAGGCGCTCGCCGTCCTTGTGGCGAATGCCGGACGGGCCCTTGCCCATGGTGATGGTGGCGATCTGCTCGAGCGGCACCATCATGCCGGTGCCGGCGACCGAGATCGGCAGGCGCTCGATGCTTTCGGTGCTGACCCGGTCGTCCGGATGCAGGCGCACCGCCACGTCGCGCGTCTCGCTGGTCGGGTCGACCCAGTCGCCGACCTCGATGCCGGCGAAGGCCACGCGCAGCGACTGCGCGGCGTCGTTGACCGAGATGCCCATGGCGTTGGCCAGGCCGCGGTCGAGCACGATCTGCAGCTCGTTCTTCGGGTCCTGCTCGGACAGGGAGACGTCGACCGCGCCCGGCACCTCGCGCAGCTTGGCCATGTAGGCGGTGGTCAGCTCCATGAGTTTACGCGAATCGGGGCCGGTGAACTCGATCTGGACCGGCTTGCCGCCGCCGTTGAGGTCGTCGATGACGGTGTACTCGGCGCCGACCAGCGGCGCCAGTTTCTGGCGCAGTTCGATCGCGATCTCGGCGGCGTTGCGCTTGCGTTCGCTGCGGCGGCCGATGTCGACCGTGACGCGGCCGCCGTTCAGGTCGATCCGGCTGTTGGTGTCCTTGGTCTCGGGAATGGTGCGCGCCAGTTCGGCCGCCGCCTCCACCTTGCGGCGGGCGTACTCGATGCTCGACGAGGCCGGGGTGCGCACCTCGATCTGGACGTTGCCCGAGTCCATCTTCGGCTGGAAGCTGGTGCCGCCGAACTTGCCCTGCAGGACGATCGCCGCCACGAAGCTGGCCAGCGCGATCGCGCCCATCCAGCGCCGGTGGTGCAGCGCCCAGGCGATCACGTGGCCGTAGCGGTCGGCCTGGCGGTCGAACCAGTGATTGAAACGGTCCAGCTGGCGGCCCAGGCCCTTCTTCGGCGCACTGTGGTGGCCCGGCGGGTCGCCCCAGTAGGCCGACAGCATCGGATCGAGCGTGAACGAGATCAGCAGCGAGACGATCACCGAGCAGGTCACGGTCAGGGCAAACGGACGGAACCATTCGCCGGCCAGGCCCGGCATGAAGGCCACCGGCACGAACACCGCCATGATCGAGAAGGTGGTGGCGGCCACCGCCAGGCCGATCTCGGCCGTGCCTTCGAGGGCCGCGGTGCGGCGATCAGAACCCATCTCCATGTGGCGCACGATGTTTTCGCGCACCACGATGGCGTCGTCGATCAGCACGCCGATCGCCAGCGACAGGCCGAGCAGGGTCATGAAGTTGAGCGTGAAGCCGCACAGCCAGACCGCGATGAAGGCCGCCAGCACCGAGGTCGGCAGCGCCAGCGCGGTGATCAGGGTCGAACGCCACGAATTCAGGAAGGCGTACACCACGAACACGGTCAGCACCGCGCCCAGCACCAGCGATTCGATCACGTTGTTCAGGCTCAGCTGCGCCTCGCGGCCGCCGTCGCGCGTCACTTCCACCTTGGTGCCTTGCGGCAGTTCCTTGTTGACTTCCTCGACCAGGGCATGGACCTTCTTGGCCAGCGCCACGGTGGAGGCGTCGCGCGAACGCGAGATGTACAGGCCGACGTTCGGCTTGCCGCTGCGGATCGACAGCGAATTGATGTCGGCAAAGCCGTCGCGGATCTCGGCCACCTGGTTCAGGCGCACGATCTGGTCGCCGTTGCGTTTCACGACGATCTGGGAAAAGTCTTCCGGACGCTCGATGCGGCCGATCAGGCGGATGCCCTTCTCGTCCAGTTCGCTGCGCAGCTTGCCCACTGGCGCATTGGTATTGCCGCTGCGCAGGGCGTTGGTGACGTCGGTCACCGAGACGTTAAATTCACGCAGCTTCTCGGCGCGCAGCAGCACCGACAGTTCGCGGCGCAGGGCGCCGCCGACATTGACGATCGACACGCCCTCGATGCCGCGGAAGCGGTCGGCCAGCACGTCTTCGGCATAGCGCGAGATGTCGGCGTGGCTCTGGCTGGTCGACGACAGGGCCAGCTGCATGATCGGGTCGGCCGCCGGGTCGACCCGGCGCAGCACCGGCTCGCGCATTTCGAGCGGCAGCTTGTAGCGCACCGCGGAGATCGCGTTGCGCACGTCGTCCGAGGCTTCGATCAGGTCGCGCCCGAAGTCGAACCACAGCAGGATGCTGACCCCGCCCTCGTAGGAGTTGGAAGTGAGCTCGTCCACGCCCTGGATCGCCTGCAGCTGCTTCTCGATGCGGTTGGTGACCTCGCGCTCGGCGGTCTCGGGCGAAGCGCCCGGATACGGAATGTCGACCACGATCAGCGGCAGGTCGACGTCCGGGTTCTGGTTGACCTTCAGCTTGGACAGGGCCAGCAGCCCCATGGCCATCATCGCCACGATGATCACGATCGTGGCGATCGGTTTCTTGACACTGAAATTGGACAGGAACATCTTGTTTTCCTTGCTTATTTTCTTTGTTATAGAGCTGTTCTGGTGCGCCCGCTTATTTATGCTGTTACTTGTTCTGGTTCTGGGCCGGGCCCTGCCCCGCCGGCGCCGCGCTGGCCACGCGCGCAGTGGCCATGTCGACCTTCTGGCCGTCCTTCAGGTTCGAGGTCGGGGCGCGCAGCACGACGTCGCCGGCCGCCAGGCCCTGCCTGACCTCGAAGTTGCCGGTGCGCGCATCGCGCGCGCCGACCACCAGGTTCACCCTGGACAGCGTCTTGTCCTTGATGCGCCAGGTGTAGCTGCTGTCGCCCTGGCGCACCAGCGCGCTCTCGGGCAGCATCAGCGCGTCGCTGCTGTGGGCGTCGACGCGGCCTTCGGCGTACAGGCCCGCCACGCGCGGCTGGGCGTTGTCGGCGAAGCCGACCAGCACCTCGACCTGGCGCGTGACGGCATTCGCCGCCGGATCGATGCGCCGCACGGTGCCGGCGAACAGCTGGTCGCCATAGCCGTTGACGCGGAACTTGACCGGCTGGCCGACCTTGACGGTGCTGATCGAATCGGCCGACACCGCGCCTTCGAAGCGCATGCTGGACGGGTCGATCACCTTCACCAGTTCCTTGCCGACGGTGGCAGTGTCGCCGTTCGAGACCTTGCGCTCGGAGACGATGCCGTCGAACGGCGCGCGCACCGTGGTGCGGGCCAGTTGCTGGCGCGCGGTGGCTACGCGGCTCTTGGAGGCCGACAGTTCGCTCAGGGCGTTGTTGCGCGCCATCTCGGCGTCGTCCAGCGCCTTCATCGAGGTCATGCCGGAAGCGCTCAGGGTTTTGAGGCGCTCGACCTGGCGGTTGGCCTGGTCCAGCGCCAGGCCGGCGGCGCGCTGCGCATCCTCGGCCGAGGTCAGGGTGTCGCGGATCGAGGTTTCGTCCAGGCGCACCAGCACGTCGCCGCGCTTGACCGGTTCGCCGTTCTCCTTGAGCACCTGCAGCACGATGGCCGAGACTTCGGCGCGCAGGTCGGCGCGGCGCTCGGGCTGGATCGAGCCGGTGATCACCGGGCCCGAGGCCACCGCGTCGCTCTGCACGGTGAGCACGTCTTCGGGCGCCACCGACAGCTGCGTGGGCTTGTTGTCCTTGGCTTTGGCCGCATCCGGGGCGCCACCCTTGCCGCAGGCGGCGAGGCTGGAAGCGATGGCGAGAACGAGAAGGGTTTTGCGCAGCATTGTGGATCTCCGGAGAATGGACTCAGTGTCTTTGTAAGTATGGGAAATGCGACGTGTCCGACGGGCGAACAAACAGGGTCAGCGGGCAGTATTCAGGACTGCCTCACTGGCGTCAATCGAGGAACCTGCGGGCTGCGGGTTTCGATGGATGAACTGCGGATTTTGGCGATGAGCTGCGTTGCAGCCCGGATGGAATGCAGCGCCGGGCGGACGGGCGGACGTCCGCCCCCTGTCCGCTGACGGGTGGCGCGTACATACGAGAAGTAGATACGCGCCGTTCATGGCTTACAGGCCGCCGAGGACGGCGTTGATCAGGAAGCCCATGCCGATGCCGGTCAGCACGCCACCGGCGATCTCGATCTTGGTGTGGCCCATGCGCTCGCGCAGCACCACGTATTCGGTCTTGCCGTCGTGCAGGCGATTCAGCGCCACCGCGTGGCGGCCGACGTGCTGGCGCAGGCTGTTGGCGTCGATCATGACGATGAAGGCCAGCGTCACGGCCACGCCGAAGGCGGGATGGCCCATGCCTTCGCGCAGCGCGATCAGGGTCGCCATGCTCGACACCACGGCGCTGTGGTTGCTGGGGAAGCCGCCGTTGCCGACCAGGTCGAAGGCCCAGCGCCGCAGGCGGATGCTGGAAATGAGGAATTTGATCGGGCCGACCACCATCCAGGTCAACACCGGCGTCACGAGGTAGATAATTTCCATGGAATTTTAAAGAGTGAAAAATGTCGGGCAGAATTATCTCAGAAGCAAGCCCTGGCAGGAGATTTTCCGAACGGCCCCATCACGCCGGAAGAAGGTAATATTCCTCCAACCCGGTCCGACATACAAGGAGTCCCCATGCAGCATTTCCGCTGGTCGTTCATCGTCACCATCGTCTTGATGGCCCTGGCCGGCTGGTGGGGGTACGAGCACCGCGGCATGGCCGGCCTGCTGCAGGCGCTGTGGATCACCGCCATCCTCGGGGTGCTGGAAGTGTCGCTTTCTTTCGACAATGCCGTCGTCAACGCCTCGGTGCTGAAGCACTGGAACGAATTCTGGCGCAAGCTGTTCCTCACGGTCGGCATCCTGGTGGCGGTGTTCGGCATGCGGCTGCTGTTCCCGCTGGTGATCGTGGCCGTGGCGACCGGCCTCGGCCTGGTCGACGTCTGGCACATGGCGATCGAGAACCCGAACGAATACTCGCGCCACCTGACCGAGCACCATGCCGAGGTGGCGGCCTTCGGCGGCGCCTTCCTGGCGCTGGTGTTCCTGAACTTCCTGTTCGACGAAGAAAAGGAACTGCACTGGCTGGGCTGGATCGAGGAAAAGATGGGCCAGTACGGCACCGGCGGCCTCGCCGTATTGATCACCCTGCTCGGCGTGCTGGCCTCGATGAGCCTGATGCCGCCCGAGCGCAAGCTGGCGGTGCTGCTGGCCGGCGTGGTCGGGGTGCTGGTGTATATCGGCGTGCAGTGGCTCAGCGGCCTGCTGGAAGAAAAGGAAGAAGACCCGTCGGTCGGGGCCATGATCTCGCAGGGCAGCATTGGCGGCTTCCTGTACCTGGAAGTGCTGGATGCGTCGTTCAGTTTCGACGGCGTGATCGGGGCGTTCGCCATCACCAACGACGTGGTGATCATCATGCTGGGCCTGGCGATCGGCGCCATGTTCGTGCGTTCCATGACGGTGTTCCTGGTCTACAAGGGTACGCTGCAGCAGTTCGTCTATCTCGAGCACGGGGCGCACTACGCGATTGGCATCCTGGCGCTGATCATGTTCCTCGGCGTGCACTATCACATTCCCGAGTGGTTCACCGGGCTGTCGGGGCTGGCCTTCATCCTGGTGTCGCTGTGGTCGTCGGTGCGCTACCGGCGGCGCATGGAGGCCGGGGAAGCCGCGGGCGGCGTCGAGACGGCGGGCGGCGTGCACTAAGGCGTGAATTGATTCCGGAACAGATATCCGACACGGCGGTTTGCTAACCGGCGCGGCCATGGCAGAATGGGCGCGCGGCGCCCCCGGCGCTGCCATTTTCGCTGCCATCCCGACCACCACTTAGGAATCACCGCCCCACCATGCCGACCACTTCGTCCAAGCGCATCACCGCCCTGCTGCTGTCCGTCATCGCCATCGTTGCCGTCCTGGGCAGCCTGTACACCTGGTTCACGCTGAACTGGTCGTATTCCGAAGGCGACCGTGCCGGCTACCTGCAGTCGTTCTCGAAGAAGGGCTGGCTGTGCAAGACCTGGGAAGGCGATATCCTGCTGTCGAGCATGCCGGGCGCGATTCCGGAGCGCTTCGCGTTCACGGTGCGCGACGATGCGGTGGCCAAGCAACTGAACAGCAATATCGGTCGCCGGGTGCAGGTGTCGTACCAGCAGCACAAGGGTGTGCCGACCTCGTGCTTTGGGGATACCGAGTATTTCGTCAAGGGCGTGGTGACGGGGCCGGTGAATCCGGTGTCGCCGAGCGAAGCAAGTGGGGCGGTGCAAGCGCCGGCGGCGCCAGCTCAGTCTGCACAATAAACCGACGTCATTCCCGCGAAGGCGGGAATCCAAGTTTGCGTGCGGACCGACTACGCTTGATTTGATTGGCACGCGACGAACTTGGGTTCCCGCCTTCGCGGGAACGACGGTATTCAGGTCGCAGGCCACACCGCCTTACTGATCCAGCTTGCGCTGAGCCGCCACCACTTCCGCCAGCCTGGCCGCCGCCTGCGCGGCCGACGATTCCGCCGCCCTCGCCTGCGACTGCTTGAAGCGTCCCAGCACTTCGCGCGTCAAATCCGCCGAGATGGAACGCTGCCCGGCTTCCTGGCGCCGCTCGCCGATCACCCGTTCGGTCGCCGCCAGTTCGGCCGCCTGTTCGTCCTGGCGCTTGCTTTCCAGGTTCACCAGGTGCTTGCGCGCGTCGGCCATCTGCTGCGTGGCTTGCGCCGACTTGCGCTGCATCTCGGCGTGCGCCTGGGCGTGCTCCAGCAGCACCCGCTGGGCTTCGCGCTTGTCGACCGCGGCCTGCATCGCGGCCTGCTCCACCAGTTCGCGCTCGCGCGCCAGGTGCGCCTGTTCTTCCTCGGCTTCGGCGCGCGCCTGCGCGGCCTGGGCTGCGGCCTGCTCCGAGGCCAGGCGCGCCGCCGCCGCTTCGTTGGCGCGGGCGTCGGCCGCGGCCTGCTGGCGCTGGGCGGCCAGCTTGCGTTCGACCAGGGCCAGCGCCTCGCGCGCGGCCTGGGTCGCTTCGCGCTCGGAGGCGATCGCCTGTTCGGTCAGCTGCACCTGCTGGCGCTCGACCTCGACCCGCTCGGCCTGGGCCGCCGCCAGTTCGGCCGCGCGCCGGGTCTGCGCCTGCTGGGCCGCTGCGGCCGCTTCGGCTTGCGCCGCTTCTTCGATCGCGGCGTCGGCCTGCGCCTGCTGCGCTTCCCATGCCGCGCGCTGGGCCGCCTCCAGGCGCTGCTCGGCCTCGGCCTGCCTGCGCAGCGCTTCGGCCGTCGCCTGTTCCGCTTCGATACGCGCCTGCGCGGCCAGCGTCAGGGAACGCTCGACCGCCTGCTTTTGTTCCAACTGCGCCAGCGCCGCCGCTTCGGCTTCAAGCCGTTCGCGTTCGGCCTGGGCCAACGCTTCGGCTTCAACGCGGCGCTGCTCGGCCAGTTCGGCCGCCTGGCGTTGCAGTTCGGCGCGCTCGGTGTCCAGCGCCAGCGCAGCCGCTTCGGCTTCGTTCTGCGCCGCCAGCGCGTCGGCTGCGGCCTGCGCCTGCTCGGCGCGTGCTGCGGCCAGCGCCCGTTCGCGCTCCTGTTCTTCCTGCTCGTGCAGGGCTGCCGCCTGCGCCGCTTCGTCGGCCGCCATGCGGTCGCGCGCGGCGTTCGCCGCCTGCGCTTCGGCCTCGAGCCGCGCCTGGCTCTGCATGCCGGCTTCTTCCTCGACGCGCGCGCGGTCCTCGGACACGTCCAGCAGCTTGCGGTCGGCCTCGATGCGGGCCTCGGTCGCGGCCATGATGCGCACTTCAGCGTCGCGCCGCGCCTCGGCGCTGCTGGCCGCCATCTGCTCCATCCGCGCGCGGTGGGTGGCGGCGTCGCGCAATTCCTTCTCGGTCTGCAGGCGCATGCGCAGCGATTGCGCCGCGACCCGCTCGGATTCGGCCTGGGCCAGCGCGATCGCTTCGCGTTCCTGTTCGATGTGGGCAAACGCGCGCGCTTCTTCCAGCGCGCGCGCTTCGGCCGCGGCGCGCTGGAAGGCCGAGGTGAGCGCCACCTGGTCGGCGCGCTCGCGCTGCAGCGTCAGTTCCAGCGCTTCGGCTTCGGCCTGGGCCAGCTTCTCGGCGGTCTGGCGCGCGGCTTTTTCGGCGCGTTCGCGCTCGCGCGCCAGGATCGCGATGCGGGCGTCGGCGCTGGCGTTGTGCAGCACTTCTTCCTTGGCCGCCGCCACCGCCGCCATCCGTTCGGCCGCCTGCAGGCGCGCCTGTTCGGTTTGCAGCACCAGGTCGTCGGCGGCGCGCGCGGCCTTGGCCGCCAGTTCGGCCTCGGCCTCGATCTGGACCGTGGCGCGGCGCCGCGCTTCTTCTTCGCTGCGCACGCGCGCCTCGGCCGCCAGCCGTACCTCGGTCTCGGTCTTGACGCGGGCGCGCAGCTCGGCGGTCTCTTGCCGGATCGCTTCCAGCCGCTCGCTCGAGGCCTGGGCCGCGGCGCGCAGCGAATCGAGGCGGTCGCGGTTGGCGGCGATCGCTTCTTCGGAGGCCTGGGAATTGGCCAGCGCCGCTGCCGCCGCTGCGGCGTCGAGCGCGGCGCGCTCCTCGGCCAGCGCACGGGCCTGGGCTTCGGCGTGGGCGCGGCTCTCGGCGGCCACATTGGCCTTGGCCTCGGCTTCGACGCGCGCGATCGCTTCCTGGATCTCGCGCATCTCGAGCGGCTTGCGCTCGGCCGCCGCTCCGGCTGCAGCCCCGGCCGCAGCCGGACCGGCGGCCTGAGCCTGTGCCACGTCGGGCGCGGCAGGCGCCTCCGGCGGCCCATCCATGTGCGACAGGTCGATCATGAAGTCGTCATCGTCTGGCTTGGCTTGGTTCGGTTCCATGAAAGCTCTCGTTGGCGGCGATCCCGAAGATGGGATGTGTCGTGTCGATTATCCGGCAAAATTGCAAGGCATGCCACGCCGAACAGCGGGCGGCATCCCTGTCAGCTCGTCGGTTTGCGCTGCGTATTTACCGGTGTGTCATACCGGCCACAGCGGCGGCTCATCCATGAGCGCCACCTGCTCGCGCAGTTCCAGGATCCGGTCCTGCCAGTAGCGCTGGGTATTGAACCAGGGGAAAGCGGCCGGGAACGCCGGATCGTCCCAGCGCATCGCCAGCCACGCCGCATAGTGGATCAGGCGCAGCGTGCGCAGCGCTTCGACCAGGTACAGCTGGCGCGGATGGAATTCGCAGAAGTCCTCGTAGCCGGCCAGCACGTCGCCCATCTGGCGCACCATCTCCTGGCGTTCGCCCGACAGCAGCATCCACAGGTCCTGCACCGCAGGCCCCATGCGGCTGTCGTCGAAGTCGACGAAGTGCGGCCCGTCCGGGGTCCACAGCACGTTGCCGCCGTGGCAGTCGCCGTGCAGGCGCAACAGCGGCAATTCGCCGGCGCGCTCGTAGCAGCGCGCCACGCCGTCCAGCGCCTGCTCCACTACGCTGGTCCAGGCCGGCAGCAGCTCGGGCGGCACGAAGCCGTGATTGCGCAGGTAGTCGAACGGTGCGCGCCCGAACGTCTGCGGGTCGAGCACCGGGCGCTGGGTATAGGCTCGCGCGGCGCCGACGGCGTGGATGCGGCCGATGAAGCGGCCAATCCACTCCAGCACCTCCGGCCGGTCGAGTTCGGGCGCGCGCCCGCCGCGGCTGGGGAAGACGGCGAAGCGGAAACCGGCGTGGCCGTGCAGCGTGCGGCCGTCGATCGTCAATGCCGGCACCGCCGGCACTTCCTGCTCCACCAGCTCGGCCACGAAGGCGTGTTCCTCGAGGATGGCGGCGTCGCTCCAGCGCTCGGGCCGATAGAACTTGACCACCACCGGCGCGCCTTCATCGAGGCCGGCGCGGTAGACCCGGTTCTCGTAGCTGTTCAGGGCCAGCAGGCGGCCGTCGGCATGCAGGCCGACCCTGTCGAGGGCGTCGAGCACGGTGGCCGGGTCGAGCCGGGCGAACGGGTGGGCTTGCGCAGTGGTGTCGTCGATATCCATGCCCGCATTGTACGGTGGCGCACGCGAAACCGCGAATGACCCGATTTCCATCATGCTGAGTTCGTTCACGCACTGAACGTGCATGTTTAACAAGGTCTCATGTCATCAACGTAAGCCGACGCAGTCGCGTGCGCTACGAAATACCGAAAGGAAGAACATGAAGAAATCGCTGACCCTGACCGTCGCCGCCGTCGCCGCCGGCCTGCTGTGCGGTGTCGCCATCGCCCAGAACGCCCAACCGCCGAAGGCCGAGCCGAACATGCAGAAAGTGCTGGACGCCATGGCCACCCTGAAGCCTAAGCCGATCGAGACCCTGTCGCCGGAAGAAGCGCGCAAGCAGCCGACCCCGGCCGACGCGGTCAAGAAACTGCTGGCCGACGCGGGCAAGAGCAGCGCGCCGCAAGACGGCGTCACCATGAAGACCATGTCGGTCCAGGGCAAGGGCGGCAGCTTCCCGGTGCACGTCTTCACGCCGGAAGGCAAGGGCCCGTTCCCGGTCGTGGTGTACTACCACGGCGGCGGCTTCGTGATCGCCGACACCAAGGTCTATGAGTCGTCGGTGCGCGCGCTGGCCAAGGGCGCCAAGGCGGTCGTGGTCTCGGCCGACTACCGCCGCGCGCCGGAGCACAAGTTCCCGACCCAGACCGAGGATGCATTCGCCGCCTACCAGTGGGCGATCGCCCACGCCAAGGACATCAACGGCGACGCCACCCGCGTGGCCGTGGCCGGCGAGTCGGCCGGCGGCAACCTGGCGACCGTGGTGTCGATGATGGCGCGCGACCAGAAGGTGCAGATGCCGGTGCACCAGCTGCTGGTCTACCCGGTGGTGAACGACGACATGAACAACGAGTCGTACAAGAAGAACGCCAACGCCAAGCCGCTCAACAAGCCGATGATGGCATGGTTCTTCAAGCACTACGGCGCCGATCCGAAGAACCCGTACGCGCTGCCGATGAAGGCGACCTCGCTGAAAGGTTTGCCGCCGGCGACCGTGATCACGGCCGAGATCGACCCGCTGATGACCGAGGGCAAGGCCTATGCCGACCGCCTGCAGAAGGAAGGCGTGGCCGTGAACTACAAGCATTACACGGGCGTGACCCACGAATTCTTCGGCATGGGCGCGGTGGTGCCGAAGGCCAAGGAAGCGAACGATTTCGCGACCGGCGAGCTGACCAAGGCATTCAACGCCAAACGCTGATCCCCTGTTGATGGCAACGTGAAGACGCCGGGCCGGTCCCGGCGTCTTTCATTTGCAGCGCATGTTTTTCGTGCTCGCGCGGGTCGCAGGCGTTACACTGGCGCCTTGAATGCAACAAGCGACGCAACAAGCCCACTTATTTAGATTCCCATGCATCTCGAACAACCCCTTTCCGAAAAAGAATTCGACGACCTCGACCAGTTCCTGTTATCCGACCGTTGCTCCGACGACGCGATGACGATGGACACCCTGCACGGCTACCTGACCGCGATCGCGATCGGCCCGGAAACCATCATGCCGGCCGAGTGGCTGCCGCTGGTCTGGGGCGAGGACGAAGCGGCCGCGCCAAAGTGGAAGAACAAGAAAGAAGAAGAAAAGATCATCAACCTGATCATGCGCTTCATGAACGAAGTCTTGATTACGTTCGAGGTCTCGCCCAAGGAATTCGAGCCGCTCTACTGCGAGCACGAATTCGAGGGCAAGACCCTGATCGACCCCGAAGCCTGGTGCTGGGGCTTCTGGGAAGGCGTGGAACTGCGCGCCGAGGCGTGGGAACGGATCTGGGATTCGGAAGTCGCTGAACTGATCCGCCCGGTCTACCTGCTCGGCGCCGACGAGATCGAGGAAGAAGAACTGAAGGAAGTCGACGACCCGGTCAAGGTGCACGGGCTGGCGCTGGAAATCGAAGCCAACATCCCGGCCATCTACCGCTACTGGCTGCCGCTGCGCAAGGGCGCGGTCGAGACGGTCAAGCGCGAAGAGCCGAAGGTCGGCCGCAACGACGACTGCCCTTGCGGCAGCGGCAAGAAGTACAAGAAGTGTTGCGGGGCTGACGCGGCGTAACGTCCCGTAGGGTTTGCGGCTGGGCCGCCAACCCTACGTTCAAACCACCCGCTCGATCCCCTGCAAGGCCTTGAGCATCTCCACCGGCCCGGCCATCCCCAGCAGCATTCCCGACCCATCCACCACCGGCACCCGGGCCAGCCCATGGCGCGCGGCCAGCGCCGCCACCTCGGCCGCGGGCTCGGTCGCGGCCACCGCGATGCCGGTCGTGATCAGCTCGGCCACCCGCAGCGCCGCTTTTCTCCTGCCCAATACGTCGCGTGCCCAGGCGCCCAGCGTGCGCGTTTCGTGCTCGGACGCCGCCTGCAGCAGGCGCGCCTGGGTCAGGATGCCGAGCAGGCGCCCTTCCCCATCGACCACCGGCAAGGATGGAATCCGGTGCGCCAGCAGTTGCACGCGCGCATCGGCCAGCGCCATCTCGGGGTGCAGGCGCGCCAGCGGCGGCACCGCGATGTCGCCCGCATGCAGGCGGCGCGCGCGCCTTTCGGCGGCATGGTGCTCGGCTTCGTGCACGATCGCGGCCAGGTCGTCGCGCGTGACGTCCAGCGCTTCGCCATATTCGGCCAGCGCGGCGTCGATGTCCTGGTCCTCGATCACGTCGGCCGGCTGCGCCGGCGCCGGCTTGTGCGGACGATGCGCGCCGGTCAGGCGGTTGTAGGCCAGCGCCGCCAGCACCAGCAGCACCGTATTCAGGCCCACCGGGGCAATTGCGAAACTCAGGCCCAGTTCGTGCACGGCCGGGCCGCCCAGCACCGCCGTCATCGCCGCCGCCCCGCCCGGCGGGTGCAGGCAGCGCAGCAGGAACATCATGGCGATCGCCAGGCCGCCGGCCAGCGGCGCGGCGAACATCGGGTCCGGCACCAGCTGGGCGCAGGCGGCGCCGGTCAGGGCCGACACCACGTTGCCGCCGATGACAGGCCACGGCTGCGCCAGCGGGCTGGCCGGGACGCAGAACAGCAGCACGGCCGAGGCGGCCATGGGCGCCACCAGCCAGGCGATATGGGCGTCGGGCGCCGTCCAGGCCAGCACTACCTGGCTGAGGACGCCGGACAGCATCAGGCCGACCAGGGCGCCGAAGGCGGCCCGGAGCTGGCCCGATGGCGGCAGGGCGACCGGGTGCGGACGCCGCAAAAGAGTGATTAAAGTCGTGAACATTGCACCAAGGCAGAGCGCGAAGAACGGCATTACAGCACATTTGCACGTTGCGAGTGCATGACCCCGGTCATTTTGGTGCAAATTATGCGCCGCGCAAGTACGGCAACGGATGGGAGCGCGGCTGTGCAAGCGGCCAGGCTAGCCGGCCGTCAGCGCCACCTGGCTGGCGTTGCGTTCGCCGCAGGCGCGCACCGCGTCCAGCAAGCCGAGCAGGCGCTCGAAGTCGAGCGGCTTGACCAGGTGATGCTGGAAGCCGGCCGCGAACGCCTCGTCGCGGTCCTTTTGCTGGCCATAGCCAGTGATCGCGACCAGCAGCGCCGCGGCGGTGGCCGGGTCGGCGCGCAGGCGGCGCGCCAGTTCGAGGCCATCGACCCCGGGCAGGCCGATATCGAGCAGGCACACGTCCGGGCGCGCGCTGCGGGCGCGTTCGAGCGCGCGCAGCGATTCGTGCTCGACCACCACTTCATGGCCTTCCGAGGCCAGCAGCAGGCCGAGCGTCTCGGCGGCGTCGACGTTGTCGTCCACCACCAGCACCTTCAGGCGGCCGGCGCGGCGCGCCACCGGTTCGCCGGACGGCGCCGCAGCCGCAACCGCAGCCGCAGCCGCCGGCTCGGCCAGCAGCGGCAGCGTGATGACGAAGGTGCTGCCCTTGCCAGGCCCCGGGCTGGAGCAGTTGACCGTGCCGCCGTGCAGCTCGACCAGGTGCTTGACCAGGGCCAGCCCCAGTCCAAGGCCGCCCTGCGAACGGTCGGACGAGCGCTCGGCCTGGGCGAACAGGTCGAACACGCGCCCGGTGAGTTCGCGCTCCATGCCGATCCCTTCGTCGCGCACGCTCAGCACCAGGTGCGCGCCCAGCACGTCGGCGCGCAGGTCGATGCCGCGTCCGGCCGGCGTGTACTTGGCGGCGTTGCCCAGCACATTGGCCACCACCTGCACCAGGCGCGCCTTGTCGCCGCGCACGATCGCCGTCTCGGGCGGCAGGCGCACCGTCAGGCGCTGGGCGCGCGTGTCGACGTTCGGGCGCACCTGCTCCACCGCTTCCTCGACCACGGCGCGCGCCGCCACCCGCGCCTGGCCCAGCGTGATCAGGCCGCGCGTCACGCGCGAGACGTCCAGCAGGTCGTCCACCAGGCGCGTCATGTGGCGTACCTGGCGCCCGATGATGGTGCTGCTCTGGCGCACCCGCGCTTCGTCCGGCGCCCCCAGGCGCAGCAGGTCGGCGGCGGCGCTGATCGGCGCCAGCGGGTTGCGCAGCTCGTGCGCCAGCATCGCCAAAAATTCATCCTTGCGGCGGTCGGCCTCCATCAGCTTTTCTTCGGCCAGCTTGCGGTCGGTGATGTCGCGGAAGAAGGCGGCCACGCCNCGCCAAAAATTCATCCTTGCGGCGGTCGGCCTCCATCAGCTTTTCTTCGGCCAGCTTGCGGTCGGTGATGTCGCGGAAGAAGGCGGCCACGCCGCCGTCGCGGGTGGCGTAGGCGCGGATGTCGGACCACACCCGGCGTCCGTCCGGGAAGGTGCGGCAGTATTCGGCGCTGCCGGCGCGGCGCTCTTCCATCACCGTGCGGTACATGCGCCCGGCCTCGGTGTCGCTTGATTCGGGGAAGGCGTCCCAGTGATTGCGCCCGACGATGTCCTCGCGCGCCACGCCGCAGATGCGCAGCCCTTCGGCGTTCATGCGCTGAATGACCCAGTTGCGGTCGAACAGCGCGAAGCCTTCGGAGATGTTGTCCAGGATGTCGCGCCCGCGGTCGCGCTCTTCGCGCAGCTGGGCCTGGGCGCGCGCGGTCTCGGCGGCCGACCAGGTGCGCTCAGCCACGTCGCGCGCCAGCGCGATGTCGTGCGCGGTCCAGGAACGCGGGGTGGCGCAATCGACGCCCAGGCAGGCGATCAGGCGCCCGGCCTTCACCAGCGGCACCACCAGCAGCGCGCCGATGCGCTCATCGACCCAGGCCGCGCGCAGGTCGGCGGCGCGCGGGTCGTTGGCGGCGTCGTGGATGCGCACCACCGCGCCGCCGCGCAGCTCGGCCACGATGGCGGGACTGAAGTCGTTCAGGGGAAGGCGCGCGTGCGCCGCGGCGGCGCCGCCCTCATGCGCGCGCGTCCACAGGCGCGGCAGCGCCAGGCTGCCGCTGAGCGGATCAATCTCGGCGTACAGCACGCGCGCCGCGTCCAGCTCCATGCCGAGCAGCGCGCTGGCGGTGGCGATCACCTGGTCCGGCTGCTCGAGCGGACCGAGCGCATCGGACACCTTCAGCTCGAACGCCGAACGGCGCTCGGCCAGCACACGGGCGCTGGTTTCCATGCAGGTGCAGAACAGCCCCATCACCTTGCCGGCGGCGTCGTGCAGCGGCGCATACGAGAAGGTGAACCAGGCGTGCTCGGGATAGCCGTGGCGCTCGATGGTCAGCTCGAGGTCTTCGAAATAGACGGCCTTGCCGCCCAGGGTGCGTTCGGCCATCGGCCGCAGCTGGTCCCAGACTTCGGACCAGACCTCGGCGAACGGCCGGCCGAGCGCGCCCGGATAGTGTTCGCCCAGGATCGGGATGTAGGCGTCGTTGTAGAGAAAGCCCAGCTGCGGGCCCCACGCGACGAACATCGGGAACGACGAGTGCAGCATCATGTCGACCGCCGTGCGCAGCGACGGCGGCCAGCCCTCGGGGTCGCCGAGGGGGGAGCGGCGCCAGTCGTGGCCGCGCATCTGCGCCGCCATCGTGCTGTCGCCTGCGAATCCGGTGTGCTGAAGCGGGGCCATGCCACCGATTGTCGCACAACTTGTTGCCGATACCGCGTGGTTTTTTGCTACGCCAGCGGCATCGAGCGATAGTTACAGGTTTACAGGCGGATGAAGTGCTCGCGGTAGTACTTCAGCTCTTCGATCGACTCGATGATGTCGGCCAGCGCGGTGTGCTTCTGGGCCTTCTTGAAGCCGCTCGCCAGCTCGGGCTTCCAGCGCCGGCACAGTTCCTTCAGGGTCGACACGTCCAGGTTACGGTAGTGGAAGAAGGCTTCCAGCTTGGGCATGCCGCGCGCCATGAAGCGGCGGTCCTGGCAGATCGAGTTGCCGCACATCGGCGACTTGTTGGCCGGGACGTACTGCTTCAGGAAGGCGATCAGTTCCTGCTCGGCCTGGGCTTCGGTGACGGTCGAGGCTTTCACGCGGTCGATCAGGCCCGACTTGCCGTGGGTGCCCTTGTTCCAGTTGTCCATCTTGTCCAGCGTCTCGTCCGACTGGTGGATGGCGAACACCGGGCCTTCGGCGATCACGTTCAGGTCCGGATCGGTGACCACCACCGCCACCTCGATGATGCGGTCGTTGTCCGGATCGAGGCCGGTCATTTCCATGTCCAGCCAGACCAGGTTGAATTCGTTCGGGCGCTGCGCTGCAGCAGGTGTCGATGTTTGTGTAGCTTGTGACATAATTCTCTCTTAGCCTTGTTTCGCTTGATTGCTAAACTCTCATCCTGCATTTTCTCACAGGCACAGAATGTCTTCACTCGGGTTTTCGGTCTTGTTCGTCTTTTTCTTGCTGCTGACGCTGGGGCTGCGCCTGTGGCTGGCCATGCGCCACGTGCGCCACGTCGGGCGCCATCGCGCCAGCGTGCCGGCCGAGTTTGCGCCAAAGGTGCCGCTGGCGGCGCACCAGAAGGCGGCCGACTATACCATCGCCAAGACCCGCTTCGGCCTGGCCGCCATGCTGTGGGGCGCCGTGACCCTGGTCGGCTTCACGCTGCTGGGCGGCCTGCAGTGGCTGTCGCTGACGCTGGTGCCCCATTTCGGTCCCGGCCTGCCGCACCAGATGGCGCTGGTGGTGGCGTTCGCCGTCATCTCGGGCTTGCTCGACCTGCCGTTCGACTGGTACCGCAAGTTCGTGCTCGAACAGCGCTTCGGCTTCAACAAGATGACGCCCGGCCTGTGGCTGTCGGACCAGATGAAAGGCGCGCTGGTCGGCGCCGTGATCGGCCTGCCGCTTCTGTGGGTGGTGCTGACGCTGATGGAAAAAAGCGGCGACCTGTGGTGGCTGTACACCTGGTTCGTCTGGAGCGGCTTCCAGCTCCTGATGATCGCGCTGTATCCGAGCCTGATCGCGCCGCTGTTCAACAAGTTCACGCCGCTGTCGGACGATAGCCTGAAGCAGCGCATCGAAGGCCTGATGCAGCGCGTCGGCTTCGCCTCGCGCGGCCTGTTCGTGATGGACGGCAGCCGCCGCAGCGCGCACGGCAACGCCTACTTCTCGGGCTTCGGGCGCGCCAAGCGCATCGTGTTCTTCGACACCCTGCTCTCGCGCCTCGAGCCGCAAGAGATCGAAGCGGTGCTGGCGCACGAACTGGGCCACTTCAAGCTGCGCCACATCGTCAAGCGCGTGAGCGTGATGTTCGCGATGTCGCTGGCCTTCCTGGCGCTGCTGGGCTACCTTAAAGCGCAGGCCTGGTTCTATACCGGCCTGGGTGTGCTGCCGTTCATGAACGCGTCCAACGACGGCATGGCGCTGATCCTGTTCATGCTGGTGCTGCCGATATTCACCTTCGTATTCGCGCCACTGAGCTCGATCACCTCGCGCAAGCACGAGTTCGAGGCCGACGCTTTTGCTGCCAGACACACCGACTACCGCGACCTGGTGTCGGCGCTGGTCAAGATGTACGAGGACAACGCCTCGACCCTGACGCCGGACCCGCTGCACTCGGCCTTCTACGATTCGCACCCGCCGGCCTCGGTGCGCGTGAAACACCTGACCGTGGCGGCCGCATGAAGCTCGAATACCGCACCTGCCTGACCAACGCCAAGGGGCTCGACCCGTGGGCGATCGACGCCCTGCTGCTCGACGTTCCCGGCTGGACCGCGATCGACGGCGTGCTGTTCCGCGAATTCAAGCTGCCCGACTACCGCGCCACGATCGCCTTCGCCAACGCGGTGGCCGGCGTGGCCGAGGAGCAGGACCACCATCCCGAGATGACGATCGACTACTCGACCTGCCGCGTCATCTGGAGCACCCACTCGGCCGGCGGCGCGCTGACCGAGAACGATTTCATCTGCGCCGCGAAAGTGAATGCGCTTCAACCAGGACTGGCAAGCGCATGACCGCTGCATCTAAAGAAAAGAACGAACTGACCGGCACCATCATCGCCGCCCACGGCCGCCATTACCTGGCCGACGTCGACGGCGAAAAGCTGCAATGCGTCACGCGCGGCAAGAAGACCAACGTCGCCGTGGGCGACGTGGTGCACCTCAAGCGCACCTCGAACGACCAGGCCGTGATCGAGCAGATCGCCGAGCGCACCACCCTGCTGTACCGCTCCGACCAGTACAAGTCGAAGCTGCTGGCGGCGAACATCTCGCGCCTGTTCATCGTCGTCGCCACCGAACCGGGCTTCGCCGACGACCTGGTCTCGCGCGCGCTGGTGGCGTGCGAGGCGGCCGGCATCGAGGCCCATCTCATCCTGAACAAGACCGACGTCGAAGACCTGCTGCCGCGCGCGCGCGAACGCGCCGCCGTGTATGGCGCGCTGGGGTATCCGGTGCACGAGGTGTCGGCGCGCGCCGATCCGGACCAGACGCTGGCGCTGTTGCAGCCACTCCTGGCGGGCCAGTCGTCGATCTTCATCGGCCAGTCGGGCATGGGCAAGTCGTCCCTGATCAACCTGCTGGTGCCGGACGCCGACATCGCCGTGCGCGAAATCTCGGCGGCGCTCGACACCGGCAAGCACACCACGACCTTCACGCGCCTGTACTGGCTGGATGGCGAAGGCGACGAAAATGGCCGGCCGGCCTCGATCATCGACTCGCCCGGCTTCCAGGAATTCGGCCTGTACCACCTGACCGAAGGCATGCTGGAGCGCGCCTTCGTCGAGTTCAAGCCCTACCTGGGCGGCTGCAAGTACTACAACTGCCGCCACCTGGCCGAGCCGCAGTGCGCGGTGCTGGACGCGGTCGCCGCCGGCAAGATCACGCGCATGCGCCACGAGCTGTATGGGCAGCTGCTGCACGAGTCGGCGCAGACCCTGTATTGAACTTTCCCTAACGGAAAGAGAAAGCCCTTATAATCCGAGGGATCACCGAAAGCAGATACCGATTATGCCAGGCACCACTCCGATCAAGCACTTCCTGCAATTCTCCGACTTCACCCTCGACGAGTTCGAGTACGTGATCCAGCGCGCGGCGATCATCAAGCGCAAGTTCAAGGCCTACGAGGTCTATCACCCGCTGGTCGACCGCACCCTGGTGATGGTGTTCGAGAAGAGCTCGACCCGTACCCGCCTGAGTTTCGAGGCCGGCATGCACCAGCTGGGCGGCGCCGCGATCTACCTGAACACCCGCGACAGCCAGCTGGGCCGCGGCGAGCCGGTGGAAGACGCCGGCCAGGTGATGAGCCGCATGTGCGACATCATCATGGTGCGCACCTTCGGCCAGGACATCATCGAGCGCTTCGCCGCCAACTCGCGCGTGCCGGTGATTAACGGCCTGACCAACGAACACCACCCATGCCAGGTGCTGGCGGACGTGTTCACCTACTACGAACACCGCGGCTCGATCGCCGGCAAGACCGTGGCCTGGATCGGCGACGCCAACAACATGCTGTACTCGTGGCTGCAGGCGGCCGAGGTGTTCGGCTTCCACCTGAACGTCTCGACGCCGAAAGGCTACGAGCTCGATCCGTCGCTGGTCGCCACCCAACGCTACACGCTGTTCGACAACCCGTCGGACGCCTGCGCAGGCGCGCACCTGGTCACCACCGACGTCTGGACCAGCATGGGCTTCGAAAAGGAAAACGCGGAGCGCCTGACCGCCTTCGACGGCTTCATCGTCGACGGCGCCAAGATGGCGCGCGCGTCCGAAGACGCCATCTTCATGCACTGCCTGCCGGCGCACCGCGGCGAGGAAGTCGCGGCCGAGGTCATCGACGGCCCGCAATCGGTCGTCTGGGACGAGGCCGAGAACCGCCTGCACGTGCAGAAGGCGCTGATCGAGTACCTGCTGCTCGGCCGCGTGGAAGGCAACTGAGGCAACTGAGGCAACCGAGATTATCGTTTTAACCCACCAACCCCGAGCTTGATCGTCGGCCCGTCATATCGTCTGGATCGTATTCACTACGAACAGCGATGCGCGGGCCGGCTGACCATCATCCCCTCTCCTCCATCACTGGAACTCCCATGAGCGACATCAAAAAAGTAGTACTCGCCTACTCCGGCGGCCTCGACACCTCCGTCATCCTGAAATGGCTGCAGGATCACTATGGCTGCGAAATCGTCACCTTCACCGCCGACCTCGGCCAGGGCGAAGAACTGGAACCGGCGCGCGCCAAGGCCATCAAGTTCGGCATCAAGCCAGAGAACATTTACATCGACGATGTGCGCGAGGAGTTCGTGCGCGACTTCGTGTTCCCGATGTTCCGCGCCAACACCGTGTATGAAGGCGAATACCTGCTGGGCACCTCGATCGCGCGTCCGCTGATCGCGAAACGCTTGATTGAAATTGCCAACGAGACCGGCGCCGACGCCGTCTCGCACGGCGCCACCGGCAAGGGCAACGACCAGGTGCGCTTCGAGCTGGGCGCCTACGCGCTGAAACCGGACGTCAAGATCATCGCCCCATGGCGCGAATGGGACCTGCTGTCGCGCGAGAAGCTGCTGAAATACGCGGAAGACGCCGGCATCGAGATCGACATGAAGCACAAGAACGGCGGCGCGCCGTACTCGATGGACGCCAACCTGCTGCACATTTCGTTCGAAGGCCGTCACCTGGAAAATCCGAGCGCCGAAGCCGAAGAGTCGATGTGGCGCTGGACCGTGTCGCCCGAGCAGGCGCCGAACGAAGCCGAGTACCTGGACGTCGAATTCGAAAAGGGCGACATCGTCGGCCTGAACGGCGTGCGCCTGTCGCCGGCCGCGGTCCTGACCGAGCTGAATCGCCTGGGCGGCAAGCACGGCATCGGCCGTCTCGACCTGGTCGAGAACCGCTACGTCGGCATGAAGTCGCGCGGCTGCTACGAAACCCCGGGCGGCACCATCATGCTGCGCGCGCACCGCGCGATCGAGTCGATCACGCTGGACCGCGAAGTGGCGCACCTGAAGGACGACCTGATGCCGCGTTACGCTTCCCTGATTTATAACGGCTACTGGTGGGCGCCGGAGCGCGTCGCGCTGCAGACCCTGATCGACCACACCCAGGCCACCGTCAACGGCTGGGTGCGCATCAAGCTGTACAAGGGCAATGTGATCGTGGTGTCGCGCGATTCGAAGACCGATTCGCTGTTCGACATGAACATCGCTACTTTTGATGAAGACGGCGGCGCGTACAACCAGGCGGATGCGGGCGGCTTCATCAAGCTGAACGCGCTGCGCATGCGGATTGCGGCCAAGGCGCGCGCCAAGCGCGGGCAGTAAGCCGTAGGCCGGCCGTGGGCCGGATTGGCTGAGAAAGCCGCCGTAGGGCGGCTTTCTTTTTTATGCGCGGACTTGTCGGGCGAGCTTGCGCTGTACTGGTTCGCGGCGAACTTGGATTCCCGCCTGCGCGGGAATGACGTGCGAAGAGAGCAGGCTGAAAGAAGGTGTAGCGGTTCTACCTCTACCCTCAAGACCGTCGTTCCCGCGCAGGCGGGAACCCAAGTTTCGCTGAGCAGACGCAAACGCAAGCCATGGCCGCAAGCGCAGACTCGGCGCATGGACAAGCCCTCCTACGTCTACATATTGGCCAGCGGCCCCTACGGCACGCTGTACATCGGCGTCACGTCGGACCTGATCAAGCGCGCCTGGCAACACCGCGAGGGCGTCGTCGCCGGCTTCACCAAGGACCACCTCATCAAGCGCCTGGTCTGGTACGAAATCCACACCGATATCACCCAGGCCATCACCCGCGAAAAACAACTCAAACGCTGGAACCGCGACTGGAAAATCAACCTGATCCAGTCCACCAACCCCGCCTGGCGCGACCTCTACGCGGGCATCTGCGGCTGAAACGCTAGCCTACAGCAGCCCCAACTCCCGCAACGCCGCCCTGGCCAGCGACACGCGCTTGTCCTGCGCCCCATCGGGAAGATCCATATTCAGCGCGAACGCATACAGCTTGCCATCCTTCTTCAGCCAGCCGACCCACCAGCCGATATCCGCTTCGCCCGGCCGACTGCCCCAGCCGGTCTTGGCATACAGCTCGGGCGCCCCATCCTGACGGCTGATTTCGCGCACCGCCGCCATCGCCGTGTTCGTATAAGGCAGCGTGCCCTGCGCCAGCTTGGTCAAAAATTCGGTCTGCTCGACCGCGCTGATCTTCAAAGGCCCGTCGAGCCAGAAGCGATCGACCACGGTCCCGGCCTGCATGTTCCCGTACTTCATCCGCACCAGCTCCGATCGCATCCGGTCCAGGCCCACGCGCCGCGCCACTTCCTGGTACACCGGCACGTTCGAGATCCGGATCGCGTCGCGCAGTCCCATGTCGCGCGCCCACTCGGGCCGCGCTACCGGCTTGCCGCCATACGGGACCACTTCGTCGACACTGGCGACCGCGCCGTGCGCCAGCGCGATCAGCGTGTTCGGGATCTTGAAGGTCGACGCCGGAATGAAGCGCGTGTTGGCGCGCCGGCGGTCGTGCACCGTGTAGGCGTCGGCGGCCACGTCGTAGACGACGAAGGTGCCAACCACGCCCTCCTGCTTGAACAGGCGCGCCACCTGCGCGCTTTCCTTCCATTCGGCGGCTTGCGCCAACAGTGGACTTGCCAGCAGCAGCGCGGCCAGACATTGCTTGATCATGGTTGCTATTCCTCGGTTGATGGCGTTCACGGCTTCGCACGCTCTTCGTCCAGCCGCTGTTGCAGCCGGGCGCGCGCATTGGCCGCATACGCGCGGCAGGCATTGGTGTCGATGAAGGCCGCGGTACCGGACTGCTCCTGGCGCGCGTAGCGCGTCCACAAGTCGCTCACCTCCGGATGCGCCGACACCAGCACGCCGCACGGCAGCGCCGCCACTTTCCCGATCGACCGTTCGAGGTCGGCACGCGCGCTCGGCCAGGCTGGGTCGCCGCTGTAACGGAACGACTTTGAGCCATAGGCATTCAGGCTGTCGGCATACACCATGTTCGCCGTGCGCCCGCCCTCGCGCGATTGCCAGGTCCAGCTGGCGCCACCCTGGGTGTGGCCCGGCGTGGCATGCATCGTCACCGCCAGCGGTCCGAGTTTGACGACCTCGCCGTCACGCACGGCGCGCACGCGCGCCACCGGCGCCATCTTCGGCAGGCCGCCGTATTGCGGATCGTTGCGCCCCGCTTCGCCGCTGCGCAGCACCGGCACCGCGGCGCCGGCGGCCAGCACCTCGGCGTTCGACAGGCGCTGCAGCTCGGCGATGCCGCCCGCGTGGTCGATGTGCTCGTGCGACACCAGGATGAAGCGGATGTCTTCGGGCTTGAAGCCGAGCTGGCGGATGTGCGCGACGATCTGCTGCGGCGACTTGTCGCTGCCGCCGTCGATCAGGATGTGGCCTTGTTTTGAGGTGATCAGGACCGAGGCCACGCCGTGCGGGCCGACGTAATAGCTGTTGCCGAACAGGGCGAACGGCTCCTGCGGGGCGTCCCAGTCGGCGGCGCCGGACGGCATGGCCGCGACCAGGCCCGCCAGCGCAAGCGCGCGGCAAATGTGCTTCATGATGTCTCCTGTCTCAGGTAGTGATGGGAAATCAGAGCCTGTCGAGCGTGGCCGGCAGCGCGCGCAGGAAGGCCTGCTTCAATGCCGGTCCGGCGGCGCGTTCGGGGTCGCGCGGCTGCAGCACCATGCGCGCGAAGACGACCGTGCGGCCATGCTTGCTGGCCCAGCCCACGAACCAGCCGTAGGCGCGTGTCGGGTCTTCGCCGCCGCCAGGCAGTGCGCCGTGGGCGGTGCCGGTCTTGCCGTACACCTGCCAGCCGTTGGCGAGCGCCGGCAGCCGCAGCAGTTGCGCGGACGTGTCATACGCATGCGGCGTCAAACCCAGTTCGCGCCTGACCACCTTGCGCAGGAAGGCGGCCTGCTCCAGCGGCGACACCTGCAGCGAACCGTTGAACCATGCGCTCATCTCGCCATCGGGCGCGTCGGCGTCGCCGCTCAGATCGCGGTTGCCGTAATCGAAGCGCGCCACGTAATCGCGCACGGCGCCGGCGCCGATGCGCGCCGCCACCTGCTGCGCGTACCACACCGTCGAGTTGCGGATCCAGCTGGTGGGATCGGTGCTGGTGTGCCAGGACTCGATCCAGTCGGCGTAGCCGGGCTTGAACGGCAGCACCGGCGAGTGCGCGTCGCGCAGCACGCCGCTGTCGTAGCCCATCAGGCTGACCACGATGTTGAAGGTGGAAGCCGGCGTCACCCGCGTGCTGCAATCGCCCTGTTCGACCAGGTGTTCGCCGCTGGCGGCGTCGATCATCACGGTGCAGTCGAGCGCGCGGCGGGAAGCGGTATCGTCGTGCCAGGCCAGCGCCGGCTGCAGCATGAGGCTGGCCGCGAACGCCGCGCCCAGGCCGGCCAGGCCGGCGCAGCGGGTCCAGCCCGTGCGCCCTGCCGGCGTGCGGATCAGGTGCAGGCGCGCCGCCACCGTATCGGCGCCGACACCGCCGAACGCCAGCGCCTGTCCCATGCCGCTGCGTCCCAGCCGCAGCTGCGCCACCAGCGCCGCCGCATACGCCTTGCGCTGCGCCGCAGGACGGCCGCGCAGCACGTCGCGGTCGCAGCCGAGTTCCTGGGCCCAGGCCAGGTGGGCGCGCAGCATGCGCAGCGCGGGGTTGAACCAGAACAGCGCCGACAGCAGCGACGCCGCGGCCAGCCACCACAGGTCATGCCGGCGCCAGTGCGTCAGTTCGTGTTCGACGATCAGCTGCTGCTGCAGCGGATCGAAATCATTCAGGGAGCGCGGCAACAACAAGCGCGGGCGCAGCAGGCCAAGCAGCATCGGAGACACCGGCGCGTCGATTTCGAGGATGCGTGGCCCGGACTGTCGGCCAGCGATTGGGGTAGCAATCCGTACCAAGTGCGTGACGCTGCGCTGGCCCTGCCAGAGCCGCAGCAAGGCAAGCATCAGCCCGGCCACATACGCCGCCAGCCAGATCCACGCCGCCGTCGCCAGCCACGAGCGCCCACCGTCGCCCGTCTTCACGGACTGGTCAGGCGTTTCGTTCGCCGCCGCGATGCTGCGCGCGTGCACAACCTCGGCCGCATCGATCTCGAACACCGGCGTCACCTGCAGGCGCCGCGCCTGCGGCGCCATCAGCACGACAAACGTGATCGCGATCGCCAGCTGCGCCAGCAGCCAGATCGAGCGCTGCGCGGCCAGCGCAGGCAGATAACGCCGCAGCAGCAGCGTCACGCCCCACATGCCCAGTCCGGCCGCGAGACAGCCGGCGCTGGCGAACAGGAAGCGGACGGCCAGCAGGTCGGCATTCATGCCGCGCCGCCCCGCTCATCCCCCTCGTCCGGCCAGTCCTTGAGCATCTGCTCCAGCCGCGCCAGTTCGGCGTCGTCGACCAGCTTGCTGCCGGTGAACATCGCGGCCGGCAGCGGCGCATCGATCTCCATCACGCGCCGCCCGAAATCGTGGGCGAACGCGGCCAGTGTGCCGACTTTTTCCGACACCGCCTGGTACACCTGCACGCCGTGCCGAAGCTCCTGGCGCACCATGCCTTTCTCGAGCATGCGCTCGAGCGTCTTGCGGGTGGATGAATACGACCAGCCCAGTTCCCCGACCACCGCGTCATGGATTTCGCGCGCGCTCAACGGCTGCCGACGCCACAGGGCCTTGAGCAGACTCAGTTCGGAAATGGAAGGAACGGCCATGACGACTCCACGTTAATGTGACTATGGACGCAATGATGCGACATTCGTCACACCGCTGTCAACGACTAATCGTGGATGCCGCCTGGCGATCAGTTGCGCAGGTCGTCCACCGGCTCGGCGCCGAAGCGCTCCGCCAGTAGGTAGTCGACCAGCGCGCGCGCGCAATCCGCGGGCGAGACCAGCGTGCCGGTCTCCTTCAGGTCGACGAAGCGCTGGCGCAACGGGAAATCGACGTCCGGAGTGGCGCGGATGGTGGCCTGCATGTCGGTGTCGATCACGCCCGGCGCCAGGCTGCACGCCTTGACCTTCGCATCCCCGTCGAGCCCGATCGCGCGCGCGTGAAGGTCGAGCGCCGCCTTGGTCGCGCAATACACGCTCCAGCCGGGGTAGGCACTGCGCCCGGCCCCGCTGGAGACGTGCAGGATGCGGCGCTCGGCCTGCGGCGCCGCCTGCACGAAGGCCGCCGCCAGCGCCAGCGGCGCCGCCACGTTGAGCGACACCGCGCGCACCACGGCGGCCGGGTCTTGCGCGGAAAGCGGCCCGACCGGCGTCACCACGCCGGCATTGTTGACCAGCAGCGCCTGGGTGCTGTCTTTCAGGAAGTCGCGCAGCGACTCGCCCGCCAGCCAGGCTTGCAGCGCGGCGGGGTCGGCCATGTCGAGCTCGGCCTGCGCGATGTCGCTCGCGTCGGCGCGGCTTCGCGCCAGTCCCAGCACGGCCACGCCGCGCTTTACCAGTTCGGCCGCGATCGCGGCGCCCAGGCCACGCGTGTGGCCGGTGACGATTGCCTTCATCATGATGCTGCTCCTCGAATCAAATGAATACCGGTTCCGGTTCCAGCGCCACGCCGTAGCGCGTCGCCACGTCGGACTGGATCGCCTCGGCCAGCCGCACCACGTCCAGGCCGGTGGCGCCGCCCAGATTGACCAGCACCAGCGCCTGTTTCGGATACACGCCGGCCTGGCCCAGACTCTGCCCTTTCCAGCCGCACTGGTCGATCAGCCAGCCGGCGGCCAGCTTCTCGGTACCGTCGGGTTGGAGGTGGTGCACCAGGTTCGGGTAGTGCTCGAGCAGGCGCGCGCACTCCGCGCCGCTCACCACCGGGTTCTTGAAGAAGCTGCCGGCGTTGCCGATCTCTTTCGGATCGGGCAGCTTGCGGCGGCGGATGTCCTCGACCAGGCGGCCGACCTGGCTTGGGGTGGGCGCCTCCAGGCCGGCGTCGCGCGCGGCGTTGGCCAGTTCGGCGTAGCGCAGGTTCGGCCGCCATTCGGCCGGCAGCGCGAAGGTCACGTCCAGCACCACCAGTTCGCGCCCCTCGGCGTGCTTGAAGATGCTGTCGCGGTAGCCGAAGCGGCAGGCGGCGGCGTCCAGCGTCAGCAACTGGCCGCTGGCGAAGTCGAACGCCGTCAGGCTATGAAACACATCCTTGGTTTCGACGCCATACGCCCCCACGTTCTGGATCGGCGCGGCGCCGACGGTGCCGGGGATCAGCGACAGGTTTTCCAGGCCGCCCAGGCCCTGCTCCAGCGTAAATTGCACGAAGCCGTGCCAGTTCTCGCCGGCGCCGGCGCGCACCAGGATCTTGCCGTCGCGCTCGCCCAGCACTTCGCGCCCGGTATTGGCCATGTGCAGCACCAGCCCGTCGACATCGCGCGTGAACAGCAGATTGCTGCCGCCGCCCAGCACCAGGCGCGGCAAGCCGGACAATTGCGGGTCGTGGCGCACCGCGGCCAGGTCGGCGCCGCCGCGCACTTTCAGGTAATGACGGGCGCGCGCGGGAATGCCGAAGGTATTCAGGGAATCGAGGGGCTGGTCGAGGACGATGGGCAGGTCTGGATGCATGGCTGAACGGTTCAAAAATGTCGCTTCATTATAGTGGCATGCAATGCTTGAGCTTTCCAGTCGGGCAAATCGGTCGCTCTCCGGGCGGTTGTTCGCTAAAATAGAGGGATTCAACTAAATGCAATATCGAAAAAGGAAACACGATGCCATCGTTTGATGTGGTCTGCGAAGCAGACATGGTCGAAGTAAAGAACGCGGTCGAACAGTCGAACAAGGAAATCACCACCCGTTTCGACTTCAAGGGCAGCTCGGCCAATGTCGAACAGAAGGACAAGGAACTGACGCTGTACGCCGACGCCGACTTCCAGCTCGACCAGGTGCGTGACGTGCTCGTCAACAAAATGGCCAAGCGCAAGGTCGACGTGCGCTTCCTGGACGAAGGCAAGGTCGAGAAGATCGGCGGCGACAAGGTCAAGCAGGTGATCAAGGTGCGCAACGGCATCGAGACCGAAGACGCGAAAAAGATCACCAAGCTGATCAAAGAGAGCAAGATGAAGGTCCAGGCCAGCATCCAGGGCGAATCGGTGCGCGTCACCGGCGCCAAGCGCGACGACCTGCAAGCCGCAATGGCGATGCTGCGCAAGGACGTGCAGGAGCTGCCGCTGGCCTTCAACAACTTCCGCGACTAAGACCGCAATCGAGTCGCCCTGGCCGGCCGTACCGGCCAGACAACAGCGCTTCCCTGGCATACAATCATCCGGGGAAGCTTGACGCGCTTGGAGTAAAATGCGCAGCGTGCGCGCTGTCGCAACCCCGAGCAGCTTTGGTAGTCTAAGGATAGCAATGAAACGTGTTGATGATTTCCGCCTACGCATGGGCAACAAGGAATATGTGCCCATCATGATCGGCGGAATGGGTGTGGACATTTCGACCTCGGAACTGGCGCTGGAAGCAGCCCGGCTGGGCGGGATCGGCCATATCTCCGATGCGATGTCGCAAGACGTGTCCGACCGCAAGTTCGACACCACCTTCGTCAAAGACAAGACGAAGATGTACAAGTTCAACATCAACAACATGAACAAGGCGGTGGTCCAGTTCGACCTGGACCAGCTGGCCGAAGCGACCCGGCGCCACGTCGGCGCGACCATGGAAGCCAAGAAGGGTGACGGTCTGGTGTACGTCAACTGCATGGAAAAGCTGACCATGAACGCGCCGAAAGAGACCCTGCGCACGCGCCTGTCGGCGGCGCTGGACGCCGGCATCGACGGCATCACGCTGTCGGCCGGCCTGCACCTCGGTTCGTTCGAGCTGATCAAGGACCACCCGCGCTTCCGCCACGCCCACCTGGGCATCATCGTGTCGTCGGTGCGCGCGCTGCAGCTGTTCCTGAAAAAGGTCTCGCGCCTGGACCGCCTGCCCGACTTCGTGATCGTCGAGGGTCCCCTGGCCGGCGGCCACCTGGGCTTCGGCATCGATGACTGGCAGAAGTACGACCTGCACACCATCATGGACGAGATCCACGCCTTCATGAAAGCCGAGCAGCTGGGCATTCCGGTGATCGCGGCCGGTGGCGTGTTCACCGGGTCGGATGCGGCCGGCTTCCTGGAAAAAGGCGCCGGTGCGGTGCAGGTGGCGACCCGTTTCACCGTCACCCACGAGTGCGGCCTGCCGGACAACGTCAAGCAGGAATACTTCCGCGCCAGCGAAGAAGACATCGAAGTCAACGGCGTGTCGCCGACCGGCTATCCGATGCGCATGCTCAAGAATACGCCGGCGATCGGCTCGGGCATTCGTCCGGGCTGCGAGTCGTACGGCTATCTGCTGGATGCGACCGGCAACTGCGCCTACATCAACTCGTACAACCGCGAGGTGCAGGCCAATCCCGACGTCAAGAAGGTGTCGGTGATGGACAAGACCTGCCTGTGCACGCACATGCGCAACTTCAATTGCTGGACCTGCGGGCATACCACCTATCGCCTGAAGGACACCACGCATCGGCTGGCGGACGGCAATTACCAGATCCTGAGCGCGGAACACGTGTTCAAGGATTACCAGTTCAGCGTCAACAACGAGATTGCGTTGCCGCCGAAGCAGGATATCGTGGCGGCGTAAGCGGCCAGCCCTGTCGTCCCGAAAGCCACGGCCTGTGCCGTGGCTTTTTTCATGACCGCTGTGCGTTGGCCGGTCAGCGCCCTTCGAACCAGCGGACGATAGCGTCGTACTCCTGCTGCACCTGCTCGCGCCCGCCCGCCTCCGTCAGGAGGTCGTGGCTTCCTCCCGGCACCCGCACCATCGTCACATCCCTGCCCCGCATGCGCAGCTGCGCGTACATCGCCTCGCTCGACAGGATCGGCACGCTCTTGTCCTGCATGCCGCTCGCGATATACACGCGCGCCTTCGATTGCAGCAGGTTGTCCGCCGGCGACTGCGCCAGGAAACTGCTCCAGCGCCGGTAGGTATGGCCCCAGGCGAATTTGCTGACGCTGTCCGGCTCGGCCATGATCTGCTTCACCGTGGCCTCGATCAACTGCAGTTCCTTCAGCTTGTCGGCGTCGCTGCCGCTGCCCTGATAGGTGCTGGCAATCATGTCGTACAGCTGGGTCGTGCCGGACGATCCCACCAGCGCCACCGCGCTCACCTGCGGCATGGCGCGCGCCAGTCCAGCTGCCAGCACGCCACCCTCGGACATGCCGACGACCAGCACCCGGCTCGGATCAACGTCGGGGCGCGCCAAGGCATGCTGCAAGGCCGTGCGCAATGTCGCCAGCCAGGTGTCGTAAGAATAGTGTTTGTTGAACTCTGCGCTGCATTCCAGAGCGCCGTTCGGTTCGCCGTCCTGGCGGCCGGCCGTCTGATACGGCTTGTCCACCGCCATCACGGCAAAGCGCCCGCCCATGGCCAGGCCGACATACGGAAAGATCGAGGCGCTGCGGTTGTCGGTGCCAAGGCCGGAAAACGGCGCGATGCAGCCGGAGCCCTGCACGAACAGCACCAGCGGCGCCTTGGTCTTCGGCGGAGACAGGTAGTAGCTGACCGCCGGCTGGCCGGCTTGCGGCAGCGTGATGCGCTGGATGCTCCAGGTCTTGAAGTCGAAGGTCTCGCGCCGCTCGGCTTCTGCAGCGTGCGCGTTGGAGGCAACCGAAACGGAAGCGGCCAGCAGCAGGCCAAGGAAAATACTCGACATACGGCAATTGGCGAACCGGCTCACGCAGACTCCTTTCATGAATGGAGTCATGCATCTTGCCAGTTCGCCAACCGCGGGGCAATGCGTTGCGGGTAAGCGGGCGTCGAACCAGAGGACGCCCGCCCTGCCCTTACTCCTTCAGTGCAGCAGCCAGCGACTCGATGCGCTTGGCGTCGCCGCCGACCGCCTTCACCAGGCGCTTGCCGTAGTCGGCATCGGCCTTCCAGAAGTGCGACAGCATGGTCTCGCGGGTCTCGACGTTCTGCACACGCTTCAGGTCGCCCGACAGGTTGGCGATCAGGTCGTCACGGTCCTGGCTGCTCAGCGAGCGGTAGAACTCGCCGGCCTGGCGGAAGTTCAGCGTCTTGGCGATGCGTTGCTGCTGAGTGGTACCGGTCAGCGGCAGGTTGCTGGAACGCGCATTCGGATCTTCGACCAGCGGCGCCAGGCGGCTCGGCTGGTAGTTCACCGAACCCTTGCGGCCGTCGATATTGCCTTGGCCATCTTGCTGGTGGTTCTTTACCGGCACCAACGGACGGTTGATCGGCAGTGACTGGAAGTTGGCGCCCAGGCGGTGGTGCTGGGTGTCGATGTACGAGAACAGGCGGCCCTGCAGCATGCGGTCTTCCGACGGCTCGATGCCCGGCACCAGGTTACCCGGCGCCATCGCGACTTGCTCGGTCGCTTCGAAGAAGTTGTCCGGCACGCGGTTCAGGGTCATGGTGCCGACCTTGCGCTCCGGAATGCCCGGCCAGATCTTGGTCGCATCCAGCGGATCGAAGTCGAACTTGTCCAGGTCTTGCGGCTTGAGCACCTGCACGGTCAGGTCCCATTTCGGGAACTTGCCGGCCTTGATCGATTCATACAGGTCGACCGTGGCGTGTGCGGTGCTCTTGGCCTGCACCGCGGCGACTTCCTGCGGACGCAGATTGCGCTCGCCCTGCTGGGTCTTCCAGGCGAACTTGGCGTACACATATTCGCCCTTGGCGTTGATCAGCTTCAGCGCGTGCACGCTGCTGCCATCCATCTGGCGGTAGCTGGCCGGGGTGCCGTAGTTCGAATACACGCGGGTCAGCATCGCGGTCGATTCCGGGATGTGCGAGAAGAAGTCGAATACGCGTTCCGGCTCCTGCACATTGGTCACCGGGTCCGGCTTCAGGGCGTGGATCATGTCCGGGAACTTGATCGCGTCGCGGATGAAGAAGATCGGCAGGTTGTTGCCCACCAGGTCCCAGTTACCTTCCTGGGTATAGAACTTGGTGGCGAAGCCGCGCGGGTCGCGCGTGGTCTCGGCGCCGGAACGGCTCGGGATCACGGTCGAGAAGCGCACGAACACCGGGGTCACGGTATCGCGCTTGAACAGCTTGGCTTTGGTGAGGTCAGACAAGTCGTCGGTGGTGACGAAGCTGCCGTGGGCGCCGGTGCCGGTGGCGTGCACCACGCGCTCGGGGATGCGCTCGCGGTCGAAACGCTGCAGCTTCTGCACCAGGTGCACGTCCTGCAGCAGGGTCGGGCCGCCGGGGCCGGCAGTCTGGCTGTTCTGGTTGTCACCCACCGGGGCGCCGTTATCCTTGGTCAGGGTCTGCGCATAGGCGCCCTGAACCAGGGCCATGACGCCGGCGGACAGGGTCAATGCGCACAGGGCAGTACGCCCGGCGGAAGGGAAAGCAAAGCTCATATACAAAACCTATCGTTTGTTCGTAAGAGATAGCGATCATACGGACGAGCGTGCTATTTAAGAAATAAATTGTCGCTATAGTTGCGATAGGTTTTTTACTATCTTGATCGAACAGCAATTGGTGTCAGGCGCGCTTGAGGTCCGCGAATGACCCGCGATTACCGGCCGATGGTCGATCTGTGTGCGCGGACGCACCGAGGAGCACGCCGGGCCGCCGTTACGGTAGACCTTCGATCAGCAGGGAGAGCCGCATGAGCAACGAAACCAAGGTCCACGTCGAACCCGCCACCATGCCCGCCGGCGGCTGGGGTTCGGTCAGCGACGTCGCCAACGCCCTTACCCACCAGCACGTGACGCTGAAGGACACCCGGCTTCTGCTCAAGCAGAACAAGCCCGACGGCTACGCCTGCGTCAGCTGCTCGTGGGCCAAGCCGGCCAATCCGCACCCCTTCGAGTTCTGCTCCAGCGGCGCCAAGGCCACCGCGTGGGAGACCACGAGCAAGACCATCGGCGCCGATTTCTTCGAGCGCCACACGCTCACCGAACTGGAAGGCTGGAGCGACCACGACCTGGAAGACCAGGGCCGCCTGACCGTGCCGCTGCGCTACGACGCGGCCAGCGACAAGTACCGCCCGGTCGAATGGGACACCGCCTTTGCCGAGATCGGCGCCTTCCTGCGCGGCTGCGAACGCGACAAGGTCGTGTTCTACGCGTCCGGGCGCGCCTCGCTCGAAACCTCGTACATGTACCAGCTGCTGGCCCGGATGTACGGCAACAACAACCTGCCGGACAGTTCCAACATGTGCCACGAAAGCACCTCGGTCGGGCTGCAGAAGACGCTCGGCGTGGGCGTCGGCACGGTCGGGCTGAACGACTTCAAGCACACCGACTGCATCCTGTTCTTCGGCCAGAACGTCGGCGTGAACAGCCCGCGCATGCTGCACCAGCTGCAGGAAGTGCGTTCGCGCGACGTGCCGATCGTCACCTTCAATCCGCTGCGCGAACGCGGCCTGGTGAGCTTCACCAACCCGCAGTCGCCGCTCGAAATGCTCACTGGCAAAGAGACCGCGATCAGCACCCAGTACCACCAGCTGCGCCCGGGCGGCGACAGCGCCGTCATGATGGGCATGTGCAAGACCGTGTTCGCGCTCGACGACGCCGCCCGCGCCAAGGGTGAGCAACGCGTGATCGACACCGCCTTCATCATGGAACACACCCACGGCTTCGAGGAATTCGAGCGCGCCGTGCGCGCCGCCGACTGGGCCGAGATCGAACACCTGTCCGGCCTGCCGCGCGCCGACATCGAAGCCGCGGCCGAGGTCTATGCCAGGGCCGGCGCCGTGCTGGGCGTGTATGGCATGGGCCTGACCCAGCACCGCAACGGCGTGCAGAACGTGACCATGCTGGTCAACCTGCTGCTCTTGCGCGGCAATATGGGCCGCCCCGGCGCCGGCATCTGCCCGGTGCGCGGCCACTCCAATGTGCAGGGCCAGCGCACCGTCGGCATCACCGAAAAGCCGGAACTGGCCCCGCTCGACAAGCTCAAGGAACAGTACGGCTTCGAGCCGCCGCGCGAAGAAGGCCTGACCACGGTCGACGCCTGCGAGGCGATCCTCAAGCACGAGCTGCAAGCCTTCATCGGCCTGGGCGGCAACTTCGTGCGCGCCGTGCCCGAGACGCGCCTGATGGAGGCGGCCTGGCGCCAGCTGCCGCTGTCGGTCCAGGTTGCCACCAAGCTGAACCGCAACCACGTCATCCACGGCAAGGCCGCCTACCTGCTGCCCTGCCTGGGCCGGATCGAGATCGACCGCCAGCGCAGCGGAGAACAAGCAGTGACGATCGAGGACTCCACCTCGTACATGCACGGTTCGCGCGGCATGACCGAGCCGGCCGCGCCGACGCTGCTGTCGGAACCGGCGATCGTGGCCGGCATCGCCAAGGCCACGCTCGACCCGAATCCGAAGGTCGACTGGGACGGCTGGGTGGCCGACTACAGCACCATCCGCAGCGCCATCGCCGAAACCTTCCCGGCCATCTTCCACGACTTCAACGAACGGATGTGGACGCCGGGCGGATTCCGCAAGCCGCTCGGCGCCGCCGAGCGGGTGTGGAACACCGACAGCGGCAAGGCCGAGTTCACCACCCCGGAACAGCTGGCGGGCAACCCCGACATGCAGGGCGGTCCCGACGTGCTGCGCCTGTTCACCATCCGCAGCGACGGCCAGTTCAACACCACCATCTACAGCCACGACGACCGTTTCCGCGGCGTGAACGGCAGCCGCATGGTGCTGTTCATGGCCCCGCGCGATATCGAGCGCCACGGCCTGGCGCAAGGCGACGTGGTCAGCCTGCGCACCGCCACCGACGACGGCGTCGAGCGCCGCGTCGACGGCCTGGCGATCGTGCCCTACGACGTGCCGGCGGGCGCGATCGCCGGCTACTACCCGGAATGCAATCCCTTGATTCCACTGTGGCACCATGCCAAGGAAAGCAAGGTGCCGGCGGCCAAGTCGATCGACGTGATCCTCGAGCGCACGGGACGAACCGGCGCGGTGACCGGAGAAACGACGGCTACGCTAAACCAGCGCGCATGAACGCGCCTCACCTCTTCACCGTTCCCGAGCCGGCCGCCGCGTCGCACGTGCCGGCTGCGTCCTGGCGCGACGGCGTGCTGGCGCCCGCCGACGAGATCCTGGCCGAGGAAGTGCCGGTGGCCATGGTCTACAACGGCATCAGCCACGCCGTGATGCTGGCTTCGCCGCAAGACCTGGAAGATTTCGCGGTCGGCTTTTCTCTGGCCGAGCGCATCGTGCGCAATCCGCGCGACATCCACGACATCGAGGTCGAGGAAAGCGCGCACGGCATCACGCTGTCGATGCAGATCGCGGCCGGCGCCATGGCGCGCTTCAAGCAAACCCGCCGTGCCCGCACGGGCAAGACCGGCTGCGGCCTGTGCGGCATCGACAGCCTGGCCTGGTTCGAGCGCGAGGCCAGCCTGCTCGACCCACGCGACGGCGGCGCCCACGGCGTCGACGGCCGCCTCGCACCCGCCGCGCTGCATCGCGCCATGACCGCCCTGTCCGCGCACCAGCAATTGCACCACGCCACCGGCGCCGCGCATGCGGCCGGCTGGGCCGGCTGGGACGGATCGATCCTGTGCGTGCGCGAAGACGTCGGCCGCCACAACGCGCTCGACAAGCTGATCGGCGCACTGGCGCGCGACGGCGTCGCGCCCGGCAGTGGCTTCGTGGTCGTCACCAGCCGCGCCAGCTTCGAGATGGTGCAGAAAGCGGCGCGCGCGGGCATTGCGATCCTTGCCGCGGTATCGGCCCCGACCGCGATGGCGGTGCGCACTGCCGAGCGCGCCGGCGTGACGCTGGCCGGCTTCGTGCGCGGCGAGCGGCACGTGGTCTACAGCCATCCCCAGCGCCTGACGCGCACGGACTGATCCGGCGGGCTGATCAGCTCCGGCGCGCCTGCGGGCCAGGCCTTGCCGCACGCACATCGCATAATGCTTGACGCCCTGAATTGGAACAGGTGTAAGCTTGCCTGCACGCGATCCATCGCGTGAAAGGTGGTCCGATATGCCGACGTTCGACAGTTTCGAACAAGTCACCTTCCTGGTCGACGATGACGGCCAGGTGTCAAGCTGGAACCCTGCCTGCGCCGCATTGTTCGGATGCGAAGCGCAGGACATCATCGGGCAGCCGCTCGCGCGCCTGCTGTTCGAGCCCGACTGGGCCGCGCTGGCCGGCGCCGGCAGTGGCGAAGTCCAGCTCGCCATCCAGCCCGCGCGCGCGGCCCAGGTGAGCCTGAGCCCGCAGCGCGACGCTGCCGGTAACCCGCGCGGCCACGTGCTCCAACTCGCGCCCGCCGCCGACAAGGCGAGCGAGGCCGAGCGCATCGGCCGCACGCCGCTGGCTTCCGTGGTCGACCTGCTGCCCGGCACTTTCTACACCACTAACCGCGACGGCCGCATCCTGCTGTGGAACCACAACCTCGAGCGATTGTGCGAAATGATGCCGGACGAAGTGGCGGCCACCAACGCGGTCGACATGCTCGAGCTGCACGACCGTCCGACCGCGACCGAGAACATCCGCCGCGTGTTCGACGAGAATGCCGAAGTGCAGATGGAGGTCAATTACGTCTCGCGCAGCGGGCGCGAAACGCCGATGCTGCTGTGCGGCGCGCGCATCGATTGCAACGGCGGCCAGTACCTGTTCGGGATGGGCATCGACATCTCCAAGCGGCGCGCGCGCGAGCAGCAACTCAACCTGTACCGGCGCGCGCTGCATGCGGCCAGCAACGGCGTGGTCATCTGCGGGGATGGCGGCCCCGATCACGCGATCGAATACGTCAACCCGGCCTTCGAGCGCATCACCGGCTACCCCGCCGACGAGGTGATTGGACGAGATCCGCGCTTCATGGCCGCGCCCGGACTGGACGGGGACGAACGGCGCCGCCTCAGGCAGGCGCTCACCGAACAGCGCTCGGTGCACGTGATCATGCGCAACCTGCGCAAGAACGGCGACATGTTCTGGAACGACCTGCACATCACGCCGGTGCACGACGAGAACGGCAAGGTGACCCACTTCATCGGCATCCTGAACGACGTCACCGCCTCCAAGCAGCGCACCGATCACCTCGAGCACGAAGTCAACCACGACAGCCTGACCGGGCTGGCCAACCGCAACCTGCTGTGGGACCGGCTCGAGCACGCAGTCCACCTGGCCAACCGCCACCAGACCCTGGTGGCCACCGTGCTGATCGACCTCGACGGCTTCAAGGCCATCAACGACACCTTCGGCCATGACGCCGGCGACGCCGTGCTGAAGGTGGTGGCGCGGCGCCTGCAGGCCACGGTGCGCGACAGCGACACGGTGGCGCGCCTGTCGGGCGACGAATTCGTGCTGGTACTGGTCGACCAGCCCTCGCTGCGCTTCACGCTGCGCATGGTCGACCGGGTCTGGCGCGCACTGGCGACGCCGGTCTCGTTCAACGGCAACGAGATCCCGCTCGGCGCCAGCCTCGGCATCTCGGCCTATCCGCACGACGGCGGCCAGGCGGTCGACCTGCTGCGCGCGGCCGACATGGCGATGTACCGCGCCAAGAACAATGGCGGCGGCCTGCATTTCTTTTCCAACGAGATGCGCTCGGCCAGCGATGCGCGCGCCGCACTGGCCGGCAATATGCGCAACGCGATCGAGGACGACGAACTGTTCCTGCTGTTCCAGCCACGCATGGACGCGCGCAGCGGCAAGGTGCGCGGCTTCGAAGCCCTGCTGCGCTGGCGCCATCCAGAGCACGGCGTGATGCTGCCGGCGGCGTTCCTGGGCGAAGCCGAGGAAAGCGGCATGATCGTCGAGATCGGCGCCTGGGTGCTGGACCAGGCCTGCGCCTTTGCGCGCCAGCTGCGCCACGCCGGCTATGTCGGCCTGCCGGTGGCGGTGAACGTCTCGCACCGCGAATACAGCCGCGCCGGCTTCATCCCCGGCATCGCCCAGCGCATGTCCGACTACGGCCTGCCGCCGGGCAGCCTCGAGATCGAGATTCCCGAGGCCGACCTGATCCGCAATCCAGCACTCGGGCGCGAACTGTCGGCGCAATTGCGCGACGTCGGCGCCATGCTGTCGGTGGACGAGTTCGGACGCGGGATTTCGGACCTGTCGTTCCTGCAGCAGCTGTCGGTGCGCCAGATCAAGCTGTCCAAGGCGGCGGTGCACGGCATCGGCGAGCACGGACGCGGCAGCCTGCTGGCCAAGACGCTGATCGACATCGGGCACAATCTCGATATCGCGGTGATCGGGGAAGCGGTGGAAACCGAGGCGCAGGTCGAGTTCCTGCGCGCGCACGGGTGCGACCAGTTGCAGGGGCAGTGGTTCAGCGAGCCGCTGTTGCCGGAGGCGGCAAGGCATATGCTGGAGCAGCGGCAGCATACCTTGTAGGCCTGCGACTTTTGCACGTCATTCCTGCGCAGGCACGACTGGCGTGACGAGTAGCGGGCCTACGGTGAGTGGGACCATGCCGCGGCAGCGCTCACCCTTCGCTGGTAATCCTCTGCACCAGCGCCCCCAGCACCTCCTCCGCCATATCGTTCGACACCTGGCACGTCCCCGCATTCTCGTGCCCGCCGCCGCCATACTCCAGCATCAAGGCCCCGATATTCGTCTTCGCACTGCGGTTCAGGATCGACTTGCCGGTCGCGAACACGGTGTTCTGCTGCTTCACGCCCCACAGTACGTGGATCGAGATGTTCGTCTCCGGGAACAGCGCATAGATGATGAAGCGGTTGCCCGCATAGATCACGTCTTCGCCGCGCAGATCGAGCACCACCAGGTTGCGCTCGACGCGGGCGCAGCGCCGGATCTGGTCCTTGCACTGTTCGGCGTGTTCCAGATACAGCGCGGACCGCTCCTGCACGTCGGGCAAGGCCATGATCTGGTCGATGCGGTGGGTGGCGCAATAGCCGATCAGTTCCATCATCAGCTGGTAGTTGGAGATGCGGAAGTCGTGGAAGCGCCCCAGCCCGGTACGCGCATCCATCAGGAAATTGAGCAGGTTCCAGCCGGCCGGGGCCAGCACTTCGTCGCGCGAAAAGCGCGCCGCGTCGCCCTTGTCGACCGCCGCCATCATGTCGTCCCAGGCGGCCGGGAAGGTGCGTGCGCCGCCGTAGTGGTCGTACACCACGCGCGCCGCCGACGGCGCCTGCGGGTGGATGATGTGGTTCCGGGCGCGCTCGAGGTTGCGCAGCGTTTCCGACAAATGGTGGTCGAACACCATGTGGGCGCCGGCGACATAGGGCAGATTGGTGGTGATGTCGCGGCTGGTGATCGCGATCTTCCCGTCCTGCATGTCCTTCGGGTGAACGAACAGGATGTCGTCGATCAGGTCCAGGTGGCGCAGCAGCACGGCGCACACCAGGCCGTCGAAATCGCTGCGGGTGACGAGGCGGAATTTGTGCTGATTCCCAGGCTGGGAACCGGCTTGAAGCGCGTTCTGCGTTGCGGACATCGGCACACCCCTTCTTCGCTGGTTGTGGACGCGGCCGGCATGATCCGGCCATGCAAGTGAATCATCATACCTTGCAATATTTCTAAATAACAGCTTTTGTGGCGAAACATCATCGCCCGGGGCGTTTGCCGCGGGTGGCCGGCGCTGCCGTCCATTCCCGCAATCCTGCAGGCTGTCGCACGGGGGCTGGCCCTGGCGCGCCGGGCGCGTTACAGTGATGCTGAGAGTTGCAACATTCCAACACCCGCCGGCAACGACCATACAGACCGGGGTGGGATGTGCCGGCCGCCGTGCGCGGTCAAAGAACAACACCGGAAAACGAACACGCCATGCAAGCACGCAGCACAACCCAACAGCATTTAGCCGGCATCCTGTCCTGGCTGTACCGTTGCTTCGACGCGGTCGCCACCTGGGTGACCCAGCTCTCGTGGTGGAAGTTCCTGCTGTTCGCCTGCCTGACGCTGGCCGCGGCCGGCATCCTGCAGCAGGAGCTGTTCAACCGTCCGGCCGAGGAAGAGATCGCGCGCGCCGAGCGCGAAGCCGGCCGCCGCAGCGACGCCAGCATCCTGATCGACGAAAGCGGCATCCACTTCAATCCGCGCAACCGGGCGCGCGCCGCCGCCTCGGCCGAGCCGGAAGCGCCGGCCAGCCCGGAAACGCCGGACGCCGTCACCCCGCCCACCCCGCCGATGCCGCCGGCCGCTCCCAGCCGGGGCGGTGGCGGCGCCGGCACGGTCAACGTCAACCCGAATGGCGACTCGGTCCACATCGAGCTGCCGCCGCAGATCGGCGAGGAACTGTCGAACGCGATCGAAGCCGCGGTCGAGGACGCCGCCGAGCAGAAGGTGACGCGCTACCACAAGCAGGCCTCGACCTGGTTCATGAACTTCGTGCTGCTGCTGCTGCTCGCCCTGTTCGGCACCAAGGCCCTGGTCGGCGGCAAGAAGCGCGCCGATGCCGAGGCCAAGGTGGCAAACGACGCCGCCGAGCGCGAAGCGATGCAGCGCCAGCTGTCGGAAACGAAAATGCAGATGATGCAGGCCCAGGTCGAGCCGCACTTTTTGTTCAACACCCTGGCCTCGGTCGAGCACCTGATCCGGGTCGATCCGCCGCGCGCCTCGGCCATGCAGCGCAGCCTGATCCAGTACCTGCGCGCGGTGCTGCCGCAGATGCGCGACAACGCCGTGGTCACCGGCCTCGGGCGCGAAGTGGACATGGTGCGCGCCTACCTGGACCTGCTCAAGATGCGCATGGAAGAACGCTTGAACGTCGACCTGCAGATCCCGGACGGACTGCGCAGCGCGGCCTTCCCGCCGATGATGCTGCAGTCGATGGTCGAGAACGCCATCAAGCACGGCCTCGAGTGCAAGCCCGAGGGCGGCACCCTGAAGATCGTGGCCGAGGTGGCCGACAGCCAGCTGCGCGTGACCGTCACCGACGACGGCGTCGGCTTCGGGGTGATGCCGAGCGACGGCACCGGCCTCGGACTGCAGACGATCCGCGACCGCCTGCGCATGCTGCACGGCGACGCCGGCCGCCTGCACATCGGCGCCAACAGCCCGAGCGGCGTGATCGCGACCATCGAAGTGCCGTATCAATTATCGAAGCCGGACCGCAACGACCGGCTTGCCTGAACGCCGGAATCGCGGAATAATCGTTCGATAACAAGCATTCAACAACCATACCAATCCTGAAGAGACCACCATGACGATTGCCGGACCGACCGCCATCATTGCCGACGACGAACGACTGATGCGCGACCAGTTGCGCATGCGCCTGGCCGAAGTGTGGCCCGAGCTGCAGATCGTGGGCGAGGCCAAGAACGGCGAGGAAGCAGTGCATCTGGTGGGCGAACTCAAGCCCGACCTGACCTTCCTCGACATCCGCATGCCAGGCAAGACCGGCATGGAAGCGGCGCGCGAGATCGGCGAGCGCAGCCAGATCGTGTTCGTCACCGCCTACGACCAGTACGCGGTGGAAGCGTTCGAGCGCGGCGCGATCGACTACGTGCTCAAGCCGACCGAGCCGGACCGTTTGAAGATCACGATCGACCGGCTCAAGGAGCGGCTCGACAGCAGCTCGAACGGCGGCAACGGCGGCGCCGTCAACGTCAACGACAGCGTCACCGCCATGCTGTCGCAGCTGGCCGAAAAGATCGCCGCACCCAAGCCCAAGCACTTGCAATGGATCCAGGCCAGCATCGGCCAGGACCTGCGCATGATTCCGGTCGAGGACATCCTGTTCTTCCGCTCCGACGAAAAATATACCTGCGTGCAGACGGCCGGGTTCGAGGCGCTGATCCGCAAACCGGTGCGCGACCTGGCCGAAGAGCTCGATCCGTCGCTGTTCTGGCAGATTCACCGCGCGACGCTGGTGAACGTGAATGCGATCGAAGGCGTGACGCGCGATATCCGCGGGCGGCACCTGGTGATGGTGAAGGGGCGGCCGGAGAAGCTCGAGGTGAGCCGGAGTTTCCTGCATCTGTTCAAGCAGATGTGATGGCGTACGCCCGGTCGCGTACGCCCTGGCGCGTACAGGCACACGCTCGTTTGCTTCCCCTCAACGCCACCGCCCCACCCAGCAGTTAAGGTAGAAACTCCGGCCCGCGCCCTGCGGGTCTTCACTACCTTCCCCACATGACACCTCAGCGCAGTTACCGCCGCCTCGGCGCGCCCCGCGCGATGCTGCTGGCCGGCTTCCTGGGCGGTGTTTGCACCAGCCGCCTGGTGGCGGTGCTGCGCCGCCCGCGTCCGCCGACACGCGGCGGGCGCGGCTTCGACAGCCGCCGCATCGTCCACAGCGCCAGCGACGCCATCCTGTCGGTCGACGAGCGCACCCGCATCCTGCTGGCCAACCCGGCCGCGGCCCATATGTTCGGCACGGGCGTCGGCGTCATGAAGGGCAGCGCGCTGGCGCGCTACATCCAGCCGCCGAGCGTGGTCATCTCGAGTCCGCCGCCCGACGCGATGCTCACGCCGCTCGACTATTTCCCCACCGGCAGCGGGCGCGCCGGACGCCGCGCCACCGACTACGCGGTGACCGGGATCCGCGCCAACGGCCAGCTGTTCCCGATCGAAGGCTCGATCTCGAGCGTCGCCCACGAAGGCCGCCGCGTCTACACGGTAATCCTGCGCGACGTCTCCGAACGCCACCTGGTGCAGCAGAAGCTGAGCCGCTCGCACGACCAGCTGCGCCAGTTGTCGGCGGCCCTGCAAAGCATCCGCGAAGAAGAGCGCACCCACATTGCGCGCGAACTGCACGACGACCTCGGCCAGTTGCTGGCCTCACTGCGCATGGACCTGACCCTGCTCGGCCGCATCGACCACCTGCCCGAAGCCAGCGTGCACCTGATCGCCGGCATGGAAACCAATCTGCTGACCGCGATCACCTCGCTGCGCCGCATCGCCACCAACCTGCGCCCGCGCGCCCTCGACGAAGGCGGCCTGTACTTCGCCCTGCAGGGCTTGCGCGACGAATTCGTCGAGCGCCACGGCATCGCCTGCACCCTGCTGGCCGACGAAGCCGAACTGCGCCTGGACGACAGCGCCAGCACGGCGGTATTTCGCATCGTGCAGGAAGCGCTGACCAATATCGCGCGCCACGCCGACGCCCGCAGCGTGGTGCTCAACCTGTACCGCTCCAACAGCGACTTGCTGGTGACGATCCGCGACGACGGCCGCGGCATCCGCGCCGAAGACATGGACAAGGCCGAATCGCTCGGGCTGGTCGGGATGCGCGAGCGGGTCTGGGGCATGCGCGGAGAAATCACCATCTCGGGCGACGAGCCGCCCGGCACCCGCATCGACATCGTGCTGCCGCTGGACGGGCACCTGGCGTGAGCCGGGGCGGCGTCAGAGCCTGGCGATCTGGCGGTCGATGCCCTGCCGCACGCGTGCGCTGCGCTCGCTGTAGCGGTCGGTCAGGTAATCCGTGCTGCCGCGCAGCAGCAGCGTGAACTTGACCAGCTCCTCCATCACGTCCACCACGCGCTCGTAATAGGCCGAACGGCGCATGCGCCCGGCGTCGTCGAATTCCTGATAGGCCATCGGCACCGAGGACTGGTTCGGGATCGTGAACATGCGCATCCAGCGTCCCAGCAGGCGCAGGCTGTTGACCACGTTGAAGGATTGCGAACCGCCGCACACCTGCATCAGCGCCAGAGTGCGGCCCTGGCTCGGGCGGATCGCGCCCTGCTCCAGCGGAATCCAGTCGATCTGGTTCTTCATCACGGCGGTCACCGCGCCGTGCCGCTCCGGACTGCACCACACCTGCCCTTCCGACCACAGGCACAGCGCGCGCAGTTCGGCCACCTTCGGGTGGCTGTCCGCTACGCTGTCCACCACCGGCAGGCCGGCCGGATCGAAGATCCTCACCTCGGCGCCGAGCGCCTCCAGGATGCGCGCCGCCTCCTGCGTCAGGAAGCGGCTGTAGGAGCGCTCGCGCAGCGAGCCGTACAGCATCAGGATGCGCGGCGGATGGTCGTATTTGCCGACCGGCGCCAGCTTGCCGGGTTCGGGCTGGTCCCAGCGCGCCGGGTCGATGTTCGGAAGGTCGGGAAGTGTGTCCATATGATTTCTCGCTTGCGTAGCGTAAACGGTTCAGGAAAGACGCAGCGCCAGTGCGCACAGCGTCAGCAGCAGGATCGGCAGCGTCAGCACGATGCCGATGCGGAAGTATTCGCCCCACGTGATCCGAATCCCCTTGGCCGCCAGCACGTGCAGCCACAGCAGCGTGGCCAGGCTGCCGATCGGGGTGATCTTGGGACCGAGGTCGCTGCCGATTACGTTGGCGTAGATCATCGCTTCGCGCACCGCGCCGCTCGTCGCCGTGGCGTCGATCGACAGCGCCCCCACCAGCACGGTCGGCATATTGTTCATGACCGAGGACAGCAGCGCGGCGACCAGGCCGGTGCCCAAGGCGGCGCCCCAGACGCCGTGCGCGGCGCAGCGTTCGAGCACGGCGCTCAGGTGATCGGTCAGCCCGGCATTGCGCAGGCCATACACCACCAGGTACATGCCGAGCGAGAACACCACCACCTGCCACGGCGCCCCCATGAGCACCGCGCGCGTCGGGATGGCGCGGGCGCGCGCCGCCACCGCCAGCAGGACCAGCGCGCCCAGCGCCGCTACCGCGCTGACCGGCACGCCGAGCGGCTCGAGCCAGAAGAAGCCGGCCAGCAGCAGCGCCAGCACCCACCAGCCGGCGATGAAGGTGGCCCGGTCGTGGATCGCCTGCTGCGGGCGCTTCAACTGCGCCAGATCGTAGCGCGCCGGGATGTCGCGTCCAAAGAACCACAGCAGCGCGCCCAGCGTGGCCAGCACCGCCACCAGGTTCACCGGCGCCATCACCGCCGCGTAGCGATTGAAGCCGATATCGAAATAATCGGCCGACACGATGTTGACCAGGTTCGACACCACCAGCGGCAGGCTGGCGGTATCGGCGATGAAGCCGGCCGCCATCACGTAGGCCAGCACCGCGCGCGGCGGGAAGCGCAGCGCCGCCAGCATGGCGACCACGATCGGGGTCAGGATCAGGGCTGCGCCATCGTTGGCGAATACGGCCGCCACCAGCGCGCCGAGCAGGATCAGCAGCACGAACAGGCGCCGCCCGCTGCCCTTGCCCCAGTGCGCGACGTGCAGGGCCGCCCATTCGAACGAGCCGGCGCGGTCGAGCAGCAGGCTGATGACGATGATCGCCACGAAGGCGCCGGTGGCGTTCCAGACGATCTGCCACACGAGGGGAATGTCGCCGGGTCCAATCGCGCCGGCAAGCAGGGCCACCACGGCGCCGGCGGCGGCGCTCCAGCCGATGCCCAGGCCGCGCGGCTGCCAGATCACCAGGGTCAGGGTTCCGAGGAAAATCAGAATGGCGGTCAGCATCTTGCTTCCCCGCCAGTACCGCCCGCCTGATGCGGCCCGGGGTGCGTGGTCATGCCGGTGAGCAGATTCATGGAACGATCTGGCCGATGCGGTCCAATGCTTGCTTGAAGCGGGCGGGATCGTCCGGTAAGTCGTCAAGCTGCAAGGCGAAGAATGCCTCGATGCGCGCGCGCAGGATGGCGTACGCGCGCTCGAAAGCAGCCGCTATCTCGGCCTCGCTGCCCTCGACATGGCTCGGATCCTCGACACCCCAGTGCGTGCGCAGCACCGGCCCCAGCCAGGCCGGGCAGGTTTCGCCGGCCGCGCTGGCGCAGACTGTCACCACGACATCGGGCGTGAGCGGCAAGCTATCCCACGACTTGCTGTAATAGCCGCCGGTCGCGATCCCCTTGCGCTCCAGTAGCGCCAGCGCCCGCTCGTTAAGCTTGCCCGTCGGCTGGCTGCCGGCGCTGATGGCGTGCCAGCCGGTCGGCGCCAGATGGTTGAACAGCGCTTCGGCGATCAGCGAACGGCACGAGTTGCCGGTGCACAGGAACAGGACATTCATTGCGCCTCCTGGGCCAGGCTCAGCTGCCAGTAGCCGACGTCGATCCAGCGCCCGAACTTGTAGCCGACGTCGGCGAAATGCGCCACCTTGCGAAAGCCGAGCCGCTCATGCAGCGCGACGCTGCGCGCGTTCGGCTGCGCGATGCCGGCGATGACCGTGCGCAGGCCGGCCGCGCGCAACTGCTCGATCAGACGCCCAACCAGCAGCGTGCCCCAGCCGCGCCCGCTTGCGCCATCGGCCAGGTAGACCGTGCTCTCCACCGAATGGCGGTAAGCGGGCCGCGCGCGCCATCTGGTGGCGTAGGCATAGCCGACGGGTTCGCCTTCGTGCACGGCAACCAGCCACGGCAGCCCTGCGTCGGCGACGTCGCGGATGCGCTCCGCCATCTCGGCCTCTGGCACCGGCTGCTCTTCGAAGCTGATGGTGGTGTCGGCAACGTAGCGGTTGTAGATCGCCACGATGCGCGCGGCGTCGGCGCTGGTGGCGGGACGGATCTCGATGGTCGGCATGGTTCTCGCAATGGTCAGCTGCTCTTGCAGCCAGCTTGTTGTGCCGGCGTGCAGGGAACGCCGCCGCAGCAGTTCTCGGTGAGGAAGGCCATCAGCGCATCCATGCTGTCGTAGCGCGCCGCATAGATGACGAAGCGTCCTTCGTGGCGCGACGTGACCAGCCCGGCGTGGGCCAGCTCCTTCAGGTGAAACGACAGCGACGACGGATTCAGGTCGAGCGCATCCGAAATCTTGCTCGCGGCCAGCCCTTCCGGCCCGGCCTGCACCAGCAGGCGAAACGCCGCCAGGCGCGACTCATGCGACAGCGCCGCCAGGGCGCTTGCCGCCTGTGAAATATCCATGCAGACCCTTTGTAAGGAACGCCGCCAGTTAGCAGCGCCACATCATCATAATTCAATAATTGTTGAATTGTGACGATGAAAACAGCTTGCCAGTGGCGCGTCAAGTGCTTTCGAAATCCGTCTATTGCAGAAATACAACATAGCCAAGCTGTCATCAACTCGACATATTGGCTCGATAACATTCGGGTCGATCTGAGTTGACGTGCTAACTCAACATCTTGTCGAAACCAAACTGGAGATCTTCATGAAGTATAAATGCCTGGCCGCCGCACTGCTGTCTTCCCTCCCGCTGTTCGCCCACGCGCAAACCAACGTCCAGATCTATGGCGTGATGGATGCAGCGATCGCAATCGAGGACACCGATGCGCCGGGCACCGACCGTCGCACCGTCGTCAACTCGGGTAACCAGTCGAGCAGCCGTCTCGGCTTCCGCGGCACCGAAGATCTGGGCAACGGCCTGAAAGCACTGTTCAACATCGAAAGCGGCGTCTCGCTCGACACCGGCGCCGCCGATTCGACCATGTGGGGCCGCCGCGCCGTGGTCGGCCTGCAAGGCGAATTCGGTACCCTGACCCTGGGCCGCGAGTACAGCCCGATCGCCGCCGTCGGCGCCGCTACCGACATCCTGGGCCAGGGCATGTTCGGCAGCAACCTGTCGGCCTTCGGCACCAACCGCATGACCCGTCGCCTGTCGAACTCGGTCAACTACAAATCGAACGCGCTGTCGGGCTTCACCGTCAACGCAGCCTACTCGACCGGCGAAAACAACGTCGACAGCGCACCGTCGGGCGACCTGCTGGGCGCGTCGCTGGAATACAAGAACGGCGGCCTGTACCTGGGCGGCGGCTACCACCAGACCGAGCGCCTGAACTCGGGCGACGACAAGGAAATGGCGTTCGGCGCCGGCTTCACCTTCGGCGCCTTCGAGATCAAGGGCAACTGGCTGAAGGCCGAGCCGGAACTGCAGCCGGAATACACCAACGCCAACATCGGCGCGTCGTACGCCATGGGCGCCAACAAGTTCTTCATCAACTTCCAGCAGCAGAAGTTCGACCGCAACGACGCCAAGGGCAACACCGTGTCGATCGCCTACACCTACTCGCTGTCGAAGCGCACCAACCTGTACACGACCTACGCCCAGCTGCGCAACAACGGCCGCGCCGCCTTCGGCATCAACTCGTCGTCGACCAACGTGACCCCGCCGGCAACCGCCCTGGGCGCCGATCCGTCGGTGTTCACCGTCGGCCTGCGTCACTCGTTCTAAGCGAGCGACCGCGCCTCCCCTGCCCGTGCGGGGGATGCACGAAATCCGTCCGGCGCAAGCCGGGCGGCTTTTTGTTTGATGCTGACCGCGTCGCATGACGCATCGACTGAACTGCCGAGCGGGCGCATGGTCTGAACCGGACCATCCCGCCCAACTAAGAATCAGTCATGGATCGCCCAACCGCCCACACCACCAGCACCGTCAGCTACCACACGGCCGATATCGACGGCGTCAAGGTGTTCTACCGCGAAGCCGGCCCGCAGGACGCGCCGGCAGTGCTGCTGCTGCACGGCTTCCCGACCTCGTCGCACATGTTCCGTGAGCTGATCCCGCGCCTCGCCGGGCGCTACCGCGTGATCGCGCCCGACTATCCGGGCTACGGCCAGAGCGACCAGCCGCCGCTGGAAAGCTTCGCCTACAGCTTCGACAACCTGGCCGCCATCGTCGACAAGCTCACCGTCAAGCTCTGCCTGGCCCGGTTCGCCATCTACGTGCAGGACTACGGCGCTCCGGTCGGTTACCGCCTGGCGCACGCGCATCCCGAACGCATCAGCGCCATCGTGGTCCAGAACGGCAACGCCTACGACGAAGGCCTGGACAACGCATTCTGGGCGCCGATCAAGGACTACTGGAAGGACAAGTCCGAGGCCAATGCCGCTCGGCTGCGCCCGCTGGTGCAACTGGAGGCCACCAGATGGCAGTACAGCGCGGGTTTCCGCGATCCCGAGCGCAACGTCAGCCCCGACGCCTGGATGATGGACCAGGCCTATCTCGACCGCCCCGGCAACGGCGCGATCCAGCTCGAGCTGCTGTACAGCTACGGCACGAACCCGCCGCGCTATCCCGGGTGGCAGGAATACTTCCGCCAGCACCGGCCGCCGATGCTGATCGTGTGGGGCAAGAACGACAGGATCTTCCCGGCCGCCGGCGCCACGCCCTATTTGCGCGACCTGCCCGACGCCGAGCTGCACCTGCTCGACACCGGCCACTTTGCGCTGGAAGAAGACGGCGAAGAAATCGCGCGTTTGATGTGCGACTTCCTCGACCGCAAGGTCAGCCGCTAAGACTGGCCGTGGAACATCCAGCGCCGAAGCATTGGCGCCGGCACGGCAAGCGGTCGGCTCAGTCGTGCAGCGCTTGCACCGGGCTCATGCGCATCGCCAGCCCGGTATGGCGTGCCACCGCCAGCAGCGCCGCCAATGCCGCCACCGCCAGGCCCGCGACCAGCGGCCACTGGCCGAACGGTGCATGCTCGACGAAGTCCGCCAGGTAATGCCGGATCGCCAGCGC
>NZ_JASNRA010000017.1 GCF_030411955.1 Massilia sp. YIM B02443
CCACACTTATCGACTGTTAATTTTTAAAGATCAGAATTCGGCACTGCTTCACCTGCCGTCTGCTTCGAATCGTTTTGTTCGTCAGCAGCAGAGGAACGAGATTATGCCGTTCGCTCAGCCGCTCGTCAACAGCTTTTTTACGACTTTTTTTCCGCGCCGCCGTCCATGCCTGCATCGGTCCGAATGAAATCGACAAATGCCCGTAGCGGCGCCGGCACCAGCCGCCGTCCCGGGTAATACAGGTAGGGACCGGAAAAGCGCGGCCACCACTCTTCCAGCACCGGCTGCAGTTCACCGCGTGCGACATACGGCGCCAGCCAGTCCTCGAACAGGTACACCACGCCCAGCCCCGCCACCGCCGCGTCGAGCGCCAGGTCGATCGCGCCGCCCACCTGCACCAGCAGCTGGCCGTTGGGGTCGATGGTCATGGTTTCGCCATTGCGCTCGAACACCCACTGGATCATGGCGCCGCTGCTGAAACGGGCGCGGATGCAGTCTCCGGGAGCCAGGTCGCGCGGATGCGCCGGCGCGCCATGCCGCGCCAGCCACGCAGGCGAGGCGGCGGCAGCCATGCGCTGCCTGCGCGGACCGATCGGCACCGCGATCATGTCCTGCTCCAGCTTTTCCTCGTAGCGGATGCCGGCGTCGCAGCCGGCCGCCAGCACGTCGACGAAGCTTTCGTCGGCCACCACCTCGAGCCGGATCTCGGGATACGCCTGCAGAAAACGCGGCACGATCTTCGGCAGCACCAGGCGCGCCGCACTGAGCGGGACGTTCAGGCGCAGTGTGCCGGTCGGGCGGTCGCGGAAACCGTTGACCACGTCCAGCGCGGCGTCGATTTCGCTCAGCACCGGGTCGAGCCGCGCCAGCAGGCTTTGCCCCGCCTCGGTCGGCGCCACGCTGCGCGTGGTGCGGTTCAGCAGGCGCACACCCAGCCGCGTTTCCAGCCGCCGCACCGCTTCGCTCAGGCCGGACGCACTGGCATCCAGCGCCCGCGCCGCCTCGCGGAAGCCGCCGGCGCGTGCCACCGCCACGAATGCGGACAGATCTCCCAGCTCTACTTTCATGCCAGCCTCATTGTTCGTTTTTTCGCACAACCCGTGTGGACTACGACGGATTGTCACACATGTGACGCGGCCGTATCGTGATGACTCCAACCACCCCATCACGCACAGGAGCACATCATGACCACGATCGCCAAGGCAGCACAGGCAGGCACCTATTCATTCGGCGGCCGCAGCGTCGCCCGACTCGGCTACGGCGCAATGCAGTTGGCCGGCCCCGGCGTGTTCGGCCCGCCGCGCGACCCGGACGCTGCGCGCGCCGTGCTGCGCGAGGCGGTCGCGCTGGGCGTGAACCACATCGACACCTCGGACTTCTACGGCCCGCACGTCACCAATCAACTCATTCGTGAAGCGCTGCACCCGTACCGCGACGACCTGCTGATCGTCACCAAGATCGGCGCGCGCCGTGGCGCCGATGCCAGCTGGCTGCCGGCGTTCTCGAAGACCGAACTGGAACAGGCGGTGCACGACAACCTGCGCAACCTGGGCCTGGACGTGCTGGACGTGGTCAACCTGCGCGCCATGTTCGACGTGCACGGGCCGGCCGAAGGTTCATTGGAGGAAGCGCTGACGACCCTGGCCGGGCTGCGCCAGCGCGGCCTGATCCGCCACATTGGCCTGAGCAACGTGACGCCGCGCCAGGTCGCGGACGCGCAACGCATCGTGCCGATCGCCTGCGTGCAGAACCAGTACAACCTGGCGCACCGCGGCGACGATGCGTTGATCGACAGCCTGGCCGAACAAGGCATTCCTTACGTGCCGTTCTTCCCGCTCGGCGGCTTCACGCCGCTGCAGTCGGATGCGCTGTCCACCGTCGCGGCGCAACTGGAGGCGACGCCGATGCAGGTGGCGCTGGCCTGGCTGTTGCAGCGCGCGCCGAACCTGCTGCTGATCCCGGGCACCTCGTCGGTGACGCACCTGCGCGAGAACCTGGCTGCTGCCGACCTGGCGCTGCCGGCGGATGCGCTGGCAGCACTGGACGGTATCGCGGACCCTATTCGCGCAGCGTGATGGAGGTGTAGTTCGGATCGGCCTTGATCCGCTCCTGGGTGAACGGCAGCAGCGGCCACTCCTTGCGCGAATAGACCCGGGTCTGGTCGGCATACCAGGGCGAGGCCGGATCGGTCGACTGGCCATAGGTCAGCATGCCCTGCGCCACCGGCCCCTGCTCGTCGAAGGTCACGGTCTGGATGTAGCTCTGGCCCCAGTGCGCGCCGACGTAACCGCTGGAAGTCAGGCCGCTTCTCATGGTGAGCGAACCATAAGTGCCTTCCTGGTTGCCGTTCCCGCCGTGCAGCGGGATGCGCACGCCGTTGCGCGGCTCGACCTGGTAGTCGCCCAGGCGGCCGTCGAACGGCACGCCCAGCGCCTGCAGCGCCAGCGCGGCATTGCGCAGCGCCGTCAGCATGGCCGGGATCGCGCTTGGGGCGACGCCGTTCGGCGTGTTGACCGGATCGCGCGGGTCGAACGGCACCGCCCATTTGTTCGGCAGCGCCGACGCCGTGCTCCAGAATTCGCGGAACAGCACCGCGCCGCGACTGTCGATGTCGGCGCGCCGGTCCCAGTTCGCCAGCACGCTGCAGGCCTGGCGCAGCACGGCGTCGCCACTGGTCTCGCAGGCCGGCAACAGCTGCGGCAGCACCAGCTCGGCCGCGTACACGCGGTTCGAGAACGCCAGCGCCTGCATGTCGGCCAGCGTCAGCTTGCCATTGGGCCCGCGCTGGGCCAGCAGGTCTTCCACCTGGCGGAAGCCGATGCGCGTGCGCAGACTCTGCTCCACGCCCACGCGGCCGTACAGCGGCGAGAAGCCGAGCGGCGCCGGGCCGACCAGCAGCTGGCGCGGATTGGTCAGCCAGTAGCTGTCGTTCGAATTGCCGACGTAATCAAGGCGCGCCATCCACGGCGCGTTGGCCGGCGAATAGATCCCGCTCGGCGCGCCGGCATCCTGGCCCCAGCCGCAACTGCTGCGCGAGCCGTCGAACAGCAGCGCCGCCTGCAGCAGCAGGCAACCGTTGACGAATTTGTCGGCATTCATATGCGGCACCACGCTGGCGTCGGCGAACAGCGCGTTGCCGTCGCGGTCGGCCGCCAGCGTGTTCACCCACGGCAGGCCGACCACCCGGTCGAGCGAGGCCTTGAGCGCCGCTGTGCTGGTGGCGGTGCCGATGCCCAGCCACTGCGCGAGCAGGCGGGTGTTGTTGCGGTTGGGGTCGGCCAGCGCGTAGGCGGCATTGGCCGTCCAGGTCATGCCGGCTTCCGGCCGCACGATCACTGCGCCCTGGCGGCTGAACCAGAAGGTCTTGCTGCGCCTGGCCAGCGTGCCGTCGGCCTGCAGCACCTCGACCTCGACGCTCTTCGACGTCATCTTGATGCGCTCGCCGTCATACAGATAGGTGGTGCCGCTGGCGTCGCCGGCATCGAGGGCCAGGCGGAAGGTGGTGAAGTGGTACGCCGTGGTCACCGTGTGGCTCCACGCCACGTCGCGGTTGAAGCCGATGACGACCGCCGGCACGCCGCCGATGATCACACCCATCGCGTCGTAGCGGCCCGGCACCGTCAGGTGCGCCTGGTAGAAGCGGTCGGTGGTGGTCCATGGATAGTGCGGATTGCCGAGCAACAGGCCGCGGCCGTTGGCCGACAGCTCGCGCCCGACGGCCAGCGCATTGCTGCCGAAGCCCTGGCGGTTCAGGGCGTCGAGCTGCGCCACCAGCGTGCTCGGATCCAGCTTGCGCGCCGACGTTTTGGCCAGCGTGGCGGCGCCCGGTGCGCGGCCGGCGGCCACGAAGTCTTTCGCGAACACCTGGCCGGACGCGTGCAGCGCCTTCTCGGCGATCACCAGCATCATGTCGTCGAACGTCATCGGCCGCACCCACTTCGCTCCCGCGCAGGCGGCCGGCAGCTTGTTGGCGTAGTCCTTCAGGTAACGGTTGTAGCCTTCGACGAAGCCGTCGAGCAGCTCGCGCGGCTCGGCGCCACCGGCGGCGTAGCCGGCGCGCAGCTGCTCGAGGTCGAGATAGCCCTTGAAGAAGAAATCGCTGTCCTCGTTCTTGAGGTCCATGAAGCCGCTGGCGGCGCCGTAGTCGTCGCCGCTGCGGCGTTGCGGCCGCGCTTCGCCGCCGAAGAAGGCGGAACGCTCGCCGCGCACGGTGAGCAGCGAGTCGGCGAACATGCAGACGTTGTCCTGCGCGTAGGCGTAGGCCAGGCCGTAGCCCAGGCTGCGGAAGTCATTGGCGCGCACGTGCGGCACGCCGTGCGTGGTGCGCGCCACGTCGACCTGGATGCGGGAGGCGGTAGCCGGCGGCGGCGCTGTATCGTCATCGTCGCCCCAATCGCAGGCAGACAAGGACACGGCAAGTGCTGCCGCGACGAGGAGACGGAACGGGACGGGCTTGGTGCAGCGCTGCATGAGGGCCTTTCCGCGGCGGCGCCGCATCATCGGTACGGAACAATAAAATAATGTTACGTACTTTACCCTTGAAACATCGCCCGTGGATGGCCCGGAAAGCAAAAAAGCCCACCAGACACCTGGTGGGCTTTCTCCAATAACTAGCCTGACGATAAACTACTTTCACACTGGTTGCAGCACTATCATCGTCGCAATGTCGTTTCACGGTCCTGTTCGGGATGGGAAGGGGTGGTACCGACTTGCTATGGTCATCAGGCTTGACTTGCTGGGTGGCTGTCCCTGCGCTGGCTAAAGCGTCGGCAACAGCTGCCCTGAATTCCGGCGTGCATTCTACCAAGTAAGTTGGCAAACCACCAGCGCTTTCGACGGCGCCAGCGCGTAAAATGCCCGTTTCGTCCAAACACGCCGCCGTCATGACCATCCTGCTCTCCACGCTCAATGCCCGCTACACGCACGCCTCGCTCGGCCTGCGCTACCTGCTGGCCAATATGGGCCCGCTGCAAGAGCAAACCAGGATCCAGGAATTCGTCATCGGCGCCAAGACCACCGACCTGGTCGAGCGCATCCTGGCGCACGGCCCGCGCATCGTGGCTTTTGGCGTGTATATCTGGAACGTGGAAGAGACCACGCGCCTGGTGGCGATGCTCAAGCGCGTTGCGCCCAAACTGACCATTGTGCTGGGCGGCCCGGAAGTCTCGCACGAGACGAATGAACAGGAGATCGTGCGGCTGGCCGACTATGTGGTCACCGGCTGGGGCGACGTCACCTTCCCCAGGCTGTGCGGCGAGATCCTGAACGGCCCCAAGCCGCTGATGAAGGTGCACGCCGGCGTGCAGCCGCCGATGGAAGACATCGACCTGCCCTACTCTTTATATAGCGAGGACGACATCGCCCACCGTACACTGTACGTGGAAGCCTCGCGCGGCTGCCCGTTCAAGTGCGAGTTCTGCCTGTCGTCGCTGGACAAGACGGCGTGGCCGTTCCCGCTCGACGCCTTCCTGGCCGAGATGGAGACCATGTACCAAAAGGGCGCGCGCCTGTTCAAGTTCGTCGACCGCACCTTCAACCTGAACGTCAAGACCAGCCTGCGCATCATGCAGTTCTTCCTGGATAAGATCGAGGCCCATCCCGATGACCCGGTGTATGCCCACTTCGAGCTGGTGCCGGATCACCTGCCGGACGCGCTGAAGGAAACCATCGCCAGGTTCCCGGCCGGCGCCCTGCAGTTCGAGATCGGCATCCAGAGCTTCAACCCGAAAGTCCAGGCCCTGGTCAGCCGGCGCCAGAACAACGAAAAGGCGGCCGACAACATCCGCTGGCTGACGCAGGAGTCGCAAGCCCACCTGCACGTCGACCTGATCGCCGGCCTGCCGGGCGAAGACGTCGAGAGCTTCGCGCGCGGCTTCGACCAGCTGGTGGCCCTGGGCGCGCAAGAGATCCAGTTCGGCATCCTCAAGCGCCTGCGCGGCACGCCGATCATCCGCCACACCGAGCCGTTCGGCATGGTGTACGACCCGTATCCGCCCTACACCGTGCTGGCGACAAGCCTGATCGACTTTGCCACCATGCAGCGCCTGGTGCGCTTCGCACGCTACTGGGACCTGGTGGCCAACTCGGGACGCTTCGCCCACACCACCCCGACGCTGCTGGGCGAGACGCCGTTCGACAACTTCATGGCCTTCTCGGACTGGATGTTTACCAGGACCGACGCCACCCACCGCATCGCGCTCGACCGCCTGGCCAAGCTGGTGGTGGAATGGCTGGCGCTGCGTGGCATGGCGCGGATTGATGCAGAGGCGCTGGTCGCCAGCGACTATGCCGGCAAGGGCGACCATCACGCCCGCAGCACCCTCAAACATTTCGCCGACACGCCGCCGGAAGCGATCAAAGCCGTGGCCCCAACACGCCAGGTTCGCCACCTGGCCGCCTGATACGGTAGAGACGCCCGGCTGGCAGCAGTTTCGATTCTCTTTTACACTGCCGCAATGCAGATTGAAAATGCGCCAACATTGACCATCCAACAGTCCGGCTCCGGTTCCGGATCGTCGGTCATTGCCGGCGGCGTCTGGCAGGTGCATGGCCTGTCGCAGCGCGGCGTCTTGAAAGGCATCACGCGCCAGCTGGCCGGTCTCAAGGACAAGGGCGCCTGCGAGTGGGACCTGTCCGGCATCGAAAGCCTGGACCACATCGGCGCCCAGCTGTTCTGGAACACCTGGAACAAGGAGCGCCCCAAGCGTTTGAAACTCGACCCGCGCCAGGAAGACCTGTTCAAGCGCATCGAGGGCGCCAGCGGCATCAAGCTGCCGCGCACCCGGGTCAGCCCGTTCGACTGGGTGGTCAATCTTGGCGCCGGCATCCTCAACTTCTTCGAACACCTGCGCAGCTTCATCGGCCTGATCGGCATCGTGGTGCAAGACCTGGGCCGCTTCCTGCGCCGCCCGGCGCTCGGGCCGTGGCGCGAGATCTCGGCCAACATCTATCACTCCGGTTTCCAGGCGCTCGGCATCACGGCGCTGGTGGGCTTCCTGATCGGGATCGTGCTCTCCTACCTGGTGTCGCAGCAGCTGCGCATGTTCGGCGGCGACGTGTTCCTGGTCGACCTGCTGGGCATCGCCGTGATACGCGAACTGGGCCCACTGCTGGCGGCGATCCTGGTGGCCGGGCGTTCCGGCTCCTCGATCACGGCGCAGCTGGGCGTGATGCGGGTGACCGAGGAACTGGACGCGATGCTGGTGATGGGGGTGTCACACGGCTACCGCCTGATCCTGCCCAAGGTGATCGCGCTGGCGGTGTCGATGCCGCTGCTGGTGGTGTGGACCGACGCCATGGCCCTGTTGGGCGGCATGGTCGCGGCCAAGATCGAGATGGGCATGTCGTTCCGGTACTTCATGCAAAAGCTGCCGGACGCGGTGCCGTTCGTGAACTACACCATCGGCCTGCTGAAAGGCGCCACCTTCGGCGTGCTGATCGTGCTGATCGCCTGCCACTTCGGCCTGCGCATCAAGCCGAACACCGAAAGCCTGGGCCGCGGCACCACCACCTCGGTGGTCACCGCGATCACGGTCGTGATCCTGGCCGATGCCGTGTACGCCATCATCTTCAGCAGCACGGGACTGACTTCATGAGCGCATCCGGCAAAGGACGGCAGCAGCAGTTGAACCTGCGCCCGGACGTCGACGTCGGCGCGCCGGTGGTCGAGATCCGCAACCTGTGGACCCGGTTCGGCCGCACCGTGGTGCACCAGGACCTGAACCTGGACATCTACGCCGGAGAGATTTTGACCATCGTCGGCGGCTCGGGCACCGGCAAGACCGTGCTGCTGCGCCAGATGCTGGGCCTCGAGCGCCCCTCGCAGGGCAGCGTGCGCGTGTTCGGCGAAGACATCAGCGCCGCCTCGCCCACCCAGCTGCAGCGCATGCGCAACCACTGGGGCATGCTGTTCCAGCAGGGCGCGCTGTATTCGGCGCTGAGCGTGTTCGACAACATCGCGCTGCCGATGCGCGAGCTGCGCGCGCTGCCCGAGGACGTGATCCGCGACGCCGTGCTGCTCAAGATGGACATGGTGGGACTCGGCCCCGAGCACGCCAACAAGATGCCGGCCGACCTGTCGGGCGGCATGGTCAAGCGCGCCGCGCTGGCGCGCGCCCTGGCCCTCGAGCCTCAGTTATTGTTCCTGGACGAGCCGACCGCGGGCCTCGACCCGGATCTGTCGGACGCCTTCGTGGCCCTGATCCAGACCCTGCACCGCGAACTGGGCCTGACGGTGGTGATGGTCACGCACGACCTGGACACGCTGTTCGCGCTGTCCTCGCGCATCGCGGTGCTGGCCGAGAAGCACGTGCTGGCGGTGGGACCGTCGTGCGACGTGCTGCAGGTCCAGCATCCGTTCATCCAGCACTTCTTCCTCGGCCCGCGCGGCCTGCGCGCGCTGGAAGTGCTGGAAGAACGCCATGCACAGGATGACGCCAATGACAATCGTACGGAAACCCGCGCGGACCAGATCCGCAACGACGCACAGAACAGAGTGGAGAATCGATAGATGGAAAACAGGTCATATGCCCTGATGACCGGCGTGTTCACGATCGCGCTGCTGGTGGCCACGGTGCTGGTCGGCCTCTGGCTGAACCGCGACAAGACCGAGCTGCTGCCGTACGAGATCGTCACCACCCAGTCGATCCCGGGCCTGAACCCGCAGGCGACGGTGCGCTACCGCGGCCTGGAAGTCGGGCGCGTCGACGAGATCGTGTTCGATCCGCGCGTCACCGGCCAGATCCTCATCAAGCTGTCGGTCGACGAAGCCTCGCCGATCACCACCACCACCTTCGCTTCGCTCGGCTACCAGGGCGTGACCGGCATCGCCTTCATCCAGCTCGACGACGACCGCACTGGCTCGCCGCGCCTGGCCACCAATGGCGGCGACCGCATCCCGCGCATCCCGCTGCGTCCGGGCCTGCTGGATCAATTGGAAGACCGCGGCCTGGCAATCCTGGAAAAGGCCGAGCAGATCACCGACCGCCTGAACACCCTGGTCGGCCCGGAAAACCAGGCCGCCATCATCGGCGCGGTCCAGAACATCGACAAGGCGGCGCAAGCCTACGCCGCGATTCCGGAGCGCCTGGGCCCGACGATCGACCGCCTGCCGGGCCTGGCCGCGAAGATAGACAGCAGCCTGGATTCGTTCAACACCCTGTCCAGCAGCGCCACCTCGATGACGCGCAACTACGACCAGCTGGCGATCCGCCTGCAGGCCCCGGACGGCCCGATCGAGCGCCTGAACACGGCCATCGGTTCACTCGGCGCCGCCACCAGCGAGCTGGAACTGGAAACCCTGCCGCACGTGGTGCAGATGACCGACGAAGCGCGCGCCTCGCTGCGCGCGGTCAAGCGCACCGCCAATTCGCTGTCCGAGCGCCCGCAGAGCATCCTGTTCGGCGCGCCGGGCGACGCGCCCGGACCGGGCGAGCCGGGCTTCGTGCCCCCGACCAAATGAGGACCACCGTGAATCTCCGCTCCCGCCGCCTGTTCGCTCCCGCCGCCCTCGCCGTCGCCGTCCTGCTGGCCGGCTGCGGCACCGGTGAACGCGCGCAGAATACCGTGTTCGACTTCGGCCCGCCGGTCCCGGCCGCGCAGGCGTCCGCGAATGCCGCCGCCCTGCCGCCGGCGATCGTGGTGATGGACGCCACCGGCCCCTCGGCGCTGGACACCGAACGCATGTTCTACCGCCTGAACTACGCCGACGCCCTGCAGGCGCGCACCTATGCCAGCGCGCGCTGGAGCGCCACCCCGCTGAACCTGGTCACCGCGCGCATGAAGGCGCGCCTGGCGCAATCGGGCATGAAGGTGCTGTCGGCCACCGACGCCGCCAGCGGCGTGCCGATCCTGCGCATCGAGATCGACGACTTCGTGCACGCCTTCGCCGGCGCCAGTCAAAGCTCGGGCCAGGTGATGCTGCGCGCCTCGGTGTTCCTTGAACACCGCCTGGTCGACCAGCGCAGCTTTACGCGCAGCGCGCCGGCCCCGGGCAACGACGCCGCCGGCGGCGCGCGCGCCCTGGCCGACGGCGCCGACCTGGTGGCGGCCGACATCGTGGCCTGGCTGGCGTCGCTGCAGGGCCGCATGGCGCCGATCGTCCCGGCCGCCCAGCCGCAACCGCTGCTGCGCCGATGACCGAAGAGCACGACGACGACGCCGCGCGCTCGCGCGCCTCGCCGATCGCGCGCGCCGCCCTGCTGGCGTACCTGCTGCTGATCGTGTACGCCAGCTGGTACCCGTTCTCGGGCTGGCGCGACAACGGCGTGCCGCTGTTCGCCTTCCTGAACCTGGTCAAGCAGCGCTACTGGACCGGCTTCGACGTCGGCGTCAACATCGCCGGCTACATCCCGTTCGGGATGCTGATCGTGCTGTCGCTGTACCCGCGCATCAAGGGCATCTGGGCGGTGCTGCTGGCGGCCATTGCCGGCGTGCTGGTCACCGGCACCATGGAAGCGGTGCAGAACTTCCTGCCGACCCGGGTGCCGTCCAACCTGGACTTCATCACCAATGCCGGCGGCTGCCTGCTCGGCGCGATCCTGGGTGCGCTGTGGGCGCCCGGCCTGCTCGACCGCAGCCGTTTGTTCAAGCTGCGCCGGCGCTGGTTCCTGCCGCACGCCAGCCAGGGCCTGGTGCTGGTGGCGATCTGGCCGCTGGCCCAGATCTACCCGCAGAGCTACCTGTTCGGCCACGGCCAGGTGCTGCCCATCATCTCGGGCTGGCTGTCGTCCTGGTTCGACACCGAGATCGACCTGGTGGCCATGCTGCGTCCCGGCGACGACATCATGACGGTCGAGCAGTACTGGCTGTCCGAGACCATCATCACCGCCTGCGGCATGACCGGCGCCGCGCTCACCCTGATGTGCTTGGTCCGCCGGGGCGCACCGCGCTTCTGGCTGATGCTGGCCCTGCTGGCGTCGGCATTGGTGGTGAAAGCCTTCGCCAGCTCGCTGCTGTTCCGGCCCGATAACGCCCTGGTCTGGGTCACGCCCGGCGCCGAAGGGGGGTTCCTGATCGGGCTGATCATGCTGGCGGGCCTGGTGTTCGCGCCGCAGGTGGCGCAGCGCCGGCTGGCGGTGGTGACCTTGATACTGAGCCTGATCGTGGTGAACACGATTCCGGTGAACCCGTATTTTTCGTCTACCCTGCAAGGCTGGGTGCAGGGGAAATTCCTGAACTTCAATGGCGCGGCCGAGTTCCTGTCGCTGATGTGGCCATTTTTCGCGCTGTGGTTCCTGCTGCTGCCCTCGCATAAACTCAATCGGCAGTAAGAGCGCGTATCATTCACCGCGTGAACCACTGCCCTTCTTTCGACGAGACCGACATGAACGAGCAATCATTCTATAAATACCACGTCTTTTTCTGCATGAACGAGCGTGAAGGCAAGGACGCGCGCCCCAGCTGCGGCAAGTGCGGCGCCGAGAAAGCCCAGAAACACGCCAAGAAACGCATCAAGGAACTCGGCCTGAGCGGCGAAGGCAAGGTGCGCGTCAACCAGTCCGGCTGCCTCGACCGCTGCGAGGAAGGCCCGGTGCTGGTGGTCTACCCGGAAGGCACCTGGTACACCTACGTCGACAACGACGACATCGACGACATCATCGATACCCACCTGGTCGGCGGCAAGGTCGTCGAACGCCTCAAGATCTGATCCGCACGACATCCCAACTAACATGATGAACATCCATTCGCACAAGTTCACCCTCGACGGCCACGCCGGCAAGATGCAATGCCTGCTCGACCTGCCCGAAGGCGCCCCGCGCGGCATCGCCCTGGTGGCGCACCCGCACCCGCTGTACGGAGGCACCATGGAAAACAAGGTGGCGCAGACGCTGGCGCGCACCTTCGTCACGCTCGGCTACGCGACGGCGCGCTTCAACTTCCGCGGCGTGGGCGAATCCGAAGGCGTGCACGACGAGGGCCGCGGCGAGGTGGACGACATGGCGATCATGTACCAGCACATGGTGACGCAGTATCCCGGCCTGCCGGTGACGCTGACCGGCTTCTCGTTCGGCACCTTCGTGCAGGCCCAGTTCGCGCTGCGCCTGGTGGAACAAAACCGCCCGGCCGAGCGCCTGGTGCTGGTCGGCAGCGCGGCCGGCAAGTGGGCCATGCCGCAGGTGCCGCAGGACACCATCCTCATCCACGGCGAGCTGGACGACACCATCCCGCTGCAGGACGTGTTCGAGTGGGCGCGCCCCCAGGACATCCCGGTGACCGTGATTACCGGCGCCGACCATTTCTTCCACCGCAAGCTCGGCCACATTAAAAATCTGGTCGTTCAACTGTGGCGCCGTGACAATTAGGCCGCACACTCCCCTATAATGTTTTGCTTCTCCTGAGGCATTGCCCACGGGCATTGCCTTGCGCTCCACTGCTTTACCACCTTTTATTGACGATATTGTTCCCATGAAAAAACTGTTAGCGGCCTTCGCCGCCAGCCTGGTGATGGTCTCGGCCAGCGCGCAAACCGTGCCGGCCCCCACCGTCGCCGCCAAATCGTGGTTGCTGCTCGATGCGACCAGTGGCCAGGTCATCGCTGCGCAAGATCCGTCCCTGCGCATTGAACCGGCATCGCTGACCAAGGTCATGACGGCCTACGTCACCTTCGCCGCGATCCGCGAAAAGCGCTTGACGCTGAACCAGATGGTGAACGTCTCGGTCCGCGCCTGGAAAGTCGACGGCAGCAGCTCGAAGATGTTCATCGACCCGGCCACCCCGGTCTCGGTCGACGACCTGCTGCATGGCCTGATGATCCAGTCGGGCAACGACGCCGCGGTGGCGCTGGCCGAAGCGGTGGCCGGCGACGAAGGCACGTTCGTCACGCTGATGAACCGCGAAGCGCAGCGCCTGGGCATGAAGAACACCCGCTTCGCCAACCCGCACGGCCTGCCGGACGCCAACAACTACTCGACCGCGCACGACCTGTCGATCCTGGCCGCCTCGGTGATCCGCGACTTCCCCGAGTACTACAAGATCGACTCGGTCAAGCAGTTCACCTACAACAAGATCACCCAGCAGAACCGCAACCGCCTGCTGTGGCTGGACCCGACCGTGGACGGCATGAAGACCGGTCACACCGACGCCTCGGGCTACAGCATGATCGCCTCGGCGCGCCGCGCCAACGGCACCACCGGCCAGCGCCGCCTGATCTCGGTGATCTCGGGCGCCGCCTCGGATGCGATCCGCACCCAGGAAAGCCAGAAGCTGCTGAACTGGGGCTTCCAGAACTTCGACACCGTCAAGCTGTACTCGAAGGGCCAGGCGATCCAGACCCCGCAGGTGTGGAAGGGTTCGCAGTCGACCGTCAAGCTGGGCTTCCAGCGCGACATCCTGGTGACCGTGCCGAAGGGCGTGGCCGGTAAACTGAAGCCGGTGCTGGAGCGCAAGGACCCGCTGGTCGCGCCGCTGGCGCGCGGCGGCCAGGTCGGCACGCTGAAGATGACGGTGGATGGCAAGCCGCTGCTGACGCTGCCGGTGGTGGCGCTGGAAGAGGTGCAGGAAGCGAGCATCTTCGGACGCGCGTGGGATTCGATGCGTCTGTGGATGCAGTGATCCGCGTTTGACGCCGGATATCGAGCCCGCCCGTGCGTGAAGCCGGGCGGGCTTTTTTCATGGCGTGCGCCGGGACGCTCCGAGCCCAAAGCGCGCCGTTATAATCACATCACCCTTTTTCTCGAAAGTCCCGACGATGTCCCACGCCCTGTCCTGCCCCCGCATCACCACCCGCGAAAACGGCCCGGAATTCTCGCGCATCGTCGCCGGCATGTGGCGCATGACCGAGTGGGGCATGTCCCCTGAACAGCGCGTGGCCCTGGTCGAACAGTGCCTGGAAATGGGCGTCACCACCTTCGACCACGCCGACATCTACGGCGACTACGGCGTCGAAACCTTGTTCGGCGAAGCCCTGCGCCTGCAGCCGTCGCTGCGCGACAAGATCGAGTTGGTCAGCAAGTGCGGCATCAAGCTGCGGTCGAAAAAACACCCGCAGCACACCATCCAGCACTACGACACCACGGCCCGGCACATCATCGCCTCGGCCGAGAATTCACTGCGCCAGCTGCACACCGACCACCTCGACCTGCTGCTGATCCACCGTCCGGATCCGCTGATGGACTTCGACGAAGTGGCCGATGCCTTCACCCGCCTGCAGCAAGCGGGCAAGGTGAAACACGTGGGCGTGTCGAACTTCACGCGCCACCAGTTCGAGTCGCTCAACCGCCGCGTGGCGCTGGCCACCAACCAGGTCGAGCTATCGCCGTTGTACACCGCGCCGATCTTCGACGAAACGCTGGACGGCCTGCAGGACCTGCGCATCGCGCCGATGGCCTGGTCGCCCTTGGGCGGCGGACGCCTGTTCGCGCAGGATAATGCACGCGCCGCCGAGGTGCGCGCCGTGGTGCAGGAAATCGCCGAGCGCATGGACAAGCCGTTCGCCAGCGTGGTGTTCGCGTGGATCATGGCGCTGCCGAGCCACCCGCTGCCGCTCACCGGCAGCGGACGCATCGAGGCGATCCGCGACGCCGTCATCGGCGCTACTTTCCAGCTGGAGCGCGGCGACTGGTTCCGCATCCTGCGCGCTGCACGCGGGCACGAGGTGGCGTGAACATGGCGGCGGACGGCCAGCTGCGCATCGTCGAGGGCAAGGCCCTCAGCGCGCGCCAGAAGAAGGACTTGCTGAACCGGCTGGCCCGGATCGAAGGCCAGCTGCGCGGCGTGCAGAAACTGATCGCGCTGGCCGACGCGCCCGAGGATTGCGACGCGGTGGCGCAGCAGATGTCGGCCGCGCGCAAGGCGCTCGACCGCTCCTTCGTGCAGCTCTTGACGGCCGCCCTGCAGACCCAGACCGGCGACGCCGCCGACCTGCCGGAAGCGCGCGAGCGCGCCGCGCACCTGGCGGCGATGCTCGACCGTTTTGCTTAGATCGCGCTCAGTCTTCGAACACCTTGGGCGGCGCCACGCCGCGCCAGCCCAGCTTCCAGCCGATGTTCAGCAGCAGCGTGGCGCAGATATACAGCAGGAAGAACAGCACGAAGAAGCGCGTCTGCAGGAACACCAGCAGCACCGCGCACACGGCGAGCAGCGCCAGCATCACCTTGCCCTTGGGGTGCTTGGAGCTGGGGAAGCGGATGGTCGAGACCATCAGCGCGCCTACCGCCACCATCAGCGCCGCCACCATGAAGGCCGGCGCCATCGCGGTGACCGGATCGGGCCAGGCCACCACCACCGAAGCGACGCAGGCCGCGCCGGCGGTGATCGGCATGCCGACGAAGTAGCGCGGGTCGGTGCGGCCATGGCTGATGTTGAAGCGCGCCAGGCGCAGCGCGCCGCAGGTGACGAACACGAAGCAGGCCAGGCCGCCCATGCGCACCAGGGTCGGATGGGCGTCGGCGAGCTGGGTGAAGCCGTAGCAGTACAGCAGCAGCCCCGGTGCGCAGCCGAAGTTCATCACGTCGGCGATCGAGTCGAGCTGCACGCCGAAGCTGGACTGGGTGTTGGTGGCGCGCGCCACGAAGCCGTCGAGCGCATCGAACACGCCGGCCAGCACCAGCAGGATCGCGGCCAGTCGGTAGTCGGCCGGGTCGCCGACGCGAGCATTGTCGACCGAGATCACGATGCTGCCGAAGCCGCAGGCGATCGACAGCAGCGTGACGAGACTAGGCAGGGCGAACTTGGCGCGCGCGAGGCGCTGCTGGCGGGTAGGATTCAATGGACGACTCGGCAAGATGAACGATGGCTTATTCTACAGCCAGCCTTTTGCACGGGGAGCGAAATAGCGCCGATCCGGCATTACCGAACCCGTTGGCGCGGCGCGTTACTGCAAATCGTCACGTTTTGCCGATTTGTCCTAGAATGGCCGCATGCGCTTGGTCTGACAGGAGTTGCAAGATGAGCTATCCCCTTCGTTGGCAGCAGATCGCTGCGGCGGTCGCAGCGTCGCTGGCGCTGGCCGCTTGCGGCGGCGGTGGCGGCGACAGCAGCCCGGCCGCGCCGGTCTCCGGCGGCACCGCGGTCACCCCGCCCCCCACCACCCCCGCGCCCGCGCCACTGCCGTCGGACGCCAACGCGCCCACGCTAAGCGGCAACATCGCGCTTGACGGCCGCAACTGGATCAACTACCGGCGCACCCAGATCGGCATGCCGACCGTGGCCGAGAACGCGCAGATCAACAATGCGGCGCTGGGCCACTCCGAATACCTGCGCATCAACAACCTGATGAGCCACGACCAGGAGCCGGGCCGCCAGGGCTTCACCGGCGCCAACGTCGGCGCGCGCCTGAACGCGGCCGGCTATACCATTCCGTCCAGCGGCTACGCCTATGGCGAGGTGATCTCGGGCACTACCAACGGCTCCGGCTTCTTCATGGCCGAAGAGCTGATCACCGCGATCTACCACCGCTTCGTGATCTTCGAGCCGATGTTCCGCGAGATCGGCACCGGCGCCGCCACCTCGGCCGGCGGCTACAACTACTTCACCGCCGATTTCGCGACCCGCAACGGCTACGGCCCCGGCATCGCGCGCGGCACCCTGGTCACCTGGCCCTTCAACGGCCAGACCCAGGTCGTACCCAACTTCTTCAGCGACACCGAAGAGCCGGACCCGATCCCCAACCGCAACGAAGTCGGCTACCCGGTCAGCGTGCATGCCAACCTCGACGCCAACCTGACCGTGCAAAGCTTCGGCATCCGCCCGCGCGGCGGCGCCGACCTGCAGGTGCAGCGCGTCGATCCGCTGTCGGAGTACAAGACGGCCGCGTCGATCGTCCCACTGGCGCCGCTGCGCGCGGCGACCACCTACGACGTCAGCTTCTCCGGCACCCTGGACGGCGTGCCGGTGACGCGCACCTGGTCGTTCACCACGCGGTGAGGGACGCTACCGCCACCGCAGCCGCGGCGCCGGCCATCGACCTGGCCGCGGCGCTGGAACGGGTGATGGGCGAGCGCGCACTGCTGCAGCGCGTGCTGGCGCGCTTCGCCGCCGACTACCGTGACGTCGGCGCGCGCCTGCGCGCGGCGCTTGCCACGCAGGACGCCGGGCTGGCGCAGCGCATTGCACACACCCTCAAGGGCGCTTCGGCGATGATTGACGCCGAGCCGCTGCGCCGGCGTGCGCTGGCGCTGGAACTGGCGCTCAAGGAAGGTAACGCGATTGACGCGGCGCTGCCGGCGCTGGTCGATGCGCTGGACGCCGAGCTGGCGCGGGTGCTGCGCCAGGTCGAGGCCATGCTGGCTGCGCCGGAGGCGGCGTTTGCGGCGGCGGCAACAGCGGAGCCGATCCCGGACCAGGAACTGGCGCGGCTGCGCGCCATGCTCGATATCGGCGACGGCCGCGCGCCCGACGTGGTGCGCCAATGGCGTGCCGGCCTGGAAGCAGCGCTCGGCCGGGAACGCATGCGCAGCTTCGACGCAGCGATCGAACGCTTCGATTTCGAACGCGCCCTGGCGCTGCTGGAACAACTGGAAGAAAACGCTTCCGGCGGCTAACCGGGCCGGCGCATCGGCCGCCGGTCGGCGGCAGGATTTCAGCGTGTAAACTCGGCTTCTTCGTCGAACGAATCGGCGCACGGCTTGCCGCAGAAGCGCCGCACGCTGTCGAGCGGTTTTTCGCAGTACCAGCACGATCCTTTGGCCGGCAGGCTGGCGCGCGTCGGCGTGCCGCTGGCACTCGCCGCGACGGCGGCTGGGGGCCGCTCGACGGGCAGAGCGCTGTCCGGAAAACTGTCGTGTGTCGTTTCCAAGTTCCACCCCCTAACACGGCTGCCTGAAGTTTCCTAAGGTCAAAGGAAAGATTACTTCAGCGGAACTCCGTGTGCATGAGAAAGCGCAAGCCAGACTGCAACAAGCTTGCCGTCGTGGCGATTCGATGCATGCCAGTGTGCGCTCAATGCCATGGTCATGCAATCCCTCATCTAGCCGGATCGACAGATTGGCACATGCTCGCAACAACTATCCACACGCCTGCTGTGCAGCGCACAAAATGTAGCACGTGTATAGCCGGCGGCACGTTCACTTGGCCGGTTCGAGCGACACCAGCAGGCCTGTGCGCGTGGTCTGGATGCGGGTCGGCACGAACTGCACGCCGGCGTAGCGCAGGTCGTTCTGGTCGAAGGTGTACACCGGCAGGTCGCGCGCCACGCTGTCGATCAGGCCATTGGCGACACTGGTCAGGCGGCGCTCGGCTTCCGGGTTGCCAAGCTGCAGGCGCTCGACGCGCGGTTCGGCCATCATGACGGCGGCGCGGCCCGGGTCGACGTACAGGCGTCCCGAGAACGCCACGCTGCCGGTCCAGGCGCGCGCGAACGGCGGCGCCACCGAGGCATCGACGTTCAGCGCCACCCGGTCCTGCTCCGGCTGCAGCGCCAGTTGCGGCCTGGTGAGCTGGACGTCGAACAGTTCGAGCAGACGCTCGTTGATCGGGAAGCGCCGGTCCAGGCCCGCCTGCAGCTTGTGCAGCGGGATCTCGACCTGGCGCGGGCCGATCAGGCTGGAGCAGGAAGCCAGCAGGCTGGCGCCGATGACGACGGCGCCCAGGGTGAGCAGCTTGCGCCGGGCGCCGGTTGGGGTATGAGTGAGCTTATTCATATCCCAAGCCTAGCACGAGCCGGACCGCTGCCGCGTTGCGCTTACTTCCCGATACAGAAGCGGCTGAAGATCACGCCCAGCAGGTCGTCCGGCGTGAATTGGCCCGTAATGCTCGACAGCTGGTCCTGCGCCAGGCGCAGTTCTTCGGCGAACAGGTCGAGCGACTGGTCGTCCTGGGCCGCGTGGCGGCCGGCCATGTCGAGGTGCTCGCGCGCGGCGCGCAGCGCGATCAGGTGGCGTTCGCGCGCCAGGTACAGCGACTCGCCGGTCTGCTGCCAGCCGGCGATGCGCAGCAGTTCGGCGCGCAGCAGGTCGATGCCGAGGCCCTCGTTGGCCGACAGGTAAAGATGAACAGCGTCGGCACTCTCGTCCTTCGAGGGCTTGTGGCCCGACAGGTCGATCTTGTTCCAGATCCGCACCACCGGCACCCCGGCCGGGAAAGCGGCGACGATCGCTTCGTCGGCCGCGCTCGGGCCCAGGTTGGCGTCCAGCAGGTGCAAGATCACGTCGGCCTTGCCGACCTCGCCCCAGGTGCGCTCGATGCCGATGCGCTCGACCACATCGACGCCTTCGTCGTCCGCCGGGCGGATACCGGCGGTGTCGATGATGTTCAGCGGGATGCCTTCGATCTGGATCGTCTCGCTCACCTTGTCGCGCGTGGTGCCGGCGATCGGCGTCACGATCGCCACCTCGCTGCCGGCCAGCGCGTTCAGGAGTGAGGACTTGCCCACGTTGGGCTGCCCCACCAGCACCACGTTCAGGCCTTCGCGCAGCAGCGCGCCTTGCGCCGCCTGGCGGAATACGTTCTCGAGCGCCTCGACGATGCCGGCCAGCTGGCCGCGCGCGTTGGATTTTTCCAGGAAGTCGATTTCTTCTTCCGGGAAGTCGAGCGTGGCTTCGACCAGCATGCGCAGGTTGATGGTCTGGTCGACCAGCTTGTGCACCACTTGCGAGAAGGCGCCGGACAGCGACTGCGACGCCGATCTGGCGGCCGCTTCGGTGGAAGCGTCGATCAGGTCGGCCACCGCCTCGGCCTGGGCCAGGTCGAGCTTGTCGTTGAGGAAGGCGCGGCGCGTGAATTCGCCCGGTTCGGCCAGGCGCAGGCCGGATGTGGCGCCCGCCTCCAGCACGCGGCCAAGGAGCATCTGCAGCACCACCGGGCCGCCGTGGCCCTGTAGTTCGAGCACGTCTTCGCCGGTGTACGAGTGCGGTCCCTTGAAGTACAGGGCCAGGCCTTCGTCGATGGTGTCGCCATTGGCCGCCTTGAACGGGATGTAGGTGGCGTGGCGCGGCGCCAGCGTCACGCCGGGGAACAGCGCGTCGATCAGGGCGCCCAGCGACTTGCCGGAAGCGCGCACGACGCCGATGCCGCCGCGCCCCGGGGCGGTGGCGATGGCGGCGATGGGGGAGGTGTCGAGTTTCATGGGGTGGATTGTAAGGGAATACGGGGGTGCGGGTGGGTGCGGGGGGGGTACGGGTTTGCGGGCAGACTTGGATTCCCGCCTGCGCGGGAATGACGGTCTTTAAGGAGCTGGCCACAATACTTTCCGTAGTCCGCTTCTTATGCACGTCATCCCCGCGCAGGCGGGGATCCAAGTCCGCCGCGCACCACCAACACCGAACCACAAACAAAAAACCCGCGCACAAGGCGCGGGCTTTTCACAAGCAACGGCAAGAATTACTTCGCCGCGCCGGTCTCGAATTTGCGGGTGATCACCCACTGCTGCGCGATCGACAGGATGTTGTTGACCACCCAGTACAGCACCAGGCCGGACGGGAAGAAGAAGAACACCACCGAGAACGCGATCGGCATGAACAGCATCATCTTGGCCTGCACCGGGTCGGTCGGCTGCGGATTGAGCTTGGTCGTGATGTACATCGACACCGCGTAGATCACCGGCAGGATGTAGTACGGGTCGGGCTGGGTCAGGTCCTGGATCCAGCCGATCCACGGCGCGCCGCGCATCTCGACCGAGGCCTGCAGCACCCAGTACAGGGCGAAGAACACCGGCATCTGCACCAGGATCGGCAGGCAGCCGCCCAGCGGGTTGATCTTCTCGGTCTTGTACAGCTCCATGGTGGCCTGCTGCATCTTGGCCGGGTCGTTCTTGAAGCGCTCGCGGATCGCCTGCATCTTCGGCGTCACCACGCGCATCTTGGCCATGCTGCGATAACCGGCCGCCGACAGCGGGAAGAACAGCAGCTTGATCAGGATGGTCAGGACCACGATGGTCCAGCCCCAGTTGCCCAGCATTGCGTGCAGGTGGTCCATCACCCAGAAGATCGGCTTGGCGATCACGGTCAGCATGCCGTAGTCCTTGACCAGTTCCAGGCCCGGAGTGATGGTTTCCAGGATCTTCTCTTCCTGCGGCCCCGAATACAGGCGGGTGTCGCTCGAGACGGTCGCGCCCGGGGCCACGGTGCCCAGCGACTGCACGGTGCCGATCGCATACAGGTTGTTGGCGATCTTCTTGGTGAAGATGTCGCGCGGCGCCTTGTCGGCCGGGATGAAGGCCGAGACGAAGAAGTGCTGCGAGATCGCGATCCAGCCGTTGTCGGCCTTGGTCGAGTGGTCGGCCTTGCCCTTTTCGATTTCCTCGAAGGTCAGCTTCTGGTACTTGTCGGCGTCGGTGTACAGGGTCGGGCCGGTGTAGCTCGACATGAACCACGAATCGTTGGCCGGCTTGTTGCCGTCGTGCTGCAGCTGCAGGTACAGCGACGGATTGACCGGTGCACCGCTCAGGTTGGTCACTTCGTGACGCACGCCGATCAGGTAGTCGCCCTTGCGGAAGGTGAGGGTCTTGGTCAGGCGCACGCCGCCCTGCTCCGCGTCCATCACCACCTGCACCACGCCGTTGCTGTCCAGCGTGCGCGAGCCCGGACGGACGGTGAATGGCGTCGTGTGGTTCGGCAGCACGCCGGCGGCGCTGGTGCCGATCAGGCCGGTCTGGCCGAGGTAGACGTTCGGGCCGCCGACGTTGAACAGGACCTGGTTCTTGGTCTTGTCGAAGTGGTCGTCATACTTGAGCAGCTCGAGGCGCTTGATGACGCCGCCGACGCTGTCGATGTCGACTTTCACCACGTCGGTGGTGACGGTGATGGTCTGGCTGACCGGTGCGGCCGGCGCGCCGGGAACGGCGGCGGCGCTGGCGCCAGGCGTGCCCGGCACGGCGGTGCTGCCCGGCTGGGCGGCGGCCGGCACGTCGGACGGCTTGGTCTGCTGCTGGGCGACCTTGGCCGGCGGCTGGTTCGAGAACAGCGACTGCTTGCCGTTGGCCACCATCCAGTTGTTCCACAGAACAATCAGGGAAATGGCGAACACGATCCACAGGACAGTACGTTTATTGAATTCCATTGGAGTCTTCAGGAGTGGTTGCAACCGCAAGCGGCTGGTGGGGATTCCTTGGCGCTTTCCGGGCTGCCTGCGGCTGGCGGGACCGGGTCCAGGCCGCCCGGATGCCACGGGTGGCAGCGGCCCAGGCGGCGCGCGGTGAGGAGCGAACCGCGTGCGGCGCCATGGACGCGCAGCGCTTCGATCGCATAATTGGAACAGCTGGGGTAGAACCGGCAACGCGGTCCCAGCATCGGAGACAGCAGCAGCTGGTAGCCGCGAAGCAACCAGATCAGCAGCTTGTTCATGATGACGCCGGCGCCGCGGTACGCGGTTTTTGCGAGGCGAACAGGCGCGCCAGCTCGACGCGCAGCTCTGCCTTCAGGGCGCGCGTGGTGGCCGGGCCGGCCTTGGTATTGACCGGGCGCGACAGGCGCACGATGCAATCGACGGCCTGCAGGCGGCTGGTGCGGAACAGTTCGCGCGTGATGCGCTTGATCGTGTTGCGCGTGACCGCGCGCGGCGCGAAGCGCTTGGCCGCAACGACGCCCAGCCGCGCATGCGGCAGGGAATTCGGTCGCGTGTAGAGCACGAAATGCGCCGACTTTTGCGCCGGCCGCAAACGAAAAACGGATGAAAATTCATCCGTTTTAACGATGCGCCGAACGCGCGCGAAGTCGTGCGAACCTTCGCCTGTCATGCCGACCGCGTCAATGGTGCGGGCGCGGTCGTCTTAGACGACTGCCAGACGCTTGCGGCCCTTGGCGCGGCGAGCGTTCAGGACTTGACGGCCACCACGGGTAGCCATACGTGCGCGGAAGCCGTGCGTGCGCTTGCGACGGACGACGGAAGGTTGGTAAGTACGTTTCATGGTGGTCTCGCTTAAAGCAAAATAAAGTGCAAAATCGGGTCTGACGTCTTTGTCAGATTCGGCGCCAATGACAGTTTCGCAGAAGGTTAAGCCAGCGTCACGCCACAGCAAGTCTCTTGTCGCCCGATCACCAGCCGCCGTAAAAATCACGGCATGAGATGGCGCACGGACGGGGAACCCTGAATTAGACCCTAGTTCGCATCACGCTGTCAAGAAAGCTGTTGTTTGACGGATGAGCATCCGGAGGCTTGGCAGGCTGGCAAGAACGCGGACTTTCGGTGGAAAATATGTGAGTCGCCTGTGGATAACTTGGGCCGAGACAGGTAAAATAGCGTGTTACGTATCAATTAGCGAAGTATGGAAAACTTTTGGCAGACCGCATCCGCGCAGCTGGAGCTCGAGCTGACGCCCCAGCAGTACAGCGCGTGGATCAAACCGCTGGTCGCCCTCGACTACGAAGACGGCAAGCTGCGCATCGCCGCGCCCAACCGCTTCAAGCTCGACTGGGTCAAGACGCAGTTCGCCACCCGCATCACCGAGCTCGCCGCCCAGTACTGGGAAGCGCCGGTCGAGGTGCAGTTCGTGCTCGACCCGAAGACCAATCCGTCGCGTAAACCCGCGGGCGCTGCCGCGACCACGTCCACCGTGGACTTCGACGCGCCGCGCCCTGCCCCCGGCCAGGAAGCCCCGGGCATGCCAAGCGCGCCGAGCCCGACCCAGAACCTGAACATCGCCAACTCGCCCAAGCGCGAGCAGAGCCGCATCAACACCGAGCTGACCTTCGACAGCTTCGTCACCGGTAAGGCCAACCAGCTGGCGCGCGCCGCCGCGATCCAGGTCGCCAACAACCCGGGCGTGTCGTACAACCCGCTGTTCTTCTACGGCGGCGTCGGCCTGGGTAAGACCCACCTGATCCATGCGATCGGCAACCAGGTGATGGCCGACCAGCCGGGCGCGCGCATCCGCTACATCCACGCCGAGCAGTACGTGCGCGACGTCGTCACCGCCTATCAGAGAAAAGGCTTCGACGATTTCAAGCACTATTACCACTCGCTCGACATGCTGCTGATCGACGATATTCAATTCTTCGGTGGCAAGAGCCGCACGCAGGAAGAGTTCTTCTATGCGTTCGAGGCGCTGATCGCGGCCAAGAAGCAGATCATCATTACGTCGGATACCTATCCGAAAGAGATCACGGGCATGGACGACCGCCTGATCTCGCGCTTCGACTCCGGCCTGACGGTGGCGATCGAGCCGCCGGAACTGGAAATGCGGGTGGCGATTCTGTTGAAGAAAGCCCAGTCCGAGGACGTGACCCTGTCCGACGACGTCGCCTTCTTCGTGGCCAAGCACCTGCGCTCGAACGTGCGCGAACTGGAAGGCGCGCTGCGCAAGATCCTGGCCTACTCGCGTTTCCACGGCAAGGACATCACCATCGACGTGGTGAAGGAAGCCCTCAAGGATCTGCTCTCGGTGCAGAACCGCCAGATTTCTGTGGAAAACATCCAGAAGACGGTGGCCGACTTCTTCAATATCAAGGTGGCGGACATGTATTCCAAGCGCCGCCCGGCCAACATCGCCCGTCCGCGCCAGATCGCCATGTACCTGGCGAAAGAGCTGACCCAGAAGAGTCTGCCGGAAATCGGCGAACTGTTCGGTGGCCGCGACCACACCACCGTGCTGCACGCGGTGCGCAAGATCGCCGGCGACCGCCAGAAGAATGCCGAGTGCAACCACGAGCTGCACGTGCTGGAACAGACGCTCAAGGGCTGAGTTCCACTGCCTGGGAAGGGTTGATTGTGTTTTTCTCAGGCAATGGCAAAATATCGCATTAGCAACAAAAGCATTCGCAATAACCTAATCTCTAAACGACCTGAGGATAACTATGCAATTGGTCAAATCCACCCGAGACACGCTTCTCCGGCCACTGCAGATCGTGAGCGGTATTGTCGAGCGTCGGCACACCATGCCGATTCTGGCCAATATCCTCATTCGCAAGAACGGCGAGAGCGTGTCTTTCCTGTCGACCGACACCGAAGTGCAGATCACCACGCACGCCAACATCGGTAGCGGCGACGACGTGACCGGCACCACCGTGGCCGCACGTAAACTGCTGGACATCCTGCGCGCGCTGCCGGAATCGGGCGACGTCACCATGACGCTGCAGAACAAGCGCCTGGCCGTGCAGAGCGGCAAGTCGCGCTTCGCGCTGCAGACGCTGGCGGCCGAGGAATTCCCGACCGTGTCGGTGGCCGAGAGCCACAACGCATCCGTGACGCTGCCGCAAAAAACCCTGAAGCACCTGTTCAACATGGTGTACTTCTCGATGGCCCAGCAGGACATCCGTTACTACCTGAACGGCCTGCTGCTGGTGCTGGACGGCAGCAACATCATCGCCGTGGCGACCGACGGCCACCGCCTGGCCTTCTGCCAAGTGGAAACCGAGCAGCAGTTCGAGCGTCAGGAAGTGATCATCCCGCGCAAGACCATCATCGAACTGCAGCGCCTGCTGGAAGAAAGCGACGAAACCGTGCGCCTGGACATCGCGGCCTCGCAGGTGAAACTGACCTTCGCCGACATCGAGCTGGTCTCGAAGCTGGTCGAGGGCAAGTTCCCTGACTACACCCGTGTGATCCCGAAGGGTTACAAGAACGACTTCACGATCAGCCGCGAAGAACTGCTGCGTTCGCTGCAGCGCGCCGCGATCATGACCAGCGACAAGTTCAAGGGCGTGCGCTGCATCATCGAGCCGGGCGTCATGAAGATCAGCTCGACCAATGCCGACCAGGAAGAAGCGGTCGAAGAACTCGAGATCGACTACGGCGGCGACGCGATCGACATCGGCTTCAACGTCACCTACCTGCTCGACGTGCTGAACAATCTGAAGTGCGACCAGGTGAACATTGCCCTGGGCGATTCGAATTCGTCGGCGCTGATTTCGATTCCCGACAATGGCGACTTCAAGTATGTCGTCATGCCGATGCGCATCTGACGCATCGCGCGGGCCGCTTCGGCGGCCCGCATGCATTTGCCTGAATTAGATAGTCTTATAGAAAGCAGTCCATGTCCGAGAATATCCCAGCAGAAAACACCGCCCCCAAGGCGGACGAATACGGCGCCGCCTCGATCCAGATCCTGGAAGGCCTGGAAGCGGTTCGCAAGCGTCCGGGCATGTACATTGGCGACACCTCGGACGGCACCGGCCTGCACCACCTGGTGTTCGAGGTGCTCGACAACTCGATCGACGAAGCGCTGGCCGGCTATTGCACCGAGATCCACGTCACGATCCACTCCGACAACTCGATCTCGATCGCCGACAACGGCCGCGGCATCCCGACCGGCGTCAAGATGGACGACAAGCACGAGCCGAAGCGCTCGGCGACCGAGATCGCCCTGACCGAACTGCACGCCGGCGGCAAGTTCAACCAGAACTCCTATAAAGTGTCCGGCGGCCTGCACGGCGTCGGCGTCTCGTGCGTGAACGCCCTGTCGAAACTGCTGCGCGTGACCGTGCGCCAAAAAGGCAAGGTACACCAGCTGGAATTCGTGCGCGGCGCGCCGGTTGACCGCATCATCGAAGTCGTCGACGGCGTCGAAGTGTCGCCGATGAAAGTGCTGGGCGACACCGACAAGCGCGGCACCGAAGTGCATTTCTGGGCCGACGAAGAAATCTTCACCACCGTCGAGTTCCACTACGAAATCCTGTCGAAGCGCATCCGCGAACTGTCGTTCCTGAACAATGGCGTCAACATCAAGCTGACCGACCAGCGCACCGGCAAGGAAGAAGTGTTCGCCTTCGAAGGCGGCACGCGCGGCTTCGTCGAGTACATCAACAAGGCCAAGACCGTCCTGCACCCGACCGTGTTCCAGGCCACCGGCGACCGCCTGTCGGACCAGGGCACCAACATCTCGGTCGACGTCTCGATGCAGTGGAACGACGCCTACAACGAGCAAGTGCTGTGCTTCACCAACAACATCCCGCAGCGCGACGGCGGCACCCACCTGACCGGCCTGCGCGCGGCGATGACGCGCGTGATCAACAAGTACATCGACGAGAACGACTTCGCCAAGAAGGCCAAGGTCGAGATCTCGGGCGACGACATGCGCGAAGGCCTGACCTGCGTCCTGTCGGTGAAAGTGCCTGAGCCAAAGTTCTCGTCGCAGACCAAAGACAAGCTGGTGTCGTCGGAAGTGCGCGGCCCGGTCGAAGAAATCGTCGCCAAGACGCTCACCGACTTCCTGGCGGAAAAGCCGAACGACGCCAAGATCATCTGCGGCAAGATCGTGGAAGCAGCCCGTGCCCGTGAAGCGGCGCGCAAGGCACGCGACCTGACCCGCCGCAAGGGCGTGATGGACGGCCTCGGCCTGTCGTCGAAACTGGCCGACTGCCAGGAACGCGACCCGGCGCTGGCCGAACTGTACATCGTCGAGGGTGACTCGGCAGGCGGCTCGGCCAAGCAAGGCCGCGACCGCAAGTTCCAGGCGATCCTGCCGCTGCGCGGCAAGGTGCTGAACGTGGAAAAGGCGCGCTTCGAGAAGATGCTGTCGTCGGAGCAGATCACGACCCTGATCGCGACGCTCGGCACCTCGATCGGCCCAGACGAGTTCAACGTCGACAAGCTGCGCTACCACCGCATCATCATCATGACCGATGCGGACGTCGACGGCGCCCACATCCGCACCCTGCTGCTGACGCTGTTCTACCGCCAGATGCCGCAGCTGGTCGAGCGCGGCCACATCTACATCGCGCAGCCGCCGCTGTACAAGGTGAAGGCCGGGCGCGACGAGCGCTACCTGAAGGATGACGTCGAAGAAGCGAGCTACATGATGATGTTCGCGCTGAACTCGGCATCGCTGATCCCGCGCGAAGGCGTCGAGCCGATCACCGGCGAAGCGCTGGGCGAACTGGTGCGCCAGTACAACCTGGCCAACGCCATCATGATGCGCCTGGCGCGTGTGATCGACCGCGCGGCGCTGACCGCCATCGTCAGCGGCGGCGTGGTGCTGGACTTGACCACGCTGGAAAATGCGGAAAGCTCGGCCAAGGCAATGGAAGCGGCGATCAACGATCCGGCGGTGAAGGTCAAAGTGAAATCGGACGAGCTGTCCGAGAAGCACGGCCTGCGCATCGAACGCATCCACCACGGCAACGTGCAGGTGACCGGCATCGACGCCGACTTCGTCGCCGGCGCCGACTACGGCGTGCTGGCCAACTCGGCCGCCACCTTCCAGGGCCTGATGGGCGAAGGCGCGATCGTGCGCCGCGGCGAAGGCGATCGCATGAAGGAATTCGCGGTGCGCGATTTCCATGGCGCGATGGAGTGGCTGCGTGAAGAGGCGGAGCGTGGTGTGTCGAAGCAGCGTTACAAGGGTCTGGGTGAGATGAATCCGGAGCAGCTGTGGGAGACGACGATGGATCCGACTGTGCGTCGTTTGCTGAAAGTGCAGATTGAGGATGCGATTGCGGCGGATCAGATCTTCACGACGCTGATGGGTGATGAAGTCGAGCCACGTCGTAATTTCATTGAGTCCAATGCACTGCGCGCGGGGAACATCGACGTTTAATCGTCCTCCGCTTCAAATCAAAACGGCCTCTTCGTGAGGCCGTTTTTTATTGTTGTCTCTGCGTTTAATCCTGCTCGGAAATCGGCCGGACAACCAGGAACTGATATGACATCGCGCCAAGGAAAGCAATGCCGGCGCCCGTCAGCAGAGCTGGAACGAACGACCAGCTCTGTGCAATAAATCCGGTGAAAATCGGAGCCAGTGCGCCGCCGATGAACCCGCCGAAGTTCTGAATCGCACCAAGCGAAGCAACACGGCTACGCGGCGCCACTGCAGTCACGAGCGACCACGAACAGGCTGACGCCGCGTTGGCCAGGAAGATCACGACCGAGATGCAGGCAATCGCCGCGGTATTGCTTTCGACCAGCGCAGCAGGGATCGTGAACGCCACCATGCCCAGCATGGACAGCACCACCGCCGTACGGCGCCCTGACACGGCTGATGCTGCGCGGCGTGTGATCTGGTCCGAGGCCCAGCCCGCTGTCAATGCACCGGCGAAGCCGCATAGGAATGGAATCGTGGCCGCCACGCCGACGTAAGCCACGTCCATGTGACGCTCCGTGCGCAGATAGCCCGGCAGCCAAGTCAGGAACACCCAGTTCAGGTACACCGAGCCAAAGAAGCCGAGCAACATGCCCCAGGTGGCGCGCTGGCAGAACAGTGCGCGCCAGGACGCAAAGCCTGCTTTGGGCGCGGCCTCCAGTGTCTGGCCCTCATCCAAGTAAGCGCGCTCGGCTTCAGTGAGTTGCTCGCGTACCGGGTCGCGATACAAGATAACCCACACGATGGCGGCGACGATGCCCAGCGCGCCCGTGATAAAGAAGGCCCAATGCCAGCTGGTCGCAGCGATCAGCGACGACAGGCACAGTGGCGCCAGCGCAAAGCCGAGCGGCGATGCCGAGTTGTAGATGCCGGTTGGCGTACCGCGCGCGCGTATCGGGAACCAGTTACTCACGACCCGTGCTGCCGCCGGGAATTGCGGCGCCTCGCCAATGCCGAGCACGATGCGCGCGAGAACGAACCAGCCAAAGGTCGATACGAGGCCGCCCGCAGCCTGGGCCAGCGACCACACCACCAGTCCCGTGCCAAGCAGCCAGCGTGGACCGATCTTGTCGACCAATGCGCCCACCGGCAACTGGCACAGCGCATAGCTCCACGAGAACGCCGAGAGCAGCAGCCCCATCTGGCCGAGCGACAAATCAAGGTCGGCGCGGATGAATTCGTTGGCGACGGCGAGGGTGGCGCGGTCCAGATAATTGATGACGCCGGTGATAACCAGCAGGACCAGCGCTAGGGTCTGGCGGTGGCGAATACGGGGAGAAGCAGCTTCGCGGGAGGAGATAACGTTCATCTCGGAATGCTACCAAGGAGCGTTAATTGAAGGAAAGGTATTTATGCCGCAAATTCGCGATCCGATGTCATTCGGCTTTGCCGGACGCCCACTCTCAGAAGTGGGCTGCCTACTATTAGTATTCGATATGTTGTTGTAGAGATATTGAACAGTTGATAGACTGAGCGCTTCATCCCACTCACTCAGTCATGTCCGAATCTACTCAGGAATCGCTCGTTCTCGGCAGTCGTGACTGGACGGATGAAGAGTTCAACGGCGCAATCCAGGCTTATCTGAACATGTTGCGCGCCGAGTTGAACGGCGAGCCGTACAACAAAGCTGAAATCAATCGACAGCTACGCGCAGGTCCGCTCCCTACTCGGTCCAAAGGTTCGATCGAATTCCGCATGCGCAACATCTCGGCCGCGCTTTACGAGCTGAGAATGCCTTGGATTGCAGGCTATCTTCCTGCGAATAATATCGGCAGCACTGCCAAGGAAAAAATCGTCGATCTTCTGCGCGCGAATGACATCGCTTTTCTTGAGCTCTATGTCCCGACTGCCGATCGGCAGGAGTTGGACAACAAGGCTTCCGCGCTCAGGAAGCAGGCACCGGAAGTCAGACCAATCGGCTCATTCCAGCCGATCATGGTGTCAAAGATTACAACTTCGTATGTCCGCGATCCGGCCGTCAAGGCCTGGGTTTTACAGGCTGCAGGCGGCAAATGCGAAGGATGCGATACCGCCGCGCCGTTCATTGCATCAGACGGTTTTCCCTACCTCGAAGTGCATCATGTTATGCCACTATCGAGCCATGGCTCGGATACGACGACCAACGCGGTCGCGCTGTGCCCGAATTGCCACCGCCGCTGTCATTCATCGATTGATCGCGACGAATTCAAACTGTCTCTGTATCAAAAAATTTCACGCCTGATTGTCGAAGCACCGGCAATGGATTAATGCACCGCGACCGCCACGGTCGGTCAATACAAAATCATTTACTGCAACCTTATCTTGACGATCGCATTGCCGGAAGTCGCATACAAACTCCCCTTCCCATCCGTCACAATCCCGCGAATATCCGCCAGGCTCCCCGGCAAATCCCCCGTCCGCAGCGTGGTCGAACGCGTCGTCCCCGCAACCGTCGTCACCACCCCCGCCGACGTAATCCTGCGCACCAGATTATTGACCGCATCCGCCGCATACACATTCCCCTGCGGATCAACCGCCAGCCCCACCACCTGCTCGAACCGCGCCTCACTGCCCGCCCCATTCACCGCCCCGCGCACGTTCTGCGCCCCGGCCAGCGCCACCATGCTCGCCATGCCAAATGCCCCGTTCGGATTCCAGCGGCTGATCTCGCGCTCGAGGTCGAACAGGTAGACGCTGTTACTGCTGTCCACCGCCACCCCGCGCGGTTCGAACGGGCGCGTGCCGGACAGGTCGTTCTGCACCGACTGCCCTTCCAGCATCGTGGTCTCGCCGGCCGAGATCCTGCGCGTGCCGTAGGCGTTGGTGATGAACAGGTTGCCGTTGCCGTCGAGCGCCAGCGCGCCGGGACGGGCGCTGGTCATGCTGCCGTCGACGACGTTGCTACCGACCGGGATCGTGGCCCAGGTGCTGACCTGTCCGGCCGACGTGATGCTGCGAATGCGCTGGTTGTCCGCAACGTACAGCGTGCCGCTGCCGTTCACGGCCACCGCGACCGGATTGGCGAAGCGCGCGTTGCCGGCGCTGCCCTCGGCGGTGCCGCTGCTGCCGGCCGCGCCCGCCACGGTCGTGACCACGCCTTCCGGCGTGATCTTGCGGATGGTGAAGTTGCCGGTGTCGGCCACGTACAGGTTGCCGTTGGCGTCGATCGCGAGACCGCGCGGCGATTTAAAACGCGCGGCGGCGCCGGTGGCGTCGATCGTGCCCTCGGCGGTGGCGTCACCGGCCAGGATGCTGAGCGCGGCGGTCTGCGTCGGCGGCGGCGTGCCGCCATTGCCATCGTCATCGCCGTCCTGGTCCTTCGGGATGCCGTCGCCGCAGGCGGAGCACAGCAGCATCAAGGCGGCGGCGCCGAACAGTTTCAGGCGCAAGCGGGCGGTATCATGGGCGGGACGATGGGTCATGAATCTCTCCAGAAAGGTTCGCCGCCGATGCTATCACGCACGGTCGCGCCGCTGCCCGCGTTGGGCCATGAGCGCTGCATAAACTGCAGGCGCCTGCAGTCTTGGTGGACGCCGAAACGACACTTTGGATGAGCAAGCGCAGCCGATCACACTGCAAAATCTCCGTACTTTCTTTGCCACATCAATCAATTGTCCGCTTGACATACGGCGCCCACGACTTTAAAGTCGAAATTATGTCTTTCATCCTGCAACTGCCGATTTCCCTACCAGCCGCCGGCGCCCTATCGCCGGCTGCCCTGCTACTACGCGCGTAATCGTCGCCGTACGCCCGGCTCCGCCGGCCTCCCCAGCAGTCAAGGAAGTTGCAAGATGTCTACCTCCCCAGTTTTCGCACCATCGTTTTTCGCCACCGGGTTCGTCCTGGCAAGTGGCCTGCGCGCACATGCTCGTGCGCTGCTAGAACTACCGATCGGTTGCCGGGCCTAGCGTTTCGTGGCCCGTCCGGCAGCCTTCGCCACCATTGCCCCCGCGACCAAACGCCGGAGCCGCCAAGCGACCAACCCAACAGGAGCCCAGATCATGCTGACCAATCCCGCCGCCAAGTACCGTCCCTTCCCCACCATCGACCTGGCCGACCGCCAGTGGCCGAGCCGCGCCATCACGCGCCCGCCGATCTGGATGAGCACCGACCTGCGCGACGGCAACCAGGCGCTGATCGAGCCGATGAGCCCGGAGAAGAAGCTGCGCTTTTTCCAGATGCTGGTGAAAATCGGCATCAAGGAGATCGAGGTCGGCTTCCCGTCCGCCTCGCAGACCGACTTCGACTTCGTGCGCATGCTGGTCGAAGACAAGCACATCCCCGACGACGTCACCATCATCGTGCTGACCCAGGCGCGCGATGAGCTGATCCGCCGCACGGTGGAGTCGGCGGTGGGCGCCAAGCGCGCCATCGTCCACGTCTACAACTCGGTGGCGCCGGTGTTCCGCCGCGTGGTGTTCAACATGGAGCGCGACGAGATCGTGCAGATCGCGGTCAACGGCACGCAGCTGATCAAGGAACTGGTGGCACAGCATCCGCAGACCCAGTGGGGCCTGGAGTATTCGCCGGAATCGTTCTCCACCACCGAACTCGATTTCTCGAAACAGATCGTCGACGCGGTCGGCGCCGTGTGGCAGCCGACGCCAGACAACAAGATGATCGTCAACCTGCCCTCGACCGTGGAAGCGGCCACGCCCAACGTGTACGCCGACCAGATCGAGTGGATGTGCCGCCACCTGAACAACCGCGAGTGCCTGACCATCAGCGTCCACCCGCACAACGACCGCGGCACCGCGGTCGCCGCCGCCGAGCTGGCGGTGATGGCCGGCGCCGACCGCGTCGAAGGCTGCCTGTTCGGCAATGGCGAACGCACCGGCAACGTCGACCTGGTGACGCTGGCGATGAACCTGTACACGCAAGGCGTCAATCCCGGCCTGGACTTCTCGGACATCGACGCCGTGCGCCAGTTGGTCGAGGAGTGCAACCAGCTGCCGGTGCACCCGCGCCATCCATATGCGGGCGACCTGGTGTTCACCGCGTTCTCGGGCTCGCACCAGGATGCGATCAAGAAGGGCTTCGCCAAGCAGCAGGCGGATGCCATCTGGGAGGTTCCTTACCTGCCGATCGACCCGGCCGACCTGGGACGCAGCTACGACGCCGTCATCCGCGTCAACAGCCAGTCGGGCAAGGGCGGCATGGCGTATCTGCTGGAACAGGAATACGGCCTGCAGCTGCCGCGCCGCCTGCAGATCGAGTTCTCGCGCGCCGTGCAGCGCGTGGCCGACGAGAGCGGGCGCGAGATCAATGCGGGCGACCTGCATGCGCTGTTCGCGCGCGAGTACCTGGAGCAGGACGAACCGTATCACTACATCTCGCACCGCATGGTCGAGGACAGCGAACATGAAGTGCAGCTCGACGTGAACGTGGCGCGCCACCATGCGCCGCAGACCTTTGCCGGCACCGGCAACGGGCCGATCGACGCCTTCGTCAATGCGCTGGGGCTGGACATCAAGCTGATGGACTACCACGAGCATGCGATCGGCTCGGGCGCGGATGCGCGCGCGGCGTGCTATGTCGAACTGCGCGTCGGGAACGGGCCGACCTTGTTCGGCGTCGGCATCGACAGCAATATCGTGACGGCGTCGTTCAAGTCGGTGCTGTCGGCGGTGAACCGGCACATGGCTGCCGGCGCCGGCGAGGCGGACGCGCTGGCGGCCTAAAGCCGCGCATGGCGCGCTGCCACGAGCGGCCCGGCCATGCGCACGATCGGAAAATCAGCGGCGGCGCTGCGGCGGGCGGCGCGGGCCGGCCGGGCCGCGCGTTTCGAGGTGGCGGAACACGATACGTCCCTTGGTCAGGTCATACGGCGACAGCTCGAGCGTGACGCGGTCGCCTGCCAGGATGCGGATATGGTTCTTCTTCATCCGGCCTGCGGTATAGGCGATCATCTTGTGGCCGTTGTCGAGGTCGACGCGGAAGCGCAGCTCGGGCAGCACTTCGGACACGAGCCCGTTCATTTCGATCAGTTCTTCTTTTGCCATGCGTGGTTTCCTGGTGAATTCAGCCGGTCCGGAAGCGGCCGGAAGTCGAGCGTCGCGCATCGACCGGCGGAGGGAATGCTGCGCCGAAGCGCCGTGGAAGAGACCCGGCGGCCTGCGCCAGGAAGAGATGGGACGGATGAAAAAAAAGCCCGCATCCTGCGGGCTTCGTTTCAAAGCATTACCGATTTATCGCCGCTTTGGCCCATGCTATCTGCGTGGTGCCGAAGCTGATGGATACCCGCGCTATCTGCGCGGTGCGTCCGCTGTACAGGCTGACTGACATACCGAAAACACGTCATGCGGGCGTTTCGCGCACTGCACAGGCGCGGCGACTGTTCGCATGACGCCGACAAAACGTTCGCTTCATCGACGGACGGAGCATAACAGGTTTTTTTGTGCGGCGCACAAAAATTATTCCGGCATCAGTGCATCAGTGCGTGCCCGTCGTATCGGCGCGCGCTTCATCGTCGCCGTCGTGCGCCGCAAGGCGGCGCCCGGCGAGCGTGGATGCGTCGTCCGCGATGCGCGAACAGGTCGCCGTCTCGGGAGGGTCGAGCATGTCGGCCAGCATGGCGCGCAGTTCGAATGTGTCCCAGTCCTTGCCGGCCCGCTCGCGCTGGTGGATATAGTGCCGGATCTGTTCTAGCTGCCGCTCATGCGGTCCAGCATCTGCACCGAGGCCCGATCGCTCATCACCAGCACCAGCTTCAAGCGTGCCCGCGTCATCCCCACGAACAGTTTGCGCAGCGCCTTCTCGTCCAGCTCCTCGAAGTCGATCTCGGTAAAGATCAGCGCCGGCGCCGACTGCCCCTTGAAGCGGTACACCGATTCCGCCAGCAACCCGCCCTCGCGGAACACGGGAATCCCGAACAGGTCATACGCCCCCGTGAACGAGCGCAGCGTGTGCGTATCGCTCAAGCGGTCCAGCTGCAGGATCGCCGACTTCTCGCGCCCGCGGAACGAGCAGATCGCGATGTCGTGGCGCGCGTAGCCGGCCGACAGGCACGACGTCACCGCGCGCCGCGTCTGCGCCAGCATCGCTTCCGTGTCGCCCTCGGGATACGTGAGTTCTTCGATATCCGCCCCCTTGAACGGACTGCCCGCCTCCACCGGCTGGCGCGCGGCGCCCAGCTTGGTCAGCATGTCGACGATCTGGCGCGGGCTGCGGTAGTTGGTGTGCGAGTGCAGCGTCACCCAGCCCGGCAGCGGCACCATCGCGCGGCCGTACAGGTTCTGGTCCGGGTCTTCCATCCAGATCGCGCGGCCCTCGGGTTTCAGCATGCGCAGCACGATGTCGCGCCACGCCACCGAGAAGTCCTGGCCCTCGTCGATGATCACCACGTCGTACTGCCAGGTCTCGGGCAGCGCGGCGCCGGCCATCGAGTTTTCGATGCGCTGCCAGACGTCGTGCGCGCCGTAGTCGGGCGTGACGTCCTGCGCGCGCAGCCAGGCGTCGGACAGGGTGTGGAAGGTGGCCACCCGGCCGCCATTCGGCACCAGGCGCTCGATGTGGTCGGCCAGCGGGCGGTTGAAGCAGACGTACAGCGGGCGCAGGCCGGCGTCGATCGCGGCGGTGTATTCGGCCAGCGCCAGCTGGGTCTTGCCGCTGCCGGCGGTGCCGATCACGTGCAGGCGAAATGGTGAAAAGTCGAGCCGGCGCGCCCAGGTGGCCAAGCCGCCCGACAGGCGCGTGACCATCTGCACCGCGTTGCCGATCATCGCGCTCAGGTCGGGCCGCAGGTTCAGGGTGTCGCCCAAAAAGCGCGTGACCTTGTCGAATTCCTCGGTCTTGTCGGTGATCGGCAGCGTCTCGCGGATCACGCGCGCCAGCTTCGGTTTGTTGGAGGCGTCGATGATGTGGTGCGGGTCGATGCCGGCCAACTGCTGGTCGCGCACGATGTAGTCGGGGCAGTACAGCAGGTAGTCGATCGACAGCGTGCCGTGGTAGCGCTTGGCCAGGCCTTCGATATTGGCCAGGATCTGGGTGCGGATCTTGCGCGATTTACCCTGAAAACTCTTGACCAGCCCTTCCGGCGTCTCGTTCAGGAAGCCCGCCACCTGTTCGATCACCAGCATGCGCCCGTTCGGCGCCAGCACGATGAAGTCGATGTCGCCGTAGACCGAGTAGCCTTGCTCGACGTTGGTCCAGTGCACGCCGTGGTAGATGCTGTAGGGCGCGTCGGCCAGGCGCTGGTCGAGGTAAGCCAGGGTTTCGATTTCGCGGGCCGCGGCGCCGGTCACGGACATTTCGCGCCAGCCGGCTGGATGGAGGTGGGCCATGGGTCCTCGGAGTGCTAGCGTTCGTTAGTAAGATGAAAACTATTGTATGACTGTTTCCAGGATACTCACACACCGTTGTCCGGGGAACGCATTCCTGCCTGCCCACACCGTCGAAATCGTTGCCAGAGCGAAAAACTTATTGTCGCCTTCAGGCAATCTAATGCACACTTTCGTCCATCACATTCGTGTTAGGCCATAAGTGCACCCTGCTTCCACCTTCCTGGCATTCGTCACGCCGGCGCTGCGCCGTGGCCTGCTGCCGTGCCTGCTGGTGGTGCTGAGCCTGTTCACCCTGCCCGCCCACGCCGGCACCACCTACGCCTTCAGCGGCGGCAAGGTCCTCGGCTGCAACAACAAGGGCAAGGTCTATACCTGCGACTCGATCGCCCTGCCGCAGTGGGACGACAAGATCGTGATCGGCAACGGCTACACCGTCAACGTCAACGCCGACGTCGGCTTCGGCTGGGAACAAGGCCTGAGCATGTCCGGCACGGCGCGCCTGACCAGCAGCGGCAACATCGACCTGGCCGGCATGAACCCGGCCAATTTGCTGGTCAGTGGCGGTTCGTTCGAGGCCGCCAAGACCTTCACCGTCACCGGCCCGGCCCAGGTCAAGGCCGACGTCACCGCCGGCACACTCAATATCGGCACCGGCTCGACCTTCCAGATCACCGGCACCATGGTCTCGCGCGGCGCGCTGTCGATCGGCTCCAACACCACCATCAATGGCTCGGTAAGCGGCACGGCGATCATGACCAACTCCCCGTTCAAGGTCACCGGCGACGTCACCGCCAGCGACACGCTGCTGATCGCATCCGGCGGCGTGATCGGCGGGACGGTGGCCGGCAACACCTCGATCACCATCAACTCGCCGGCCACGCTCGGCAAATCGGTCACTTCGCAGGGTCCGATCATGATCGGCTCGGGCGCCAACATCGGCGGCGCGGTCAAGGGCACCACCATCACCGCCGATTCGCCGGTCACCCTGAACGGCGACGTCATCGCCACTACCCGCTTCACGCTCGGCTCGGAGAGCACGGTCAACGGCAACATCACCGCGCCCGAGGTCGAGCTGTACGCGTCCTCCAGCCGCATCGGCGGCAACGTCAGCGCCAGCAAGCTGCTGACCATGGGACACGACGTCAGGATCCGGGGCACGGTCGACACCGGCCAGCTGACGATGTACGCCTCCGACGCCCTGATCGAAGGCGTGGCCAAAGTCGATTTCGCCACCCTGTACTGGAACGGCCGCGTGAGCCAGACCATCGTCTGCAAGTCGGGCACGCGCGCGGGCTATTGCGACTGCGTGGACAACCAGAGCGGCAACCCGGTCAACTCCGCCAACGGCCCGCGCTGCGAGTCCGGCAAGCCGGTGCAGGGACCGCTGCACCACTTCCAGATCACGCACGACGGCAGCGGCCAGACCTGCGCGCCGGAGAGCGTCACCGTCACCGCCTGCGCCAACGCGGCCTGCAGCGCGCCGCACTACACGAGCGGCGCCAGGGTCACGCTGCAGCCCGGCGGCGACACGGTCATCATCGGCAGCAGCGGCGTCGCCAGCGGCAACGTGTCGCGCAACACGGCCGGTGTCGAGACGCTCAAGCTGGCTTATACCGGCGCGGTGACGTCCGGCGCCACCTGCCGCAACAGCGCCGCCGGCAGCGCCAGCTGCGACATGACATTCAGCGGCGGGGTCGCGTTCAGCATCGACGTGCCGGACCACCGCGCCGCAGAAAACGCCGGCGCCACCATCAAGGCGCTGCAGTCCGATCCCAAGACCAACCAGTGCGTGGCGGCGTTCAAGAGCACCGACAAGCCGATCCAGTACAGCTGCGGTCACGTCACCACCAGCAAGGACACGGCCGGCCTGACGCTGGCCGATGCGGCCCTCAATGCCAGCGCCAGCCTGGTGTGCAGCAGCGGCGCCAGGAAAGCCGTGACCACCCGCTTCGACGCCAATGGCGCCGCCAGACTCACGCTCAATTACCAGGACGTGGGCAAGCTGAAACTGATGGCGGAACTCGACGACGCCAAAGGCGACGCCACCTTCATCGTGGCGCCGCACCGCTTCGGCTTCGGCGATCCGCCCAAGCCAGCGGCGAACGATGCGCTGCGCGCCGGCGACGACTTCAAGCTCACGGTGAATGCGCTCAACGCCAAGGGCGCGGTCACGCCGAGTTTCGACCAGGCGTCGCTGCCGCTCGATGCCACCAAGACCACTTTCGCGGTGGAGTGCGCGGCCAAGGGCAGCGCGGGGGCGCTGGGCACGACCGCCGCCGCGCAGTTCAGCAAGGGCAGCGCCAGTCCCACCCTGTGGTGGAGCGAAGTCGGCGCCTTCGACCTGAAAGCCACGCTGACCGATTTCCTGGGCAGCGGCCTGGATGTCAGCGGCACCAGCGACGAGCCCAAGGCCGGTTGCACGGCCAGCGTCGGTCCCTTCATCCCGAAGTACTTCCTGGTCGACCAGACCAAGGAAGAAGCGGACAAGAAGCGTCCGTTCTACTATGCCGGCGAGCCGGTGCCGGTGCGGGTCAGCGCCATGAATGCGCGCCATGCGGTGACGCAGAACTATGACGGCGTGCTGGGCTACAGCAGCGCGGTGACGCTCGCGGCCTACGACAGCAGGCGCGAGACGACGAACCCAAACGGCGGCCGGCTGGCGCCGGCGCAAGTGAAGGCGGACGGATTCAGCGGCGGCGCGGCGTTGGTGAACATCGCCTATGCCTCGGCGACCGCCGCGCCGATGGCGCCTACCCAGATCGTGCTGCGCGCAACCTCCAGCGCCGCGCCAACGGTGACGTCCAACGACGCCGAGGGCGACTACGAAAAGGCGCGGCCGCAGATCCTGAGCGGACGCCTGCGCGTCGCCAACGCCTTCGGACGCGTCGGCGCGACGGTCGGCCTGGAGATCTTCACCGACTACTGGAGCGGTCGCAGCTGGCTATTCAACGCCCAGGACAACGTCACCCGGATTCCGGCCGACGCCTTCGCGCAGACCGCCTCGGGCAAGGCAGGATCCGGCCTGGCGCCGGCGATCACCCAGCTGACCCAGGCCGTGGCGATCAAGGACGGCAAGGCCGAGCCCACGGTGAAACTGACCGGCAACCGCGCCGGCTGGATCGACCTGGCGATCAACCTCGGCACCGGCGACAATACCCCGGACCTGGCCTGCCTGGGCAGCCATCCGCCCGTCACCGGCGCCGAACTGCCCTGGCTGCGCCAGGCCAGGGGCTGCCGCGATCCGGCCGGACGCGCCACCTTCGGCGAGCTGGCGCCGGAGAACCGCCGCATCATCCACGTGCGCGAGGTGTTCAATTGAAGCCGATACGCAAACACGACACCGGCTTCACCATGGTCGAACTGATCACCGTGATGGTGCTGCTCGGCGTGCTGGCCGCGATCGCGATCCCGAAGCTGATGGGCGATAACATCACTGAAGCGGCGGTGCATGGCGACAAGGTGGTCAGCGCGCTGCGCCTGGCGCAGAAGACGGCGGTGGCCAAGCGCCGCGTGGTGTGCCTGGCCACCGCGAGCGGCACGCTGCGGGTGAGCCGCAATCCCGGCTCCAGCGACTGCGAAGACACGATCGAGGGCGCCGTCAATCTGTTCGCCAACCAGGACGCCGGCATCGGCATGAGCGGCGCGCCGCCCGAGCTGCGCTTCCAGCCGGACGGCAGCATCCTCGATGGCGACAACGCGCAGCGCAGCGAGATCAGGATCGCCATCACGCTGTCCGGCAAGGTCCAGCGCACCATCCGCCTGGACGGAGGCACCGGCCATGTCGATTAAGAACCCTGGCCGCATGGGCGGCGTCACGCTGGTGGAGCTGATCATCGCGATGGCCATCGTCGGCATCGCCCTGGCCAGCCTGGTGGCGGTCTACAACCGCGCCAACGTCGGCAGCGCCGATCCGCTAGTCACGCAGCAGATGCTGTCGGTGGCCGAGACCATGATGGAAGAGATCATGCAGAAACCCTACACCGGCGACGGCGCGGTGCCCGCCAGCCGCGTCCTGTACGACGAGGTGCGCGATTACGCCGGCTACGCCAGGACCGGCATCGTCAACGTCAACGGCGATGCGGTCGCCGGCCTGGAACGCTACACCGTCGCGGTCACCGTGCGCTGCCCCGGCAACAGCGGCGCGGTGGCCGCCGGCTGCCCGCCCGGCGACGGCGGGCCGTCGCTTACAAGCACCAACGTCGGCGACGCCCTGCGCATCCAGGTCACGGTGAGTGCGCCCGGCGCCGACGCGATCACGCTCACCGGCTGGAGGACGAGACCGTGAAGCGCAAGACCATGCAGCGCCAGCAAGGATTCACGCTCGTCGAGCTGATCGTCGTGATCGTCCTGGTGGGCATCATCGGCGGCATGCTGACCATGATGCTGGCGCCGGCGATCCAGAGCTACCTGCTGGTCGGCCAGCGCGCCGCCCTCACCGACCAGGCCGACACGGCCCTGCGCACGGTCGCCGTCGACGTGCGGCGCGCAGTGCCCAATTCGCTGCGCCTGGGCGACGCGCAATGCCTGGAACTGGTGCCGACCAAGGACGGCGGGCGTTACCGCACCGGCCCGGTCGACGGACGCAGCGACGACGCCCGCATCAACGACGGGGAACCGGGCAATGCCTTCGACGTGCTCACACGATTCAACAGCGCGCCGGTGGCCGGCGACGTGATCGTGGTTGGCAACCGCAGCCCGGGCGAGGTCTATGGCCAGTCCAACGTTGCCGTCGTCACCGGCGTCGGTCCTGCGCCGGATCCAAGCCTGGGCACGGGGCGCATCCAGCTCGACCGCCAGCTGCAGGTGCCGCAGAACTATACCGGCGCGCGCTTCGTGGTGGTGCCGGCCGCACGCCAGATCGCGACCTACCGCTGCGTCAATGCGGGCCTGGACGCGAACGGCACCGGCACCGGCACCCTGGTGCGCCTGAACGGCGCCAGCCTGGCCGCGGCGCCGGCCTGCACCGGCACCGTGCCGGCCGGCGCGCAGCTGGTCGCCAGCAAGGTCGCCAGCTGCGGCTTCGTGTTCTACGCCAATGCCGGCGCCACCCCGGACAGCGGCTTCGTGCAGATGCAGCTGACCCTGAGCGACAAGGGCGAAGCGGTCCCGCTCACGGTCGGCACCTTCGTGAGCAACGTGCCATGATGCGCCCGCGCTCTTCGTCCCAGGGCGGTTTCGCCTACATCGCGGCGGTGGTGTTGCTGGTGGTGGTCGCGGGTATCGCGGTGGCGCTGCTGCGCCTGACCGATACCCAGCGCAGCACCGTCAACGGGGCGCTGCTCGGTGCGCATGCCAACCTGACCGCGCGCGCCGGTCTCGAATGGGTGTTCCGCGACTTGCCCAACCGGTGCGCCCAGACGCCCGTCACGCTGAACGATTTCAGCTATGCGACCGGCTTCCGAGTTCGGGTTGCCTGCACGTCCAGCCTGTTCACCGAAGGCGACCAGCCTGCGCCAGGCACCGCATCGGGAACGGAGCCCAGGACTATCCGCATCTACCGCATCGAAGCAATCGCCTGCAACGCCGCCGACTGCCCGGATGGCAACAGCGTGGCGCGTCCCGACTACGTCGAGCGAGCCCGGATCGCCACCGTCTGCCTAGACGGCAACAATACCTCTTGCGAATGAGCATTGTTATTACATGCTGAACAAAGGTTTCACTTTTCAGCTAATGATCTTTATCCGATAACAGACGATGATGGAGCCTTCGATCACTCATTCGGAGGACAGCATGCAGCAAGCAAGCGCGCAACAAACAAGCAGCACCCGCGTCGCCATCGTCACCGGCGCTTCGCGCGGCATCGGCGCCGCCGTGACCCAGCGCCTGGCCGAAGACGGCTACCGCGTGGCCGTCAACTACGCCAGCAACGTCGCCGAGGCCGACAAGACCGTCGCCGCCCTGCGCGCAGCCGGCCACACGGCCATCGCGGTGCAGGCCGACGTCTCGCAGGCCGACCAGGTGCGCGCCCTGTTCGACACCGTCGAGCGAGAATTGGGCAAGGTCGACGTCCTGATCAACAACGCCGGCATCCTCAAGACCGTGCCGCTGGCCGACTCCAGCGACGAACTGTTCCAGCGCACCTTCGCCATCAACGTGCAGGGCACCTTCAACACCCTGCGCGAAGCGGCCACGCGCCTGAACGACGGCGGCAGCATCGTCAATTTCTCGACCAGCGTGGTGGGCCTCAAGCTGCCCGGCTACACGATCTACAGCGCCACCAAGGCGGCGGTGGAGTCGATGAGCCAGATCTTCGCCAAGGAACTGCGCGGGCGCCGCATCCGCGTCAACGTGGTGGCGCCGGGGCCGGTGGCGACCGAGCTGTTTTTGGACGGGAAGACGCCGGAACAGATCGCCCACTTCGCCAGCCTGCCGCCGCTCGAGCGCCTGGGCGAGCCGCGCGACATCGCCAACGTGGTGTCGTTTTTGGCCGGCCCGGACGCGGCCTGGGTCAACGGCCAGGTGCTGCGCGCCAACGGCGGCGTGATCTGACCAGAACGCCTGCGCCGGAGGATCGTGCAATCGCGGCGGACCATTGTCGGTCGCCTTCGTGGTGTAATACGACGCATCGTCATTCACCAACCGGGGAGACCATGGGAGCGATCCACGACCTGGCCGGCCTGATCGCCCGCCACCAGAGCACGGACGGCATGCGCCAGACCGAGGTGCCGGGCATGTGGCTGATCCGCAGCGCGCAGCCGACCCGGCCGCTGCAGGTGCTGCACGTGCCGGCCGTGTGCATCATCGCGCAGGGCGCCAAGGTGGTGACGCTGGGCGGCGACAACTACCGCTACGATCCGGCCAAGTACCTGGTGGTGTCGGTCGACCTGCCGCTCACCGGCAGCGTCACCGAAGCCTCGCCCGGGGAACCCTATCTGTGCCTGCGGGTCGACCTCGATCCGCAGCTGCTGGCGGCGATCGACCTCGAGCTGCCGCCGTCACCTAGCAAGCCGGTGCGCGGCGCGGCGGCGCGCGGCCTGTACCTGAGCCAGACCACGCCCGAGATGGTCGACGTCGGAACGCGTCTGGTGCGCCTGCTCGACACGCCGCAGGACATCGCCATCCTGGCCCCGCTGCTGGTACGCGAGCTGCACTACCGCCTCCTGACCGGCGAACACGCCGGCGTGGTGCGCCACATCGCCTGCGGCGAGGGGCGGCTGGCGCAGATCACGCGCGCCATCTGCTGGATCAAGAACAACTACAACCGCCCCTTGAGCGTGGAGCGGCTGGCCGGCGAGGTGGGCATGAGCGCGTCCACCCTGCACGAGCATTTCAAGTCGGTGACGGCGATGAGTCCCTTGCAGTACCAGAAGCAGCTGCGGCTGCAGGAGGCGCGGCGGCTGATGCTGACCGGCCTGAAGGACGCGGCGCGCGCCGGGCACGCGGTGGGCTACGAGAGCAGCTCGCAGTTTTCGCGCGAGTATGCGCGCTTCTTCGGGATGCCGCCGGGGAAGGATTCGATGCGGCTGCGCGAAGTGATGCTCGATGGCGGGCCGAGCGTGTTGCAGGGGATGCCCTGACGACTGGTCCATGCCGTTCGCATTCGCCCTGGTATTCGGTCCTATAATCGGACCATGAGCTACCAACTGGCGATCTTCGATTTCGACGGCACCCTGGCCGATTCCTGGCCGTTCTTCGTGAGCGTGTTCAACGACATCGCCGACCAGCACGGCTTCCGGCGCGTCGACGCCTGCCAGGCCGAGCGGCTGCGCCACTACGGCCCGCGCGACATCATGCGCCACGTCGGCATGCCGGCCTGGAAGCTGCCGATCGCCTCGCGCTCGTTCATCGACCGCATGCGCGGCCATCCGGGACAGATTCCCCTGTTCGACGGCGTCGAGAGCGCTTTGCGCGCGCTCGACCAAGCCGGCATGCGGCTGGCGCTGGTGTCGTCGAATGCCGAGGACAACGTGCGGCGCACGCTGGGGCCCGAGCTGGCGTCGCTGTTCCGCCACTACGAATGCGGCATGTCGATCTTCGGCAAGAGCGCGCGCATCCGCAAGGTGGTGCGCCAGGCGCGGACGCCGCCGGAGCGGGCGCTGTACGTGGGCGACCAGACCACCGATGCCGAGGCCGCGCGCCGCGCCGGGGTCGGGTTCGGCGCGGTGAGCTGGGGCTATGCGCCGATCGAGGCGCTGCGCAACGCGGGGCCGGCGCGCGAGTTCGGGGCGCCCGGGGATCTGCTGTCGCTGGCCGCCAGCTGAGCGGTCGAGCGGGCGTAGCAGCGCTCCTGCAACTGCATGCAGACCACGACGCCGAACGATGTCGCCAGCCCCAGCACGTCATTCCCGCGCAGGCGGGAATCCAAGTTTCTTAGCGCGCCACCTGCGTTTTGACGATAACGGAACGCAGCGAACTTAGGTTCCCGCCTGCGCGGGAACGACGTGTCAAGGGTACGTGGATAATCAGGCTAACAAGGCTGATCAGGCGCAGCCGCAGCCCTAGCACCCGAACGCCGCGTTGCGCTCGACCGCCTTGCGCACCGCCCGCACCTTGTTCGGATAGGCGCCGTCACGGCACAGCACGTCGGCCGGCGCCGCGTCCTTGCCGCACTCGGGGGACTGATCGGCCGCCGCCGCTTCCACTGGGCTGGAAGCCGGACTGCCGGCAGGAACGGGCGGCTGGCTGGCCGCCAAGGTGTCATCTCGCATCGGATCGCTCGCTTCGTCAAAAGGCGCGCCGCCGGCCGTCGCTATCGACAGGCCGGACCGCCGGCGCTGGCTGGGACACCTCGAACGTTCATCCCTTCACGCACACCACCTGCTTCAGGGTGTGGACCACTTCCACCAGCTCGCGCTGGGCATGCATGACGGCGTCGATGTCCTTGTACGCCATCGGGATTTCGTCGATCACGCCTTCGTCCTTGCGGCACTCGACCCCGCGCGTCGCGCGTTCCTGGTCGGCCACGGTGAAGCGGCGCTTGGCCTCGGTGCGGCTCATCACGCGTCCTGCGCCATGGCTGCAGCTGTTGAAACTTTCTGGATTACCTTTGCCACGCACGATGAAACTGCGCGCGCCCATCGAGCCCGGGATGATGCCCAGCTCGCCCTCTTGCGCCGACACCGCGCCCTTGCGGGTAATCAGCACGTCCTTGCCGAAATGGCGCTCGCGCTGCACGTAATTGTGGTGGCAGTTTACCGCTTCGACGTGGGTCTCGAACGGTTTTTTGATCACGCCGCGCAGCGCGTGAATCAGGTTATGCATCATGACTTCGCGGTTGATGCGCGCGAACTTCTGGGCCCAGCCGACCGCTTCCACATAGTCGTCGTAATGCTGGGTGCCTTCTTCCAGGTAGGCCAGTCCTGGTCGGGCAGGTTGACCATGTGGCGCCGCATGTCCTGGCGCGCCAGCTCGATGAAATGGCTGCCGATCGCATTGCCGACGCCGCGCGAGCCGGAGTGCAGCATCAGCCACACCGCCCCCTCCTCGTCCAGGCAGACCTCGACGAAATGGTTGCCGCTGCCGAGCGTGCCCAGGTGCTTGTAGTGGTTGGCGTGGCGCAGCTTGGGATACTTGCGGCAGATCGCGTCGAACTCGTCCTTCAGTGTCATCCAGCCGGCATCGACGGCCGGCGGCGGATTGTTCCAGGAGCCGACGTCGCGCCCCCTGGCGTTGCGTGTTTTGGGCGACATCCCGTGCGGCACCGCCTGTTCGATGGCGCTGCGCAGCCGGCCCAGATTGTCGGGCAGGTCGGCGGCGCGCAGCGTGGTCTTGGCCGCCATTATGCCGCAGCCGATGTCGACGCCGACCGCGGCCGGGATCACCGCGCCCAGCGTCGGGATCACGCTGCCGATGGTCGAGCCCTTGCCAACGTGAACGTCCGGCATCACGGCGATGTGGTGGAACACGAAGGGCAGCTGCGCCAGCCTGGCCAGCTGTTCCTTCGCTTCCGGCTCGACCGGCACGCCTTCGGTCCACATCTTCACAGGGCGGCTCTCCGTCGCGCGGCGATCCGTTGGGCGGCGATCCGCAGCAGCCTCGGCCGGCCTTTCATTGAGCAGCTGATAGTCGTTCCGTTCCATGCGGCGCATGATGGCACAATTCGGAAAAACAGGGAGCGGAACTCTAGTAACACAGCAGATGTCAAAACATGTGTACCGATCGACAACGAAAGCACATCTTGATTTCGCGTCTTTTGAACACGACCGACTAGCTCGAGCAACGCCGTAGTCAACCTCAACCAATGCGTGTTGAACTCCTTATGCTCCTGGCCCATAGCATCAGGCTCGGCCCAACGGAGGCACAATGCGCGTATTTCGCTCGGGCAGCTGGCACCGCTCGGCGCGTCTGGAACTGGGCGCTCGCCCAATGCCTGCAGCTGTCCGCTCGCGGACTCCCCGTGCGCATCTTCGATCTCAAGAAGCACTTCAACAGCATCAAGTACGTCGATCCGGCATGGCTGAACGAGGATGATCAACCCTGGCTTCGCGGTATTCACCGCGATGCGCATGCGCAGCCATTTGCCAACCTGAACAAAGCCTTTGCACGATATTTCGAGCAACGTCGTGCCGGGGTACGGGCGTCTCCTCCGCGTTTTAAAAAGAAAGGACGTTGCCGCGACGCGTTCTATGTCGCTAACGATAAATTCCGCCTCGAAGGCAAGACGGCTGTACTGCCGAAAATCGGCAGGGTTGCCATGTGTGAGCAGCTTCGCTTCGCAGGAAAAATCATGGGCGCGTCAGTTTCGCGTGAAGCTAACGCCTGGTACCTGGCAATTCAGGTCGATGTCCCCGACCAGCATGCAAGACGCTCTCGCCAGAGCAACGGTGTCGTCGGTCTTGATGTGGGCATCACCACCGCTGCGACCCTGAGTACGGGAGAGAAAATACCAGGGCCCAATCCACTGCGCTCTGCATTGCGGCGCCTGCGCATCCGTAGTCGCAGGCATAGTCGCAAGAAAGTGAAAGGGCGCGAGAACATGCCGTCTGCCTTAGCGGTGGCCGATCAACCTCCGAGGAGAAAATCATCCAACACCATCAAGGCAGCGAATGTGCTGGCCCGCCTTCACGCTCGCATCACGCATATCAGAAAGGATTGGTCACATAAGCTGACCACGCGATTGTGTCGCGAAAACCAAGCGATCGCAATCGAAGACCTGAACGTGCAAGGCATGCTGAGAAACCGAAAATTGGCACGCGCCATCTCGGACGTCGGATGGTACCGAATCCGGTCGCAGATCGCCTACAAGGCAAGGCGTTACGATACCCTGGTGGTCGTTGCGGATCGGTGGTACCCATCGAGCAAACTATGTTCAGCCTGCGGCGCCAGGAATGACGGTTTGATCTTGGCAGTACGGGACTGGACCTGCAGTCACTGTGGTATGCATCACGATCGCGATGTGAATGCCACCCTCAATCTGAAACGGCTCGCAACCGGCGCTCTTGCAGCGCGTACTGCGCTACCCGTGGCGAGTCCGACGGCGACGTCAGACACTGCCGCCGGCATATTGCTGGCGGGAGGCGGGAAAGTCACGCCTGTCAGGCACGAACACGGTCAACAGGACGGTTCGGGGCAGGAAGAGAACGCTGAGCACATTTGTTCACGTTTTTGATAGCAGTCCGGCTGAAACCTGCTGTCGCAATTGCTATACTCGCCAGCGACTGCACTGTTGCAACATGAACCATGGACCCTTCATGCGCTTTCCACTTTACTTGTTGGCCCCGCTGCTCCTCACTGGCTGCTTTACCGAAACCGCCAGCTACGCCATCGACAATGACCAGCACGCGCTCACCGTACGAGTGGATAAGGAATATTTCTGGAGTAAGGAAGGCACGCTGCGCGCGATCGTCTCGCACATGCCGGCCTGCCAGCGCCAGCTGGAGCTGGGTTCGGTCTGGCTGGCCGACCTGCAGATCGAGCTGTTCGACAGCGGCAACGACGTCTACACCCTGCGCGCTGACGACGAGGCGTGGCAGGTCAATATCTCGGACTGCACCCAGCTGGAGGCGCCGAAGGCCGACGCCGTCACCGGCCAGCCGCTGGGCGTGTTCGTGCTCGAGGAAGACAAGCAGCTGGTGTTCGCCAAGCCGGACAGCGACGCGTCGTAAACCGCGTCAGGGACGCAGCCAGCCGCGCCCGATCGGCAGCGCCAGCACGCGGCGATACACCGATTCCAGCGCCGGCAGCACGCGCGCGCAGGCGGCTTGCGCCAGCGGCGTGCAGGCCAGCAGCGCGAAGCCGGACGACACCAGCAGCGCCCCGAACATGTCCTTCGGCCAGTGCACGCCCAGGTAGACGCGCGACCAGGCCACCACCAGCGACAGCGGCAACATCACCAGGCCCAGCCTGCGCGCCAGCGGCGCCTGGCTGAAGGCCAGCACCAACGCGACCGAAAAGATGCTGGTAGCATGGTCGCTCGGGAAAGAACTGTCGGGGGCGTGCAGCAGGAAGGTATGGCCGACTTCGGCCACGAAGGGACGCGGGCTGTACCAGAGATGGCCGATCATGGCGTTGAGCGTCAGCGCGCCGATCGCGGCGCCGAAGGCGCGCAGCGCCACTTCGCGGCCCGGGCCCGCCCCGGTGGTCCAGAGCAGCACCAGCGACAGGGGCACCAGGAAGATCAGCCACTCGGCCGCGAACACTGCGCCTTGCAGTTGCCACCCCGCCAGGTCGGCGTGGGCGTTGAGAGCGGAAAACAGGATCAGGTTGAAATGCTCGAGCATGGGTGGGCGCGCGTGATGAAATGTTGATAAATCATCAAGAGCTTAGCCCAAGCTTTCTTGCGCACTGCTGGCCAAATGCAACAAAATGTGACAGACAGATGACGCCGTCGCCGCATGACGACTTCAGGTAACGGCTTCAATGCCGGTGCAACAGCGCGCGCAGATGGGCCAGTTCGGCCTGGCGCCCGACGTGTTCCAGCACGTTTTCAAGCAGCGACTGGCCGCCCTCCCGCTGCATGGTCCACTGGGTGAAGTATTCGTGTACGGTGCGCCATGGCGGGAAGCCGGGCGGCATCGCGCGCCAGGTGCTGCCGGTGTGGAGAAAATAGAGGACGGCGCAGAACACGTCGTACAGGTCGTGCTTGCGCGGGCGGGTCTTGCGCCGTGCGGCCTCGAGCATGCCACGCACGCTCTCGAACTGTTCGCGAGAGATATCGCTCGGGTAGTCGGGACGGTCCATATCGACCTCCAAAATAGCTTGGAGGTCTTGATCTGGAACAGGTTCCGCTACGTCGGTCTTTTAATCGCGGGCCAGGGCCAGGAACTCGGTACGCAGCGCCAGGTTCGGCTGCAGGTCGCCCAGCATCGCCGAGGTAATGGTTTCCTCGCCGATGGCGCGGATGCCGCGGCTTTCCATGCACATGTGGCGGCACTTGACGACCACGCCCACGGCTTTCGGCTCCAGCACTTCCATCAGCGCGTTGGCGATCTGGATCGTCATGCGTTCCTGCACCTGCAGGCGCTTGGCGAAGATGTCGACCAGGCGGGTCAGCTTGGACAGGCCGACGATCTTGCCGTTGGGCAGGTAACCGACCGTGGCCTTGCCGAAGAACGGCGCCAGGTGGTGTTCGCAGTGGCTGTAGACCGGGATGCCGCGCACCACGATCAGTTCGTTGTATTCCTCGGCGCCGTCCTCGAACGCCTTGAGCACTTCCACCGGGTTCTGGTCGTAGCCGGAAGTCCAGTGTTTCCAGGCCTTGGCCACGCGTGCAGGGGTTTCGTGCAGGCCCGGACGGTCCGGATCCTCGCCGATGCTGGTGAGCAGGCGACGCCAGTCGTGTTCGGTGAAAGCTTCTTTGTCAGACATGGTAAACCCTAAAAAAACGATTGCCGCAAGTATATAGAAAATGCGTCCGGTCGATGGTCGGCTGCCCCACTCTTGAGCAAGATCAGACCCGGACGCGACAGTTGGCTTAGCGTTGAGCGTGGTTCCGGCCCTGGGAGACGATCATGTTCGGCAGCACGGTTCTCGAAGTCGCGATCGGCCTGGCGTTCTGCTACGCCACGCTGGCGCTGGTGGTCACCACCCTGCAGGAAGCGCTGGCCGGCGCCTTCCACCTGCGCGCCGCGATGCTGGAAGGCGCGGTCGGGCGCATGCTGGGCGACCCGCGCTGCGACGGCCTGGCGCGCGCGCTGTACGCGCATCCGCTGGCCAATCCGCGTTCCGGCGGCGCGCCGGATGGCGCCCGGCCATCGCGGCCATCCTACATCGAACCGGGAAATTTCGCGATTGCCCTGATCGACGGCATCCGCCCGGGCCACGCCTCGCTCGACGCCGCCATCCTGGCGGTGCAAGACCCGCAACTGCGGCGCACGCTGCAAACGCTGTACACCCAGGCCGGCCTGGACCCGGCGCGGTTCCAGGCCGGCGTCGCCGCCTGGTTCGAGGCGGCGATGGAGCGCCTGTCCGGCGTCTACAAGCGGCGCCAGCTGCTGGTGTCGTTCCTGCTGTCGCTGCTGCTGGCGATCCTGTTCAATATCGACAGCATCCACCTGTTCCGCACGCTGTGGCAGCAGCCGGCGCTGGCGGCGCAGCTGGGCGCCATGAGCCCGGTGCTCAATGCCGACATGCTCGACCAGATGTGGGCGCTGCCGATCGGCTGGCAGCACTTCCCGCCCGCGCTCGACGCCGCCTTTGCCCTGCAGGCGGCCGGCTGGCTGGTCACGGCCAGCACGACCCTGTTCGGCGCGCCGTTCTGGTTCGACGTGCTGCAGCGCGCCGTCAACCTGCGCAGCACCGGCGCCAAGCCGGCGCCGCTGGAAGCGCGCCTGGATGGGGCCGGGGTGGTGCCGGTGGCCGGGGTGCTGGTGCCGGCGGCTGCGCCCGCTTCCGCGGCAGACGTTCAGAGCGCGGCACTTGCTCCGGCAGCGTCGCCCGCAGCGGTGCCGCCAGTTGCCCACGCCGCGGTTCCCGCCGCTACGGCGGCAGCGGCGCCGGCGCAGTCCTAGCGCCCGGGCGGGCGGTGCGCGTCGACCAGCACGCTCGAGATCGAGATCTGCGCCACCCGTTCCGGCCACTCGTCGTCCGGGCCGAACCAGCGCGCCTCGGCGATCTCGCTGGGGTCGACGCGGATCTCGCCGTCCAGGTAGTCGGCGGTGAAAGCCAGCATCAGCGAATGCGGGAACGGCCAGGACTGGCTGGCGAAGTAGCGCAGGTTGTGCACGCGCAGGCCGACCTCTTCATACACCTCGCGGTGGATCGCTTCCTCGATCGACTCGCCCGCCTCCAGGAAGCCGGCCAGCGGCACGAAGCGCTGTACCGCCGGCGCCTGGTGCAGCGCCATCAGCACCGAATCGCCCTTGCGGATCAGCACCATCATGGCCGGCGAGATGCGCGGATAGGCCACGTGGCCGCAATTGACGCATTTGAAGCAGCGCTCGCCGCCAGCCAGCGCGGTACCGCCCCCGCAGGCGCCGCAGAAGCGGTGGGTACGCGCCCACTCGGCGATCTGGGCGGCGCGGCCGGCCACCGCCAGCAGCGGCTCGCCGATGGCGCCGAACAGCGAGCGCAGGCCGCGCCAGGCATAGCCCTGGGGCAGCGCCGGCTCGGCATCGAACCAGCCGGTGCGGCAATAACGGCCGTTCAGCAGGCCCAGCGGCTGCAGATTGTGTTCCGGCATGCCGAGGCGCTCCACCAGCGCCGCGTCCGGCAAGGCGATGTCTGGCTCGCGCACCAGCAGCTGGCCACGGTAGAACAGGAAGCTGAGCGGTTCGGGATCGGGGTGCTGCACGAACGTCGAAGTGAAGGAGGCTGGGGTCTGTAGCATGGTCGGCGCCCACAAAAGAGTTGCCCGATGATACCGCCTTTCGCGGCCGGCTTCAGGCGGCCGCCCGATCGCCGTTCGACGCAATCCGCCGACGCTCCCGTCCTGCGCGCAGCATCGGCGCAACTCGTCCATGACGCATACGCAATTCGCTGCCCGCGCCCCGAACTAATCCTGAACGGTTGCGCTCAAACATCTCCCGATTGCAGCCGGCGCTTGCTTTGCCACCGAAGCTGGCGCCGCTCGATGTTGCCTATTTCTGGAGAAACCCATGTCCCGGCGCCCCCTGCTGCACCGTCTCGACGTCCAGTCCATCGTGGTGTTCCGGGCGCTGCAGCTGGGGGACATGCTGTGCGCGGTGCCGGCCCTGCGCGCGCTGCGCGCCGCCCTGCCCTCGGCCCACATCGTGCTGGCCGGCCTGCCGTGGGCGGCGCAGCTGGTGCGGCGCTTTTCCGCCTACCTCGACGAATTCCTGCCCTTCCCCGGCCATCCGCTGCTGCCCGAGCAGCCGGCGCGCCACGGCGAGCTGACCGCGTTCTACGCCACCGTCTGCGCGCGCCAGTTCAGCCTGGCGCTCCAGCTGCACGGCAGCGGCGACGTCACCAACCACATTGTCGCCGGCTTCGGCGCGCGCGCGATGGCTGGCCACTGCCGCGGCGCACCGGTGGCGACCGACCGCACCGTGCTCGCGCCCTACCCGGACACCGGCGCCGAACCGGAACGCCTGCTGCACCTGACCACGCGCATCGGCGCCCCCGCCGCCGGCACCCACCTGGAATTTCCGCTGCTGCGCGAGGACGAAGACGAACTCGCCGCCAGCGGCCTTGCCGCCGGACTGGAGCCGAACGGCTACATCTGCATCCACCCGGGCGCGCGGCAGCGCGACAAGTGCTGGCCGCCGGAATGCTTCGCCGGCGTCGCCGACCGCCTGGCCGACGAGTTCGGCGTGCGCATCGTCCTGACCGGCTCGGCCAGCGAAGCCGCGCTGGCCCAGGCCGTCGCCGGCCACATGCGCGCACCGGCCGTGATCGCCGCCGCGCCGATTTCGATCGGCGCCATGGCGGCGCTGATGAGCCGCTCGCGCCTGCTGATCTGCAACGACACCGGCGTGTCGCACATCGCGGCCGGCCTCGGCCTGGACAGTGTGGTGGTGTTCAGCAAGGCCGACATCGCGCGCTGGGCCCCGCTCGACCGCCTGCGCCACCGCTGCATCTGGGATCCGGGCGCGGAACGGGCGGCGGTGGTGCTGCAGCACGCACGTACGCTGCTGTCCGGCACCGCGCCCAGCGGGCAGCGCGCGGCGGGGATGTGGCCTTACTGGTGAGGGATCGCTTCGGTGTGCGTTAGCAGATGCTGCAAATGCATCGCCGCTGTTCCCGCGAGCCTGAAGGCTGTCGTTCCCGGGCCAGGCGCCCCCTTGGCAGGAATCCAAGCGATGCGATCGCACGCCATCCACCAGCTCAGCTTGCGCAGCATGCCTCCACAACGGTTCATTTCCGCAAACCGAGCGTAGCGCACGCCATCTCGACCACTTCGGCTACCGCTACGTCATCGACAAAGCTGGCCGCATGCGCGCAGCGCATCGCGCGGTTGTCCAGTCCGCAAACCGGACAGTGCAGCCGCGCCGACACCGCCGCACGCAGCAGGCTTGGGCGCAGCGGCATGCCGTCCGCCAGATTCGTGTGCCAGAAGATGCCGACGCACGGCGTGCCGATCGCCAGCGCCAGGTGCAGCGGGCCGGTGTCGTTCGCGATCACCACGTCGGCCCGCTCCAGCAATCCGCACAGGCCGCCGAGCGAAAGCTTGCCGCTCAGGTCGACGGCGTCGTGACGCATGGCGGCGCGCACCTGGCCTGCCACGTCCGCTTCCTGCCCGGTGCCGTTGATCGCCACCAGTGCGCCCTGCGCCGCCAGCGCGTCGCCGACGGCGGCAAAGCGCTCGGGCGACCAGCGGCGGCGCGGGTCGCTGGCGCCCGGCTGCAGCACGGCCAGGCGGCGTCCAGGTTCGGGCGGCAGCACGGCGTCGGCTTCGCCCCGGTCGGCATCGATGACGGCCAGCTCCTGCTGCAACGGCAGGACGCCGGCGCCGGCCAGGGCGGCGATTTCCAGCAGCGCCAGCCGGCGATTGCCGGGCTCGACGTAGGCGACGCAGCGGTCGAGCGGCGGCGCATCGAGCGCACGCGCTCCCACGCTCAGGCGCGCGCCGAACTGCGCCACGAAAGGATTGGAAAATCGGCCACCGCCGAACATCTGCAGCGCGATGTCGAAACGCTCATCGCGCATCCGCGCCAGGAAACGTTCGACCGGATCGCGCCCGCATTCCGATGATGCCCTGCCGTCGATCGCCATTGGCGCACCGACACCCGGCACCGGCGGCATCTCCAGCACCCGGTCCACCGGCCCCGGCCGGCCGTGCAGGAATTGCGCATGCCATTCCTTGCCGATGTACACCAGCTCGGCATCGGGATAAGCGTGTTTCAGCGCATGCAAGGCCGGCAAGGCGAACACGAAATCGCCGACCGCATTCGGCCTCAGCACGGCAATCTTGGCGACCTGCTCCATGGCCAGCGTTGGCCTCGCGTGTGCGTCGGTCGCATCGCGCGGCGCGCGGAGGTTTGCCTGTGATGGAGAATTCATGCGCCCTCCGCCACAGACCGCCATGCTTCCAGCGCCAGCGGCGCGTCCACCATGCGCTCCTTCAGCGTGGTCGGCAGTTCCATGTGATACGCACCGGACGGGAACACGCCGCATCCTCCATACGCCTGCATCACCCGCAGTTGCGCCAGCACGTCTTCGCCGCAGTGCGCATCCGGCAGCTCGGGCCAGAAGTCGAAGCCGCCCACGGCGCGCAGTTTGGCGGTATCGAACAGCACGCAGCCGCCGACCCAGGCCACGCGATACGCGCGCGTGGCGGCATCCGGCCCAGCGTCACCACCCGCACGCGACTGCAGATGAAACAGGTTCGCCGCGCTGTGCAGCCGATGGCGCCGCCACGCGCGGCTGCCGGGAACCACCGTCTCCGGCGCCACCCGCCCATCCCAGAACGCAATGTCCTCTTCGGCCGGCCGCAGCTGCCCCCGATAACTGAGCCCGTGCACGGCGCTGCCGGCAAAGCCGCAGCCGTGCGCCACCAGCGTGGCATGCAGGCGGCGCACCAGGTCCGGTTCGAGGATCACATCGTCGTCGACGAACAGGCACCAGGCGGCGCGCACTTGAGAAAGCAGAAAGGCACGCTGCTCGGCCATGCCGCGCCGCGGCAGGTGCTGCCAGGTGTTGACCTTGTGTCCGCGCGCCTGCAGGTAGCGCAGCACCGCGACCACCTCGGGCGCGGCCAGCGCGCCGCGGCCATGACTCTGGTCGGACACGATCACGCGCAGCGCCGGCCAGTCCTGGGCGCCGATCGAGGCCAGCGTCACGGCCAGCGCCGCCGGGCGGGCGCAGGTGGGCACCAGCACGTCGATGCAGGGCGCGCCGCGCGTGGCCCCACCCTGCATCTCGGCGGACGCAGCGCCGCCAGCACTCAAGGCGCGCTCCCCACGCCGGCCGATGGCGCGGCGCCGTAGAGATAGGGATTGAGCGCCGGATCGTTGTACATCTTGAACTGGCGGTAGACCTTGAAATAGGCGGCGCCGCCGTGCGCCTCGGCCAGCAGCCGGTCGAGGCAGTCGGCCAGGTCTTGCCGCTGCACCAGCAGGCGCTGCAGCCTGGCGCCGCAGGTCTGCACGTGGCCGTCGCCGGCGTCCTGGCGCGCGGCCTGCAGCCGCATGTGATGGATCTTGAGCGACAGGATCGACAGCCGGTCGATCATCGCACCTGGCGTCTCGCTCGACAGGCGGGCGTCGGCGCCGATGCGCACGCCGTCCAGTTGCGCAAGCAGCGCTTCGTCGATCGCCTCGACGGCGTCGTTGCGCTGCTGGTTGTGGCGGTCGATCAGGCGCTTGCTGGCGGCGATGGCGCTGGCCGGCACGTCGGTGCGGCGCGCGCGGTCTTCTTCTTGCCAGAGCAGGCAGTTGAAGCGGTGGTTGGCCGCGATCGCGCCCCAGGGGCCGGGCAGGCTGGCCGCGGGTGCCTGGCCGGGTGCATCGGGCCAGCCCGGCCGGGCCAATATGTCGTCATGAAAATGGGTGAGCGCGCCCCCGTACACGTCGCTGCGCATGCCGCCTCCCAGTGCTGTCGAAAGTCTCTAACAACACTTGGAAGCGCGGCAGCGGACGAAGTTCGGTCATGGTTGCGCTGGCTTAATGTGGCGCAAACAGCAGCACACCGCGCAGCGCAGGCGCCCTCACCCGCCGGTCACGCGGCCGGTCAGAAGGTTTCCCACTCGGTCTCGCGCACCGGCGCGGCGGCCAGCGCGGCGCGGGCCGGCCTGGCCTGGGCTGCCGGCGCCGGGGCACGCGGCGTCGCGGCGCGCAGCGCCGGACGTTTCAGCGGCGACTGCGATGGCGACTGCGCCTGCGCCGTCACCTTGAACACGCTGACGCGCTCGGCCAGGCCGGCGGCGCTGTCCTGCAGCGACTGTGCCGCACTGGCCGCTTCCTCGACCAGGGCCGCGTTCTGCTGGGTCACCTGGTCCATCTGGCTGATCGCGTGGTGGATCTGCTCGATGCCGGCGCTCTGCTCGCTGCTGGCGGCGGTGATCTCGCCCATGATGTCGGCCACGCGGCGCACGCTGGTGACGATCTCGTCCATGGTAGCACCGGCCTGGTCCACCAGGCGGCTGCCGCTCTCGACCTTGCCGACCGAGTCGGTAATCAGTTCCTTGATTTCCTTGGCGGCGCCGGCCGAGCGCTGCGCCAGGTTGCGCACCTCGCTCGCCACCACCGCGAATCCGCGGCCCTGCTCGCCGGCGCGGGCCGCCTCGACCGCCGCATTCAGCGCCAGGATATTGGTCTGGAACGCGATGCCGTCGATGACGGCGATGATGTCGACGATCTTGCGCGCCGATTCGTTGATCTCGCCCATGGTGCCGACCACTTCGGCCACCACCGCACCGCCGCGGGTGGCGACGTCGGACGCCGATGCCGCCAGACCATTGGCTTGGCGTGCGTTCTCGGCATTCTGGCGCACGGTGCTGGTCAGTTCCTCGACCGACGCCGCGGTTTCCTCGATCGAGCTGGCCTGCTGCTCGGTGCGGCCCGACAGGTCCAGGTTGCCGGCGGCGATCTGGCTCGAGGCAGTGGCAATGGTGTCGCTGCCGGAGCGCACGTCGCCGACGATGTTCGACAGGCTGGCGGTCATGTCGCGCAGCGACGCCAGCAGCTGGCCGAACTCGTTGCGCGAGTCGACTTCGATGCGTGCGGTCAGGTCGCCATCGGCAACGCGGCGCGCCACGCTCACGGCTTGCTCCAGCGGACGGCCGATCGCACGGGTCAGGTACACGGCGCCGCCGCAGGCCAGCAGCACGGCGATGACGATGGTGGCGACCATGATGGTGTTCAGCATGGCCAGCTCATGATGCAGTTCCTCGCCCTGCTCGGCATTCAGCCGGGTCACGGCGATTTGCAGTTCCTTGTAGGCAGCCATCGACTTGTTGTAAGTCGGGTTGATCTTCTTGCCCAGCATCTCGTTGGCCAGGTCCCAGTTGCCCGCTTCGATGGCGCGCATGGCGTCGCCGACGATGTCCAGCGCCAGGTTGTCGCTGGCCGCGATCCAGCCGTTGATGGCCTCGCGTACCTGCGGGCGGACGATGCTGGACATCAGGGCGTCCTGCTCCTTGCGCAACTCGGCGCTGTTATTGGCGATGTACTGGCTATGAACCGATAGTTCATGCTGGTGCAGCACCGAATACTTGCTATCCGGGTTATGTTGTAGCGCCTGTAAAATGTGACTACGGTTCATTTCACTACGTAGCATGAGATTGGCGACGCCGGTTTGCTGGGCGACCGAGCGCAGTGCCAGGTTTTCGAGCAGTTCGACCGAGCGCTGGGTGGTGTGGTAGCCAAGGCCCCCCACGATCAGGGTCAGGACGATCAATGCGCCGACCACGCACGTAATGACGTGCTTGATGCTGAGATTTTTCATGTTTTTGAGGGAAGAAAAGGAGAAGACGCCGAAAGCGGCAGCAGACCGTTGTATTGTGGTACCAAATCTCACAAATTTCCACACGGTAACTACGCTTTTCGTCCAGAATTACAGGCTAACTGTCGGAATCACTTCGTTATGGACAAACTGTCATCACTAGTAGGCCGTCATTCTTTCAATGCCCGCATCTTTTATAACGGGACATTTTGTAATGCCAATCAGTTCACCGAGAACGGTGTTTCTGGACAGTTGCACTTGGTTCGCCAAGGCCCGGTCGATTTCATCAACGCCGACGGTTCCGTGGTTTCGGTGTCCGAGCCAAGTCTGCTGTTCTACCCGCGCGGCGACACGCATCGCGTTGAAGTCCAGCCTGGCCAGACGGCCAGCCTGTTGTGCGCCCATATCGTGTTCCATGACGGGGTCGCCAATCCGCTGGCGCGCGTGCTGCCGCAATGCCTGGTGCTGCGCTTGTCCGAAATGGGCGGGCTGGGCGCCACGCTCGACCTGCTGTTCAGCGAAGCCGGCGCGACTGCGCCGGGACGTGAAGTGATCCTCGACCGGCTGTGCGACGTGCTGCTGATCCAGGTGATCCGGCGCGAATTCGAAAGCGGCCGGCTGTCGCTGGGCCTGCTGGCCGGCTTGTCCGACCGCCAGTTGTCGCTGGCGCTGGCCGCGATCCATGAGCGCCCGCAGGAACCGTGGAGCCTGCAATCGCTGGCCCAGGTCGCGTGCATGTCGCGCGCCGCCTTTACCGAGCGTTTCCGCGACGTGATGGGCGTGCCGCCGGGCGAATACCTGACACGCTGGCGCATTGGGGTCAGCACCCGCCTGCTGCGCGAGGGCATGTCAGTCAAGCAAGTAAGCAGCCGTGCAGGGTATACCAGTCCGTCAACATTCACGCGCGCGTTCACCGCTTTGATGGGCGCCTCGCCGCGTGAGTGGCTCAAGCAGGGTGCCGCCTGACAGAAGGCGTTCCGTATCATCGCTGTGCCGGGCGCTGTCCCGGCATTTTTTTGCCTGTTTTCACATCGTAAACGACAACGCAGACGCCCCTTGCGGAAGCGTCTGCGTCGAGGCCTCGGTTGCGGCCACCAGGGCCGCTGCCAATTATTTGAGCAGGCGGGTGCGGCAGGCAACCAGTGCGATGACCAGTGCCAGGCCACCGACGTAGGCGATGGCTGCCTGCATGCCGACGAAGTGGGCGACGGCGCCGATTGCCGGCGGGCCCATCAGGCTGCCGCTGTAGGCCATGCTGGCGACGGCTGCCAGGGCGGTCGGGCCCTGGGCGCCGGCGGCGCTGAACACGAACGGGAACAGCAGGGCCAGGCCGACGCCGGCGATGGCGAAGCCGCCCAGGGCGAAGTAGGCGTTCGGCGACAGGACCGCGAACATCAGGCCGCAGGCTGCAACCAGCGCGCCCAGGGTCACCAGGCGCTGGGCGCCGAAGCGTTCCTTCAGCTTGTCGCCGACCATGCGCGACATCAGCATCATCACCGAGAACGACGACAGTGCCAGCGGCGCCAGGCCGTCCGATGCGCCGAAGTGTTCTTTCAGGAACAGGCCGCTCCAGTCGGCGATGCTGCCTTCGGCCATCGAACCCAGGAAGCCCAGCAGACCCAGCAGGACCAGCGGACCGCGCGGCAGCACGAACGCCTTCTTCGCGACTTTCTCGCCGCCGCCATCGGCTTCGAGCATGGTGACGCCCATCCACAGGATCGCGGCCAGTGGACCGACCAGCATCAGGAAGTGCTGTGCCGGAGCAATCTTGTTGCTGGCCATGAAGCTGCCCAGGGTGGCGCCGATCAGGCCGCCGGCGCAAGCCAGGCCGTGCAGGCGCGACATTTCCGACTTGCCGCTCTGCTTTTCACGACGGGTTGCGGCCGAGTTCATGGCGACGTCGAAGGTGCTGGCGGTGATGCCCAGCATCAGCACGGCCATCATCAGGCGCGACACGTTCGGCGCCATGCCGATCGAGACCAGCACGGCCAGCAGCGCCATGCCCGAGATCAGGAGAGTCTTGCGGGCGCCGAAGCGCGACATCAGGAACGACGAGATCGGGTACGACACGACGGCGCCCAGGCCGCCGCACAGCAGGACCATCGACAGGGCCGAGTGCGACACGTTGACGCCGGCGGCCAGGGCCGGGATGCGACCGGCCCACGAGCCCATGATCAGGCCGAACAGGGCGAACAGGACCGGCAGCGAGAACTGCTGGGCCTGGACGCGAACAGCCGACAAGCCACGTGGTGCAGAAACGGTGTTTGGAACGGAAACGGTTTGCATTAAATCGCCGAATTGTTAAATATTTGTTGAGATATGAAGGAGTTGCCAGATGCTTCGACAGACCGGACGGTTTAAATATTGACGTCAGGAAGCTGATGGGAGGCAATTCTAAACACCTGATCGCGATTTGAGTTTTCCAGGTGGAAAAATATTTCGAAGCGTTGTATTGCGCTGACGCAAGGATGACAACTTCATTTACGCACATGCATCTGTATTTGGCGAAAATGTAGTTTTCGTGAATGGAGAAGCCGGAGATTGCAGGAATTTGCACTGACTTACTGCTGAGCTGGCGGGAATATCCGGATGTGCAAAGTTTGTTGCGCCGCGTCAGATTCCGCTCAAATCGCACCTGAAGATGACAAAAAATATTTCCAATTAAGTAAATAAAGAATCTGCTCGCCTATTCTCAGCCGCATAACTGAAATACCGAAACAACATATCTCGTCAATTAAGCCGAGTTCGCCTTATTGTTAAATTTTGTTACAGGCATGGATAAATGGGAATCCATGCCACGAATATCGCCGCGCATAAAAAAAGCCGCCTCGCGGCGGCTTTCTACAGCTGATTCCATCCTGCCTTTATTTGGCCAGATGCTTTTTCAGTTCGGTCCCGGCCTGCAGCACCTGCGAACGCACCGCCGGCACCTTGGCCAGCGGGTTGAGCAGGCCGAAGTCGTGGATCATGCCGTTGTAGCGCGTCACGGTGACGTCCACGCCGGCCTGGTCCAGCTTGCGGCCGTAGGCTTCGCCTTCGTCGCGCAGCACGTCGAACTCGGCGGTCTGGATCAGTGCCGGCGGCAAGCCTTTCAGCTGGCCGAGGCTGGCCTGCAGCGGCGCCGCATAGATTTCCTTGCGCTTGGCGGCGTCGGTGGTGTAGCTGTCCCAGAACCATTTCATCATGTTCGTGGTCAGGAAGTGGCCTTGCGCATACTGTTGATAGGATGCAGTCTCGAAGTTGGCGTCGGTCACCGGCCACATCAGGAGCTGGTAGCGCAGTTTCGGTCCGCCCTTGTCCTTGGCCATCAGGGCCAGCACCGCCGACATATTGCCGCCCACGCTGTTGCCGGCCACCGCCAGGCGGCTGCCGTCGATCTGCAAGCTCTTGCCGTTCTGGGCAATCCACCTGGTGGCGGCGTAGATCTCGTTGATCGCCACGCCATAGCCCGCTTCCGGCGAGCGCGAATAGTCGACGAACACCGCCACCGCGCCAGAGCTGGCGACCAGGTCGCGCACCAGGCGTTCGTGGGTCGGGTAGTCGCCCAGCACCCAGCCGCCGCCGTGGATGAACATGAAGGCCGGCAGTTCGCCCTTGACCCCGGCCGGGCGCACGATCTTCAGCTTGATCTGCTTGCCGTCCACCGTGATCACCTTGTCCGAGACCTCCGCCGCCGGCAGGTTCACCTGCACGCTCTTCTGGGCGCCTTCCAGCACGGCGCGGGCATCGGCCGGAGACAATTGCTCGAGCGGCTTGCCACCGCTGCCGTTCAGGGCGTCGAGGAATGCCTGGGTATGGCTTTCGACGCCGGGAGCGGCGCAGGCGGCGCCGGCGCCGATGGCAAGGGTGGCTGCAACGAGGGCTTTGTTCAGGGTGTTCATGGTGGACTTCCTTTCTTATATGTGGAATTGAATCAGCGGCATGGGGCCGTCAGTGACGGTAGCAGCGCCATCCGCGCCGGCATTGCATAAACGAATCATTCTTTGCCAGAACTAGTAACACGATTAAATCGCACGCTACTTATTTGGCCTTTTTTAGCCCGCGTGAGCGGGCCCTCGCATGACTCCCCGGTTCCCGGGAAGCCCTGCCTTACACCAGTTGCAGCGTGACGTCGATATTGCCGCGGGTCGCGTTCGAGTACGGGCAGACGATGTGAGCGCGGTCGACCAGGGTCTGCGCTTCGTCGGCCGGCACGCCCGGCAGGCTGATCTTCAGTTGCACTTCGATGCCGAAGCCGGTCGGGATCGGGCCGATGCCCACCGTGCCTTCGACCGACACGTCCGGCGAGATCTTCAGCTTGTCGCGCGCCGCGACGAACTTCATGGCGCCCAGGAAGCAGGCCGAATAACCGGCCGCGAACAGCTGTTCCGGATTGGTGCCGGCCTGGCCGGCGCCGCCCAGTTCCTTCGGGGTGGTCAGCTTGACGTCCAGTGCGCCATCCAACGAGACGGCGCGGCCTTCGCGGCCACCGGTGGCTTTGGCGTTGGCGCGGTAGAGCACTTGTTCGATTGCCATGATGAGACTCCTTGTAATGTTTCGGTGATATATAAAACGATATTAAGTAGCGCGCTATGTATTTGAGCGCCTTGCCTTGGCCCGCCGACCCCTTGCTTGTCGTTCGGCGCTGCCATGGAAAGCATATTAACTAGCGCGCTATTTAATTGCAAGCGATATTTGTGACAAGTTGTAAATGTGTGGATTTGCCGGCCACCGCCGGCGCAGCGCCGTCAGACCAGCCGCACCGACTCGCGCACCACCAGGCTCAGGTCCGGCACCTGTTCCGGCGCCGCTTCATGACCCAGCATTGCCAGCATCCTGCGTCCCACACCGATGCCGACCTCGTACAGCGGCTGGCGCACCGTGGTCAGGGGCGGCGTCGTGTACATCGAGCTGTGCAGGTCGTCGAAGCCGACCAGCGAAACGTCTTCCGGCACTCGGATATTGCGCCGGTACAGCGCCAGGCGGGCACCGTAGGCGCTCAGGTCGTTGGCCGCAAAGATGGCGGAAAAGCGCAGGTTGGCCTGCAGCAGCGCATTCACCGCCAGCAGGCCGCTCGATTCGTCGAACTCGCCCGCCACCACCAGCCGCTCGTCGATCGCAATGCCGTGCTTGGCCAGGGTGTCGTGGTAGCCGGCCAGGCGCGCACGCGCGTCGCGGTGGTCGACCGGACCGCTGATGTGGGCAATGCGGCGGTGGCCCTGGGCGATCAGGTATTCCATCGCCTCGCAGGCGCCACGGTAATTGTCCAGGCAAAAGCCCTGGGTGCGCTCGCCCTGCACTTCGCGCCCGAAGGCGACGATCGGCACCCGGCGCGAGAAGTCCAGGATCTGCTGGTCGCTCATATTGCCGGTGAGGATGGCGACGCCGTCGACGCGGCGCCCGATCAGCAGCTCGACCCGCTCCGCCTCTTCGTCCGCATGCCAGTGGCCGCTCATGATCAGCAGCGCATAGCCGGCGGTCTTGACCGCATCCTCGATGCCGACCATGGCACGGTTGAAGTAGCCGCTCTCGAGCGACTGGGTCAGGACGCCGATGGTGCGCGTGCTGCCCATCTTGAGGCTTTGCGCCAGCAGGTTCGGTTTGTAGTTGAGCTCGTCGATGACGCGTTCGATGGCGCGCCGCTTGTCGTCGGACACCTTGGCGGTGCCGTTCAGGAAGCGCGACACCGTGGCCGGCGATACCCCGGCCGCGCTGGCGACCTGGTACAGGGTGGTGGTACTGCTCTCGTTTTTCATGGATCCGGCGGACGTCCTGGACAGGTTCAAGGCAGTTTGTTGCTTGAAGTATATCACGCGTTTTCAGGGCTTCAACCCGCCGTGGATAGGCGTCGAAGGTTTATGAAAGCGTTTCATAAAAACAGCGTCGTTGATCTGCAACAAACTATTTTTTAGTTTTAAACGATTCTATTTGACATTTTTTTACGGGTGATTTTACTATGAAACCGTTTTCAAGAATTCTGAAAACGATTTCTTGCCGGATGTATTGTTAGCGCTCGCAATATCAAATAAATCAACAATATCGGAGACAAGCATGACAAACGCTGCACCCCTCGGCGCTCGCCGCCACGCGCCTATCCACCTTGCCGTCCTGGCCCTGCTGGCCGGCATCGCCGCCGGCGCCCAGGCCCAGTCGGCATCCGACCCGGCCTCGCCGGCCGCCGCCGTCAACAGCCCCACCACCGTGATCAACCCGGCGGCGAACGCCAACGCCAACGCCAACATCGCCGAGGTGGTGGTCACCGCCACCAAGCGCTCGACCTCGCTGCAAAAGACCCCGATCGCGGTCACCGCCCTGAACGCCGCCACCCTGGCCGACAACCACGTGCAGACCATGCTCGACGTGGTGGCGCTGGTGCCGGGCTTCCAGGCCACCGCCCAGGGCGACCACGGCGTCACCACCATGACCCTGCGCGGCATCGGCAACGACAGCGCCAAGACCGAATACGCCGATCCCGAAGTCGCCTCGTTCGTCGACAACGTGTACTCGCCGCGCGCCGAAGGCGCCACCGCCCTGATGTTCGACGTCGAGGGCATCGAGGTGCTGCGCGGCCCGCAAGGCACGCTGTGGGGCCGCAACTCCACCGTCGGCGCGGTCAACATCCAGACCGTCAAGCCGGAACTGGGCAGCCGCTCGGGCTACATCGAAGGCGGCATCGGCGACTACAACCGCCTGGGCGCGCGCGGCGCGGTCAACGTGCCGCTGTCGGATAACGCGGCGCTGCGTTTCGCCGTGGTGCACGAGCGCCATGACGGCTACGTCGACTACCAGAAATTCCAGAACCCGTCGGTCGACTCGCAGCGCGCGGCGTATCTTGCCGCCGGCGGCGACCCGGCCGCGTTCCGCCCGATCAACCCGAACAACTTCGTCTCGGGCGGCGACAAGTACAGCGCCCAGGACCAGAGCGCGGCGCGCCTGTCGCTGCTGTGGCAACTGGCGCCGAACGTGCGCTGGAACATCGCCTACGAGAAATTTATTGACCGTGGTACCCCGAGCGCCAACCTGATGCAAACCCCGCGTCCGGGCGAAAAACACTGGTCGACCCTGTCGGACACCTCGCCCTGGGTCAACCGCGACAGCCATAACGTGCGCAGCCGCCTGAGCTGGGACATCAGCCCCGACCTGGCGCTGCAGTACGTGGCCGGCTGGTCCAAGTTCAGCGGCGACATGCGCTTCGACCAGGACGGCGGCACCATCGTGCCGACCTCGATCATCTCGGGCGGCAAGTTCCAGGAACACACCACGGTCGACTCCAACTACAAGAGCCACAGCCACGAGCTGCTGCTGCAATCGGTCGGCACCCGTACCGTCGACTGGCAGGTCGGCGCCTATTACGGCAACGAGAAGAACGACATCCGCTTCGACATCGGCGGCATGAACGGCACCGAAGACGGCACCGTGGCCTGGCAGGGTTCGTTCATCCAGCCGAAGCAGACCGTGGACACCAGCGCCGTGTTCGGCCAGGCCACGTGGAACATCACCGACCAGTGGCACCTGACCGGCGGCGTGCGCTACACCCACGACAAGCGCGTGCACACCGGTGGCCGCGGCTACACCTGGGGCTACGACCCGGCCGCGCCGCAGCTGCCGCTCAATCCGCAGATCGACCCGCTCGACCCGGCCAACGGCTACGTCGCGGGCGTGCCCAACGACGGCCGCTACAGCGACAACAAGGCCACCGGCCTGGTGCGCCTGAACTACGACATCGACCGCAACAACATGGTCTATGCCAGCGTCTCGACCGGCTACAAGTCGGGCGGCGTGCAGGATCGCGGCCTGCCGTACAAGCCGGAAACCCTCACCAACTACGAGATCGGCTCGAAGAGCACCTTCCTGAACGGCGGCCTGCGCATCAACAACGCGCTGTTCTACATGGACTTCAAGGACTTCCAGTTCAATTCGCCGGTCAGCTTCCCGGACGGCAGCCGTGGCCTGGCCATCGAGAACGCGGACGGCGCCGAAGTCTACGGCCTGGAAACCGAGATCGCCGCGCGCATCGGCGACGGCCGCCTGTCGGTCGCGCTGGCGGTGCTGGACACCAAGCTCGGCCACCTGATCGCCGGCTCGAACGACTACGCGCTGCCGCCATGCACGGTCGACACCCGCATCGAGACCTGCCTCGACGTCAGCGGCCACAAGCTGCCGCACGCGCCGAAGTTCTCGACCACGGTGCAGTACCAGCACACCTTCCGCCTGGGCGACGGCTCGACGCTGGTCCCGCGCATCACCGCGCGCTACGAGGATGAAGTGCGCCTGAGCGTGTTCGACCTGGGTCCGGAAGACCGCCAGAAAGCCTACGCCAGCGCCGACCTCGGCCTGCGCTACGCAAAGGACAAATGGTGGGTCGACGCGTTTGTCCGCAACGTGAGCGACAAGAAGATCAAGACCAGCGCCTTCAACGGCTTCGGTCCGTGGCTGGCGCAGTACAAGCCGCCGCGCACGGTCGGCATCAACACCGGTTTCGATTTCTGATCGACCGAACCACGGCAGGTCCGCGCAAGCGGCCTGCCGTTTTTTGCACCAAGCCCTACCCGCAACGCGTAAGCACATCTAGAGAGTCCCATGACCAAGAGCGCCCAATTCGATTTCCAGAACGATTTCCCGCATGACTTCACCTGGGGCGTCGCCACCAGTTCCTTCCAGATCGAAGGCGCCTGGGACGCCGACGGCAAGGGTCCCTCGATCTGGGACACCTTCTGCCTGGACAAGGCCAACATCAAGGACGGCAGCGACGGCACCGTCGCCTGCGACCATTACCACCGCTACCGCGAAGACGTGGCGCTGATGGCATCGCTGGGCGTGGACGCCTATCGCTTCTCGATGGCCTGGGCGCGCGTGCAGCCCGACGGCAAGGGCGCCTGGAACGAAGCCGGCTTCGATTTCTACAGCCGCCTGCTCGACGCCCTGGCGGAAAAGAACATCCGCGCCCACATCACGCTGTACCACTGGGACCTGCCGCAAGGCCTGCAGGACGACGGCGGCTGGCTCAATCGCGACACCGCCTACCGCTTCGCCGACTACGCACGCGAAGTGGCGCGCCGCTTCGGCGACCGGGTCGAGGCGATCGCCACCCACAACGAACCGTGGTGCACGGCCAATCTCGGCTACGGCAATGCGCAATTCGCGCCCGGCGTGCGCGACCTGAAGCAGTCGATCCAGGTGTCGCACCACCTGCTGCTGTCGCACGGCCTGGCCATGACGGCAATGCGCGAAGTCGGCAGCAGCGCCAAGCTCGGGATCGTTCTGAATCAATGGACGGCAGATGCCGCCACCGATTCGCAGGCAGACCGCGACATGGCCGAATTCGAGTACGCGCGCTCGGTGCAGTGGTTCATGGATCCGATCTTCAAGGGCCATTACCCGGAACTGGCGCTGCGCGGCCACGGCGACAATGCGCCCGTCGTTCATGACGGCGACTTCGCCATCATCCAGCAGAAGATCGATTTCCTCGGCTGTAACTACTACTTCCGCTCGTGGTGCAGCGCCGCCGTGCCGCCAGTGCCGGCGCCGGCGCGCCACGGCGTCACCGACATGGGCTGGGAGATTTTCCCGGAAGGCTTGCCCGAGCTGCTGCTGAAACTCAAAGCCGAGTATCCCGACCTGCCGCCGGTGTACATTACCGAAAACGGCATGGCCAATGCCGACACCATCGAGGGCGGGCAGGTGCACGACCCGGAGCGCATCGCCTACGTGCGCAGCCACCTGGCGGCGCTGAAAGAAGCGATGGACGCGGGCGTGAACGTGCAGGGCTACTTCCTCTGGAGCCTGCTGGACAACTTCGAGTGGAACTCGGGCTACGCCAAGCGCTTCGGCATCGTGCACGTGGACTATGCGACCCAGCAGCGCACGCTGAAGGACAGCGCGCTGTGGTACCGCGAATTCATCGCGGCGCGCGCCACCGCCTGATCGCAGCACCGCCAGTAGAAAAGAAGAATCGAGGAGACAATGCAAGCGAATACCCCCCACCCCGGCGGCCCGCGCCTGCTGGCCGACATCGGCGGCACCAATGCGCGCTTCGCGCTGGAGACGGCGCCAGGTTCCATCGAGGCGGTGCAGACCCTGGCCTGCGCCGACCATCCGCGCTTCGAGGACGCCGTGCGCGCCTACCTGGGCGCCAGCGTGGCCGGTTGCGGCGGGCAGGTGCGCCATGCGGCGATCGCGATCGCCAATCCGGTCGACGGCGACGAGATCAAGATGACCAACCACCACTGGGCGTTCTCGATCGAAGCGGCGCGCTACGCGCTGGGCCTGGACACGCTGCTGGTGGTGAACGACTTCACCGCATTGGCGATGTCGCTGCCGGCATTGCAGGACGCCGATCTGGTGCGGGTAGGCGGCGGCGCCGCCAGGGCCGGCTGCGCGATCGGCCTGGTCGGGGCCGGCACCGGCCTCGGCGTCTCGGGCCTGGTGCCGAGCAACGGGCGCTGGATCCCGCTGCACAGCGAAGGCGGCCACGTCGCCTTTTCTCCGCTCGACGAACGCGAGGCCGACGTGCTGCGCTTCGCCTGGCAGCGCTTCGACCACGTCTCGGCCGAACGCTTCGTCTCCGGTCCCGGCCTGGCGCTGATCCACGAAGCGCTGGCGGATCGCGCCGGCATCGCGCTCGCCAGTGCGCTGGCGCCGTCCGACGTGGTCGCGCGCGGGCTCGAAGGCGGCGACGCCCTGTGCAAGCAAGCGGTCGACGTCTTCTGCGGCATGCTCGGCACCGTCGCCGCCAACCTCGCCGTCACCCTCGGCGCGCAGGGCGGCATCTATATCGGCGGCGGCGTGGTGCCGCGCCTGGGCGACTATTTCGCGTCGTCCCCGTTTCGCGAGCGCTTCGAGCGCAAAGGGCGCCTGAGCGGCTTCACGGCGCGCATCCCGACCTTCCTGATCACGGCCTCCTATCCGGCGCTGCAGGGCGCTTCGCGCTTACTTGCCGACCACTTGGCCGACCATCCGGCGCGCCTGCACGCCGTGCCTTCGACCCGGGAGGCGGCCAATGCGTCCATCTAAAACCGCTTCGCCTTTGCTGTGGGTGCCGACCGGCTACTTCACGATGGCGCTCGGCTACGTGATGCTCACCAGCGTCACCGCCATCATGTTCAAGAACCTGGGCATGGACAACGGCCGCGCGGCGCAGTATTCGAGCCTCCTGATCCTGGCCTACACGGTCAAGCCACTGTTCGCGCCCTTCGTCGAGATGTACCGCACCAAGAAGTTCTTCGTGCTGTGGGCGCAGATCCTGATCGGCGCCGGCTTCGCGGGCGTGGCGCTCTTGATGGAGCTGCCCGGCTACATGGCCTTCCTGATGGCGATCTTCTTTGCCTTGAGCTTCATCGGCGCGACGCAGGACATCGCCAGCGACGGCGTGTACGTCACCTCGCTGGATGCGCGCTCGCAGTCGCTGTACTGCGGCATCCAGAGCCTGTCGTGGAACATCGGTCCGATCGTCGCCGCCGGCGGCATGGTCTACCTGAGCGGTTACCTGCACACCACCGTGTTCGGCCATGACCCGGCCGTGTTCGGGCCGGACTGGATCGACGCCTGGCGCATCATCTTCCTGCTGGTCGGCGGATTGACCCTCTTGATGGCGCTGTGGCACTGGCGCTTCATGCCGGAAGGCGCGCGCGCCGCCGATACGCCGTCGAACGTGAAGGACGCCGGCCGTATCCTGCTCGACGCCTTCGTCACCCTGTTCCAGAAGCGCGGCGTGTGGCGCATGATCGCCTTCGCCTTCCTGTTCCGCTTCAGCGTCGGGCTGCTGGAAAAGATCGGACCGTTCTTCATGGTCGATCCGGCCTCGAAAGGCGGCCTCGGATTGTCGAACGAGATGCTGGGCCTGATCTACGGCACCTATGGACTGGCGGCGGTGCTGCTCGGCTCCCTGCTGGGCGGGTGGTATGTCGCCAGGCGCGGGCTGAAGTCGACCCTGCTGGTGCTGTGCTGCGCGATCAACATCCCGAACGCCACCTTCCTCATCATGAGCATCGCCATGCCATCGAGCCTGGTGCTGATCACGCTCGGCGTCGCGGTCGAAAAATTCTTCTTCGGCTTTGGCGCGGTCGGCTTCATGATCTACCTGATGCAGCAGCTGGCGCCCGGCAAGTACACCACCACCCACTACGCCTTCGGCACCGGCCTGATGGGCCTGTGCGGCATGGTCACCGGCGTGGTCAGCGGCCACCTGCAGGAGATGATGGGCTACGTCAGCTACTTCGTGCTGGTGATGGTGGCGACCATTCCCTCGTTCCTGGCGACCTGGTTCGCGCCGTTCTACCATGACGATGGCAGCGCGCCGCAACCGGACCAGGATGCCGGCAAGGATGCCGACGGCAAGGCGGTCCCCGCATGAGGCGCCTGTCGATTCCATTATTGTTCCTCGCTGCCGGCACGGCCGCCGCGCAAAGCAGCACCATCAAGCTCAATCAGGTCGGCTTTCTGCCGCAGGCGCACAAGCTGGCCGTGGTGCCGCAGGGCGCCAGCGGCACCCGCTTCGAGGTGGTCGGCGCCGACGGCAAGACCGTGTTCGAAGGCGCGCTCGGGGCGCCGGGACGCTGGGAGCCGTCCGGCGAAACCGTGCGCGTGGCCGACTTCAGCGCGCTGGCGCAGCCGGGCACCTATCGTTTGAAAGTCGCCGGTCTGGCGCTGTCCGATCCGTTCGCGATCAAGCCTGACGCCTACCGCGCGCTGGGCGACGCCGCGCTCAAGGCATATTACTTCAACCGCAGCGGCATCGGCATCGACGCCAGATACGGCGGCGCCTGGGCGCGTGCGGCCGGCCACCCGGACGACAAGGTGCTGGTGCACGTTTCCGCCGCCTCGCGCGCGCGGCCACAGGGCACGGTCATTGCCAGCCCCAAAGGCTGGTACGACGCCGGCGACTACAACAAATACGTGGTCAATTCCGGCATCTCGACCTACACCCTGCTGGCCGCGTTCGAGCACTATCCGGGCGCCTTCAAGCACGACGTCGGCATTCCCGAATCCGGCAACGGCGTGCCTGACATCCTCGACGAGGCGCTGTGGAATCTCGAGTGGATGCTGACCATGCAGGATCCGAACGACGGCGGCGTGTACCACAAGCTGACCAACCTGCGCTTCGACGGCACCGTCATGCCGCACGAGGCCAACCGCACGCCACGCTACGTGGTGGCCAAGAGCACGGCGGCGGCGCTCGACTTCGCCGCCACCATGGCCGCCGCCGGCCGCGTGCTGGCGCCGTACGAGAAACAGTGGCCCGGCATGGCGGCGCGCATGCTGGCGGCAGCCGAAGGCGCGTGGCGCTGGGCCGAGGCCAATCCGAAGGCGGTGTTCAAGAATCCGGCCGACGTCAAGACCGGCGAGTATGGCGACGACCAACTGGACGACGAATTCTTCTGGGCCGCCGCCGAACTGTTCATCGCCACCGGCAAGGATGCGTATTCCCAAGCCCTGCGCAAGTACGATGCGCCATTGACGACGCCATCCTGGGGCAATGTACGCGCGCTGGGCTGGATTTCATTAGCGCAGGCGCGCGAGCGCCTGGCGCCGTCGTTCGACCGCGCCCGGATCGAGGCGCGCCTGGACGGCCTGGCCGCGCAACTCGCCGAGACGTCACGCAACGCCGGCTACCGCGTGCCGATGGCGAGCAAGGACTTTGTCTGGGGCAGCAACGCCATGATCCTGAACCAGGCCATGATGCTGCTGCAGGCCTATCGCCTCAACCGCAAGCCGGACTACCTGGCGGCGGCGCAGTCGGGCCTCGACTACGTGTTGGGCCGCAACGCCACCGGCTACGCGTTCGTGACCGGCATCGGCGCGCGTCCCTTCCTGCATCCGCACCACCGGCCGTCGATGGCCGACGGCGTCGCCGCGCCGGTGCCGGGCTGGCTGGCGGGCGGGCCGAATCCGGGCCAGCAGGACAAGAAGGATTGCCCGGCGCCGTATCCAAGTACGCGCCCCGCGCTCTCTTACATCGACCACGATTGCAGCTACGCCGCCAACGAGGTCGCCATCAACTGGAACGCGCCGCTGGTGTACGTCACGGCGGCGCTGTCCACCCTCACGCCCCGCCCCATGGACAAAGACCTGGTTGCGCTGGACCTGCTGGCGCGCGAAGAGCAGCAGCTGCAATTTGAACGCTTCGACCAATCCATCGCCGATGCGATCGGCGCGAAGATCGTCGAGCGCGCGCGTAACAAGCGCCAGACCGTGACGGTGCAGATCAAACAGGGCGAGACGGTGCTGTTCACCCAAGCGATGCCGGGCGCCTCGCCCGACCACCTGGACTGGATCCGGCGCAAGAACAATCTGGTCAAGCGCACCGGCCACAGCTCGTTCTACACCCACAACGAAGTGCGCCAGGGCGGCGGCGACCACGACGCCCTGCCCGGCCTGGACATGCGCGACTACGCGGCCCACGGCGGCGCCTTCCCCGTGGTGGTGCGCGGCCAGGGCCTGGTCGGCACCGTCACCGTCTCGGGCCTGCCGGGGGCGGACGACCACGCCCTGGCGGTGGCCGGCGTGAAGGATTACCTGGGAGTGCAGCCATGAGCGCCGCGATGGGGAACAACCGTACCATCCGCTGGGGCATCCTCGGCACCGGCCGCATCGCGCGCGACTTCGCGGCCGGCCTGCGCGACACGCCGGATGCGGTGCTGGCGGCGGTCGGCTCGCGCACGCAGGCCAGCGCGCAAGCCTTTGCCGACGATGTCGGCGCGCCGGCCGCCTACGGCTCGTACGAAGAGCTGGCGCAGGCGAACGACGTCGACATCATCTACATCGCCACCCCGCACACCCTGCACGCCGAGAACGCCATCCTGGCGCTACGCGGCGGCAAGGCGGTACTGTGCGAGAAGCCGTTCGCCCTCAACCGGCGCGAAGCCGGCGAAGTGGTGGCGCTGGCGCGCGCCAAGAACCTGTTCCTGATGGAGGCGATGTGGACCCGCTTCATGCCGGCGCTCAGTGAAGTCAAGCGCATCATCGCCAGCGGCGAGATCGGCAGCGTGACCCAGGTGCACGCCGACTTCGGCTTCGCCGCCACCCATGACCCCGAACACCGCGTCAACAATCTGGCGCTGGGCGGCGGCGCGCTGCTCGACCTGGGCATCTATCCGCTGTCGATCGCCTGCGCCCTGCTGGGCAAGGTCGAATCGGTGCAGGCCCAGGCCATCATGGGGGAGACCGGGGTCGATCTCACCACCGCCTTCACCATGAAGCACGCCGGCGGCACGCTGTCGATCTGCAGCTGCTCGCTGCGCGCACGGGCGCCGGGCGAACTGACGGTGTCGGGCACGCGCGGCAGCGTGCGCATGGAGCGCATGTTCCACATGGCCGAACGGGTCACGGTGGATGTGCTGGACGGGCCGTCGCGCACGATCGAAACACCATGGCTGGGCAACGGCTACACCCACGAGGCGATCGCCGCCGGCCAGTGCCTGCGCGACGGCATGCTCGAGCATCCGGACATGCCGCTCGACGAGACCCTGGCCCTGATGGGCGTGTTGGACACCATCCGGCGCCAGATCGGCCTGCGCTATCCGGGCGACGCCTGAACGCCGTCGAGCAGCGCCGCCAGCTGGCGCATGTCGGCCGGCTTGACCAGGTAGTGGTCGAACCCGGCGTCCAGCGCCAGCGCGCGGTCGGCGTCGCTGCCGTAGCCGGTCAGCGCGATCAATAGCGGCGTTTCTTGCTTCAATCCGGCGCGGATGCGGCGCGCCAGTTCGCGTCCGTCCATGTCGGGCAGGCCGATGTCGAGGATGCAGGCGCCGGGCGGCTGCGCCAGCACGCGCTGCAGGGCCGGCGCCGGCGCATGCTCGACCTGCACCCGGTAGCCCTCGGCATCGAGCAGCAGCGCCAATGAGGCGGCGGCGTCCTGGTTGTCGTCGACCACCAGCACGTCGTCGGCGCTGCCGCGGCGCAGCGCCGGCGGCGCCTGCAGCGGCGACAGTGGCGGCGGCGGCGGCGGTTCCACCGTCAGCCGCGGCAGCGTCACCGTGAAGGTGCTGCCGTGGCCCGGGCCGTCGCTGGCCGCCTCCACCCGTCCCCCATGCAGCTCGACCAGGTTCTTGACCAGCGCCAGCCCCAGCCCCAGGCCGCCCTCGGCGCGGTCGGGCGTGCGCCGCGCCTGGGTGAACAGGCCGAACACGTCGGGCAGCAGTTCGGGCGCGATGCCGATGCCGTCGTCCTGCACCACCAGCTGCGCCTGGTCTGCATGGGTGCGCACCGCCAGCAGCACGCTGCCCTCTTCCGGCGTGTACTTGGCGGCGTTGCCGAGCAGGTTGGCCAGCACCTGGATCAGGCGCTTGGGGTCGCCCTCGACCAGCACCTTCGATTCCGGCAGCTCGGTGCGCAGGCGCTGGCGCTTCATCTGCATCAGCGGCTGCGCCTGTTCCAGCGCCGCGGTCACGGTCTGGCGCAGGTCGACCGCCTGGCGTTCGAGCTCGATGATGCCGCGCGTGACGCGCGAAACGTCCAGCAGGTCGTCCACCAGGTGCACCATGTGGTTCACCTGGCGCCCGATGATCTCGCTGGTGCGGCGCACCTGGGCTGGGTCGCTCGCGTACACGCTCTTGAGCAGCTCGGCCGCGGTGCTGATCGGCGCCAGCGGATTGCGCAGCTCGTGCGCCAGCATGGCCAGGAATTCGTTCTTGCGCTCGTCGGCCAGGCGCAATGCCGCCAGCGCCTCGTTGCGCTCGCGCTCGGCCAGGCTGCGCGTCAGGTCCTGGCGGTACAGCTGGTAGGCCAGGCGCCACACCACGGCGATCAGGATCACCAGCAAGCCCCACACGAACAGCCAGATCATGGTGGTCAGATCGATGCCCGCATCGGCCGTGCGCACCGCCCAGGTGGCGACCATGCCGAGCAGGATCGGCGTCAGCACCAGGGGCCCGAGCAGGCGGCGCAGGGTGCGGCTGCTCGGGTTGTCGCTGGCCAGCGCCACCATCAGGCCGCGCTCGGGCCGCAGCGCCAGCACCGCAACGGAAGCCAGCACGAAGCCGAGCGCGGTGCGCAGCGAGGTGCCGCGTCCCGGCAGCAACTGGTACAGCACGGTGTCCTCGGCGGCGAAGCCGGCCAGGGTGAGCAGGGCGAACAGCAGCAAGCCGGCCGCCAGCGCCTGGGCGATGGCAACGCTGCGGCGCGCCCCGACCAGCACCAGGCTGGCGCCGAGCACCACGAACAGGCCGGCGGTGAGCGGCGCCGGCAGGCTCCACGCGTTGGCGCTGGCGCCGATGCCGAGCGACAGCGGCGGCGGCGCCCAGCCGGCGCCGCGCATCAGTGCGGCGCCGAGGCTGAATACGAGCAGCGCCAGCGCCAGCACGCGGCCTGCGTGCAAGGCGGCGCCCTGCGTGCGCAACTGCAGCAGCAAGGCGCCGGCGGTGCACACGAAGCCGAGCGCGGTGGCCGGATACATCTGCGGACGGCCGCTGTCGGCCCCGATCAGCAGCGGCAGGTGCAGCCACCAACCGGCCAGCGCGGCGCCGGCGAGCAGCAGGCAGCCCAGCGCGGCGCCGCCCGGGATGAGTGGACTGGTAGTTGGTCTGGTCATGGTGCGACACTGCGCGAACGTGATGCAAGAACGCTAATGCTACCAGCCGCAGCCGCCAGAGATGCTCCTGATTCGCTACGACAATCAAATCAGTCCGCACCGTGGGCGCTATCAGGGCGGCAATCCGTGCCGGTACCATCCGTATTCCCACCGCCACGGCATGTCGTTCGGGCCCAGCGCCAGGCGCGCGATGTCGGGGAAGATGCGCTCGGCGCGCACGTCGTTGGCCAGCATGACCAGGCAGCGCCGGCGCGCCTCCAGGCAGATCACCATATTGCCGGTGCTGTCGTTGTGGCCGCCCTTGAACCAGGCCGGCCCGCTGCGGTCGCGGAAGGTGACCATGCCCAGGCCCGCCGCCAGCCCGGGCACCGGCGCCGCAGTGTCGACTGCCAGCGTGGGGAACTGGCTGGCCGAGCGGATCGGCAGCTGCGCGCGCAGCATCTCGGCGCGCATCGCCGCGCCCAGCACCGCGCCGCGCTGCAGCGCCGCCCACAGGCGCGCCTGGTCGGCGATGCTGGTGTCCATCGAGCCGGCCGCCACCGGGCTGCCGCGCTCATCGTGCGGCTCCATGCGGCCCTCGGTCGTATAGCCGTCGGCCAGGTTGGCGGCAAAATCGGGGCGCCACTGCATGCCCGTATCCGGCATGCCGACGCGGTCGAACACCCGCTCCTGCATCGCGCGCCCGAGCTCCAGCCCCAGGCCCTCTTCGACGATCAGCTGCAGCACATAGAAGCCCTCGGCCGAGTAAGCGTAGCGGCTGCCGGGCGTGAAATGAAAGCGCAGCCGCCCGTCCGGTTCGAGCCAGCGGAAGTTGGCGAAGCCGGCGGCGTGGATGAGCAGGATGCGCGGCGTGAGCAGGCGCCAGCGATCGTCGCCGGCCAGCTGGCGGAAGTCGAAGCGGCCATCGCCGCGCGCCAGCGCGTATTCCGGCAGCGGCTTGGGCAGCAGCGTCGCGACCGGGGCGTCGAGATCGAGCTTTCCTTCCTGCGCCAGCTGCAGCACCGGCAGCGCGAACACGGTCTTGGTCAGCGAGGCGCCGTACATCACGGTGTCGGTGCGCAGCGGCAGGCGGCGCCCGGCGTTGCGCCAGCCGTAGGCGGCCTGCTTGAGCACGCGGCCGTCGTCGACCAGCGCCAGCGCCAGTCCCTGCACGCCTTCGCGCGCCATCAGGCGCTCGATGTCGGCATCGACCCAGCCGGGATCGGCGCCACCGGGCGGCGTGGCGCAGGACCCGAGGCACAGCAGCAGGACGACCGCGAACAGCGCTTTCATGGTGTCACCTTCAAGATGCCTGTATTGACAGCGAACCATCGAAGTGTAGCGCGCAGCCCGGCAGCAGGCAATCGGCGCTGCCTTGACGCTGCTTTACCCGGCTTTACATTTGCCGCCCTGTTGGCGCGCTCATGCCAGGCCGTTAATGAAAGACGATCAGCTCAACAAGGTATGAACATGGTTACCAGTATCGGCGGCGCAAGCGCCACCCAGGCGGCGTACGCGACGCGCTCCGTCACCAGCACCCAGACGGCGGCCGGCGCCGAAGACACGTCCGCAGCCGTCACCCAGGAGGTGGCCGACAGCGGCGCACAAGTCGCCACCCTGAGCGACGAATCGGCAGCCGCCGCGCGCCTGGGCGACCAGCTGAGCGCACAGGCCGACGCCGCGCGCGTGCAGCGCGCCGTGGACGAGAGCACGGCAACGGCGACCGACAGCGGCGAGACCACGGAAACGCTCGAAGCGACCGACACTGCAGAAACGCAAGCTGCGGCGCCGGCGAGTGGCGGTGGGGCGCCGATGGCGGCCGGCGGCGCCACGGCCGCGTCGACCACCACCGATACCGACTATATCGAAGAAGCCGACACCAACTCGGACAAGACCGTCAGCGACCAGGAACGCGCGGTGTACGACGCCAAACAGCGGCGCCAGGCCGAGGAAACGGCAGCGAAAGAGCAGGCCTCCGCGACCGATCCGGCCGAGGCCCGCTCGGCCGAGGTGCGCAGCGCCTATGGCCTCGACGGCGAGGCCGCACCGGCGCTCGACATCACCGCCTGACGCCGCGCCCGGGCCCCGCGCAGGGCGCAGCTTCGCCGCAGCGCACCAAATTTACCTGCTCTCAATTTTCAAAAATCGGGAGAAACGCGTTGTAGTCAGGTCGTCAACTACGGTAGAGTGTCGCCTCCGAGAAGACTTTCCACGAGGCGGCGCATGTCCGAACACAGCCAAACTACGCCCCCCGGATTGTTGCTTGCGACGGACCTGAGCGCCCGCTGCGACCGGCCGCTCGAGCGCGCGAAGCAGCTGGCGGGCCAATTCCATTCCCCTTTGACGGTGCTGACCGTCCACGATGCGCCGCAGGCGCCGGCCGACGTCACCGGCTGGCTCGACGGCGACATCGGCCGCGAACGCGAGGAACAGCTCGCGCGCACCGAGCTCGCGCGCGAGTTCGCCGGCAGCATGCTGCAGGTCACCCCGCGCTTCGCCAGCGGCGCGGTCGACAGCGCCATCCTCGACGCCGCCGCTGCGCTGCCGGGCGCGATCGTGGTCACCGGCGCGTCGAGCCACGACAGCCTGGGCGGCCTGCTGCTCGGCTCCACGGTCGAGAAACTCGCCCACAAGCTGCAGCAGCCGCTGCTGGTGGTGCGCCAGCGCGTGCGCGGGCCGTACCGCCGCATCATGGTGGCTACCGACTTCACCCCAGCCGCGCAACTGGCGCTGGCAACGGCCGTGCGCCTGTTCCCGGGCTGCCCGATCACGCTCTTCCACGCCCACGACAGCGCCGAGCTGCTGGGCGATGATGCCCTACCGCGCGCGGAGTTCACGCGCTTCCTGGCCGCCTGCGCGCTGCCGGATGCGGCGCGCGCCCACGTCACGCCGGTGATCGGCGAAGGCGAACCGGCCTCGCAACTCACCCGCTACGTGCTCGAGCACGACATCGACCTGGCCGTGTTCGGCCTGCACGAAGAGTCGGCCCTCAAGCGCCTGCTGGCCGGCAGCCGCAGCGATCAATTATTGCAGGATGTCGCCAGCGACACCCTGGTCGTCCGTTTATCTGATCCTTCTGGAGAACACCCTTGAAATCGCTCATCCGCTCCGTGCGCCTGTGCGCACGTCCTTACACCTGCCACTGCCCTGAAGGATGACATCGATGACATCGCTGGCATTGCTGCTGCTCGTCCTTCTCCCCTTCGCCGGCGCCTTCGTGTGCGCCTGCCTGCCCAACGGTTCACGCAACCGCCCCGCCGTCGCGGCCGGTGCGTTCACACTGGTGGCCCTCGCTACCGCCATCTTCCAGTTCGACCGTCTCGACACCGAAGTCCTCACTTCGCGCCACGAATGGCTGCCGACATTCGGCCTCGACATCATCCTGCGCATGGACGGCCTGGCCTGGCTGTTCTCGGTGATGGTGCTCGGCATCGGCCTGCTGGTGGTGCTGTATGCGCGCTACTACATGAGCAAGCGCGACCCGGTCGCGCGCTTCTACGCCTACATGCTGGCCTTCATGGGCGCCATGATGGGCGTGGTCCTGTCGGGCAACCTGATCCAGCTGGTGGTGTTCTGGGAACTCACCAGCCTCACCTCCTTCCTCCTGATCGGCTACTGGCAGGAGCGCAACGACGCCCGCCGCGGCGCGCGCATGGCGTTCACCGTCACCACCGCCGGCGGCCTGTGCCTGCTGGCCGGGGTGCTGGTCGTCGGCCACATCGTCGGCAGCTATGAGCTGGACGTGGTGCTGGCCGCGGGCGACCAGATCCGCGCGCACGCGCTGTACCTGCCGGCCCTGATCCTGATCGCGCTCGGCGCCCTGACCAAGAGCGCGCAGTTCCCGTTCCACTTCTGGCTGCCGCACGCGATGGCGGCGCCCACGCCCGTCTCGGCCTACCTGCACTCGGCGACGATGGTGAAGGCCGGCGTGTTCCTGCTGATCCGTCTGTTCCCGGCGCTGGGCGGCACCGAGGAATGGACCTGGCTGATCGTCGGCGCCGGCGTCAGCACGCTGGTGCTGGGCTCCTTCTTCGCGATCTTCCAGCACGACATGAAGGGCTTGCTGGCGTATTCCACCATCAGCCACCTGGGCCTGATCACGGTACTGATGGGCATCGGCAGCCCGATGTCGGTGGTGGCGGCGATCTTCCACGTGATGAACCACGCGATCTTCAAGGCCTCGCTGTTCATGGCGGTCGGCATCATCGACCACGAGACAGGCACGCGCGACATGCGCATCCTGCGCGGCCTGCGCCGCGCGATGCCGGTCACCGCCGCGCTGGCGATCGTGGCCTCGGCCTCGATGGCCGGGGTGCCGCTGATGAACGGCTTCCTGTCGAAAGAGATGTTCTTCGCCGAGACCGCGCACGTGGGCGGCACCGAGGACTGGTCGATGTCGTACGCCGCGCTGGCGATGGGCATCTTCAGCGTGGCCTATTCGCTGCGCTTCATCAGCGTGTTCTTCGGCCGCCTGGCCAAGGACCTGCCGCTTGAGCCGCACGAGCCGGCGCGCTGGATGCGCTTCCCGGTCGAATGCCTGGTGGTGCTGTGCATCGCGGTCGGCATGTTCCCCGAGCGCGTGGTGGGCGACATCCTGGCGGTGGCATCGAGCTCGGTGCTGGGCGTGGCAATGCCGGAATACGACCTGGCGATCTGGCACGGCTTCAACCTGCCGCTGTTGATGAGCGGCGCGGCGCTGGTGCTGGGCGCGGGACTGTACTACTTTTTGCTGCGTCGCCACGACCTGCGCGAGCGCACGCAAGTGCCGGTGCTGCACCGCCTGAAGGGCGCGCAAGCCTACGAGAACACCATGCTCGGCCTGGCGACCGGCGCCAACTGGCTGATCCGCTGGACCGGCACCAAGCGCCTGCAGCCGCAGTTGCTGGTGTTGATGGCGCTGATGGTGGCGGCGCCGCTGCTGCTGGTCGATCCGCTGCCGTCGCTGCCCGACCTCACCGCCTTCACCTCGCGCGAATTCAGTCCGCTGTTCGCCGTGCTGTGGCTGATCGGCGCCGGCTGCGCCGTGGGCGCGGCCTATAAGGCCAAGTACCACCGGCTGGCGGCGCTGTCGATGGTCGGCGGCACCGGCATCGTCACCGCGATCACCTTCGTGTGGCTGTCGGCGCCCGACCTGGCGCTGACCCAGCTGATGGTGGAAACCGTGACCACGGTGCTGATCCTGCTCGGCCTGCGCTGGCTGCCGCCGCGCTTCGCTCCGCCGGGCCTGAAGGACAAGGCGCCGCCCAGCACCTGGCTGCGCCGTTCGCGCGACGGCCTGATCGCCGCCGCCGGCGGCCTCGGGCTGGCCGCGGCCAGCTACGCGATCCTGATGCGCAGCCCGCCGCCGTCGATCGGCGACTTCTTCGTGCTGCGCGCGCTGCCCGAAGGCGGCGGCTCGAACGTGGTCAACGTGCTGCTGGTGGACTTCCGCGGCTTCGACACCATGGGCGAGATCACCGTGCTGTCGGCCGTGGCCCTGACCGTGTATGCGCTGCTGCGCCGCTTCCGTCCGGCCACCGAGTCGATCGCGATTCCGGTCCAGCAGGCCAGCGACGTCGATCCGGCCGTGAGCCAGACCCCGGCGGTGCAGGCGGCCAGTGGCTACCTGATGATCCCGGCCGTCTACCTGCGCCTGCTGCTGCCGGTAATGGGCGTGATGGCGGCCTACTTCTTCATGCGCGGCCACAACCTGCCGGGCGGCGGTTTCGTCGCCGGCCTGATCTTCGCCACCGCGCTGATCGTGCAGTACATGGTGGCCGGCACCGACTGGGTCGAATCGCACCTGCGCCTGCGCCCGCACCGCTGGATCGCCTGGGGCCTGTGGTGCGCCTGCCTCACCGGCATCGGCGCCTGGTTCCTCGGCTACCCGTTCCTGACCAGCCATACGGCGCACCTGACGCTGCCGCTGCTGGATGAAATCCACGTGCCGAGCGCTTTCGTGTTCGACCTCGGCGTGTTCCTGGTGGTGGTCGGTTCCACCATGTTGACCCTGGTCGCGCTGGCGCACCAGTCGCTGCGCAGCCATCGCGTGGCGGCCGACGCCACCCGCGCCACCATCCCGCCCGCCAAGGAGATCTTCTGATGGAGCTGATCATTTCGCTCGCCATCGGCATCGTGTTCGGCTCCGGCATCTGGCTGGTGCTGCGTCCGCGCAGCTTCCAGGTGCTCAGCGGCCTGATGCTGATGTCGTATGCCGTCAACCTGTTCATTTTCGTCATGGGGCGGCTGTGGGTCGACGCCCCGCCGCTCACGCCGCCCGGCGCCACGCCGGTGCCGAGCGACCTGGCCGACCCGCTGCCGCAGGCGCTGGTGCTGACCGCGATCGTGATCGGCTTCGCCACCACCGCGCTGTACCTGGTGGTGATGATCGGTTCGCGCGGCCTGACCGGCACCGACCACGTCGACGGCAAGGAGCCTGAAGTATGAATCAACTGTTGTCGCTGGACTGGAGCCAGCACCTGATCATGGCGCCGATCCTGCTGCCGCTGCTGGTCGGCGCGATCCTGGCGCCGCTCACCCAGGGCTGGCACCGCCTCAAGTTCTGGCTCAGCTACGCCTCGGTGCTGGGCATGCTGGCCACCGCGCTCGCGCTGATCGGGATGACCGACGGCGGCCACTGGCAGGACGGCATGGGCGTCTACCTGGCCGCCAACTGGAGCGCGCCGTTCGGCATCGCGCTGCTGGCCGACCGCCTGAGCAGCATCATGCTGCTGCTGTGCGCCGTGCTGGCCCTCGCCGCGCTGCACTTCACGCGCCTGCGCTGGGGCCGCATCGGGGTGCACTTCCATACCCTGTTCCAGTTCCTGCTGATGGGGATCAACGGCGCCTTTTTGACGCACGACCTGTTCAACCTGTTCGTGTTCTTCGAAGTGATGCTGGCCGCCTCGTACGGCCTGGTGCTGCACGGGTATAACGCCGAACGGATTCGCGCCAGCATGCAGTACATCGCGATCAACCTGGCCGCGGCGCTGCTGTTCCTGATCGGCACCGCGCTGATCTACGCCACCACCGGCACGCTGAACATGGCCGACCTGTCGGCGCGCGTGGCGCTGCTGGCGGGCGAAGAGCTGGCCCTGTTCAAGGTCGGCGCGGCGGTGCTGGCGCTGGCCTTTTTGACCAAGGGCGCCATGTGGCCGCTGGGCTTCTGGCTGCCGACCACCTACGCCGCGGCCTCGCCGCCGGTGGCGGTGATGCTGGTGTTGATGACCAAGGTCGGCGCCTACATCGTGCTGCGTCTGTGGCTGTTGATGTTCTCCGATGGCAACGGCGCCGCGGCCGGCTTCGGCCAGGACGCGCTGCTGTATGGCGGCATGCTGACCATCGTGTTCGGCGCCGCCGGCATGCTGTCCACCGACACCGCTGGCCGCATGGCGGGCTATGGCGCGATCGTCTCGTCCGGCACGCTGCTGGCGGTGATCGGCTACGGCCAGCCGTCCCTGGTCACGGCCGGCCTGTACTACCTGATCGGTTCGACCGTCGCGGTGGCCGCCTTCCTGCTGTTGATCGAACTGATCGACCGCATCCGCACGCCACGTTCGGCGATGCTGGCCCTGACCATGGAAGCCTATGCGGTCGAGGATACGCCGGCCGAGCCGAGCGGACGCGGGGTGCCGGCGGCGATGGCCTTTCTGTCGCTGGCGTTTGCCGCCTGCGCGCTGATGATCGCCGGCCTGCCGCCGCTGTCCGGCTTCGTCGCCAAGTTCGGCATGTTCCATGCGCTGCTCAATCCGGCCGACGGCGGCGCGATTCCCGCCTCCGGCTGGAGCCTGATGGCGCTGATCGTGCTCTCGGGCCTGATCGCGGTGATCTCGATGATGCGCTTCGGCGTGCGCACCTTCTGGGCCAACGCCGGCGCCGAGCCGCCCAAGCTGCACCGCTCCGAAGTGGCGCCGGTGCTGTTCCTGCTGGGTCTTTCGGTGCTGATGACGGTGCACGCCAACGCGCTGTTCGGTTACCTGGGGCGCGCCAGCGACGACATCCACCGCCCCGCCACCTATGTCCAGCGCGTGCTGGGCACGCCCACGGTCCCCGGACCGGTGTCAAACCCGGAGGTGCCATGAGCCGCTGGCTACCCTATCCTTTCGTGTCGCTGGCGCTGTGCGCGCTGTGGCTGTTGCTGAACCAGACCCTGTACCCGGGCCACATCCTGCTCGGCGTCCTGCTCGGCGTGGCCGGACCGCTGCTGACGCGGCGCCTGCAGCCGCTCGGCTACCCGCGCCTGAGGAAGCCGATCGTCATCGTGCGCCTGCTGGGCTTCGCCTCGGTCGAGGTGGTGCGCTCGTGCTTCAACGTGTGCCGCGTGATCCTGTTCGCCGACTACGCCAACCTGAACTCGCAGTTCATCCGCGTGCCGCTGACGATGCGCGATCCGTACGGGCTGGCGGCGCTGTCCTGCCTGATCAACATGACGCCCGGTACCGTCTGGACCGAGGTGCAACCCGGGGATCAGCCTGAGAAGCGGCACGAACTGGTGCTGCACGTGTTCGACCTGCACGACGCCGGCTGGTGGGTCGACACGATCAAGACGCGCTACGAAGCGCCGCTGATCCAGATCTTCGAGACCAAACCATTCGAGGCACAACCATGAACCGCATTGAATCGGAGGCCAACCATGGCAACCCTGCTTGAACTGTCGATCGGCTACGCGCTCGTGTGCGTGCTGGCGGCCATGGTGCTGTGCGCCGGACGCCTGCTGATCGGTCCCTCGGCCCACGACCGCGTGCTGGCCCTGGACACCCTGTGGATGTGCGGCATGCTGCTGGCGCTGGTGCTCGGCATCCGCTACGGCACCCAGGTCTATTTTGAAGTGGCGATGCTGATCGCGCTGGTCGGCTTCGTGTCGACGATCGCCATGGCCAAGTTCCTGATGCGCGGGGAGATCATCGAATGAGCGAACTCGAACAGCTGCCCGCATGGGCGTCATTGATCGTGTCGCTGCTGCTGATCCTGGGCGCCAGCATCATCCTGATCGGCGCGCTCGGCCTGCTGCGCCTGCGCACCTTTTATCAACGCATCCACGGCCCGGCGATCACGGTCACGCTCGGCGCCGGCAGCCTGCTGCTGGCGTCGATGCTGTACTTCACCGTGGGGCAATCACGGCTGGTGGTGCACGAGGTGATCATCACCTGCTTCGTGCTGCTCACGGCGCCGGTGGTGGCGATGATGATCATGCGCGCGGCCGTGTACCGCGACCTGCGGGCGAAGAAGGGGGATAGCGGGGCGACGGCGGGGGAGGTTTACACCACCACGCGCGAGTGAAGTCGCCAGTGCGACATCAGCCTGTGATGCGCCGGAACAGGCCGGGATAGTGGACTACCAGACCATCGGCATCGGTCACGATCTCGGCCTGGAACGGATTCGACAAGCTCTCGAACAGGTAGCGCCCCGTGCCCAGCGCCGTATAGGCCTGGCGCGACGGCGCCACGCTCGCCTCGGGCAGCGTGATGTAGGCCACGCGAATTTCCTGCCGCTCGTGCAAGCGCTCTCCCAGGCGACGGATCGGCAGCGTATTGGTGAACGGCGTGCCGGTGATGTCGATGTCGATGCAGCCGTCGAGCGCCGGTAGCGGATCGCCGTCGACGCCGCTCCAGTGTCCCTCGCCATCGCCGCGCAGCAGCAGCGTGGCGCCGCCCGCCACCCGCAGCTGCACCCGGCGCACGCGCCAGCGCGCGTCGCAACGCACGGCATAGCTGCAGCCGAACAGCTCGCCCGTGAACATGGACCCGAACGACGGTCCGATGACGACGCCGTCGGCGGCGAAACCCTCCTCGGTCTGCGCCAGCGTGAAGTGTTCCAATCCTTCGCCTTCTTCGGTCGTCCAGCGGCACATGCGTTGCATGTCAATCTCCTCCAAGGTCGTCACAAGACCTTGTCGACCCTCCACGGTAGCCGATTGCCCGCCTCGATCACAGCCACACCTTAGCCGCTATACGCTTGTCGAATAGTTATTCAACGACTGCGTGTTGTAATTACAACGCGCACAACTTTCGATGGCGCGGCGCAGCAGTGTTAGCGCTATCAAATACAGTCCAAGTTTTCTGAGTGAAAACCCTAATCAAGCGCTTTGTCCCGTGACGCGAAAACTCGCGCTCCTATCTTTATTTTTATTGCACCGCACCATCGTTGCCCCGTTTACAAATTTTCAAGCGAGGCAGAGACTGAAAAAAACGCAATGATAGCGCTAACGGTAGTCAAGGAGACAATATGCAGGCAGAACCGCTTCAGGTCCGGCAAGGCAGCCGTACGCGCTGGATCATCATGGGTGTCAGCGGGTGCGGCAAGAGCACCATCGGCGCCCTGCTCGCTTCATCGTTCGCTGTTCCCTTTCTCGAAGGCGATGCCTTCCACCCGGCCGACAACGTCAGCAAGATGGCGTCCGGCGTCCCGCTCGACGACGACGACCGCGCCGGCTGGCTGCAGGCGCTGGCCGCCGAACTGCAACAGGCGCACGCCGAAGACCGCGGCCTGGTGCTGTCCTGCTCCGCGCTCAAGCGCCGCTACCGCGACCTGCTGCGCGAGGCCGACCCTCAGCTGCGCTTCGTGCACCTGGCCGGCCCGCGCGCGCTGATCGCCGACCGCATGCACCAGCGCCCGGACCACTACATGCCGCCCTCGCTGCTCGACAGCCAGCTGCGCATCCTCGAACCGCTTCAGCCCGACGAGGGCGGGCTCACCCTCGACATCACCCAGCAGCCGGCGGCGCTGGTGGACCGCATCACCGCATCAAGCTGAACCCGCCGGGTTCAGGCGCAGCGACAGCATCGATTCAAACGCAAGCCGGGGCGCCGCCGCCCGCCAATGAGGCGGCGCGCCCTGAATACAACAAGCGACAGGAGACAACCATGCGCACCCCAGTTCAAAGGACCTTGATCAGCCTTGCCGTCGCCAGCGCCTGCTGGACGCTCGGCGCACTCGCCCACGCCCAGCAGGCGCCGGCCGCTGCGGCTATGCCGGCGCAGGCCACCACTACGGCGGCAAGTACCGACGCCGCCACCGATACTTCCGGCGGCGCTGCTGCCGGCGCCACCGCTTCCGGCGCCGGCCAGGAAGCCGCGCCGGAGACCGCGCCCGCCGGCACCGCTCCGGCCAGCGCCGAAGGCGGCAACGTGGTGCGCATCTCCGGCTCGCGCATCGCGGCGCGCGGCTTCACCCAGCCGACGCCGACCACCAGCCTGAGCACCGCCGACCTGGAAAAGGCGGCCAAGCCGAACCTGTTCAACACCCTGGCCGAACTGCCGGCGCTGCAGGGCAGCACCGGGCGCACCACCAGCACCAACAGCACCAGCAGCGGTATCCAGGGCCTCAGCTCCCTGAGCCTGCGCGGCCTGGGCACGATCCGGACCCTGACCCTGCTCGACGGCCAGCGCGTGGTCGGCGCCAACGTCACCGGCGTCACCGACGTCAGCCAGTTCCCGCAGCTTTTGGTAAAACGCGTCGACGTGGTCACCGGCGGCGCCTCGGCCTCGTACGGTTCGGACGCGGTGGGCGGCGTGGTCAACTTCGTCACCGATAAAAAATTCGAGGGCTTCAAGGCCAACGTCCAGGCCGGGCAGACCAAATACGACGACGACCGCGGCGGCACCGTGCAGGCGGCGTGGGGCCGCGCCTTCATGGATGGCCGTTTCCACGTCACCGCCAGCGGCGAGTTCACCAAGGAGAACGGCATCGAGTCGCCCGGCGTCGGCGGCGTCGGCCCCAACGGCCGCACCTGGTACCAGAACCCGGCGTATTCGGTGCGCCCGCTGAACCAGACCGGCGACGGCCTGCCGCAATACCGCGTGATCCAGAACGCGCAGCAGTACCAGTACTCGAAATATGGCCTGATCACCAGCGGCCCGCTGCAAGGCACGGCCTTCGGCGACGGCGGCGTGCCGTACCAGTTCCAGTACGGCTCCAATGGCCGGCCGACCGGCACCGGCGCCGTCACCGGTTGCGTCAATCCGTTCTGCATCGGCGGCGACCTGAGTGGCAGCGTGGGTTCCGGCACCAACCTGGCGATGAACTTCAAGCGGCAGGTGGCCTACACCCGCATGTCGTTCGACCTCGACGCCGACAACGAGATCTACTTCACCGCCAACTACGGCCAGGTGGCGTCCGAGTTCTCGCCCAACCCGGGCGCGGCCAAGAACGCCAACCTGACCATCCAGTGCTCGAATCCGTTCCTGCCGGCGTCGATCGTGGCCGCCTGCGCCCAGAACAACATCACCAGCTTCCAGTACGGCACCTCGAACGCGATCTTCCCCGAGTACATCAACGTCCACCCGACCCGCACCCAGCGCCGCTTCGTGCTCGGCGCCGACGGCAAATTCAATATGTTCGGCAAGGAGTGGTCGTACGACGCCTACGTGACCCACGGCGAGAACAAGACCAATCTCGACGCGCGCGCCATGACCATCAACCGCCGCTACAACGCCGCCATCGATGCGGTCAGGGCGCCGGACGGCAGCATCGTCTGCCGCAACCCGGTCGCAGCAAGCTCCGGCTGCGTACCGCTCAACATCATCGGCAACAACCCGGTCGATCCGCGCGCCTGGGCCTACATCGCGCCGGAAAACGGTCCGCGCCAGCGCACCACGCAAAGCCAGGACGTGGGCAGCTTCAACATCAACGGCGAACTCTTCGAAGGCTGGGCCGGCCCGGTCTCGCTGGCCACGGGCGCCGAATACCGGCGCGAGAAATACCGCGTGCGCGGCGACGCCTACGGCAACGGCGTCACGCCCGATTCGCCCAACAACGCGCAGTACCCGGCCGATCCGCTGCTCGACAGCGTGGTGGGCAACAACTGGTACGCCGGTAACTTCCACAACGGTGAAGGCAGCTACAACGTGCGCGAAGCCTACGTGGAGCTGAACATCCCGCTGCTCAAGTCCGACACCTGGGGCGAGGCCAACATCAACCTGGCCGACCGCGAAACCAAGTACAGCACCGCCGGCAGCGTCGGCAGCTGGAAGCTGGGCGCCACCTGGCAGACCCCGATCGACGGCCTGCGCCTGCGCGGCGTGACCTCGAAAGACGTGCGCGCACCGAATCTGAGCGAACTGTTCGCGGCGCCGGTGGTGGTCAACAACGTGGTCCAGTACCAGGGCAACACCATCAGCGTGCAGGAGCGCACCGTCGGCAACACCAACCTGCGGCCCGAGATCGCGCGCAACAACTCGTTCGGCATCGTGCTGAGCCAGCCGAAGTGGGCGCCGGGCTTCTCGGTCTCGCTCGACTACTTCGACATCAAGGTCAAGGGCGTGATCTCGGCGCTGACGATCCAGCAGGAAGTCGACCTGTGCGTGGCCGGCAACCAGGAGATCTGCTCGGCCATGGTGCTCAACAACCCGGGCAACAACTACGTCACGGTGCAGAACTTCAACCTGGCGTCCCTGCACGCGAAAGGCTTCGACATCGAGACCGCCTACAGGACGGGGCTCGAGCGTCTGAACCTGCCGGGCCGCTTCACCTTCCGCGCGCTGGCCACCCGCAACCTGCACTTCATCACCGATTCGGGCGTGGTCGGCACGGCGCCGGTGGACGCCGCCGGTTCGAACATGGGCAACACGCCGAAGTGGAAGCTGCTGGCGCAGCAGACCTGGGACCACGACAAGTTGAGCCTGACGCTGACCGAACGCTGGATCAGCGACGGCACCTACCGCAACGACTTCATCGAGTGCCAGACCGGCTGCCCGGTGTCGACCCTGATCAACCCGACCATCTACAGCAACAAGATGAAGGGCGCGACCTACTTCGACTTGGGCGGCAGCTACCAGCTGTCGAAAGCGATGCAGCTGTACTTCAAGATCGACAACCTGACCGACCAGGATCCGGAACCGGCGCCGCAGACCAATGCCAGCTACGGCATCAACCCCGCGCTGTACGACGTGGTCGGGCGCACCTACCGGGTCGGCCTGCGCTACGGTTTCTGACGGGGCCGGGGCATGGGGAACCTGCTACCCGTCCTGCTGGCCGTCGGCCTGCTCACGCTGATGATCGCCTGGGGCAAGGTCCAGCCGCTGCTGGCCTTCGTCGTCGCCTCGCTGGTGGCGGCCCTGCTGCTCGGGGTGCCGCCAGAGCGCATCCCGGGCGCGATCGAGAAAGGCATCGGCGACCTGCTCGGATCGCTGGTGGTGGTGATCTGCCTGGGCGCCGTGTTCGGCAAGCTGATCGCCGACAGCGGCGCCGCGCGCCGCATCGCCACCTGTCTGCTCGACGCGCTGGGGCCGGCGCGCATTCCGGTTGCGCTGACCGTGACCGGCTTCGTGGTCGGCATTCCGCTGTACTACAACGTCGGCTTCGTGCTCCTGGTGCCGCTGATCTTTTCGCTGGTGGCCGGCAGTGGCCGGCCGGCGGTGGCGCTGGCGATTCCGTTATTGGCCGGGCTCTCGATCGCGCATGGCTTCTTGCCGCCGCATCCGTCGCCGGTGGCGCTGGTGGCGGCGATCCACGCCGACATGGGCACCACGCTGCTGTACGGGATCGTGGTGGCGGTGCCGACGCTGATCCTGGCCGGCCCGGTGTTCGCGATGTCGCTGCGCCGCATCCAGGCCACGCCCGCGGCCATCTTCCGCGACGGCGCGCAGGTCGACGACACGCGCCTGCCCGGGGCCTTCAACAGTTTCGCCAGCGCGCTGCTGCCGGTGCTGCTGCTCGCGGCCACCACCTTGCTGGCGATGGCGCGCCCGGACCTGGATGGCGCGCTCAAGTTCTTCTCGAATCCGCTGGTGGTGATGCTGCTGTCGTACCTGGTGGCGGTGTTCACGCTCGGCCTGGCGCAGGGGCGCACTTTGTCCCAGGTGATGCAGGGCCCGGGCGAGGCGATGCGCGAGATCGCGCCGATCCTCCTGATCATCGCCGGCGCCGGCGCGCTCAAGCAGGTGCTGGTCGAGTCGGGCGTCAGCGCCGAACTGGGCGCGCAGCTGCAAAGCCTGCCGGTGCAGCCGCTGGTGCTGGGCTGGCTGGTGGCGACCGTGATCCGCATCTGCCTCGGCTCGGCCACCGTGGCCGGCGTCACGGCGGGCGGCATCGTGGCGCCGCTGGTGCACAGCTCCGGCGTGGATCCGAACCTGATGGTGCTGGCGATCGGCGCCGGAAGCCTGATGTGCAGCCACGTCAACGATTCGGGGTTCTGGATGTTCAAGGAGTACTTCGGCCTGTCGCTGAAGGACACCTTCCGTTCCTGGACGCTGATGGAAACCCTGGTCGGGGTGTTCGGCCTGCTGTTCGTACTGCTGCTGTCGATGTTCTTGTGAATGCCGTAAAAAATAAGAGGGGACTACAACGATGATGACAACCTTACCTGTTCGTCCGCGCATGCTTGCGTTGGCACTGCTGCTTGGCGCAGCCGCTGCCGGCGTCGCCGTTGACACGCATGCTGCACCCACGCCTTCGGTGTCCGCCTACCAGGCCATGCCGGTCGACCCGCGCGCGATCGTCGTGCGTGCCACCGGCAACGGCAGCAGCGACGATACCGCCGCGATCCAGGCCGCGCTCGATTCCGCCGCCAACAAGGGCCAGGGCGGCGTGGTATTCCTGCCGTCGGGACGCTATCGCATCACGCGCTCGCTCCTGATCCCGCTGGCGGTGCGCCTGTACGGCGTCGGGCCGACCCGTCCCGTGCTGGTGCTGGCCGAGAACACGCCCGGCTTCCAGAAGGGCGTCGCCAACATGGTGATCTTCACCGGCGGCGACCAGTACACGGTGGGCAAGGTGCCGATGCCGGTGCCGAGCGCGGTGCCGTTCAGTGCCGAAGAAGGCAAGGCGGTGCGCAACGCGAACTCCTCGACCTTCTATTCGGCGCTGTCGAACGTCGACTTCGAGATCAAGGACGGCAACCCGGCCGCCGCCGCGGTGCGCATGCACACCGCCCAGCACTCGAACCTGAGCCACATCGATTTTCATCTCGGCTCGGGCCTGGCCGGCGTCTACCAGGTCGGCAACGTCGCCTACAACCTGCGCTTCTACGGCGGCCGCTACGGCATCCTGAGCGAGAAGACCTCGCCCGCCTGGCAGTTCACGCTGATGGATTCGAGCTTCGAAGGCCAGCGCGACGCGGCGATCCGCGAGCACGAGGCCAGCCTTACCATGATCAATACCGAGATCAAGGATACGCCGGTGGGCGTCGAGATCAACCGCGGCTACGGCGACTGGTTGTGGGGCAAGGACGTGCGCTTCGAGAACGTCAGCAAGGCCGCGCTCATCGTCAGCAACGAGGACAACGTCTATACCCAGGTCGGCATGGAAAACGCCATCGCGCGCAACGTGCCGACTTTTGTCCGCTTCCGCGACAGCGGCAAGACCATCGCCGGCAAGGGCCGCGACTACCGCGTGAATGAATTCAACTACGGCCTGTTCGTCAAGCAGATGGGCGAGATGGGCACGTTCGGCACCAACTACAAGACGGGCGCCATTCCCGCCAACGCCGCGCCGACGCGCGCATTGCGCCCGCTGCCATCGTCGAAGGACTGGGCCAATGTGCTCGACTATGGCGCCAGGGGCGACGGCCAGACCGACGACACCGCCGCGCTGCAGAAGGCAATCGACAGCAACCGCACCGTCTACCTGCCGCTCGGCTTCTACGTGGTCAACGACACCATCCGCATGCGGCCCGATACCGTCATCGTCGCCCTGCATCCGGGCCTGACCCAGCTGGTGATCCCGAACGGCTCGCCCAAGTTCCAGGGTGTGGATGCGCCCAAGGCGCTGCTGGAAAGCGCGCGCGGCGGCGACGGCATCGTGTCCGGCATTGGCCTGGCCACCGGTGAAGTCAACAACCGCGCCGTCGCCCTGCTGTGGCGCGCCGGCGAGCAGTCGCTGGTGGACGACGTGCGCATCCAGGGCGGCCACGGCACCCGCCTGTACGACGGCAGCCGCGCCGACCCGTACAAGAAGGATGCCAAATTCGACACCACCGCGCACTGGGACCGCCAGTACCCGAGCGTATGGGTGACGGACGGCGGCGGCGGCACCTTCTCCGGCATCTGGTCGCCCAGCGGCTACGCACAGGCGGGCTTCTACGTGACCAATACCAAGACCCCGGGCAAGGTCTACGAACTGTCGGCCGAGCACCATATCCGCGCCGAGATCGTGCTCGACAACGTGGAGAACTGGGAATTCCTGGCGCCGCAGACCGAAGAGGAAATCCGCGACGGTGCCGATGCAGTGTCGCTCGAGATCCGCAACTCGAAGAACCTGCTGTTCGCGAACTACCACGCCTACCGCGTGACGCGATCGTACAAGCCGATGCCGGCCGCCGTCTTGATCACGAACTCGAGCGACATTCGCTTTCGCAACGTGCACGTGAACGCGGAGAGCGGCTACGCCACCTGCGACGACGCCGGCTGCACCACCTATCTGCGCGCCAGCAAGTACGCCTACGAGAACGCGATCCGCGACGTCACCAACAAGCTCGACGTGCGCGAGCGCGAATTCGCGATGTTCGACTACAGCGGCAAGCAGCGCACGGCACCTGGCGCGCAGGGCAAGGTCGAGAAACTGGAAGGCGGCTTCTATGCGATCGCCGGCGGCGCGGTCGATGCCAAAGGCAAGCTGTACTTCGTCGACCGCTACTGGAAGCGCATCTTCAGCTACAGCAAGAGCCAGGGCCTGAGCGTGGTGCGCGACGCGCCGCTCGATCCGGTCAACCTGGCGATCGACAACAGCGGCAACGTGATGGTGTTGTCGTCGTACGGTCCGCAGGCCAGCGTGTACGCGTTCAAGCCGGACATGCCGGGGCTTGATCTCACCATGATCAAGCCGACGCCGGTTGCTGCGCGCAATGGTGCACGCGTGGCGGTGCCGGTCAACTTCTGGCAGAACGGCGAATTCAAGGACCAGCTCAACTTCGACACCTACGAGTTCACCACGCTGGCCGAGATGTTCGCGCGCGACGTCGCGCTGCCGAAGGCGAACGAATACGTGTCGCCCGACGGCAGCCTGGTGCTGCCAGCCTACCGCGTGCTGCGCCAGGGCGGGCCGGACCACCTGGGCTGGCGCTGGGCCGATTCGCTGCAGGCGCACGGCTTCGTGACCGCACCGGTGGGACAGCGCGTGGTGTTTACCAACGGCTCCGAGAACCGCACCTTCAGCGGCGTGGTGAACCAGGGCGGCGGCCTCACCGACCTGAAGCAGGTGGCGAATCGCGGCGGCGAGAGCGCGGCGCTGGGACCGGACGGCAACGTGTACGTCGCCAACGGCCAGGTCTTCATCTATGGCCAGGACGGCAAGCAGAAGGGCCGCATCGACGTGCCGGAGCGTCCGCTGCAGCTGATCTTCGGCGGCGCCGATAAACGCACGCTGTACATCCTGACGCATCACTCGCTGTACGCGACCCAGGTCGGACGATGAAGCGCTTCGCCATCGCCGTCGGCGCCCTGCTGCTCGGCGCTGGCGCCCTTGCCCAGCAGCCGCCGGCGCCGCAGCAGGTGCGCCTGTGGCCGGACGGCGCGCCCGGATCGGAACGCCGTCATGGCGAACCCGAGAACGTGCGCGACGTCTACATCAGCAACGTGCACGATCCGTCACTGACCGTGCTGCGCGCCGACCCGCGCCACGCCAACGGCGCCGCCGTGGTCGTGGCGCCGGGCGGCGGCCACCGCATGCTGGTGTTCCAGAACGAAGGCGTGGTGGCGGCCAAGGCGCTGAACCGGATCGGCGTCACCGCCTTCGTGCTGAAGTACCGGCTGGCGCGCGATGGCGACGCGGGCTACACGATCGAAGGCCACGCCGCCGCCGACCTGCGGCGCGCGCTGCGCTGGGTGCGCGCGCATGCGCGGGAGTATGGCGTCGATCCGCAGCGGCTGGGCGCGATGGGCTTTTCGGCCGGCGGCGAGCTGGTGACGCTGGTCGCCGATCATCCGCAGCCCGTTGCCGGGGCCAGGCGCGATGCAATCGATGGCTTCGACGCCCGTCCCGACTTCCAGGTGCTGGTTTATCCCGGCCCCGGGGGCATGCCGGCGACAAATGCGAAAGACGCGCCGCCGGCCTTCCTGGTGGCCGGCTCGCGCGACGAATGCTGCATGCCGCCGACGCTGGCGCTGTACCAGCAGCTGGTCGCCGCCGGCGTGTCGGCCGAGCTGCACCTGTATGCCGATACCGATCACGCGTTCAATATGGGCCAGCGCGGCGAGCGCGTCTCGCTGCAGCACTGGCCCGATCGCCTGGCCGACTGGCTGGCCGACGGCGGCTGGCTGGTGCCGCACAACGGGCGCAAGCCCGAAGGCGTGCCCGCGCCATGAGAATGACTACCAAGGAGACACGATTGAAGAATCGACGTTTGACGCGGATGACCCGCACACTGGCGGCCGGCCTGGCGCTGGCAACGCTCGGCATGCCCGACGCCCTGGCCGACAACCAGTTCAAGCTGCTGGTGCTGGCGATCCCGAACAAGTACCACTACGAGTACATCCCGATTGCGCGCGACAGCCTGGAACGGCTGGCCAAGCTGCACGCGTTCGAGCTGGTATGGACCAACAAGACCCAGGTGTTCGAGGGCGACCTGCGCCAGTATGCGGCGGTGATGTTCCTGAATACGCCGGGCGAAGAACTCAATCCGGCGCAGCGCGCGAAGTTTGAAGAGTACATGCGCGCTGGCGGCAATGCGATCGTGGTGCACCGGGCCGCAATCACGCCGGCTGACAATTGGCCGTGGTACGAGAAGCTGGTGGGGCGCCGCGTGGGCGTGCACCCGATGCTGCAGACCGGCGTGGTCACCACCGTCGACAAGGGCTTCCCTGCCACCTACGGCCTGCCCGAGCGCTGGATCTGGAGCGACGAGTTCTACGTCACCACCAATCCGTACAACGTGAAGATCAACCCGGTGCTGAACGTGGACGAATCGAGCTACGACCCGCGCAAGATCTGGCCGGGACAGGTGTCGGAGCCGATGGGCAAGGACCATCCGATCGCGTGGCATCACCGGCACGAGCAGGGGCGTGTATTCGTGACCACGCTCGGGCATAACGGCGAGATGTACCGGGATCCGCAGTATGTCGGGCACCTGATGGGCGGGATCTACTGGACGGCGACGGGGTTGGGGCAGCGGCGCTAACACGTCGCTTTACCACGCATCCCATGCAATTTGTCCGCGCCTCATGCAATCGGCCTGCGCCCTTCGCACATCGTCCCCGTGAAGGCGGGGACCCAAGTTTGCGTGCGCACTGATTACTTTGAACGCAGTGGCAGCGCAACGGACTTGGGTTCCCGCCTTCGCGGGAACGACGTGCTAGCGATATCGACCGAGCATGAGATGTATGGCCCGCATCCAGCCACTTCCCTGCTCAAATGATCCGCTTGAGGCGCCGCCAGCCCAGCACCAAGCCGCTGGCGGTCAGCAGCGCCCCCAGCACGCACAGCGTGATCACGACCACGTCCCACATCGGCCGCGCGCGCAGGACAGCGAAGTCGAACCGGTGCAGCCCGTTGAACAGCCAGCGGTCCCAGCGCGTATCGCGGTCGACGAACCCCACCAGCTGCCCCTGGCGCGGATCGACGTAGAACACCGGCGCCGCGGGCAGGTCGAAGCGCGCCCGCAGCACCGGAAAGGCCGCCTGGCGATGATGGCTGTAATAGTAATCGTCGGCCGCGTGCAGCATCTCCAGCTCCAGCTGCGCGCCCGGCCTGAGCGCCTGCAGCGCGTGCTCGAGCGCCGCCTGCGGCAGCAGCTCGACCGACGCGCCATCGCGCCCGTCGAACAAGGCACGCCCGCCCCGCCCCAGCGCGGACAGATACAGCGTGCCGTCGACGCGCCGCCATTCCAGCTCCAGCACGCCCGGATGGCGGCGCAGGATCGCCGCCGCGTCGATCGCCAGGTCGGAAGATTCCAGCGCCCCGCCGGCGAATGCCAGCCGGTCCTGCGCCGACGGCCCCGGCGCCGATGGAAACCCGAACGGTCCCACCGACAGCCAGCCACTGAACAGCCAGGTGATCGCCAGCGTTCCTACGCCGAGCCCCAGCCAGTGATGCCAGGCCTGCCAGCCTTTATAGGGCGACATGCGCCCGCCCGCATAGCGGCGCCGCAGGCGCAGGCGTTGGACGCCCAGCACCATGCCCGACAGCGCCAGCAGCAGCGCCGTGCCGGAGGTCCACATCACCACCTGGCGCCACGCCTCGCCGTGCTTGCGCAGCGGCGTCAGGTACACCCAGTGCACCACCGAGCCGACCCAGTTCCAGGCGCGCTCGCTGCGCGTGGTGTCGCGCACCAGCTCCCCGGTGCGGCCGGACACGTACAGCACGCTGCCGGCGGCATCGTCCGCCGTCACCCGGTACAGCGGCCGGTGCGCGCTGACACGTCCAAAAGTCCACTGGTCCAGGTCGATCACGTCGGCCGCGAACCACTGCGCGCCCGGCGCGGCGGCGAGCGCGCTGGCGTTGACGACTTCTCCGGTAACGTCGAGCGGCGCACCGCTGTCGGCCCACACCGAATGGTGCACGCGCTCGCGCTCGCGCTCATGCTGAAAATGCCAGGCCGGCCTCCCCGCGACGGTGTTCAGGCGCACCGCGTCCGGCAAGCCCGTGACCCCGGTCGCGGCCCATGCTGCGGCGGCATCGACCGCCACGTGCTGCGCGTCGAGCGGCGCCAGCCAGGCCATGCGTTCCTGTTCGGTAAGCTCGGGATACGGCACGTACATCATCACGATGCCGGAGCCGAACCACAGCAGCACCAGCAGGCCGATGCCGATCCCGGACCAGCGGTGCAGCAGGTGCAGCCAGCGCTTGAGCGATCCCGTCATCGGCTCAATAACGCCAGTGGACGGTCAGCTCGGCGTTGCGGCGGTCGCCCAGCAGGTATTGGGTCGAACCATATGACGTGGTCGCATACAGCTTGTCGCTCAGGTTGCGCAGGTTGAGCTGCAGTTGGACGTTGCGGCTCAAGCTCCAGCCGAGCGAGGCGTCGAGCGTGGTGTAGGCCGGCAGCGTCTGCGTGTTGGCGTTGCTGATGAAGCGCTCGCCCACGTGGCGCAGGCCGGCGCTGGCACGCCATGCGTCGGCGCGGTAGTTGAGCCACAGGTTGGCCGAGGTCTTCGGCACGTCGGCCGGGCGGTTGCCGGCGCGCGAGACGCCGCCCGCCTCCAGCAGCGCGTCGAATTCGGCATCGGTGTAGACGGCATTCGCGTCCACGCGCCAGCCTGGCGCCAGAGCCGCGCTGGCGGTGAACTCCACGCCGCGCGAACTCTGCGAGCCGCCCTGGATCGACAGCGCGGCGTTGTTCGGGTCGCGCGTGATGATGTCGTCCTTCTTGATGTCGTAGACCGCGGCGGTCCATTCGGCGCGGCCGCCCGCCAGCATCTGCTTGACGCCCGCCTCGACCTGGCGCGCGTCGCTCAGCCTGAAGCGGCTGTTGGCCAGGTTCAGCGACAGGATGCTGGTGACCGGATCGCTGCCGGTGCTGAACTGGCCGTACAGCGAAGTATCGGGCGCCAGCTTCCAGGTCGCGCCCAGGCGCACCGAGTTCGAACGCAGCGTCGCGTCAAAACTGCCGCTGGCGGCCAGCAGGTTGGCACGGTCGACCTTGTAGCGGTCGTGGCGCGCACCTAGCAGCAGCACCAGGCGCTGGTTCACGCGGTAAGCGTCTTCGAGGTAGAAGGCGTGGGTCAGCGTGTCGGTGGCGAAGTTGGGCCGCAGCGGGTCTGGCGTATCCCAAAAACTGCCGGGATCGAAGCCGGTCGGCGCCACGCTCGACGCGCCGCCGTACGGCGAATTATTGGTGTGCTTGAAGTTGACGGTCGAGACTTCCCAGCCCGCCACCACCCGATTCGAGCCGCTGCTGAAACGCGCTTCCAGCCGGTTCGCGGTCTGCTCCTGGTCGTGGCGGATGCCGATGTAGTCGCTGCGCTCGACCATGTCGGCCAGCGGATCGTAGCTGTACGACTCGATGTTGCGCCAATCGCGGCGCGCCTTGAAGTAGGCCAGCTCGTTGCTGATCTCTAGGCCTGGCGCGACTTGCCAGTTCAGGCGCGCCACCGCCTTGTCGTCGACGTAGCGCAGCATCGCGTCGCCGGCGTTGTAGTTCTGGTCGCGCAGGTGGCCCGCCAGGCGGCCGCCGACCAGCGGCGTGCCGAAGTAGCGGCGCGGTTCCTGCTCGGCGTGGTCGAGCTGGGCGTACAGCGTGACGCCCGGCGCCAGGGTGGTGCTCATGCTGGAGAGGATTTTGCCGTGACGCGATTCGCCGCGGTCGATGAAGCCGTCGCTGCGGCCGGCGTAGGCGTCGACGCGGAACGCGCCCGCCTCGCCCAGCGCACCGGTGGCGCCGATGCCGGCGCGCAGCGACTCGCTGCTGCCGGCGCCGAGCAGGACTTCGACCGAGGCTTCGCGCCTGGGGAGTTTACGCACGGCGTTGATGATGGCGCCGGTAGTGCCGCTGCCGTGGACCACCGAGCCGGGGCCGCGCAGCACTTCGATGCGCTCGTAGCCCCACGGATCGGCCGGGGTGGTGGCGGTGCCGGAGCCGACCAGCAGGCGCTGGCCGTTCTCCAGCAGGCCGATCGAGCTGTTGCCGCTGAAGCCGCGCGCCGAATAGCTGATGCCGTTGCCGGGCGAGCTGCTGTCGGTCAGGCCCGTGGTGCGGGTGACGGCGTCCTTGATCTGCAGGTCGCCGCGCGCCTCGATGGTGGCGGCGTTCAGCGTCTCGGCGCTGGCCGGCAGGTCGAGAGCGCTCATCGCGAGGCGGCTGCCGCTGGCGTGCGGGCGGTCGAGCGACAGGCCGTCGTCGGCGACTGTGCCGCGTACGGTGACAGTAGGCAGCGGCTGATCGGCGAAGGCGTGGGCTTGGGCGGCGACCGACAGGCTGGCCTGAACAAGGACGATACGCGCCAGGTGGGCGCGGGAAAGCTTGGGCGTGTTCATGTGAACGACTTCCATCAATGCGCGGGAATGCGCGTGAAAACACGGCGGCCGCGATCGCTCCATGATTGCCTGGCGCGCGCGTGCGCAGTACCGGCGTGCGCAAGCATCGCCGGAACCACGGCAAGCAGGCGACAACCAGGCGACCGCGATGCAGTCACAGGAAACAGGGAACGACGAACCACCAACCGGCACGTCCACACCCCGGGACATGCGCAATGCTTCGTGAAGGCCGGTCTTCTGGCTTGCCGTCATCCTTCCCTGGTCATGCCTTCCCGTGCAGGGCACAGTGGCGTTGGACCAGGGTCGTCAGGCTTACAGCAGCGGGGGCTGCGCCGGACTGGCGCGCGATGGCTATCGCGCACGTCACCGGCTTCCCGTTTCACCCTCCGGCAGACGAGCAGGAGGGCACCATTCACTTTGTGTGCGGGATTCTAAGTCAGGAATACCTGATTGTCACCGCATTATTGTCAGCTCGAACAAGGAAACTGCCGGCGCACGAACAAGATAATCGGCAGGCAGTGCTTCAATTCTGGCGCATCAAGCGTGCAAAAAACATCCATATCGCCACGATCGGAACCGACAACCACGGGTAGGCGGCAACCAGACTGGCCATGAAAGCGATAACCAGGCTGCCCAATGCGACCTGGATCAGGAATGTGATTCGATCACCCCATTTGCCATTCGACCTCGATATGCTTTGTTGAGTTGGTGCGTCCGGTGACGAAGCGCCTTCTTTTGCGCCTTCTTCTGCGTCATCATCGGCCGCGGTAGGGCGCGGAGGCGGCGCCGTATGCACGCGCGCGAGCGGCGTGTTCTTTCCGGTCAGGTCGAAGCTGCGCGTCTCGTTGGCGCAGCGCAGTTGCACCTCAAGCATCCAGCTATCGAGACTCCGGCTCCAGATCGTCAGCTTTGCCGCGCCTTCCTGATCCAGGAACTGATAGGGGTTACTCTCATTCCTGGGATTGGTGTCATGGCTGAATGTCGACTGCATCCGGACGAGCGTGGACATGATGCGATGTGCCAGCGAGGTGAAATTCGAGCTCGGGAACAGCGGGAATTTCGCCCACGGCACATCGTGCGGAAGTGGCCCGAAATACGGCCCGGCAGGGGCAAGGCTGGACGGCACCGGCGATTCCAGATCCGTGGCAATCGCGCGCGCCAGCGCTTTCCAGTCGGTGTCGGGCACGTCCAGTTGGCCCGGCCTGTCTTCGAGACACCAATAGCTGTCGATCGGGCCGCCATAACAGGCCGCATCCGGGAAGACTGGATAGCCCTGGCCTTCTTCGTTGGGGAACAAGGGATGGGACAGCCACGTCGCCTGCTCTTCTCCCACCACCCATATCTGGTGGCGATCGGGGAAATGGACGACTACGGCATAAGCACCACCTTTGTCGGCGCGCGCAACGCCCGCCTCGAACGCTGCCGCCAGATGCAAGGACAACCGGGTCGCACCCGACGCCTTCAATATGCCCAGCCACAAAGTGAAATCGTCGGCCAGCAAACCATTATCGGCGAGCGCACGAAACTGCAGGCGCGCGTTGAACAAGGTGCCGTGGCGATGCCAGTCATCCAATGCAATCTTTCCGCGCAGGTATTGTGTGCCGTAGCTGACCAGGACAACCTGGCGTTCGATCGTCTCACTTCGCAAACTGATTCTCCTCATGGACACGCATGATGCTCACAGCCCGCTGGTATCGCGATGCACTGTGGGTAAAAACAAAAAGGCCCTGCAGGTCATCACCTGCAGGGCCATTTTTCAGATCAGCACAGAAGACTGAGACGATCAGAACGGAATGTCGTCATCCATGTCCGAGAAGTTCGGCGCCGGTTTCGGCTGCGGACGTGCGGCTGGCGGCGGCGGAGCCTGGCGCGGGGCCGGGCGCTGCGGCGCCGAGTAGTCGTCGTCCATGCCGCCGCCCATGCCCATGTCGTTGCCGCCCATGCCCTGGCGGCCGCCCAGCATCTGCATGTTCTCGGCGATGATGTCGGTGGCGTAGCGCTCGATGCCGTCCTTGTCGGTGTACTTGCGGGTCTGCAGGCGGCCTTCGACGTAGACCGACGAGCCCTTTTTCAGGTACTGGCCGACGATCTCGGCCAGGCGGCCGAAGAACGAGATGCGGTGCCACTCGGTCAGCTCTTTCTGCTCGCCGGTGTTGCGATCTTTCGATTTGTACGAGGTGGCCACGGCGATGTTGGCGATGGCGTCGCCGCTCGGCATGTAGCGGATTTCCGGATCGCGGCCGAGATTGCCGACGATGATGACCTTGTTGACTGAAGCCATGTTGTTACTCCTACTGGGTAAAGTGAGCCCTGACTCTGCATGCTTCTAAGCGTCAGGGAACGTTGTGGTGCAGCTCATTATTATGGGGGTGTTGAGCCGGATTAACTAGCCATATTTTTGGTGGGGATCATCGAAAATGGTGGCACGGTACAACCGGCTGGGTGTCATAGCCAACCCTGCATTAAACCGCTATCCGGCAAAAAAATTTTCGGATTCTGAACGGTTTGTCATTGAAGCGCGTCGAGTTCGGCCCAAATACATCACGCACGGCTGCCAGCAGCCACCGTCATCGTTCCAGAATGGCATGCCAGTTGATCATCGCTGACACACCAACCACTGGATAAATGTACAGCCGTAACGAAAACCAGCTACACTAATGGGTTCCCCCTGATTGGCCCGCTCACCCCGCATCCAGCGTGCGCGGCCCCGCTAAACACTGATAGAAAGTCTGCCGACCTTAATGGAAGAAATTCGCATTCGTGGTGCCCGCACGCACAATCTGAAGAACATCAATCTCGACCTGCCACGCAACAAGCTGATCGTGATCACCGGCCTGTCGGGTTCCGGCAAGTCTTCGCTCGCCTTCGACACCCTGTACGCCGAAGGCCAGCGCCGCTACGTCGAATCGCTGTCGGCCTATGCGCGCCAGTTCCTGCAGCTGATGGAAAAGCCGGACGTCGACCTGATCGAAGGCCTGTCGCCGGCAATCTCGATCGAGCAGAAAGCGACCTCGCACAACCCGCGCTCGACCGTCGGCACCGTCACCGAGATCCACGACTACCTGCGCCTGCTGTACGCACGCGTCGGCACGCCGTACTGCCCGCAGCACCCGCACGAGCCGCTGTCGGCCCAGACCGTGTCGCAGATGGTCGACGCCGTGCTGGCGATGCCGGAAGGCACCAAGCTGATGATCCTGGCGCCGGTGGTGGCCGGCCGCAAGGGCGAGCATAGCGACCTGTTCCAGGCAATGCAGGCCCAGGGCTTCGTGCGCTTCCGCGTCGCCAGCGGCGTGAATGCCGCCAAGATCTATGAGATCGACGAACTGCCCAAGCTCAAGAAGACCGAGAAGCACAGCATCGACGTCGTGATCGACCGCGTCAAGGTCAATCCCGAGATCAAGCAGCGCCTGGCGGAAAGCTTCGAGACCGCGCTGCGCCTGGCCGATGGCCGTGCGATCGCCTACGAAATGGATACCGAGAACATGACGGTGTTCTCGAACAAGTTCGCCTGTAACGTGTGCGGCTACTCGCTGCAAGAGCTGGAACCGCGCCTGTTCTCGTTCAACAACCCGATGGGCGCCTGCCAGGAGTGTGACGGCCTGGGCCACATCGAGTTCTTCGATCCGAAGCGTATCGTCGCCTTCCCGCACCTGTCGCTGGCCTCCGGCGCCGTCAAGGGCTGGGACCGCCGCAACCAGTTCTATTTCCAGATGCTGCAGAACCTGGCGGCCCATTACGACTTCGACCTGGACAAGCCGTTCGAGCAATTGCCGAAGGCTTCGCAGGAAGCCGTGCTGTTCGGTTCGGGCAAGACCGCGATCCCGTTCACCTATGTGAACGAGCGCGGCCGCACCGTGATCCGCGAGCACACCTTCGAGGGCGTGGTCAACAACCTGCAGCGTCGTTACCGCGAGACCGACTCGATGGCGGTCAAGGAAGAGCTGGCCAAGTTCATCAACGAAAAGAAATGCCCGGTGTGCGATGGCGCGCGCCTGCGCACCGAAGCGCGCTTCGTCAAGATCGGCCAGGGCCCGCAGCAGCGCGCCATTTATGAAGTGTCGGACAAGCCATTGCGCGAAACGCTCGACTACTTCAACACGCTCGAACTGTCCGGCGCCAAGCGCGACATCGCCGAGCGCGTGATCAAGGAAATCGTGGCGCGCCTGCAGTTCCTGAACAACGTCGGCCTGGATTACCTGTCGCTCGACCGCAGCGCGGACACCCTGTCCGGTGGCGAAGCGCAGCGCATCCGCCTGGCGTCGCAGATCGGTTCGGGCCTGACCGGCGTCATGTACGTGCTGGATGAACCGTCGATCGGCCTGCACCAGCGCGACAACGACCGCCTGATCGCGACCCTGAAGCATTTGCGCGACATCGGCAACAGCGTGCTGGTGGTCGAGCACGACGAAGACGCGATCCGCACCGCCGACTACATCGTCGACATGGGTCCGGGCGCGGGCGTGCACGGCGGCGCCGTGATCGCCGAAGGCACGCTCGAGCAGATCATGCAGAACGAGCACTCGCTGACCGCGCAGTACCTGGACGGCCGGCGCAAGATCGAGGTGCCGAAGAAGCGCACCAAGTCCGATCCGGCGCGCCAGCTGGTGATTACCGGCGCCACCGGCAACAACCTGAAGAACGTGTCGCTGAACCTGCCGGTCGGCCTGATGACCTGCATCACGGGCGTGTCGGGTTCGGGTAAATCGACGCTGATCAACGACACGCTGTACCCGGCGCTGTCGCGCCACCTGTACGGCTCGCAGACGGAACCGGCGCCGCACACCGCGATCCACGGCCTGGAACACTTCGACAAGGTGATCTCGGTCGACCAGGCGCCGATCGGCCGCACCCCGCGCTCGAACCCGGCGACGTATACCGGCGTGTTCACCCCGATCCGCGACCTGTTCGCGACCGTGCCGACCGCCAAGGAACGCGGCTACTCGGCCGGACGCTTCTCGTTCAACGTCAAGGGCGGGCGCTGCGAGGCGTGCCAGGGCGATGGCGTGATCAAGGTCGAGATGCACTTCCTGCCGGACGTGTACGTGCCGTGCGACGTCTGCCACGGCAAGCGCTACAACCGCGAAACGCTGGAAGTGCAGTACAAGGGCAAGAGCATCACCGAAGTGCTGGAGATGACGGTCGAGGATGCGCACGAGTTCTTCAAGCCGGTGCCGGTGATTGCGCGTAAACTCCAGACGCTGCTCGACGTCGGCCTCGGCTACATCAAGCTGGGACAGAGTGCGACCACGCTGTCGGGTGGCGAGGCGCAGCGCGTCAAGCTGTCGCTCGAGCTGTCCAAGCGCGACACCGGACGCACGCTGTACATCCTGGATGAACCGACCACCGGCCTGCACTTCGCCGACATCGATTTGCTGCTGAAGGTGATCCACCGCCTGCGCGACCAGGGCAACACGCTCGCCATCATCGAGCACAATCTGGACGTGATCAAGACCGCGGACTGGATCGTCGACCTGGGGCCGGAAGGCGGCGCCGGCGGCGGCACGATCGTGGCGTGCGGCACGCCGGAGCAGGTGGCGAAGGTGAAGGATAGCCCGACCGGCAAGTACCTGAAGCCGTTGTTGAAAGCGTGACCTGCGTAGGGTTGGCGGGTCCCCCGCCGACGCGTTCAACCAGTGCAAGCACAGTGGCAATGCACGCCGGAATTGAACGCGTCGGCGGCCAAGCCGCCAACCCTACGGTATGACAGCCATCCATGACAGGGGCAGCGCCAGCAACGCTGCCCCTGTTTTTTTCATGGCTACGCTTGCATCACCCCGCCCGCAACGCGCCCATCGTCGCGCGAATGAAGTCGAGCATCGTGTCATCCACCATCCGTTCCTTCAAACTTACGTAAAACTATTTACAGCGTGCTTTACTGTTGAATTCCTGCGTCGTCGAAGCTGGTTTCACCCTGCAATTTTGCAGGGCCAGAGCCGTCTTCTCCACAGGCTGACACGGTGGAACTCACCGCCGTATGATAAGACTACACAGGTTTGAATGAGTTCCAAGCTAACTGCTAAAACCCCGACTCCGTCAACGCCGGCTCGTTCTGCAGCGCCTGCCGGATCTTCTGCTGCGTCGCCGGATCGTCCCCCGCGAACGAACGGAACAGGTCGAACCATGCCAGCGCCAGCTCGCGCGCTTCCGATGAATCGGGCGCGCAGCCGTTGTCGATCGCGGTGCGTACCCGGGCAATCAAGGGCGGCCATTCGGCGTCGCGCCGGCCGAGGTTGGCGCGCATGAAGGCCAGCTCGTTCTCATTCAGGTACTTGGCGTAAATCGACAGCTGGTGCGCCTTCGAGGCGGCCAGGATGAAGGCCATCATCGCCGGCGTGATGCCGGTGCGTTCCTGCACTGCAGGCTCTTGCTCGTGCATCGTGTTGAGCTTGGCGAACAGCACCGGATTGCCGCCCGTATCGCGCTTGACCATCGCCATCCAGCGTTGCGACAACGCCTGTGCCTGGGCGTCATCCGGCGCGACGCCGGCGTCGATCAGGGCTTGCACCTGCGCCACCAGATGCTGCCACTGCGGTTCCACCTCCTCGGCCCGCGTGTAGATCGGCAGTTGCGTGAGTTCTTCCTGCGAAAAATACTTGTCGTACATGGTCATCTGCTCCAGGGTCGTCAGCCAGTCGGCCAGATCCGGTTCCTGCCCATCGGCCAGCTGGCCTTACAGTCGCGTCAGGCGGCTGCGCAAGGTGCGCGCCTGCTGGATCTGCTCGGTCAGCGTCTCGATCTGGCGCGCCACCAGGGCGGCCAGCGACAGGTCCGGTCTGGTGAGGGTGGTTCCGATGTCGGCCAGCGCCAGCCCGAACCGGCGCAAGGCCAGGATGCGGTGCAGGCGGGCGATGTCGGCTTCGTTGTACAGGCGGTAGCCGGCATCGGAACGCGCAGAAGGCGACATCAGGCCGATGGCGTCGTAGTGGTGCAAGGTGCGCACCGTCAGGCCGGTGCGTTTTGCCAGTTCTCCAATTTTCAGCAGCATCGTTCTGGTCCTCTCTTCATGCGTCCGGACAGGATGGAGCCTGACGCAGCGTGAGGGTCAAGCCTACAATTGTTCAAGCCTACAATAAAACAGGGGCGACGCCACCGGCGCCGCCCCTGCTTCTTCTTGTATGGCCGCTGGTCGTGCAGCGGCCTCTCCCCCACTTAGCCGTTGTTAGCCGGCCAGTTGCTTCTCCAGCCTGGCCTTGGTATCCACCAGCTCTTGCGGCAGACGGTAGGCCAGTTTGTCGAACAGTTCGCCGTGCAGCTTCAGTTCCTCGGCCCAGGCTTGATTGTCGATCGAGGTGATCTGGGTGAACTGCGCTTCGGTGAATTCGGTGCCATCCCAGTTCAGGTCGCCGTATGCGGGCGAGGTGCCGAACAGGTGCGCGGTGCCGGCGGCGGCGCTGCCTTCGGTGCGGTCGAGGATCCACTTCAGCACGCGCATATTGTCGCCGTATCCCGGCCACACGAAGCCGCCGTCTTCGCCGGTGCGGAACCAATTGACGCAGAAGATCTTCGGCAGCGCGGCAGGATCGATCGCGGCCACTTTCTTGCCGAGATCGAGCCAGTGCTGGAAGTAGTCGCTCATGTTGTAGCCGATGAAAGGCAGCATCGCGAACGGATCGCGCCGCACCACGCCCATCTGGCCGGCGGCGGCGGCGGTGGTTTCCGAGCCCATGGTGGCGGCCATGTAGACGCCGTCCACCCAGTTGCCGGCCTCGGTCACCAGCGGCACCGTGGTCGAACGGCGCCCGCCAAAGATGAAGGCCGAGATCGGCACACCGGCCGGATCGTCCCAGGCCGGGTCGATCACCGGATTCTGGGTCGCGGCCACGGTGAAGCGCGCGTTCGGGTGCGCCGCCTTGGTGCCCGAGGCCGGGGTCCAGTCCTTGCCCTGCCAGTCGATCAGGTGCGCCGGGGCCTCTTTGGTCATGCCTTCCCACCACACGTCGCCGTCGTCGGTCAGCGCCACGTTGGTGAAGATCACGTTCTCGCGCAGCGAGGCCATGCAGTTGGGGTTGGTCTTGTCGTTGGTGCCCGGCGCCACGCCGAAGTAGCCGGCTTCCGGATTGATCGCGACCAGCTTGCCGTCCGCGCCCGGCTTGATCCAGGCGATATCGTCGCCGATGGTGGTCACCTTCCAGCCGTCGAACGCCTTCGGCGGGATCAGCATCGCGAAATTGGTCTTGCCGCAGGCCGAGGGGAAGGCGGCGGCCACGTATTTTTTATCTCCTTGCGGCGACTCGACGCCCAGGATCAGCATGTGCTCGGCCAGCCAGCCGGTGCCACCCTGCTGCGCTTCCTGGTAGCCCATGTTGGAAGCGATGCGCAGCGCGAAGCACTTCTTGCCCAGCAGCGCGTTGCCGCCGTAGCCGGAACCGAAGGACCAGATCTCGCGCGTCTCGGGATAGTGGACGATGTACTTGGTGGCGTTGCATGGCCACGCCACGTCTTGCTGGCCGGCGGCCAGCGGCATGCCGACCGAGTGCACGCAGGGCACGAACTCGCCGTCCGCGCCGAGCACGTCGTACACGGCCTTGCCCATGCGCGTCATGATGCGCATGTTGACGGCGACATAGGGAGAATCGGACAGCTCGACGCCGATGTGGGCGATCGGCGAACCGAGCGGCCCCATCGAGAACGGCACCACGTACAGGGTGCGGCCGGCCATGCAGCCGTCGAACAGGCCGTGCAGGGTGCGGCGCATCTCGCTTGGTGCCATCCAGTTGTTGGTGGGGCCGGCCTGTTCTTTGGTGGCGGAGCAGATGAAGGTGCGGTCTTCGACGCGCGCCACGTCCGACGGATCGGACCAGGCCAGGTAGGAATTCGGACGCTTGGCCGGATTCAGTTTCTTCATAGTGCCGGCCTCGACCATCTGTGCGCACAGGCGGTCGTACTCTTGTTCCGAGCCGTCGCACCAGTAGATGCTGTCAGGCTTGGTCAGGGCAGCGATTTCCGCCACCCAATTGATGAGCTTTTGGTGTTTGATGTAAGCTGGAACGTTCAGTGCGGCGATGCCGCCCATCACGGGCTGATTCATGGTGCCTCCAATGCCAATTAAGAATTCTGGTCTGGAATGGTCTGGATCGCCTCGTTCGGTTCCGTCTACAGGTCAATGGCCCGGCGGAATCAGCGCATGCGGCGGTTCAGCGGTGGTGTCGCCAGCCCCTGGCAAGGCTGGGATCGGTGCTTCGCAAGCACCGTTGGATACGTGTCATTCGCTCAAGTTCCGGCCAATTGTACACCCGGAAAACAGCGTTTCGACCTCATCCATTACAAAAAAGTAGGAATATTGGTTGACTAATGTAGTAGGCTATTCGACCCTCGGCTGGATCCTGTTATTTGTTTACGCACGATAGATGCAATTGAGACAACTCACATGAAAATCGCGATTCTCGACGACTACCAGGATGCGGTGCGCAGCCTGGACTGCTTCCGCATGCTCGACGGCCACGAGGTCAAGGTGCTCACCAGCTCGACCCGCGGCCTGGGCCAATTGGCGATCCGGCTGGCGCCGTTCGATGCGCTGGTATTGATCCGCGAACGCACCGCGTTTCCGCGCGCGCTGCTGGCCAAGCTGCCTAACCTGAAGCTGATCTCACAGACCGGCAAGGTCAGCGGCCATGTCGACGTGGCGGCCGCGAGCGAACACGGGATCGCCATTGCGGAAGGCAGCGGTTCGCCGACCGCGCCGGCCGAGCTGACCTGGGCCCTGATCATGGCGGCCAGCCGCAAGATCGTGCCATATGCGAACAATCTGAAAGATGGCTTGTGGCAGACGGCGTCGATCAATCCGCTGCTGAATGGCGTCGGGCGCGTGCTGCAGGGCCATACGCTGGCGCTCTGGAGCTACGGCAAGATCGGCAAGCTGGTGGCCGGCTACGGGCGTGCGTTCGGGATGCGGGTGCTCGTGTGGGGAAGCGAAGCCAGCCGGCAAGCGGCGCTGGCCGACGGCTTCGAGGCGGCGGCCTCGCGCGAAGCGCTGTTCGAGCAGGCCGACGTGCTCAGTTTGCATCTGCGGCTGGCCGACGCCACGCGCGGCATCGTCACCGCGGCCGACCTGGCGCGCATGAAGCCAGATGCGCTGTTCGTGAATACCAGCCGCGCCGAGCTGGTGGAAGAAGGCGCGCTCGAGGCGGCGCTCAAGCGCGGCCAGCCGGGCGGCGCGGCGCTGGACGTGTTCACGAGCGAGCCGCTGGCCGCCGATTCACCCTTGCTGCGCATCCCGACCGTGCTGGCGACCCCGCACTTGGGCTATGTCGAGAAGGACAGTTACGAGTTGTATTTCAGGACTGCCTTCGAGAACCTGCTGCGTTTTGCACAAGGTGAGCCGAGCAATATCCTGAATCCGGAAGCGCTCGGCAAACGCTGAGCGCCAAGCGAGCCAGGCGCCGGCTTCAGGCGCGGTCGCTCTCGGTGCGGCGCGCTTCCGGCTCGCCCGTGATCGTGATCTTCGGCGCCGGCATCACGTGGGTGCCGGTCCACAAGCCGGCCCAGCCAGGCGGCCAGCCGATGTCGCGTCCGCTGTACGGCTTGAGCCCGGCCCGCACCGGCACGATCGGCACCGGCGGCGCTTCCACCAGGCCGGCGCCCGCGGGCCGCTCCATATTGAGGCTGTACATGTATCCCGGCAGCAGCAGGTCGCAGGCTTGCGCGAACCACGCGGTATGGTCTTCGTCGCGTCCCAGCGCCTGCGCCAGGCCCTGCGGATCGAACTTCGCCAGCGCATGGATCAGCTCGTCGGTTGAGGCGCCCGGCACGTCTCCCCATCCCAGCACCGGATTGTTGTTGTAGTCCGCGCCCGAGCCATACCAGCCTTCGCGCCAGGTGCGCTGCATCCAGTTGCGCGGGCCGGTGAACAGGTGCCAGCGCCAGTGCAGGCCGGATGGCTTGGGCCAGGAATACAGGTACAGCTTCTGGTAGCCGGCCTGGTGCAGCGCGCGCACCACGGCCATCAGGCGCGCATGCGGCATGCGGTCGGGCGGCTCGCGCCGGAACAGGATCGGCTCGCCGTCGGCGTGCTGCACTTCGTCGCTCGACAGGTTCAGGTCCAGCGTGCGCGACTCGTTGCCGAAGCGCGCCGAGATCCAGCCGGTCAGCAGGTTGACGTGGGTAATCACGCCATAGCCTCGATGGCGGTGGAAGATGACGGTTCCGGGTGCGACGGCTTTCATGGGAGCAGGAGAAGTAAGGAAAACGACGATGAGTGTACTCATCCGATCCGGTCAATTCTAGCGCAGTCACATCTCGAAACAGGCGCTTTGGCGCTATCATGACGCACCTTATTTCTGCGAGTGGATAAACCAACATGACTTTGCGACTCATCGCCACCGGCGGCACTTTCGACAAGCATTACAACGAACTGAACGGCGTCCTCGGCTTTGCCGAAAGCCACTTGCCGGAGGTGATTAAACGCAGCCGCATGACGGTGCCGGTGGCGCTCGAAGTGCTGCCGCTGCTCGACTCGCTCGACATGGGAGACCTGGATCGCCAGCGCGTGCTGGCCTCGTGCCAGGCGTCGGCGGAGCAGGCGATCGTGATCGTGCACGGCACCGACACCATGCGCGACACCGCCGCCGTGCTGGGCGAAGCCGCGCTGGGCAAGACCATCATCCTCACCGGCGCCATGATCCCGTACGAGATCGCCAATTCGGATGCGCTGTTCAACCTGGGCTTCGCCTGTGGCGTGGCGCAGGCCCTGGCGGCCGGCGTCTACGTGGCGATGAACGGCCAGGTGTTCCCTTGGGATAACGTCACCAAGAACCGCAGCGAAGGCGTGTTCCAGCCGCTGTAACCGGTACTCGACAACATGTGTTGACAGGGTCTGAAAGCGAAGGCAGCCGCGCGCTGCCTTCTTGTCCGACTTCCTATACTGCCCTTCTCTTTGATCGAACCAGAAGGAGCAGGCAATGAACGAACAGCGCCCCACCTTGACCACGCGCCAGGGTCATCCTGTCCGCGACAATCAATCGCTGCGATCCGTCGGCGAACGTGGCCCGGCCACGCTCGAGAACTACCAGTTCATCGAAAAGATCACCCACTTCGACCGCGAGCGCATTCCCGAGCGCGTTGTCCACGCACGCGGCACCGGCGCCCACGGCGTCTTCGAAGCCTACGGCAAGATCGGCAATGAACCGGCTTCCAAATACACCTGCGCCCGCGTGCTCAACGAGACCGGCGTCCAGACCCCGATGTTCGTGCGCTTCTCGACCGTGATCGGCGCCAAGGAGTCGCCGGAAACGGCGCGCGATCCACGCGGCTTCGCCGTCAAGTTCAAGACCGTCGACGGCAACTGGGATCTGGTGGGCAATAACCTGAAGGTGTTCTTCATCCGCGATGCGATCAAGTTCCCGGACATGATCCACGCCTTCAAGCCGGATCCCGTCACCAACCAGCAGGAGCCGTGGCGCTTCTACGACTTCATCTGCAGCCATCCGGAAGCGCTGCACATGATTACCTGGGTCAAGAGCCCATGGGGCATTCCAGCCAACTACCGCGAGATGGAAGGTTCGGGCGTCAACACCTATAAACTGGTCAACGACCAGGGCGTGGCGCACCTGTGCAAATTCCATTGGCAGCCGAAACAGGGCGTGCGCAACCTGACCAGCGCGCAAGCCGCCGAGATCCAGGGCCGCGATACCAGCCACGCCACGCGCGACCTGTACGATGCGATCGAGCGCGGCGACTATCCGGAATGGGAATTCTGTGTCCAGATCATGGCCGACGGCGAACATCCCGAGCTCGACTTCGACCCGCTGGACGACACCAAGCGATGGCCGGAAGACCAGTTCCCGCTGCTGCCCGTGGGCCGCATGGTGCTCAACAAGAACCCGGACAACGTCTTTGCAGAAACCGAGCAATCGGCCTTCGGCACCGGCGTGCTGGTCGAAGGCATCGACTTCTCGGACGACAAGATGCTGCAGGGCCGCACCCTGTCGTATTCGGACACCCAGCGCTACCGCGTCGGGCCGAACTACCTGCAACTGCCAATCAATGCCCCGCAAGAAAAAGCCCGCGCCCGCACCAACCAGCGCGACGGCCAGATGACCTTCTATGTGGACGGCGTCGACGGCAGCCAGGATGAGAACAAGCACATCAACTACGAGCCGAGCCTGATGGGCGGCTACCAGGAAGCCGAGACGCCGGGCTCCGAATACCACCAGTGGGTGGAAGGTCACCTGGGCCGCTACCAGACCACCACGACGCAGTCGGATTACCACCAGGCAGGCGTGCGCTACCGGACCTTCGAGGACTGGGAGCGTGACGACCTGGTGGCCAACGTCGGCGGGGATTTGAAACAGTGCCCGGAGCCGATCCAGCTGCGCATGGTGTGGCACCTGTGGCATTGCGACGAGGATTACGGCCGGCGCGTGGCCGAGGTTGCCGGGATCGACCTGGAAAAGGCGAAGGCCTTGCCGCCGTTGCCGAACCGTCCGGCGCCGCATCAGAAGCGGCAGGGGCCGACCTATACCAGTGGCGAACTGGAGAACGGGTCGTCGGAAGGCGGCAAGAAAGAACCAGCGACCAGTGAGGAGATTGCAGCTGCCAAGTAAACCGTAGGGTTGGCGGCTCTGCCGCCGACGCGTCCAACCGGCCGTCAATTTGCCGTACGATGTGCCAGCGTATGTTGAACGCGTCGGCGGGGAACCCGCCAACCCTACGTATGGTGGACGGCGGAGTCGTCCACCGTCATATCGATCCGCCATCCAGATGGCGGATCGAACAATCAGGCTTTCGCTTCGCCGCCCAGCGCGTCCACCACGTCGGCCAGCATCTTGGCCAGCTCGCCCGTCATCAGCACGACGTCGTTGTCGAAACGTTCTTCGTCATTGTAGGTCGGGCTTTCGCCTTCCTTGATCACGTCCAGCGGCTTGACGCCCTTGATCGCCAGCGACTCGGTCAGCACGAAGCTGATGCGGTCGTTCCAGGTCATGGCCAGGCGCGTGCACTGCTTGCCGGCGGCGATGTGGCGGCGGATGTCGTCCGGTTCCAGCGTGTGCTTGACGTAGCGCACCGCGGCGCGGCTTTCGCCGGTGGCGCGCAGTTCGGTGTCCTGGTCGATGGTGAAGCCGTACGGCGCTTCATCCGCTTCCAGCCAGCCGGTCATCACGGCCACCGGCGACTTCTGCACGCGCAGCGACTCCAGCGGCATCTTGTCCACGGCCTTCAGCAGCAGCTTGACCACGTCATCGGCCTTGGCCGGGCTGGCGGCATCGACCACCAGCCAGCCGTTGACCGGGTCGATCCAGGTCCAGACATTGCTGCGCAGGGTGAAGGCGCGCGGCAGCAGTTCGTCGGCCACGCGCTCCTTCAGGTCTTTCATTGCCTTCTTGCCTGGCGGGAAGCCTTGCTGCTCTTCCAGTTCGGCCGCCTTGGCCTTGGCCACCTGGTTGATGACCGATGCCGGCAGCAGTTTCTTTTCGGTGCCGAGCATGATCAGCATCTGCTTGTTCACGGTGTGCACCAGGCCGCCGTTCGGACGCGGCGCATCCCAGCCCTGGCGCAGCAGTTCATTGCTTTCGGAGGGAACGAAACTCTGCGGTTCGAGGGCTTTTTCCAGTTGCTCGGGGGTGTAGTTCCATGGTGCGGGAAGACGGTAGATCTGAAGATTCTTGAACCACATAGGTTTATCCGATTGTTTCTATTTCAAAGGAACGATATTTTACGCTGCTGCGCAGAAATATCCGCATAAAGGGACGGGGGAAAATTAATGTGTTGTCGAGTCGTCCAGAGAATCGTCGAACAGCCGTAATTGCTCGACGATCTCGGTGTCGCTCAGGCGCACGCCGACGCCCAATAACCGCACCGGCCGGCTGGCGCGCGCCCAGCCGGTCTCCATCAGGCGCGCATAGGTCGGGATATGTGGCGCGTATCCAACGCACTCGACGGTGGTCTGCTGGAAGTCCGAAAACTTGATTTTCACGAACAGCTTGTTGATGAATTTTTCGGCATTCGCGCGCTTGATGCGGCCCAGCAGGTGTTCGTGCAGTTCGGGGAGCAATTTCAGGCAGCCGGCCAGGTCCGGCACGTCGGGCGTATAGGTTTCTTCGGTGCTGATCGACTTGCGCTCGCGCGAGACGTTGACTTCGCGACCGTCGATGCCGCGGCTCAGCTCATACAGGCGGGCGCCGAAGCTGCCGAAGTGCTCTTGCAGCTGGTCCATGGTCCAGGCGCGCAGGTCGGCGCAGGTCTGCAGGCCGAGCCGGTTCATCTTTTCTGCCGTGACCTTGCCCACTCCGTGGAGCTTCTTGACCGGCAGCGCCGCGACAAACGCATCGACTTCTTCCGGCCGCACCAGGAACAGGCCGTCCGGCTTGTTCCAGTCGCTGGCGATTTTCGCCACAAACTTGTTCGGCGCCACGCCGGCCGAGGCGGTGATGCCGACGGTCTCGAAGATGCGGCGCCGGATCTCTTGCGCGATCAGGGTGGCGCTGCCCTTGCAGTGCGGCGAGTTGGTCACGTCCAGGTAGGCTTCGTCGAGCGACAGCGGCTCGACGATCTCGGTGTAGTCCTGGTAGATGTCCATGATCTGGCGCGAGGCGATGCGGTACTTCTCCATCGCCGGCGGAATCACCAGCAGGTCCGGGCACAGCTTGATCGCGGTGGCGGTGGCCATCGCCGAATGGATGCCGTAGCGGCGCGCCTCGTAGTTGCAGGTGGCGACCACGCCGCGCTGGTCCTGGCGCCCGCCGACCGCCAGCGGCCGGCCGCGCAGGGACGGGTCGTCCCGCATCTCGACGGACGCGTAGAAACAATCGCAATCGCAATGGATGATTTTTCGGACTGGGGCGTTCACGCTGGCGAGGCCGCCCCACGGGTGGAATGCCGGCGATGGGAACGACTACTGTAGTTGCATACAGTATCGTTCCAAATCGCGTTGTTGGCAAGCCGGATGGCTTGCAGATGCGCTTACCAGTTCAGCTTCAGCGTATAGCGGCCGTTGGTCGATCCGGTGCCGCCGCTGTAGTACACCACGCGCACGTAGCGTGCCGCAGCCGCGCTGCCGGTGTTCGACAGGCTGATGCTATCGGCCTTCCCTGCACTGTTCTCGCTCTTGGCCAGCTGGGTGCCGCTGGCGTTGTAGACGTACAGGTCGTAGTCGGCCGTGCTCGCTCCCGGGGTCAGGGTCGCGCCCAGCGTCTTGCCGGCCGGCAGATCGACACGGAAATAATCGCTGTCGGTGGTGCTGCCCATATTGCCGCTGACCGTGGTGTTGCTGGTAGAAACAAGATCGGCAGTGGCGATGGTGTCGTTGGCCTCGCTCTCGGCCAGCGTCACCGTCGGCGTGGCCGGTGCGGTGGCAGACGCCACGGCCGCCGCCGCGTCGACGATGCCGCTGCCGCAACCCGAGCAGCTGGCCGGGAAGGCGCGCGCGGTCGACTTCAGCCGCGCTTCGATCTCGTCCGGCGTCAGGTTGGCGTTCAGCGCCAGCATCAGCGCCGCGACGCCGGCCACGTGCGGCGTGGCCATCGAGGTGCCCTGGTAGCCGGCATAGCTGTCGCTGGCCGGAGCGCCGGTGCCGCTATTGAGCGTCGACAGCACGCTGTAGCTGCCGTCGCCGCCTGGCGCCGCCACGTCGACCAGGGTGCCGTAGTTCGAGTACGAGGCGCGGCCCCCGGTGCGGCCGGTGGCGGCCACCGCGATCACGCCCGAGCAGTTGGCCGGGCTGGCGTTGCTGACGTTGGTGGCGTCGTTGCCGGCCGCCACCACCACCACCGCGCCGCGCGAGCGGGCGCCGTTGATGGCGTTCTGGGTGGTGACGTCGCACGAGCCGCCGCCGCCCAGCGACAGGTTCAGCACGCGCGCCTTGTTGGCGTTGGCCGGCACGCCCGACACCGTGCCGCCCGAGGACCAGGTGATGGCGTCGGCGATGTCCGAGGTGTAGCCGCCGCACTTGCCCAGCACGCGCACCGGCACGATCTTGGCGTTGTAGGCCACGCCGGCGACGCCGACGCTGTTGTTGGTGCGCGCCGCGATGGTGCCGGCCACGTGGGTGCCGTGCCAGCTCGAGGTCTGGTCGCGCACCGGCTGGCCGCTGCCGCAGGAACCGGCGGTGACGGCGTCGCCGGTGTCGCTGGCGTCGCTGTCGCGCCCGCCGCCGTCGTTGGCGATGGCGGCGCTGCTGATGAAGTCATAGCCCTGCAGGAACTGGCCACTCAGGTCGGCATGCGGACGATAACCGGTGTCGATCACGGCCACCACCACGCCGCTGCCGGTCGAGCTGTCCCAGGCGGCCGGCAGGCGCAGGCCGCCGGTGGTGTCGAAGTAATGCCACTGCTCGCCGTAGCGCGGATCATTGGCGGTGGCCATGTGGGTCATGATGCGGTCCGGCTCGGCGTACTCGATCGACGGATCGCGCGCCATCATTTCGGCCGCCAGCGACTGCACTTCCTTGAGGCCGCGCTTGCGGTCCAGGTTGAACACCTGGGCGCCGGTCGAGATTGCATGGCTTTCGCGCACCACGATGCCGAACTGCTGGCCGGCGCGGTCGAGGATGGCCTTGCGGTTGCCGCTCAGCGGCGCCACGCGCGCGGCGACGCCCCTGGCGGCGGCCTTGGCGTCCTTGTACTTCACGATGATACGGTCTGTCTCCAGGATGAATTGGGGTCCTTCGGCTTGCCCGGCCGCCTGGCCCACCGCGCCCGCGGTCGCCAGGGCCGAGGACGCCGCGATCGCCAGCGAGACCGCTGCACACATCTTCAACATTGCAGGATGAATCGAATGCGCTTGCTTCATGGTTCTTCCTTATTTAGATTTTTCCGTCGGGCGAAGAGCTTCGCCCGTGTCGTTGTATGGCCCGCATGGGAGCCGGTGCCGTCTGAACGCGGCTGGTCCAGCGTAGCCCTAAAGGAAGAGCAGCCGAAGCGAAAATTCAGCGGTTTTCGGCGTCTGTACAACAGTCACAAAGGTGAAATCTGTAAAAACATCGTTTCTTTGGCTGTTCAGTTAATTCACAAAATTTCTTGAGCCACACTCTTGGTGGATATCAATGAGTAACCGGAAGCGTCTGGCGGACATCATGCTTTATCCGGATCGCTTAGCATGAATGCATGAAATCCGACCGCAAGACACTGTTCCTCGAAGGCTCGATTCCCCGCGCGCTGGTCACGCTGGCGGTCCCGATCATGCTCGCCAACCTGCTGCAGACCGGCTACCAGCTGACCGACGCCTTCTGGGTCGGCCGGCTCGGGGCCTCGGCGGTGGCCGCGATCTCGGTCAGCTTCCCGGTCACCTTCCTGGTGATCGCGCTCGGCTCGGGCCTGGCCATGGCCGGCGCCACGATGGGGGCGCAGTACGCCGGCGCCGGGCGCCAGGACATGGTCAACCATGTGGCGGCGCAGACCATGCTGATGGTGGTGATCACCTCGATCATGTTCGGCGCGATCGGCTTCATGCTGGCCCCTACCCTGCTGCACCTGCTCAGCGTGGCGCCCGAAGTGTATAGCGGCGCGCTCGGCTTCCTGCGCGTGTCATTCGTCGGCATCCTGTTCGTGTTCATGTACGCCATGTTCCAGGCGCTGATGCGCGGCGTCGGCCAGACCCGGATTCCGCTAATGATCGTGACCGGCACCGTATTGCTGAACTTCGTGCTCGATCCGCTGTTCATCTTCGGCTGGGGACCGATCCCCGGCCAGGGCGTGATGGGCGCGGCCTACGCGACCCTGATCACCCAGGCGCTGGCGGCCGGCCTGGGCATGCTGGTGTTCCTGCGCGGGCGGCACGGCATCGCGCTGTCCTGGCGCGGCTTCAAGCCCGATCCGGTGTACCTGAAGCGCGCCTTCTTCCTCGGCCTGCCGGGGTCGGTGGAACTGTCGACCCGGGCGCTGGGGCTGATGGTGATGTCGTTCCTGGTGGCCAGCTTCGGCACGCTGGCGATCGCCACCTATGGCGTCGGCTCCAACATCCTGCAGGTGATCACGATCCCGGTGATGGGCATCGCGATGGCGGTGGCGACGCTGGTCGGGCAGAACATTGGCGCCGGCAACACCGCGCGCGCCGAGCGCATTACCTGGCTGGGCACGGTGGCCAGCTTCGCCATCCTGACGCTGCTGGGCGGCATCGCCTGGCTGTGCGCACCGTGGCTGGTACGCTTCTTCATTCCCGACGACGCTGCGGTGATCGAAGGCGGCGCCCACTTCATCCGCATCATGTGCCTGGCCTGGGGCGGGATCGGCATCCAGCTGTGCATCGTGTCGGCGTTCCGCGCCTCGGGCAATATGCTCAGCGCCATGATCATCGCGATGGTGTCGCAGTGGATGATCCAGTTTCCCCTGGCCTATGTGCTGGCCAAGCACACCACATTGGGCGCGGACGGGCTGTGGTGGTCGTTCCCGGTGACCAATGTGGCGGTGGCGCTGGTGTCGGTGGCGTGGTTCGCGCGCGGCAGCTGGAAGACGGTGCGCCTGACCGAGGATGACCGCCAGGTGGCCGAGGTGGCCAGGGAGACGATGGTCGAGGAAGGCAGCCTGCGCTGAACGAGCGCCGGAGAAAAAAAGGGCTGCGCAATGAAAAAGGGCTGCGCTGTGCGCAGCCCCTTCTACATCCGGCCGATATTACCCGGCCAGAGCGTGCAACTTAGAAGTTGCCCTTGACCTGCAGACCCCATTGACGCGGCTCGTTGGTGAAGCCGGTCAGGTTGTTGAAGTCGATGGCGCCGGTGATGCGGCGCTGGTCGAGGATGTTGCGGCCGAATGCTGCCACTTCATACTTGCCGTCGGCGAAGATGTAGCCCACGCGCAGGCCGCCTTCGGTCAGCGGCGCACCGGTGAACTCGGCCGCTTCGTACAGGAAGAAGTTGACCTTGCTGCGGTACGACCAGTCGGTGAACACGTACAGTTCGCCGTCCGCGAACGGCACGCCGTAGCGCGCGGTCGCGTTGAAGGTCCAGCGCGGCGCCTGCGGCAGCATGTTGCCATTGATCTCGACGCGGCCGGCGGCGTTGATCGGATCGGTAATGGTGCACTGGGCACAGGTGTTGACCGACAGGCTGCCGTCGCGGATCTGGGTGTAGTTGTAGCTGGCGCCGGCGCTCACGCGCAGGGCGGTGCTGACGGCCGCTTCGAAGTCGAACTCGGCGCCCTTGCCCTTGGTCTTGTCGGCGTTGATCAGGCGGTTCACGTTCGAGTTGCCGCCGACCACGGTCAGCTGCTGGTCTTCGATGGTGTAGTCGTAGATCGAGAACGAGGTGCGTGCGCGGCGTTCGAACAGGTCGGCCTTCACGCCCAGTTCGACCGACTTGATGGTCTCAGCGTCGGCCACGGTGATCGGCACCGATGCCGAGGCGGCGGCAATGCTCGGGGCGCGGAAGCCGGTGGCGGCGCGGCCGTACAGGTTGACGTTGTTGTTCAGCTTGTAGGTTGCCGAGACGTCCCAGCTGGTCTTGCTGCTGTCCGCTTCAACCGACCTTGGGCCGATCTGCACCACGTTGTCCGCCACCAGGGTCTGGAACTCTTTCTCGTCCTTGGTGTAGCGCACGCCGCCGCGGATGGTCCAGTCCGGGGTCAGGTTGTAGGTCGCCGAACCGAACACGGCCCAGGCCTTGTTCTGCTGGCTCGACACCAGGCGCGAGGTGCGGCTGTAGTTGACGCTCTCGAAGTTGTCGCTGCCGCCGGTGACGTCTTCATCGAAGTAGTAGACGCCGGTCTGCCAGTTGAACGGACCTTCGTTCTTCGACTCCAGGCGGAATTCCTGGGTGTACTGGTCGAGGTCGCTGATATAACCGTTGGTCTCGACCTGGAACGGGATGAAGCCCGGACCGGCCGGAGTGCCGCCGTCGATGTCGCCGCGGCTGCTGTAGTTGCTGATGTGCTCGAAGCCGGTGATCGAGAACAGGCGGAACGCGCCGATGTCCCATTGCAGGCGCAGGTTGGCGCCATTGGTCTTCAGGCTCTGGTCGTTCTGGCCGTTGGTGACGATGCGGTCGAGGTCGGTGCCGGCGGCGAAGGTATTGCTGCCCTTCTTGATCAGGTTGGCGCGGAACAGGCGCGCGCTGCCGGTGGTCTGGCGCTGGTGCAGGTTGAGCAGGGCATTGAAGTTCTCGTCCGGGCGGTACAGGAACTGGACGCGCTCGGCGTGCTCGTTGTAGCCGTCCAGCTTGCCGCGTTCCTGGGTCATGCCGGTGTCGGCGTAGTTGCGCACGTAGTCGTCGCGGTGCTGGCCGACGGCCGACACGCGCATCGCCCATTTATCGGACAGCGGCACGTTGACGGCGCCTTCGGCGTTGGCGGTGGTGTGGGTGGCGAGCGAGGCGTTCCAGTAGCCCTCGACCTTGCCCAGCTTCGGCTTCTCGGATTCGAACTTGACCACGCCGGCCGGGGTGTTGCGGCCGAACAGGGTGCCCTGCGGGCCGCGCAGCACTTCGACGCTGGCCAGGTCGAAGATCGGGAAGCCTTTCAGGATCGGGTTTTCCTGCACGACGTCGTCGTACACCAGCGAGACCGGCTGCGAGGCGAAGGTGTTGAAGTCGGTGTTGCCGTAGCCGCGGATGTAGAAGCGCGGGAAGGTGCGGCCGTTCGACGATTCGATGTTCAGGCTCGGCACCTTGCTGGCCAGCACGCGAATGTCTTCGCCGCCGGAGACCAGGACGTCCAGGCGGTCGCCTTTGAGCGCGGTGACCGACACCGGCACGTCGCGGATATTTTCCGTGCGGCGCTGGGCCGTCACGGTCACCGACTGCAGCTCGGGAGCGGCTTGTGCGGTCGTCGTCTGCGCCACCGCCTGTGCGATCGGCATCAATGCGGTAAAGGCCAGCGCTGCGCCGTGCGCGCTGATAACGCGCTGGTGCATCTTGGACATCTTGATCATGGAGTTTTCCTGTTGATTAAAAAAAGAACCGATGTCCCCGTTTCTCTTCTTATGGACGCTGCCTCCCGTGGAATGTTCCATCAAGGGAGAGCGCAAGCGGATATGGCCGCCTTCGGCTCGCGCATCTGGGGCGCGCATCTTGTCGATGTTGTAGTTGCCGACTTGTCAAAGACGGTATTGTCCGTGATCGCTCCCTGCAACTGCAAGTAAAACACTGCCGCCTGATCCGATTACAACACATGCATATGCGCTTTTCGTCATCAAGCCGGGGTTGCGCTTTCCCGAGGCACCCTGATGGTGCGAATGAACGTGACAAAACGGGCATATGGTTTTTTTTGAAAAACCCTTGCACACTTCGAAAGGGAGCCTCTATAATTCGGGCCTCTTCGGACGCAATGACAAGCGTCGGATAGAAACCACGAAATGGGCGCTTAGCTCAGTTGGTAGAGCGGATCCCTTACAAGGATTAGGTCGGGAGTTCGAGCCTCTCAGCGCCCACCAAACATTTCGATGGTTGATCGAAGTAATGATCAGAGTAAACGGAGCGGTAGTTCAGTTGGTTAGAATACCGGCCTGTCACGCCGGGGGTCGCGGGTTCGAGCCCCGTCCGCTCCGCCAGTATCAGGGAAGAGGGTCCGCTGTGTCGGGCCCTTCTTCTTTTCACGTTCGACGGTCCGGTCGCAGTTTGATCGAATCGAAAGGAGCGGTAGTTCAGTTGGTTAGAATACCGGCCTGTCACGCCGGGGGTCGCGGGTTCGAGCCCCGTCCGCTCCGCCAGTATCAGGGAAGAGGGTCCGCTGTGTCGGGCCCTTCTTCTTTTCACGTTCGACGGTCCGGTCGCAGTTTGATCGAATCGAAAGGAGCGGTAGTTCAGTTGGTTAGAATACCGGCCTGTCACGCGGGGGGTCGCGTTTTCGAGCCCCGTCCGCTCGGCCAGCATATAGCAGAAAGAGTGATCCCCCTGCGGGGAACACGCGAGTGGGCGAGAAGGGATTCCCTTGCATGGGAAGCCGCGGCCGGCAGAATGTCGGCGAGCCCCGTCCGCTCCGCCAGCATATAGCAGTAAGAGTGTTCCCCCTGCGGGGAACACGAGAGTGGGCGAGAAGGGATTCCCTTGCAAGGGAATCCGCGGCCGGCAGAATGTCGGCGAGCCCCGTCCGCTCCGCCAGCTTCAAAAGTAGAAGGGTCCGATTCGTCGGACCCTTTTTCTTTTTCCGCTTCCGGTTTTGAAGCGATCGGCTTCAGGCTTCAGGCGCGGCGCCGCAGCGGGTCGCCGATCTCGACCCGGTCGCGCCCTTCGCGCTTGGCGGCATACAGCGCATGGTCGGCGCGTGCCAGCGCATCGCCCAGGTCTTCGTTCGGATCGAGCACGACCACGCCGATACTCACCGTCATCGTGTACGACGGCCCGCTGGTGATCACGGTGGCCGCGCGCACCGCCAGCCGCAGGCGGTTGGCGGCCTGCACCGCGGCCTCGAGGCCGGTCGCCGGCAGCATCATCGCGAATTCCTCGCCGCCCAGGCGGCCGATGGTCTCGTGCTCGCGCATCACCTGGCGCGCGGTGCGCGCGAACACCACCAGCGCGTCGTCGCCGCTGGCGTGGCCCCAGCGGTCGTTGATCTGCTTGAAGTGGTCGATGTCGATCATCATCAGCGCCAGGGGCTGGCGCTGGCGTTGGGCCGCCTGGCGCGCGCCTTCCGCGCGCTCCAGAAACGCGTGGCGGTTGGGCAGGCCGGTGAGGCAATCAGTGGTGGCCAGGTGCGCCATGCGGCTGTCGTCCTTCTGCTTGCACAGCAGCAGGAAGCCGAAGCCGTTGACGATCATCAGGAGGTAGCCGGTCAGATAGGCCGCCTGCTGGGCCACGTTGCGGTCGAGCGCGCCGTCGCCCTGCAGCGTCGAGCTGGCCCAGGCCGCGACCGCCAGCGCGAACAAGGCGTCGTTGACGCCGATGATCCGCTGCAGCAGCGAAGCGTGGCGACGGCGCAGCAGCACCCAGGCCATGGCGGCCGCGAACAGGGCGACCACGCTCGCCACTAGCGCGCTCAGCTGGGCATGAGTGGCGCCGGCGGCGCCCGCCGCGATCACGATCGCGCACGACAGGCCGGTGACCGGGGACACGATCCGGCCCCAGCGCGTGAAGCCGAAGAAGACGCAGTAAGCGGCCATCTCGAGCGCGACGGCCAGGATCCAGCCGATGCCTTCCAGGCTGCCCAGCAACGGCAGGCCCAGCAATGGACGAGCCCAGCCGGCCAGCTGGCTGACGCCGATGCCCAGGCGCGCCCACATCCACAGGCGCAGGCCGGCACTGGGCGTCGCGCCCCGCATGTATCCTGCCATCAGGATGGCGAAGCCGACGTTGCCCATCCCGAGTGCAAGAAGAAAACTGTGTAGATCGATCACTGCCTGTCCTTTTGAAAAAGCACGGCATCACCACGTGCGACGGCTCACGCAGTAAATATACTAGTGACAATTTGTGTTGCCACAAAGAATTATGTTACACCGAATCAACTGAACCGGTGCGCACAGTTGAATCTCGTATGAACGAGCCGCTACACCCCGCCGCGCACGGATGGGAATTTGATGCGCGGCATCATCCGATCAGGGATAATCAAGCGACAACTTCCTGTATTGACCTGGAATCACCGTGATTTTCCGCTTCCTCAAGCCTCCCCGCATGTCGCCGCGTCTGCACCGGCTCAAAAGTTCTTCGCTGTTCGCGGCCTTGACGCCGCTGGAGCTGAAGATCGTCGACGGCCTGCTGCACGAGCGCCGCTACCTGAAGGACGAGATCGTCTTCGACGAGGGCGAGGAAGGCCAGGCACTGTACCTGCTCATGAGCGGCCGGGTGCGCATCAGCCGCCTGCACGAAGGCATGACTCAGGTGGTGGCCGAGCTCGAGCCGGGCGGCTTCTTCGGCGATCTGGCGCTGCTCGACAACTCGCCGCGCAACGCCCAGGCGCGCGCGCTCGAACCGTGCGAGATGGCGGTGTTCTTCCGCGCCGACTTCCTGGGCCTGATGGAAACCGACGCCGTGATCGGCTACAAGATCTCGCTGGCACTGGCGCGCCACATCGGCCTGCGCCTGCGCGAATGGATGGGCACCGGACGGCCCCAGCTGGAAGCGCTATGAACGGCATGATGGACAGCGAGCGGTCCGGACCGGTTGTCTGGTCCGGCATCATCGCCGCCACCTGCCTGTTGCTGCTGGTAGTCAAGCAGCTGCTGTGGCTGGCCCTGCCCTTCATCTTCGGCGCCGTGCTGTATTACGCCCTGCTGCGGCCGATGCAGCGCATGGTGCGTTCCGGCTTCAGCCGCAATGCGGCCGCGCTGTGGGTGTGCGCGCTGTTCTTCGGGCTGGCCACGCTGGCGATGGTGCTGGCGCTGAACTGGAGCGACGGACCGGAAGAAGATTCGTGGGAAGCCACCATCGGCCTGTACCTCGATGGCGGGGTCTCATTTGTGCGCAACACCATGACGCTGCTGGAAGCCAAGTTTCCGATCCTGGCCGAGATGCGCCTGACCTCGACCGTCAACACCGCCTTCGCGGCCTACACCAATGATTTCGCCAGCAACCACTTGGGCGAGATCGTGGTCGGCGTGGTGACCTGGGTGCCGTCGCTGCTGCTGGCGCCCTTCCTGACTTTCTTCCTGCTGCGCGACGGCCTGCGTTTCAAGAAATTCTTGGCGCGCGCGGTGCCGAACGCGTATTTCGAGCGCGCGCTGTACCTGTTGCACGAGGTCGACCAGACCGCGCGCCGCTATTTCGAAGGCCTGCTCAAGCTGACCGTGCTCGACACCGTGGTGCTGGCGCTCGGGCTGTGGATCATCGGCGTCTCGTCTCCCCTGCTGCTGGGGCTGATCTCGGCGGTGCTGGCCTGGGTGCCGTTCGTCGGCTCGATCGCCGGCTGCGTGCTGGTGGTGATCGTAGCCTCGACCGACGCGCCGGCGACGCCGCTGGTGGCCTACGGCGCGATCGTGGTGTTCGTGCTGGTGCGGCTGCTGGACGACTTCGTGTTCATGCCGCTGACGCTGGGGCGCAGCCTGCACATCCATCCGCTGGTCACGGTAATCATGATTTTCGTGGGCGGCATGCTGGCCGGCGTGGTCGGGCTGATGCTGGTGCTGCCGCTGCTGGGGGTGGTGATGGTGGTCGGCGAGACGCTCGGACGGCTGGTCACCAATCCGCGGCTGCGCGCGCGCCATCGGTATGCCAAGGCCTTGCGCGTGCGCCAGGCCAGCATCGACCTCGATATCGCGCGCGAGCGGCGTGGGGCGCCGACGGCGTCGACCAAGCCGCTCAAGTAGCGCTCGCGTTCACTGGCCTCAAGCCGATGGCGGCGGTTCGGATGCGCCGCCTTTCAGCTGGCGCAGCAGATGCCAGGCCATGCCGGCCAGCGCCGCGACGCCGCCGGCCAGCAGCGCCCATAGCCAGACCTGCTTGTTGCCGGCCGCGCTGCCACGCTCCCTGCTGTCGGCATCTTGTTCGAGCCTGTTCTGCACGATGACCTCACCCGGCGTGGCCGGCGTCAGCGCCGTCAATTCGCGCTCGCTGAACCCGGGCGCAACCTGGTGCAACCCCACGCCTGCCGGAGGCGCGCCGTCGCGGCCGAACGCCAGATGATAAGGCGCCTTGCCGGAAGCGACGAACACGATGGTCGACGCTTCCCATCCCAGGCGCAATGCCGGCTGCTCGGGGGCCGCGTTCAACGGGCGCACCACCCAGCGCGCGGCATGCGTCAGCGGCACCGCGACGTCGCCCGAGGCGCGGCGCCGGCCATCCTGCTCGAGCTGGAAGAAGGTGGTGTTGATCAGCGGCTGCAGTTTCAGCACCGTGCGCGCGCCCGGGTCGCGGCTCGGCATCGCCTGGTATTGTCCGATCATGACCGGCATGACGACATTCCGGCCCTGGAAGACAAGGCCGACCGACGCCACCGGAATCGCGACCGGCGCCGTGTAAATCAGGTCACGGGCCTCCGAGCCTGGCTCGCCTTGCAACACCAGCGTTTCGACCTGGCGCCCGGCCTCGCGCTGCACCACGTATTCGGCATGAATGGCGGCGAACTCGATCGGCTTGCCGTCGAGCCAGCGCAGGCGCGCATAGCGAAACCGGCGCGGCGCGAAGTCGATCCGGTGTTTCTGCACGCTGGCGCCCTGGCTGTTGACCAGCCAGCTCACCGCCGCTTCGGCCAGTTCTTCCCAGTCCTGCAGGTTGTCGCTGACATCGAGCGCAATGTCCGCGTTATAGCTGCCGGCGCCGGGCGGCAGCGTCAGGGACAAGGCGCCGATCGCCGCGCCAGCGCCGACCTTGGCTGCGCGCGCGGCCGGCTGCAGGTCGAGCACCAGACTAATAAGTTCGTCGCCGGCGGCACGCGCGGGCGCCGTCACCGAGATCAGCGCGCCGTCGCTGCCGGTGCGGATCTGCAGCCCTTCCTGCACGCTGACGCCGGCGCGCGCGGGACCGTGCACCGGGAACACCGCCACCGGCGCGCTCGGCCGGCTCACCGACGTTTGCGGCGCCAGATCGACCAGCGCATACGGCATCGGCGCGCCGGCGGCGTCGAAAACGCGCAGGTCGTCCAGCCGCGGCGAACGCGCGGCAAGGTAGACCGCGCGCGGCAGCCGCAGTTGCACCACCGCCTGGCTGGCGGCGACGTTCAGTGGCAGCAGGTGCGAGTAGTCGGACGCCTTGTCGCCGGGCGGCGCGGGCGCGCCGGCGTGGGCGTGGACGTGGGCTGCCAGGGTCAGGATCAGTGCCAGGGCAATGCGCTGAGTGAGCATCGTGTCCTCCGGTTCGGTGTCAGGCGGGTGCGGTGGGCGGTGTGGCCGGCGGGCGCTGTCCGGTCTTCGGATAGGGCGCAAAATAGCCGACCAACAGCAGCAGCAGGCCGACGCCGACGAACGACACCACGCGGGCGATGCTGCCGCTGTTGTCGAGGTCGACCATGAACAGCTTGAGCACCACGACGCCGAGCATCGCGGCCCCGGTCCACCAGCTGCTTCGCATCGCGCGCCGCGCCGCCAGGCGCATCAGCACCAGCGCACTTGCGCTCCAGACCAGCGACAGCATGGCTTGCACCACCTGCGACGCCGCCAGGTCGGGCAGCCGATAGTCGATGCCGAGGTAGTGGGCGGCGCTGCGCAGCAGGATCAGGTTGAACCAGATATAGGCGCCGGCCAGGCCGGCCAGCCGCAGCTGCTGCAGCGACCTGCGTAGTCCCGCATCCGCCGCGGCCGGCCCGGTGAGCTGGCGCAGGACGCTGGCGCCCAGCATCAGCACGAAGCCGGTGGTCAGGTCGAGCGGATTGAGCAGGGGCAGGTAGGGCAATGGCGCCATGCCGCCGTCGTGTTTCAGGTTCCAGGAGACGGCCAATGCCACCATCAGCGTCGTCGCGCCCGGGATGACCCGCGTGCGGTACCAGTCCGCCAGGGGCGTGGCCGGCCATCTGCCTGCGAGGCTGCGGCGCAGCAGGAATACCAGCGCGAGCATCATGGTCCAGGTGGGAAGGTAATTGCTCCAGGCGGCATCGGTGAGCCAGCTTTCTTGCGTCGAGTCGTATGGGTCGGGGGTTGGCGCCATCAGCCAGCCGTCGATCAGGATCGCGCCGGCCGGCCACAGGGCCAGCCACGGACCGCCGCTGCGCAGCAGGTGCAGCAGTTTCAGCGTGCCGCGGCCCATCTCCGGCCCTCCCCTGCTCCAGCGCACCATCAGGAATTCGCCGCTCGACCACAGCAGCGCCCAGGCCAGCCAGCTGGCCGGCTGCGGCAGCGCATGCGTCTGATACAAGGTGTACAGGATGTCCGCCGTGACCAGGGCCAGCATGCCCCAGCAGACAAAGGCGGAGCGGCGCAGCTGCGGCCAGGACAGGCGCGCAGCCAGATACATGGCGGCGAGCGCGGTGGCGGCGACGCCCAGGGCATACAGGGCGGTCCAGCGTGCGGTCGGACTGCCGAGATCTTGCGGGAGATATGCGATCAAGCGGCCGGCGGCGATGTTGATGGCGGGGCCGAACCACCAGATGCCGGCCCATAGCAGCATGGCGGATGAGAAGGTAGGGTGCGACTGCGTGGGGTGCGATTGCGTGGCGTCCAGCGGCGCGGGATCCGCCTGCGCCGGCTGCGCGCGCCGTGCCAGATGAGCCGTCGCGTATGCGGCAGTCGCCAGCATGACGACACCGAGCAATGGGACGTCGCGGTTTGCCTCGAACATCGTGGTCCATGACCATCCCGGTGCGCTGACGACGCCCAGGGCCACGGCGCCGGCTATCTGGGCCGCAAGGGCCGGCTGGCGCGCCATGGGCCATGACAGGCGCACGCTCACGCCATACAGCAGCAGCGCCGTGAACAATGCACCGGCCACCAGCCAGTTGGCCAGCGCGCCGCCGCCGGTGCGCACGATCGCTTCGGTCCAGCATCCGGCGAGCAGCCAGATGGCGGACAGAGTCAGGAAGCTCTCGGCCAGCATGATCAGCCCGTCGCTCTCGCTCGCATGCTTGCGCAGGCTGAGCGCTACGGCGAAGCCGCTCGCGGCGAGCAGCAGGCAGCCCAGCCACAGGTGCGCCGAAGTGGCGGCGTACGGCGTCAGGTCGGTGGCGGCGGCAATGAAGCTCAGTCCCGCGCCGAATTGCAGCAGCAGCCCGAAGATCCAGACCAATACCCGCCGCCAGCGCAGGCCGAGCCACACGAAGCCGGCGCCTTCCAATGCCCACGCGGCCGAGGTCCAGCGTGCATCCAGTGCGAACGGGATGGCCAGCGTGCCGAAGATGACGCCCAGCGCGGCGTAGGCTTCGAGCATGACGCGCCAGCGTTCGCGCCCACGCTTGAGCAGGACCAATGCTGTCGCCAGGTAGAAGCCGCCGAGTGCGAGGGTCGACAAGGCCAGGCCGAACGGCTTGTCCTTGACCAGTCCCACCTGCAGGCCGAACGCCAGCAACGGCGTGCCCAGTACCAGCGTGGCGTCGACGTAGTTCTTCAGCCTTGCCTGCTGCTGGTGGGCGAAGGCGAGCGAGATGGCGACGTAGCACAGGAAGAACAGGATCAGGAAGCCTTGCGCCGACGGGTAGTTCTCGGGTGTGTAGCGCAGGACGCCCCAGGCGGTGCCGACGACAAAGGTGAATGCGAAGCCCAGCAGGTTCAGCGGCTGCCAGGAACGCTTGATCGCCAGCACGAACACGCCGGCGTTGAGCAGCGCGTAATACGAGAACAAGGCGATGTGGTTGCCCTGCCCGGTCGACAGCAGCAAGGGACAGGCGAAGCCGCCGGTGATGCCGAACGCCGCCAGCCAGGGAGCATTTTGCAGCACCGCCAGCAGGCAGGTGAACACCGTGAGGCATACCAGCAAGCCGAATGCGACGCCGGCGGGGATCAGGTCGTAGCGCTGGTGGGCGCCGAAGATCACCAGCATCAGGATCGCGATGGCCGTGCCCTGGACCGGCAGGCCGATTTCCCGGCGCCTGGTGCGTAGTCGCCAGCCCCAGGCCAGCAGGCCCAGGTCGGCCGCCACGACGCCTGCCAGGCGCAGCTCGATCGGGATCGTGATGGTCGCGGCGACGTACTTGAGCAGGAAGGCGACGCCGATGAACAGGATCACCAGGCCGAGTTTGGCGACCAGGTTGCCGGTCAGGAGCCAGGTCTTGGCGGTGGCCAGCCATTTGTCGATGAGGGATGGTGCGGCGGGTTGGTCGTTTTGTGCCGCGGGCGCGGGTGCGGTAGATAGGTCTGCGGCTTGGGTCGCCGCGGTCCGCGACTTCGATTTGGTGCGCTTGGCAAACACGCTGATAGCTTTGCCACTCGTCACGGAGTAGGTATATGACGGAGTAGCCGGTGGTTCGTTTGCATTGGCTGGCGCTTTCGCATGCAGAGCGAAATCAGTGGCGTCGATCTGGTCCTCGAGAACTTTCGGCGCATTCGTCTCCTGCTCTGATGTTATTGAACGAGCGGCGACAGGTGGCGTTTCGGACTGTTTACCTGAGTTGCCTGGAGAAGCGAGTATCTTCTCGAGCCGGGCGATGGTAAGCAACAGCTCCTTGCGTAATTCGCTGACCTGTCGCTCCAGGTGTTCAATCTGTGTGGCTTTGGAGCCAAGCATTATCCCGGTTATGAAGATCGGATAAATAAACAGGACGAACAGTCCGAATATGATGTATCCCATTGCCAGTCCTCCATGCAAGGAGCCGGGTGATCTTCATGCCAGCTCAAAAGGGAAATACTGCCAGTGGGAATGGTTATCGAAGATGGATTTAAGCACCTGTTGAGCTGGGTCAACGCCATTGCTTACTTCTGTATGCGCCGTATGACAGCGGCTGATTTATGTTTTGCACTACCAAAGCAAAAAACCCCACCAGATCACTGATGGGGTTTTTCATATAACTAGCCTGACGATAACCTACTTTC
>NZ_JASNRA010000018.1 GCF_030411955.1 Massilia sp. YIM B02443
CCTCTACTTTTAGCGTGCTCTAAAAATGGGGGGATTACCCTTGCAGGGTGGCATGGCAGTCGGCTGGTATCCCGGCCATACTTCCGACGCATGCGCGTATTACCTAACGGTTACCGCAAAAATCGGGACTGCACGACGAGTTACGTAAAGCTCGCCGGTAAAACCAAGAAAGCCACAGGTTAGACCGCTATGAGCCTAGGATGAAGCACAGGCGGCAAGATACGAAGTAAAACTTGGACACCTATGCGACGCGGCAGACTTCAAACAATTAGTTCCGAAAACTTCCACGATTTACTTCGGAGCGCTGCTATATAGCAAAGACCGAACTACTGGCCGACGAACGCGACCGAGCCGCCCGCCAGGCTGCGGAAAGCGCGCACCAGAGTGCGGAGCTGGGTAGCCAGCTTGCCGCCGAGCGCGCCAGGGTGACTGAGCTTCGCGGACGGCTTGAGCGAACAGCGCCGAAATCGGAATCGGCCAGCGAGGAGTTGGGTTTGGCACGGGCAGCGCGTCGTCAGCGGCGACCCTCACGAAGCAAGCCAGACAAATAGGCCAGGCCTGACGCCAGCGGCCCGAGTCCCACACGCCGATCCGCGAGCTGCAGCCAGTTGTCTCGTCTGTCATCACTGAACATCCGACGCGATTCCGTATCCATAAATACTTCCGTTGTACCTAAAGCTATTGACGTGATGAGTAGGCCATGAAGATTTACCTAAACATATAGACTCGACGGGGAAAACGGGGCTTTGACGCCGAGTCGGTAGATTAAGGTGCCCCGAGTACGGAGTTTTAGGTACGAGCGCTCCCAAGGTTCTTGAATTCATAAGTTCCGCACTGGCCCAACTGGCATAACGAGCTTCACGACCATAATTCGCATAATCTATATTATGTTAAATGCGCTGTTTGTCGATGGCTTGGTACACCTTGGCCGGGGACTTCCACACCTGCCCGGCAGCCCTCAACCCAACAAGTCGACCGACAGAATATACCCCTCCAGAGCGACAGAATGCCGTGAGTTCTTGCACATCTGGAAACGAACGCGACTTACTCACGCTATTCTGTCATGGTACCAAGGGGGTCACCAAAATGTTCACACTATTCTGTCGCTCCCCGAGCACTCGTTTTGGCTCCCAGTGATCCATTTTTCGACATATCCACAAGATTCTGTCGCGCCGCTCTATGCACCCAAGACTGTAGACGGACAACATACTCACATCTTTTTGTCGCCGACAGAGCACTCACTCTATCCTTTCGGTGCGGGCGGCCCATCGTCGCCGGCAACAACGGGATTCCGAGGCCTGGACGGTGCCCGCCAGGCCTGCCTAAATGCAGGTCTTGAACGGAACAAAACCCTTTCGGTGCCACGGCAGCTTATTCCTTCTGCTACAGGAAACGGCAATAGGTGCTGCGGCGAGCTTTCGAACGCACACTGAAGGCATGAACCGACATGCTTTCAGTCTTCCGGACGAATGATGCACGAGAGTCCAGCGGTAACTTGGAGGCCTTAGATGTCGAGCTTAGTGTCGTTACCCCCATAGGAATCGTATGGAGGGCTCAATGAATTTGAATCACTAGAGTCTGGTGCCGATGCCAGTCTAAATGCGCATCTGACCTTTGTGTTGTCGGATTAGCCAGTGAGGTTGCGTGTGCACTCAATGGCCGTTGGGCGGCTTGTAACGCGATTGCTGTGTACAGGGAGGTTGCAAGGAGTGATACCAATCTCAGATGAAACGAACTCGACATTAGCAGATATATTGTCGAGTTAAGGAAAGAAGCGCGAAATAACGTGTTGAATTCCTGACTTCTCACCTTTCACGGCCTGCGTCATCAGCTCTAAAACAAGCGGATTCTCTGTTCCATCACAGGCGTTGAGGCATCGACCAGTCTATCCAAAGTCGACAGGAGGCGGAAAAGTTGACCTATTTATCCGTCACTTCCGCTGACTCCTTTGGCGCGCCGTTTGCTTACGCTGCGCTGAGTGGATGACTCTCGACGAGTACTAGTTTTGACTCTGCTCCTCTCCAACTCGTCCCCCAGAAGGTTTGCTCGTGCACTGTCAGTAGCTGCTTGACGTATAGCTGCTTCAAGCTGCTCCCGCACTGACTGTAGCTCTGCCCTCTCGCGATCACGCTCATTAGTCAGCGTCTTAACGGAGTTCTGCAGCGCGCCGATCTGTTCCCTGAGCTGCCCGATTGTCGCCTGCGTCGCGTTTTGCTCGATGCGTGCCCGCTCAATGGCAGCGGCATGCTCTGCCCGTTCCGCTTCGGCCTTCTTCTGAAGCTTCGTCGCGGCTGTGCGTTCCCTGTCAATTTCGAGGAGCCCGCGTCTTTCCATGTCGGCGAACCGATCCTCAGTCAAACGAGTACGATCCGCTAGCCTCTCCCGCTCCGCGGCGTATTCGGTGCTCGATTGCTCCATGCGCGCCTGCATGACGTCAAGCTCGCGACGAGCATTTTCCAGCCGCTGCTCCAGTCCTTTTCTGGTGGCGGCAGCGGCCGCGAGCTCCTGCCGAAGCAGAGCGGCGGCGTCCTCACTCGTTCGCAGTTGTGTGTGGACGTGCTCGAGGGCTTGCAAGGCATCAGCGCGTTCGGCCTGGGCATTTGCTAGGCCCGCTTTTGCGCTGTCGACTACGGCAGCGGCCTCTGCCTGGAGTGTGGTCAAGGACTCAAGCGATTTCAACTGAGCTGACTTCCATAAGGTAGCCACCAGGTCGCCGGCTGCCGTTCGCAACTCGTCCGGGAGGTCCGAATGCTCGACCGTGACACGGGAGCGTTCGCGTAGCGTCTTCCAGAAGTTGTTCAGTGCTTCAGTCGGCGCCGACATACTGCCCTTACGCACGAGCTGATACAGCTTGTTCGCTGTTGGCGTGATGCCGTGCCGAAAAAATAATAAGACGCAGACCTCGCGGTAAAGATCCTGGGTGCGCGGGAACCGCTCACGCAGCTCCGCGACACCGACAGCGATGGCGCTTTCGATGGAAAGCTCTTCAGTCTTCATAATTAAGGCTCCGGGCGTCGTGGACACCAATATTATTACGTAATACGTAGAATAGCTAAGCAACCGCCTCGGAAATATGACATTACTCCTATAATGTCAGATCCAGCCAAGGTTCCTTCCTCTTATGCCGCGGCTGCGCCGCAAACGCTTCCCGCACAATCGAGGCACGCGCCTGGGACGGCGTACGTGCCCATCGTCAGCGTCGGAATGCTGGCGGCAGCCCACCACACAGCCTTATTGAAATGCTAATGCTCCGTTAACCCTCAACCCTTAGGCTTCTTTCCTAAGCGGTCCGCCAGCACGGAATGGCCGTGGATGGCAGCCATGTCGGCTGTCCGTTAGGAGCGCCGTAGTGGACGAATTTGACGTGGGTAGATGGGCAATACCGGCGCTGGCAATCTCCGCCAGCGCTGCCGTGAGCTGGTGGTACCGGCACAGGCGCGGCTGGCACAGCTGGCCAGCGATATGGAAAACGATTCTCGGCAGCCTGGTTGTGGCGCGTGTCATCTTCGTGCTGCAGAACGCACCGGAATATGCGGGCGAACCGCTCTCGATAGCCGATTTGAGTGACGGCGGCTTCTCTGACGCTGGCGGCATCCTTGCGGCATTCGTGCTGGGCGCACACTTTACGGCCCGGACTGGCACGCCGCGCCGTCCGGTCCTTGCGGCGATCCTCACCGGTGCCGTCGTCTGGATAGGTGGCGCGATCGCCACGCTCAATTTCGGGCCGCCCAGTACTCCAGTACCCCTGGTCGAACTACGGCGTCTCGATGGCACTCCGGTCCAGTTGCGGACCCTGACAGACAAGCCGATGGTGGTCAACCTGTGGGCGACGTGGTGTCCACCATGCCGACGCGAGATGCCAGCGCTTGAGGAAGCCCAGCGGCGTCACCCCGGCATCACCTTTGTCTTCGTCAACCAGGGTGAGGACGCGGCGACAATACAGGCCTTCATGGCGCAGCAAAAACTCAAGCTCGACAACGTATTCACCGACCGTGCCCGGGAAGTGGGACGGCGCACCGGCTCATTTGCCATGCCGACAACCCTGTTCTATGGCAAGGATGGGCGCCTCTTCCTGCGTCACATGGGGGAGCTAGACCGTGATGGCCTCGACACGCGCCTCGAGATGCTGGCGGCGCCGGTGAATGGATTCAAGCGCTGAACATCCAATAGCGCCCTGCCGAAGCGCCTTAGCTTACCGTCGCCGGCAACGAGTGACGACGCGCGTGGGTAGCCACGCCTTCCATATGCGGCCGATGCGCGACCTACCCGCGGCGAGCTTGAAAGTGCTGACCATTGCCAGAAGCTTCTCGGCCTGCGCCTGCATTGAACCGCAGCAGCAGCGGCCTCTTCCACGTGTGCCGCATCCTGCTGCGTAACCAGGTCCATCTGCGCGTTGGCGTGGTTAACGCGGGCGATCGCGGCGCTCTGCTCCTGCCCGGCAAGGGCGACTGCGGGCATGATGTCGGTGACACGCTTCACGCACGCACTTAGCCCGCGTCTTCGTTGGAAGAATCAGGCTGAGTCGCCCGATGAGGCATCCACAGTTTGGGGTACGCGGATGGCTTAGCTCATGTAGCGCCCTGCCCTGCTCGCGTTGGCGACGCGTGTCACTCCGCGCCGTAAATCACATCATTTGAACTTGGCCAGCGCCGGATCGCTTATCCGTTGTTCAGGCAGGCCAGTCATGGCGGGCAGTTCCGACAGGCGCGGCATGCCGCTCTTCACCTGGACCTTGCCTTGGCTGTCGCGCCAGACCACGCCAGGGGTACCGGCGATGCCGAACTGCTCCATCAGCTCGCCATTCCTGCGGATCGACGCCGCCACCGCGGGCTGGTTCTGCTCGGTCTTGCCGGCCTGTGGCTTCCACGGCTTCCCATGGTTCTGTTCCATGTGCCGGAAGGCCGCGGTCTTGTCCGGCGATGCCAGCACCTCGATCGCTTTCGGCATGCTCGTCGGGCCGAGCGTTGCGACGGGGATCCAGCGCACCTGCAGTCCAGCCGCCTCGTACGGCTGGACTGCACGCCACATGAAGTGGCAATAAGGGCAGTTCGGATCGACGAAGGCGTAGATGATGCTTTTCGGATTCTTGGTGCTGCCCTCGGCGATGAATGCCGATTTCTCCAGTTGTGCGAATGCGGCTGCGAAATCCGGCTTGGGGATGTACATGTCTTCGTGCTGGGCCGAGAGGTTCTGGCCACGTTCATCGATCAGCGCTCCCGCCACCAGCGTCTTTCCGTCCGCCGTTGTGTATACGAGCGAATGGCGCCCCCCCTGGGAAAGCACCCAGCCGGTGAGCCCCGAGCCGGCCGGGAACTGCCTGACCACCTTGACGCCGGCGCTTACGGCGCGCTCCAGGACCGGTGGGGTCTGCTCGGTGGCGAAGGCGGCCGTATTGATGAGTGCTGCTGCGAGTGCGGTTGGCACCGCGTATTTGAAAGCCTGCATGTCGACTCCGATAGTGAAGGCGTTGATTAAGATTGGGGGGGGGGTTGCGCGGCTTCCGCCTTGCGAAGCGAAGCGAGGAAGGAATCGGCATCCTCGTAGCCGATGACTCGTGTGCCGCCGAGTTCACGGCCGTCGGCGCCGAAAAAGATGATCCCGGGTGGGCCGAACAGGCCAAAGCGCTTGAGCAAGGCCTGGTCGGCCGCGTTGTTGGCAGTGACGTCGGCCTGGAGCAGCAGCATCTGGTCGAAGCGTGACTGTACGCGCGGATCGGAGAACGTGAAACGCTCCATTTCCTTGCATGACACGCACCAGTCCGCGTAGAAGTCGAGCATGACGGTCTTGCCCGGGCTCCGGGCCAGGACGGCATCGAGCTCCTCGATCGAGCGGATTCTCTGGAACCGGGTCTCCTGGTGCGCCTCCGCCGTGGCGAAAGGCGCCAGCGGATCGGTCCCGCCAGCGGCCAGGCCGGCCAGCTGCGCCGCGCCCAGCACCCCGACGACGAGGCCGGCGGCCACACCAAGCGGCCGGCGTGGACGCGGCAGCAGTAGCGACGCGGCATAGCCCGTTCCCAGCAAGCCCCAGCCCAGCATCAGCGCCTGGGGCGGCAGGACCGGCGCCGCGATCCACAATGCGGTGCCCAGCATCAGCACGCCGAAGAAGCGCTTGACACCCGTCATCCAGGCGCCCGCGCGCGGCAGCAGGGTGCCCGCCGAGGCGCCGACCAGCAGCAGCGGCACGCTCATTCCGGCGGCCATCGCGAACAATGCGCTGCCGCCGATGAAGGCATCCTTGGTCTGGCTGATGTACACGAGCGCGCCCGCGAGCGGTGCGGCGACGCAGGGACCGACGATCAGTGCCGAGATGGCTCCCATTGCAAACACCCCCGCGTGCGTGCCTGTCCCCTGCCGGTTGGAGGCTCCCGCCAGGCGCGACTGGATCGCCGCCGGCACCTGCAGCTCGAACACGCCGAACATCGGTAGCGCCAGCACGACCATCAAGAGGGCGAACGCGCCCAGCACCCAGGCGTTCTGCAGCGCCGCTGCCAGTCCTTCGCCCGCCAGGCCGGCCGCCACGCCCATCGCGGTATACACGATCGCCATGCCGAGCGAATACGACACCGACAGGGCAAGGCCCCGCAAGCGCGACGCGGAACCCTTGTCGCCGACGATGATCGAGGAGAGGATCGGCAGCATCGGCAGCACGCAGGGCGTGAACGAGAGGCCCAGACCCAGCAGCAGGAACATCGGGACGATGACCGCCAGCTCGCGGCTGCTCAAGGCCCGTTCGATGCGTCCACTATCGTTGTCGTCGGTCAGCGTACCTTCGAGGGCGGCTGCTGCCGGTTGCGCAGCAGCGGCCGGGCGCAGCCCCGATGGCCCGGCGGCCTCCAGGACCGCGCTCGATGCCATCGGCGGATAGCACAAGCCCTTGTCGGAGCAGCCCTGCGAGGTGGTCTTCAATGTGAAGCTTCCCGTCCCGTCCACGGGAATGCGCACCCTGACCACGCCGCGATAGGTTTCCATTTCCTTCTGGAAGGTCTCGTCGAAATGCTTCTCGCCAGCCGGGAACACAGGCTGTCCGAGCCGGGTCTCCCCGGCTTCGAATGCGAAGCGCTCGCGGTACATGTAATAGCCGGGCGCAATGTCAAAGCGCACTTCAGCGGTCTGTCCGTCGACCATGTAGGCGGCGAAGCGGAACGCCTGCTCGGGCGGCAGGAAATCGTCTTCAGCGGCCGCCGCGTTGCCGGATGCTGCAAGCAGCACCGCGGCAAGCGGAACCAGCAGCAGCGCAAGCAGCCACCGGCCCATTCCGGGTAGCGTTCGTGATAAGAAGACCATACGCTCTCTCCTGTCTTTCATTAATGTCGCTCTCTCGCGTTTCCGGTTCAGCGCTTGCTGCGCAGGACCGCCAGGTGTTCGGCCAGCGTGGCGCTCGATACCTCGCCCATCCGCTTGTCGACGAGTATTCCGTTCGCGTCGACAAACAGCGTGGTCGGCAGGCCCGGGGCGCCGGCTGCCTTGGCCAATGCTCCGCCGGGGTCGAGCACCACGTTCCGCAGCGGCAGGCCCTCGGCCTTCAGGTAGGCACGTACCGTGGCGCTGTCCTCGCCCTGGTTGACGAATACGAAGTTCAGGTCGTTCGCTTCGCGCTGCGCCTTGCCAAGGGCGGGCATTTCTCTCCTGCAAGGCGGGCACCAACTGGCCCACAGGTTGACCACCATGGGCTTGCCGGCAAATGCGGACAATGGAACGGCGCGTCCGTCAAGATCCGTCAGCATCACCTCGGGCAGGGCCTGGCGCTCGGTGGCCATGCGGATCAGCCCGTTCCCGGCGATCCAGATGAAGATGCCGGCCCATAAGGCAATGACGATCGCGGCGCGCTGCTCGGCCCTGCGCCATGCCAGGATGGCGCCGATGATGACAGCGGCCGTGAAGCCCGCGACCGGCGCCAGCCCGCCGTCGCGCAGGTCCGGCAGCCGCCAGGGTTCTTCCGCGTACAGCGGCCAGTAACGGGCGACAAAGACGATGCGCGCCACCAGGATCGCCCCGGCGATGATCAGCCAGAGCGAGCCCTCGGCCTTCACGCCGCGCCTGGCCGCCACCCTATTGCCGATGGCGGAACCGAGGATGATCGTTGCGAATGCGACCAGCAGTTGCGCGGGCAAGGCAAGCGGGCCGAGTGTGACAATCATGGTGGTGTGCTTTCCTGCGCATGGCGCCGGCCCGACGGGCCGGTTCGACGCCTGGCGAATACAGCCATCCTATTGCCTGACGATTAGCACCACATTAAGAATTCTGTCGAATTACCGGGAGGCACCGGTTTCGCCGCCGCCGTTAATCACGGGATAACCGTAAAGCGGTAAGATCGCGCTTCCTGCATCTACTACTCGGGTTAGCCATGCGTGTACTCGTCATCGAAGACGACGAACTGGTCGCCAGCGGCATTCTTGCCGGCCTGCGCCTGTCCGGAATCGGGGCCGACCATGTCGCCAATGCCTCGCAAGCGGAAATGGCCGTGCAGACCGGCCGCTTCGACGTCCTCCTCCTCGATCTCGGCCTGCCGGACACCGACGGGCTCACGCTTCTCAGGCGCTGGCGCGGCGCCGGCAAGGACTGGCCGGTACTGGTCCTGACAGCGCGCGACGACGTGCAGGACAAGGTGGCTGGCCTGCGCAGCGGCGCCGACGATTATCTGGTGAAACCCTTCGAACTCGACGAACTGGTAGCACGGCTGCATGCCTTGCAACGGCGTAGTGCCGGCCGCAGCGTCGACCGCATCGAGCATGGTCCGCTCGCCTTCGATCCCGCCACCCAGGTGGTGACGCTGGATGGGAACCCGGTCGAGCTGTCGCGGCGCGAACTGGCCCTGCTCCAGGCATTGCTCAACAGCGGCCAGCGCATCCTCAGCACCGACCAGGTCAAGGATAGCCTGTATGGGCTGGGCGACGGCGTCGAAAGCAATGCCCTGAACGTCCACATCCACCACCTGCGTCGCAAGCTCGGGCCGAATATCGTCGAAACCGTGCGTGGCCTCGGGTACCGGCTTGGCAAGGCGGGGGCATGAAGACGCTGCGCCTGCGCCTGTTGGTCACCATCGGCGCCTCGTTCGCACTGTTCTGGACCCTGTCGTCGCTGTGGACGCTGGTCGACCTGCGCGACGAGTTCCGCGACGCACTCGACGAACGGCTGGCGGCATCGGCGCGCATGGTCGCCGCGCTGATTGCCGACTCGCCCCATCTTTCGGTGCAGCCGGGTTCGCGCGGGGCCAGCCCGATCCCCTACCTGGTACGCACCGACAACGTGGCCTGCGAGATCCGGCTGGTGCGGGGCGGCATCGTGGGCCGCACCGAGAACAGCCCGGAACGCCTCGGCCTGGTGTCACCCGGCTACCGCACCCGCGTCATCGACGGCGTTACCTGGCGCAGCTACACCATCGAGCACAACGGTATGCGCATCACCACCGCCGACAAGACCGAGCGCCGCCAGCAGCTGTTCCGCAATATCGCCTTCGCCACCTTCGTGCCCTTCCTTGTCGCCATGGCGGCGACCCTGATCGCGCTATGGTTCGCCGTACGCCATGGCCTGCGGCCACTGGAACGGATCCGCGTTGCCCTCGAAGCCCGCGAACCCGGTGCGCTCCACCCGCTGCCCGAGGAGGACCTGCCGCGCGAGATCGCCCCGCTGGTCACGACCGTCAACGGCCTGCTGGCCAGGATCGAACGCACCATCGAGCGTGAACGGCGCTTCACCGGCGACGCCGCGCACGAATTGCGCACACCACTCACCGCCGTCAAGACCCATCTCCAGGTCGCCCGCATGAGTGGCGATGGGCCGGACACGGCGGTAGCTCTCCAGCAGGCCGAACGCGGGGTAGGACGCCTGCAGGGCATCATCAACCAGCTCCTGATGCTGGCGCGCGTCGAGGGTTCGATGGCATTCGAGGATGACGAGCGCCTGCACGCAGCCGCAATCGCGGAGCAGGTCCTCATGCACCTTCCGGCGCAGCAGGCCGCCAGGGTGTGCGTTCACGACGAAGGCGGCGCAGCACGCGTTCTCCGCATACCCGCATCCCTCGCCGTGACGGCGCTGCGCAATATCCTCGACAATGCGCTGCGCTACAGCGATGCCGAGGCCACTGTCGTGCTGCGGATCGTGCAGCATGGCGGGACGGCGGGCTTTACGGTGGAAGACCAGGGCAGCGGCATGAGCGATGCGGACATCGGCAAGGCCGGGCAGCGCTTCTGGCGCAAGGGCGGCGGCCAGGGCAGCGGCCTCGGCCTCTCGATCGTCATGGCGATCGTCGCGCGCTACGACGGCAGCTGGAAGCTCGAACGCCGCGCGGGAGGCGGGCTGGCCGCACACCTGGCCTTCCCTGCCGCATGAGCTTCGAACGACATGCCTCGCCGTCGGTGCCTTGGTAAAGGCACCTGCCTATGCGTACGTGCAGCGCCGCCACCGGTTTTCTGCTGGCGCGCGCAGTCGTATTCGATGCGCCGCTGCGGGACTCCGTCACGGGCGCTCTGCCAGACAACTTTAGCGTCCGGACTGCGGTCATGCAGGGCCGCTGACACGAAAAGCGGACGTTGCTTTTACTCTTCAAGCCAGTGCAAGGCCTGGCTAAGGTCGTTATAGAAAACACGGTATTCGCCTTCACCAAATTGTCCGAATGCGATCCGTGCAAAGTAGGCCAACCGAGTATTCGCCACCAAAATGGCTTTACGCAGGGGCCGGTCGTGGAACAGTTGACTGGCTTCTTTTTCGAGTTTTTCCTGCAACAGTGCATGCTCGACATTGGGCGACTCGATTTCCAAGCCGTCGTAGAGAACGCGCGTGTGTCCGGTATCCTGTAGCAGCTGGACGACCCGCTTGTGGGTTTCCTCAAGCATGCTTTCGCTTAATTCACCTCTCAATCGCGCCACTATGACATGGCCGAGAGGTTCGATCCACAGTTGAGTATTCGGCATCTTATACAGTTAAAATAGTTTGAAACCTATATGTTGGCTACAATCACCCGAGGCCACCGATACTTGACTGTGCCCTCTGATCCGATGGCAGAGGTCGGGACCGACAAGTGTACGGTCTTGTTGCTATCAGCACAAGGACGGTTTTTTCTGGCGTCTATGGATTCCCCCCCGGTTTGCCAAGCATTCATGGATAGGAGCGATCGGGCTCAAGGCAATATCTTGGCCGAACGCCAGTGGCGCAATGTCAAACAGGAGGACGTATATCTGGCCGCTTTCGCCAACACGTAACAGGCGCTCAATTACAATGAGCCAGCGAGCGGCAAGCGTAGTGGCAGTGGCAGTGGCAGTGGCAGTGGCAGTGGCAGTGGCGCGCTGATGGTCGGCAAATAGACAGTACGCAAGTGCTGGGCCAACGCCGGCCAACTGCAGTGACAGAAAACACCGCAGCCTTAACCCCGAAGAATTGTCTCACCGACGGGTCACTTTATATTGTCCCGATTTGGTTCTTTTTTATACATTTTACTGCACATGAAAATATCAGTTATTGGCACCGGTTACGTCGGACTAGTTTCAGGCGCGTGCTTTGCCGATGTCGGCAATACCGTCCTGTGTATGGACCTGGACCAACACAAAATCGCGATGCTCAACGCTGGCCGGAGCCCTATCTTCGAGCCAGGCCTTGATGCCCTGATCGCCCATAACACGGCGGCCCGCAGATTGCTTTTCACCACGAATTATGACGAAGCGGTCGCGGATGCAGACATCATTTTCCTGGCCGTGGGTACGCCGCCGGATGAAGATGGCAGTGCCGACCTGACGCACGTTCTTTCGGCGGCGCACAGCATCGGCCAGCTCATGCAACGGCCGATTACCCTGGTCAACAAATCTACCGTCCCAGTGGGCACTGCCGACCGGGTAAGAAGCGTGATTGCCGAACAACTCCGGGCCCGCGGTGTCTGTATCGACTTTTCTGTCGTCAGCAATCCCGAGTTTCTCAAGGAGGGGGCGGCAATCGAGGATTTCATGCGCCCCGCCCGGATCATCGTGGGCAGCGACAATCCGCAGGCGACGAAAATCATGCGGAACCTTTATGCACCGTTCAGCCGTAATCATGAAAAGCTGCTGGAGATGGATGCGCGCAGCGCCGAGCTGACGAAATACGGCGCCAATGCCATGCTGGCAACGCGCATCAGCTTCATGAACGAACTAGCGAACCTGGCGGAGACGCTGGGCGCCGACATCGAGCTGGTGCGGCGCGGCATAGGCTCGGACCCGCGCATTGGCCCGGATTTTTTGTATCCGGGAATAGGCTATGGCGGCTCCTGCTTCCCCAAGGATGTCCGGGCGCTCTTAAAAACGTCGGCCGACCATGGGCAGAAACTGCGCATCCTGGCTGCCATTGAAGCGGTGAATGCGACGCAAAAAAATATTCTGTTCAAAAAAATTGCGCAGTACTTCAATGGGACCGACAGGCTGGCAGGAAAAACCGTCGCACTTTGGGGCTTGTCTTTCAAGCCCAACACGGATGATGTGCGCGAGGCGCCGAGTCTTGCACTGATCAGGGCGCTTTTTGCTGCGAATTGCCGGGTCCAGGCATACGACCCGGCCGCCAGCGAAGAGGCAAAAAACGTGCTGATCAGCGAGCATGGCGAAGCACGTTGCCATGAGCTGCTCAACATCGTTGATTCCGCAGTAGCCGCAGTGGAAGGCGCCGATGTGCTCGCCATCGCGACGGAGTGGAAGGAGTTTCGCTCGCCTGACTTCGGCTACCTGGCTGCATCGCTTCGGCACCGGGCGATCTTTGATGGCCGCAACCTGTATGCTCCGGAGCTTGTTGCGTCGTTCGGGCTGAGCTATTTCAGCATCGGCAGACCCGTACTGGTGGCGCAGCGATGATTCCTGCCAACTCGCCTGTCCTGGTCACTGGCGCCGCCGGCTTCATCGGGAGTTTCGTCGCGTCGCGCCTTGCCCGGATGGGCATGGCCGTTACCGCGTGCGACAACTTCAATGGCTATTACTCGACCGATTTGAAGCACGCACGCGTCGAGGCCTTGCTTGCACCGCAGGGAATCAGGTGCGAAGCGGTAGAGCTTGCCGATGCGCTGCAAGTCAGGCAGTTGTTCGAACGCGTTCGACCCGCCTTTGTCGTCCACCTTGCGGCGCAGGCGGGCGTGCGTTATTCGATCGAGGATCCTGCCGCCTACGTGCAGTCGAACCTGGTCGCGTTCGCCAATATCCTAGAAGCTTGCCGGCAATTCAAGCCACGCCATCTGGTCTATGCGAGCAGCAGCAGCGTCTACGGTGCAAGCCAGAAAGCTCCCTTCAAGGAGAGAGATATAACCGATGAGCCTGTCTCCTTCTACGCGGCGACCAAGAAAGCGAACGAGGCAATGGCATATTCCTATAGTCACCTGTTTGGACTGCCGGCGTCCGGTTTGCGCTTTTTCACCGTATATGGTCCGTGGGGCCGCCCCGACATGGCGTATTTCAGTTTCGCGCAAAAAATGCTAAAAGGCGAGGCGATTCCCGTCTTCGCGCAAGGTGAACTGAAACGGGACTTTACCTATATCGATGACATCGTTGAAGGTATCGTGCGGGTGTTGGCGAAGCCTGCCGACGCGGGCGCCGGCGCGGCCCCGCACATGGTATTTAATATCGGTAATCACCAACCCGTGCGGGTACTGGATTTTATTGCAGCCCTGGAAGAAGCTCTGGGCGTCAAGGCAAAGATGCAATTCTTGCCGATGCAGCCGGGTGACGTGACGATCACGTATGCCGATACCAGCAAATTGCGGGACTGGGTCGGGTTCGCACCTGCAACGCCGCTTCGCGAGGGGCTGCTTTGTTTCCGGGAGTGGCTGGCTGGATGGATGGAGCACAACAAGATGAATTAGCCATGCAGAACGATGGGATCGCGAGTGCGTACCCGAAGCGCGCCGGCACCAATTTCCTCCTGGCGCTCGGGGCTTACTTCGTGCTGCAGATCATCCTGCGGACAAGTTCGCCAGCAGTGCTCGACCTGGACGAATCGGAACAGGTGCTGGCGTTCCAGCACCTGCAGCTGGGCTATGGCAGCCAGCCGCCCTTGTATGCCTGGCTGCAATGGCTCATGTTCTCGGTGTTTGGCGTCAATCGTTTTGCCCTCTCCTTTCTCAAGAATCTGCTGCTGTTCGGTACCTACCTGGCGATGTTTCATGCAGCCAGGTCGCTCGTCGGCATTACCGGTGGCATCATCGTCGCCGCCTCGCTGGTGCTGTTCCCGCAGATTGGCTGGGAATCGCAGCGCGATCTGACGCACTCGGTGTTAATGACCTGCATGGCGGCGCTCACGCTATGGTGCTACTTCGCTTTGCTTCATCATCCGGGCAAGATGCGCCATGCGCTCTTCGGTCTGCTGATCGGGCTCGGGCTGCAATCGAAATATAACTTTGCCCTGTTTGCGCTCGCCCTGACGATGGCCAGCCTGCTGGTTCGGGAACACCGTGAGCGACTGTGGAGTCGCAGGGCCTGGATTTCACTTGCAGTGATAGCAATTGCCGTTGCTCCACACGGGTTATGGCTGCTTAACCATCTGGATGCGGCCACCCGCTCTACTCTGGAGAAAATGAATGGCAGTGATGCCGGCTATATCGGCAATGTCGTGCGTGGCCTCGGCAGTATGGTGAGCGCGACATTTCTGTTCGTGACACCGTTGTGGATGGTGTACGCCTGGGTCTTCTGGCGGCGCCGTGCCCAGGCCGAGGCAAAGGTCGATGACCCGCATGCCCGTTTTTTTCTCCGGTTTTACCTGGCGGCCTACGGCGGCATCACGGCCCTGGTGCTCAGCGGCGAGCTAACGAGCTTCAAGGATCGCTGGATGCAGCCGATCCTGTTCCTGCTGCCGCTTGCATGCTTCGTCATCTTTCCCTCGCTCGCACGTCGGACAGTGTGCCGGGAGATACTTCAAATAGCGGGCATGTTTGCCATGATCGTTCTGGTGGGACTGTCGGCACGCGCTTACCTTGGCAAGAACACGCGCGCACCGTATGTCGAACTGTCGGCCACGCTCCTGCATTGCTTTCCGGAAGCAAAAACCCTGATCGCTAACGAACTGACGGATGCCGGAAACCTGTATCTGCAGAATCCAACACGGCCAACAATGCTGCTGTCCAATACTTTACAACAACGGCCGGACATCGGCGGCAAGGTCCTGCTGATCGATTCCGACAGCGGTCAATCCGATTGGATGCATAAATTTCTTCGTGCGTATCCGTCGAGCGCCGTCCTCGAGCGGGGACGACTCGCGGTCGGAAACCCGCAGGAGCGGCAAGGCGCGATGTCAGTGGAATATGCACTTGTAGCGATAAGGAAAGAGTAAATGCGATATCGCCTGCCATTCGCAACAGGTTTCCGACGGACGGAAACATCCTACATATCGAAATAGGATCGTCCTATTGGTGACAGGCTTATGAACGCTTACGATGATTTTCCTCTTTTTTAATCATTGTCGGCAGCTGCCCGGAATCGCCGCGACGTCGATAGCATTTCTTAACTACGAACCACGGGAGAATTCACATGAAGATGCGAACATTAGGGCAACAAGGCTTGACGGTTTCCGCGCTCGGCCTGGGCTGCATGGGCATGTCGGAATTCTATGGCCAGCCTGACGAAGCAGAGTCAATCGCCACCATTCACCGCGCCCTGGAATGCGGGATCAACTTGCTCGATACGGCCGACATGTACGGGCCGTTCACCAATGAGAAACTGGTCGGCAAGGCGATCCGCGACCGGCGCGATCAGGTGATCCTGGCAACGAAATTCGCCAACGTGCGCGGCGACAACGGAGAGTTTCTCGGGGTACGCGGCGATCCGGAGTATGTGAGGCAGGCCTGCGATGCCTCCCTGCAGCGGCTGGGTGTCGACCATATTGACCTGTATTACCAGCATCGGGTCGATCCCGGCGTGCCGATCGAGGAAACCATTGGTGCAATGGCGGACCTGGTGCGTGCCGGCAAGGTGCGCTTTCTCGGCATGTCTGAAGCCGCGCCGGAAACGATCCGGCGCGCCCATCAAGTTCATCCCATCAGTGCGCTGCAGACCGAGTATTCGCTCTGGAGCCGCGATCCCGAGCACGCCATCCTGCCTGCCGTGCGCGAACTCGGCATCGGCTATGTCGCGTACAGTCCGCTCGGACGCGGGTTCCTGACCGGCCAGATCAAGCGGATCGAGGACCTCGAAGAGCGTGACTACCGGCGCCATTCGCCGCGCTTCCAGGGGGAGAACTTCCAGCGCAATCTGGACCTGGTCACCGAAGTCGGGCGCATCGCCGCAGAGAAGGGCTGTACCCCGGCCCAGCTTGCGCTGGCCTGGGTCTTGGCGCAGGGCGAGGATATCGTGGCGATCCCCGGCAGCAAGAGACGGCCGCATCTGGAGGACAACGTCCGTGCGCTGGATGTCCGGCTGAGCGACGAGGACCTTGCCCGTATCGATCGCATCCTGCCACCCGGCGCTGCCGCTGGGGAGCGGTATGACGATTCGCAGATGCAGGCCTTGAACGGTTGAGCGCCATGGATTGGAAAACATTGGACGGGCGCGTCGCGATCGTCACCGGCGGTGGACGCGGACTGGGACGTGCGATGACCCTGGGGCTAGCGCGGGCGGGAGCGCGTGTAATCGCCACGGCCGCACGGGAAAGCGCGGAATTGGAACAGGTGGCCGCCGAGATGCATGCAGAGTGCGGCGAGCAGCGTGTGCTGCCGCTGATGGCGGATGTGCGCAATGCCGAAGATTGCGAACGGGTCGTGAACGCCGCGCTGGCGCAGTGGCAGCGACTCGACATTCTGGTGAACAATGCCGGACGCGGCATGAAGTACGCCAGCGAGCGTTTTCTTGTCGAGCCCCCCAGGTTCTGGGAAGTGGAGCCGGAGACCTGGCGCATGGTCATGGATACCAACGTCAACGGCCCTTTCCTGATGGCGCGCGCCGCCGTTCCACACCTGCTCCGGGCAGGCCGGGGGCGCATCGTCAACATCTCGATGAACCACGACACCATGCGCCGGCGGGGCTTCTCGCCTTATGGTCCGTCGAAGGCCGCGCTGGAATCCGAAACCATCATCTGGGCGCAGGACCTGGAAGGCACTGGTGTAACGGTCAATGCGCTGCTTCCGGGAGGAGCGACCGCGACCGGCATGATCCCGCCGGGCCTGCCCGATGCGGTGCGCGCCACGCTGCTGGAACCGGAAATCATCGTGGCGCCGCTATTGTGGCTGGTCTCGGCCGATGCGGATGGCATCAATGGCCGCCGCCTGCTCGCCAACCGCTGGGACGGTGCCGATCCGGCGCTTGCGATCGAGGACGCCGGATGGCCGCGCTCCTGACCCGGACAAAGCGAACGTGCGCCCGTGCTTCCGCGAGTTCAGGCTGCCAGATGCCAGCGTCATCGCTGCTTTAGCCAGCCCACAATGGCCAGTGCCACGGAAAGCAACGCCAGCAGGGCCGCCAGCTGCGGTTCGGAGGAGGAGACGATCGCGGCGCAGACAGCGAGCGCAGCGGGATAAACCGGGGGAGTGGCCGCGCCGCCACGCGCCTTGTCGCGCAGTCGCTCAAGGTCCGCGGGGGCGATGCTGACTGTGATCGCCCCGGTTCGGGCTACCTTCTCGATTTGCCTGACCAAGTTCGGGGTCGATAGCACCGCCCTTCCCAGCGATGCCAGCAGCTTGCCCGCTTCGCCGCGCAGTCGTGCGGGTCGGATGCGCTCCCGAATCAAATCCTTGGCGATCGGAGCCAGTTCGCTGGCGATGTTGAAATAGGGATCGATCCGTCGAACAAAACCCTCGGCCGTGAGCAGCGTCCGGAGCACCAGGGCCAGATCGGGTGGAAGGGTGAGATGGAATTCGCGCAATAGGGCAAAGACGCGCTGGAAGATGTCGCCAAGGTCGATCTGCTCGAGCAGGACGTTGCTGAAGCGGTCGATCAGGTCGGCCAGCGCCTCTTCCAGCCTGGTCCGGTCGACACTGGGCTCCCCGGCCCATAGCATGAGAATGTCGACCACGCCGCCCGTGTCCTGCGACGCAATCGCGAGACCGAGCCGAACCAGTTCCTCCCGGCGCTTCGGCAGGAGCGTCCCGACCGCGCCAAAATCGATGAGCCCAAGCGTTCCGTCCTCGAGGAAAAATACGTTCCCGGGGTGCGGGTCGGCATGGAAGTGACCGTTGATAAGGATCATGCGCAGCACCGCCTGTGCATAGGTGCTGGCCAGCGCACTGAGATCGAGCTGGCTCCGGCGCGCCGTCTCCAGGTCGCTCGCCGGAATGCCGCGCAGCCGCTCCTGGATATTTACCCGCCTGCCGGAAAGCTCCCAGTCGAACCGGGCGGTTCGAACACCGAGATCCTTGAGGAAGGCGCCGATCGCATTGCTGGCGCGCGCTTCCGCCCCGAGATCCATTTCGCGGTCGAGGCTTTCGGCGAAGTAGCGCAGCAACTCGTCCGGCTTGAGCCGTGCGACTTCCGGTATGGTGCGCTCGGCGATACGGGCCAGGCGCCGCAGAATCCGCAGGTCGGCGTCGACGATCCGCTCGATCCCGGGACGACGGACCTTGACGATGACGTCACGGCCGTCGAGCAAGGTCGCGGCGTGGACCTGGGCGATGGACCCGGCTGCGATCGCTTTCTCGTCGAAACTGCTGAAACAGCTCTCGATCGACCCGCCAATGGCGTCTTCGATCAGCGGCCGCATGGTCTGGAAAGGAAGCGGTGGAACCCGGTCCTGCAGGCTGGTGAGCGCCTCGATCCATTCCGGATCAAGCAGATCGCTGCGCATCGCAAGGATCTGGCCGAACTTGACGGCAACCGGGCCGATGTCGCGCAACAGCGCGACGACCGCCTCCGGGCGGGCGCTGTCGAGCGTCTCGTCTCCGCCGCTTCCTAGGCCGAGCCTGGCAGACAGTCCCTTCAGGCCATGTCGTCCGAACAGGACGAGGATTTGCGCAAACCGCTCGCGCTCTTTCAACGCGGCGACCTCGGAGCCGTCGTTCAGTACTGGATCAGCCATGGTTCTTCTTTCTTGAGGTAACAAAACGAGCGCTCCACAATCCGGCGGGCTCTTCGGTCTCAGTGCGGCGGTCACGCTGGCGCCGCCGGGGAAGCGCAACAGCCATTGAACTGGCCGCTTCCGACAAGCGCTGCACCTTGATTGTCGATGCGGGTGCCGAGGAAGGTGCCTGTCCGGGGTGCGCCCAGAGACCCTTGATGAATTCGTCGGCGATGTGGCAGTGCAACGGATACATTTGCAGGTAGCGTTCGGGCATCGGGAAATTATTTGGGTTTTCTGTGGCCATAGGGTTAGCCGAACCAATAGTATCCGTGGCCAAATGGTTGGGGTCGAGTGAACCAGAACATCAAGCGCGCACCCGATCCCCTTCTTTCGCCTTCTCCCCAACGCTCGACGGCATGAACATCATGACGGCCAACGCGATCGCGACCATGATGGTACCCGCTATGAACATGTCGGCAATCGCTTGCCGGTAGATGACCGGGGTCGGTGCCCGACCATGCAGGTGCTGCGCCAGGATGGCGCCGGAACCGGCGACGCCGACCAGGCCACCTAGGGAGCGGAAAAAACTCAGCATTGCCGTTCCAATACCGCGGCGCGGCGCCGCCAATGCGGTCTGAACCAGAATGGTCATATTGGGCGACACCAACCCCAGGCCCGCCCCGAGCACGAACATGGCGGGTTCGATAACGATGAAGCCAAGCGACTGCGCGATCGCCCATGAAAGAACAGCGAACGCGGCGAGCGCCATGCCCAGTCCGATGACCTGCATTCGCTTGTAGTCGAAGCTGTCGCGGCTCATCAGGCGTCCGTTGACCAACGACGCGAGCACCATGCCTACCATCAGCGGCATCGTGAGCAATCCGGAATTGGCCGGACTGGCCCCCATAACCAGCTGAAAAAGTATCGGGAAAAACATGCTCGCGCCCATCATGCCGACAAAGGTGAAGGCCATGACCACACTGCCGACGTTGAATACCCGGCTGTGAAAAAGGTCCGGCGGCAGGACCGGCTCTGGCACGCGATGCACGTGGAACATCAGCAGCGCAAGCATGCCGATCGCCGCGAGCGTCAGGTAAGCTACCGGCGGAGACTCCCATGGCCACTCACTCCCCCCGAGAGCCAGTACGAGCAGTGCTGAGGTCACCGAACCGATCAGCAAAACGGAGCCGAGGTAGTCGATACTGTGCCGGATGGTCCGGGTAGCCGCGGGCATCGCCCTAGCGATGAGAAACAGCGCAACCACGCCGACCGGCATATTGATATAGAAAATCCAGTGCCAGGATAGCAGGTCCGTCAAGATCCCGCCCAACACGGGACCGATGACGGTCGTGGAAGCGTAGATCGCCACGATGCGCCCATGGCGCCGTCCGCGCTCGGCAGGCGGCACCAAATCCCCAATGACGATTTGTGCCAGCGGCAGGAAGCCGCCCGCGCCAATGCCCTGGATCGCACGAAATCCGATCAGCTGCGGCAGGTCTTGCGCCAGGCCGCACAGGATCGATCCGATCAAAAAGCTGATGATCGCGAAATAGAGCAGCGGCTTGCGTCCGTACTGGTCGCTGAGCTTGCCGTAAAGAGGCATGACCGCGGTCGAAGCCAAAGCATAGGCCGTCACCACCCACGCCAGGTCCGACATGTTGCCGAACTCTGCGCCGATACGCGGCAAGGCAGTGGCAACGATGCTTTGGTCCAGCCCTGCAAGCGCCATCATCGTGACCAAGGCAAAATAGATCGCGCCGATCTGTTTCGATGACGTCGCGGACTCGGTTCCGGCTCCAGTTTCCGGGGAGTGCCGCGTCATTTACAGATCGCGGCGAGAAAGAGGAATGCCCGCACGGGGACTGGCGTAGTCACTGCGGCATACGGCGCCAGCTTGGGGGTGTCAATGCCTGCTTGCAGGCCAATGCCATGCAGCAGTTCCGAGGCTGATTCTGCAATGTTGTCGTCGTTGCCGGCGGTATGAACACTCATGTTTGATGAATTGGTCAGCCCAGCAACTATGATAGCCCAGCCTTGCAGCTTCCGCAAAGCTACCGCGTGCGTCGCTGCTGTGCCGAACCCAGCAACGCTGAGGCGAAGCACGCCGCAAACGTGCGCAAGCATCGCGTTAAGTAATCGATCCTTATTCTCACGACTACAAATCAGAATTTTTTGTTACTTCGGTTCGCTGTCTAGGCAAACGCTCACGCCGAATCCTCAGACAAGATGGTTATGTACCCGTCTATGGCCTATACCAGCACAGCGAATCGATTGTGGAGCGGGCGTGCACATTGTACCTAGTTATATGGAGGAACCATGAGCTCAAGTATATCGGCCTCGTCGAAAAAAAGACCCAACCTTGGGGTTAAAATACTTTATGTCGCTAACATCGCCGCAATGACAGGCGGTTGGATAGCCGATATGAACAAGACCCACATGTTCAATCCGAAGTGGACGCCGCACGCGAAGTTCCACGATGCTATGTCAATCAGTGCCGCAAGTTTGGCGGGCGTATCCGGTCTTTAGTCCCTGGCAGGTCGGCCGTTCGATCACCGCGTCAATACTGCGATCGCTGCCTTATTGCCTGCGATAATCTTTGGCGCGCAGGCAACTGCTTTTCTCTATTCTGGTGAAAAGGGGTTGGAACTGAAAACCCCACGATGGCACCCGAAGTCGCGGGCGTCCGGAAGAATGAGCTGCCAGTTGCGCTCCTCGGGCTCGCACTACCAGGCATCGGTTATTTCTTGACCATAAAAAGTCGCGGCTAGCTCGGATATCGGTGTGCCGCCGGAACCAGTTTTGTTGCCGAAACATTGTCCTGCCTTATCGAGCCGCGCATCTGCGGGGATACGCGTTCGGGAGGCTCCAAGACGACCTCCGCGCCGCGCGGCGGCGCGTCGCACATCACGTAGATCCGACTCGGCGTGATTCCCGTCCGCAGCGACTCGCCCCGAGGCGGCATGCGCCAAGGCGACCTGCTAAAAAAAATTGCGAACGTAAGGAGAACCCGGCCATGGTACGCCTATTTGCCATGGCGCCAAAAAGGACCTCCCATTGGATCAGGAAACAGGCCGGCTCGTACGCAACCGCAACGAATGGGCCTGCGTCGGCTATCGCAGTATAGCGCGTGACCTGTACAGTCGCGTTCAGACGCGATGCTCCGCGCTCATTCCGGACAGCAGCCTTCCCGAATTCAGCACCACGCTCAGACTGCTGGCCAGCATGGCGCAGGCAGCGGCAACCGGGGTCACCATGCCGCTGGAGGCCAGCCCCAGCACGGCCACGTTATAGACCATGGAGAACGCCAGGTTCTGGCGCACCACCCGGACGGTGCGCCGTGCATGCCGCCAGGCGGCGGCAACCTGCTCGACGCCGCCGCTCGCGATGACCACCCCTGCCGTGGCGACCGCCGCTGGCGCGGCACCCTGAACCGCGATGCCGCAGTCGGCTGCGGCCAGGGCAAGCGCGTCATTGACACCGTCGCCGACGAACACCGCGGGTCTGCCGGCCCGTTCGAGGACCTTCACCTTGTCCTCGGGCAGACAGTGCGCGTGGACATGCTCAGGCCCAAGACCGACGGCTTGCGCAACCTGGGCCGCGGCGGCCGCACTGTCGCCGGTGACCAGGCGGGTGCGGATGCCCGCATCTGCAAACGTGCGCAGGGCCTCGGCGGCGCTTTCCCGTATGCGGTCCTGCAACAGGATGGCGCCGATCCATGTTCCGTTCCGCGCGACTTCGACCCTGGTGCAGCCTGGCGGCGCACTTGCCGGCAGGGCCACGCCCTGCTCTTCGACAAAACCCGCGCTGCCCACGAGTACCGTCTGATTTCCGTCCTTGCTGCGCCAGGTGCAGCCGCGCGAATGGCGTTGCGCCAGCCCCTCCCCGGCGCTGCCCATGCCTGCGGCCTCGGCCGCCGTGCGGATCGCGCGCGCCACCGGGTGCGCAATGTCAGCTTCCGCCCGCGCCGCCAGGGCCAGTACCTCGGCGGAAGCGGCGCGCTGCGAACCGATCACCTCGCGTACTTCAAGCATGCCTTCGGTCAGCGTGCCGGTCTTGTCGAACAGGATTTCGCGCGCACCGGCAAGCGCTTCGAGCGAAGCAGGATCGCGCAGCAGGATACCCTGGCGCGCCCCACTTGCGGTCGACGCGGCATACGCCAGCGGCAGCGCCAGCCCGACTGCACAAGGACAGGCCGCTACCAATACCGACAGGGCACGCAGCGCCGCCTGCACCGGATCTCCGCTCGCGCCCCAGGCCAGTGCGAAACTGGCCGCCGCCAGCACCAGCGCACCCGGCACCAGCCAGCGCGCGAACCGTTCCGCCTGCATGGCGGCGGCGCTTTTCGTACCGAGCAATTCGAGCATGCGCACGCCGATGCGGTCGATGAAACGTTGGCCCCAGGGCTGCTCGACGCGCAGTACCAGCCGCGACGACACGTTGATGGAGCCGGCAACGATGCTGTCGCCGGGCGCGACCGGCAAGGGAGCCGACTCGCCGTTCACGATCGCCGCATCGACCTCGCCTTCACCTTCGACGACCGTGCCATCGACCGCGACGCGCTCGCCCGCGTGCACCAGCACCAGGTCGCCCGGACCGACCCGGTCCGCGGCTTCCTCCGTCGGGACGCCGTCGGCGCCGATCCGGCGTACCGTTTCCGGCACCGCCTGGCGCAACGCATTCACCGCCACCGAGTTGCGCCGCCGTGCGTGCAGTTCGATCAGGCGGCCGCACAGCAGAAAACTCACGAGCATCGTCGCGGTGTCCGCGTACACATCGGCGCTGCCGCGCAGCAGCGACCATGCCGAGAGCAGGCAGGACGCCAGCACGCCGGTCGACACCAGCGCATCCATGCCGGGCACGCCGGCGCGCAGGGTGCGCCAGCCGGCGCGATAGAAGGACAGGGCCGACCAGCTCACCACTGGCAGCGCGGCCAGGCAGGCGGCGAGCGCGACCCACCAACCCTGGGGCGAGGCGGCCAGCCCGGCGTCCAGGTACAGCGCCACCGATCCGAGCATGCTCCACATCCCGAAAAAGCCGGCCACCGCCAGCCGCATCCAGACCGCGCGCGCCTGGGCATCGATCTGCCGCTCCAGTTCCTGGGATTCGACCAGCGGGACGATGCCGTAGCCGAGCCGCTCGACGCGTGAGAAGACTTCATCGAGGTCGACGCGCTCCGGGTCCCAGCGCACCAGCGCCGAACCGCCCGCAAAACTGGTGCTGGCCGCGGTCACGCCGGGCGCGCGCGCGATCGTGCGCTCGACGGCCAGCGCGCAACTGGCGCACCACATGCCCTCGATGCTGACCACCATGCGCCCGGCGCGGCGCAGCGCCTCGCGGTCCATGCCGGCGAAGGCCGCCTCCACCTGCTTAACCCTTGGCCGGACTGGCCGCGCTGGCCGAGGTGGCGCGGGCCACGCCGACGCCGAGGATCCTGCCGTTCACTTCCTTGCCGTAGTAGCTCTTTTCCTTGTTGTGGAAACGCACCCGCGCCTCCTCGATCGTCCCGGTCTGGCGCGGATCCTTCGGCCGCTCGTGGCTGTTGATGTAGGCCGCCGCGTCCCAGGCGTCCTGGTCCGACAGGCTGTACGGCTTACCGAGCGGCATGTTGGCCTTGATAAAGCCCGCCGCGGTATCGATGCGCGACATGCCGGCGCCCCAGTTGTAGGCTTCCGGCCCCCACAGCGGCGGGAAGCGCAGCTTGCCGCTCTCGTCCTTGCGGCCCTGGCCGTCGGCGCCGTGGCACAGTGCGCAATTCTGCGCGTAGACCCTGGCGCCGCGCGCGTGGTCGTATCCCTGCGGCGTTTCCTTGACCTTGATGTAGCCGCCGCCGCGCATCTTCTCGCCGGTAGGCGCGCCATCGGCAAGCCAGTACATGTAGATCATCAGGTCCTTGTAGATGTCGTCGCCCGGCGGCGGCGCCTTGCCGGCCTCGGAAGCCTGCGCGTTCATCGAATAGTTGAAGCAGCCGTTGATCCGCTCTTCCAGCGTATTGACCTTGTTGTTCTTGGCCCGGTATTTCGGGTACTGCACGTAGGCCGCCCACATCGGCGCCGAATTCTCGCGCCGTCCCGCGTCGAGGTGGCACTGGGCACAGGCCATGCTGTTGCCGACATAGCGCTGGGCATACTGCGGCGTGTGGATGAAGATGTCGCGGCCGCGCCGGATCGCGTCGCCTTCCGCACCGTCGGGCATCTCGCTCTCGGATGGCGGCACGAAGTAGCCGTCCGGGCCGGTCGGCTGCAGCGGCGCGGCCACCTTGCCTTCCTTGTCCTTCTTGCGCTCGGCACGCGCGGCGAGCATCGCCTTGCGCGCTTCCGCCCCCGCGGCTTCGCGCGAAACGGCCGGCGCCGGCGTCTCGGGCGTGAAGCCCGCAGCGGTCTGGAAACTGCGCCAGGCGCCGGTCTGGACCACCAGGGCGCCAAAGGCGAACAGCACCAGGCCGCCGCCGGCCGCGGCGGCCAGGCGGCGGGCGGTACTGCCCAGGGCGTAGGGAGACTGCGTCGTGGTTTTTTTCGGGTCGTTCATATTCTGTCGGGTTCAAGCGTTGGCATCACAGCGTGGAGGCGGAGCGCGCAGCGCCTTGCGCCACCGTGGCGGGCGGCGTGGCGGGAGGTATCGCGGCCGGCGGCATCGAGCCGAGGTAGTCCGCAACGGCGCGCATGTCGTCGGGGTTCATGCGGCGCGCGATGTCATCCATCAGCTTCTGCGGCGAGTTCTTGCGCTCGCCCGCATGCCATGCCGCCAGCTGGGCGAAGATGTAGTCGGGCTGTTGGCCGGCCAAGGCCGGGAAGCCGGGCGCGACGCCCTCGCCGCTCATGCCGTGGCAAGAGAAGCAGGCCGGGACGTTGGATTTCCAGTCGCCTTTTTCGGCGATCAGCCTGCCGCGTTCCAGGTTGCCGCCCAGGCTGGGCGCCAGCGTGGTGCGCAGCTCGATGCCGGCGTAATAGCGCGCCAGCTTCTCGATATCCTGATCGGTCAGTGCGCGTGCCACGAAGGCCATCGACTCGTTGTGGCGCAGGCCCGAACGGAAGTCCTCCAGCTGCTTGGCCAGGTAGGCGGCCGGCTGGCCGGCCAGGCGCGGCGTGCTGAGGCTTCCCTCGCCGGCCGCACCGTGGCAGGAGGCGCAGCTCCAGGCCTGGCCCTTGCCGGCGGCGACGATCTGCAGCGTTGCCGCATCGGCCTCGCCCAGGCCGCGTGCCGCTGCCGGCGGCGCAAGCGCAGCCCGCACCGCGGCCGGGGCCTGCTGTTGTTTGGCCTGCAGCGCCCGCCGCTGCGCCTGGTACTCGGACACATAGGTCAGCAGGCCCCAGAAGGCCAGCGCGAACACGAGCGCCACCACGAACAGGGGAACCGGGCGCGTGCGCTCCCATGGATCGAAGGCCTCGTCAACTTGCGGCGCTGCCGGGCGCTTGCCTGGATCGTTCTCGTTCATCGCTGTTCTCCCTTGGACAAGGCGTAGCCTTCGTCGCGGACGGCTTCGCCCGCCGGCGCCGCCGGATAGGTTCGGTTCAGTCCCTGCAGGTAGGCCGCCAGGTCGAGCGCTTCCTGGCGCGCCACCACGACCTCGCCCTTCGGCTGGAACTCTGGGGGCAGCTTGACGACGACATCGCCCGGCGCGGCGTGCTTCTTGCGCTCGAACAGGTAGGGGTAGGCGGGCATGATGCTCCAGTCGAAGATCGCACGCGGCTGGTACAGGTGGGTCAGGTGCCAGTCGCGGCTCGGCAGGCGCGCGCCGACATTGAGAAGGTCGGGACCGGTTCGCATGGTGCCCAGCTGGTGCGGGCGGTCATGGGCGAAGTCGGCCGCGGTCGGAGGCCGCCCCCAGCCTTTCGACAGGTCGGCCAGGGTCTGCCCCGCCGCGCGCGGCTGCTGGCTGTGGCAATAGACGCAGCCCTGGTTGATGTACTGCTGGCGTCCCGCCAGTTGCTGCGGCGTGTAGTCGGCCAGGCCGGGCGCCGGCGCCTGGTCACGGATCTGGGCGCCGGGGATCACCACCAGCATCAGGGTCGCGAAAGCGAGGATGGCGATGGCGCCGACGAAAATCGGAATGAGGCGGTTCATGGATCAGGCTCCAGCGTTGGCAGCGGCGGGCGCCTCGCCGGCGATGGCCGTGCGCAGGGTGCCCTTGCCCATCAACAGGGCGGCGATGTGGAAGGCGAACACCAGGTGGCCCAGTGTCATCAGGCTGCCGCCAAGCGAGCGCGCCTGCAGGTAGGGGATGGTCGCCCGTGTGACGGACTCGAACGAACGGCCCGTGTCGAGCAGCCCCACGCCCTGCAGCCATCCGCCCGCGGAGACCGCCAGGAAATACACCGCGAAGCCGCCGACCACCAGCCAGAAATGCAGCTTGAGCAGGCGCGGCCATGGCCAGTCGCGCCCGGTCAGGTAGGGCAGCATGTAGTAGAAGGCGCCGAACAGCACCATGCTGGTGAATCCGTAGGCACCCAGATGGGCATGGCCGACCGTATAGTGCGTGAAGTGGGTGACCGAGTTCACCGGGCGCAGCGCCTGTAGCGAGCCCTGGAACGAGGACAGCGTGTACATCAGCGCGCCCAAGGCCACGAAGCGCAAGGCCACCGACTGCTTCAAGGCCCAGGCGTTGCGGGCAACCGTGGTGTGCTGGTTGATCGCGACCGCGATCACCGGGATGAACATCATCACGCTATGGACGATCGACAGCGTCACCAGCCAGGTCGGCACCGGGGCGCCGATCAGGTGATGGATGCCGACCTGGCTGTAGAACAGCGCCAGGCCCCAGAAGCCGAGCAGCGACAGGCTGTACGAATAGACCGGCTGGCCCACGATCTTCGGGATCATGTAATAGGCGGTTCCCACGCCGAGCGGGGTCAGCCACAGGCCGAGCACGTTGTGCGCGAACCACCAGTTCACCGTGGCGTGCTGCACCCCGGCATGCAGGCCAGGCAGGTTGGCGATGAGGTACAGCACCGGGAACCACACCAGGCCGCCCAGGAAGTACCAGCCCGACACGTAGATGTGGTGCGACTTGCGGTGGCGTGCCGTCATCACCAGCGGGAAGGCCAGGCAGGCACCGCCCACCGCGAGCAGCAAGCCGATCTGCCAGGGGATCTCGAGCCATTCGACGCCTTGGGTGTAGCCCAGGCCGATGGCAGTCACACCCATGCCGACGCCGATGGTCCAGACCATGGCGCCGAATATGGCGACGCCCGGGTGACGCAGTGGCGTGTGGAAGATGCGCGGTACGATCCACAAGGCCGAGGCGATGCCGGCGACCGACAGCCAGCCGTAGGCGACCAGGTTCAGGTGCATGCTGCGCATGCGTCCGAAAGTGAGCGGCGCGTGGCCTACGAGCCAGTCCGGCAGGTGCAGCTTGAGCGAAGCGATCACGCCGAACACCGAGCCCAGCACCAGCCAGAACGCCGCCACGGCCGCCATCAGCAACACGGTGCGGCGCCCGGCGACGTCGATCCGTTCACGGATCACGTCGAAGCGGTGGGCATGGGAGCCTTGCGGCGCACGGCCGAAAGCGGTGGTGTCGTCGGGCGCGGCGGTCTCGCCCGGCTCGAAGATCGTGGAGGCATCGCTTTGCGACAGTGCGAACTGGCGGCGGGCGATGGCCCAGATCAGGAAGCCGAGCGCGGCAAGCGACGCGCCGAAGCTCAGCGCGAGCAGTAGTCCAATGGTAATGGGCATGGCCTTGAAATGGTAGCGGGCTGCGCCAGGCTGGACACTGCCCTGTTCACGGGTTCGCAAACTCAGAACCGCGCTGATTGTCGAACAGGTCACGTCATCGACGTGTGCCGTGTATTGATTACGGGCAATTCTTCGTTGCGGAGTGGGATGCTACGCGGCGCCGATTAAGGCAGGATTAAGGAATGCCGTCGTACCGGACTGTCGTCCGTGACCGGGAATGGCGCGGGCGCTGCCACGACCTGCGTCCGCATTATTGTTTAACGGGAATTTAACGTCGACTGGTGCAGAATGATGTTGGGCAAGACATATCAAGTCGTGCACGCTGTCCGCTCATCGAACGCCACAATAAACGTCTTCATAAATGATTGAACAACATGTCTGAGGAAACAAACGACAAGCAAGCATTCCTGGTATCGGTGCTGATTCCGGCAAAGGACGAGGCCGGCAACATCGGGAACCTGGTGGACGAGGTTCATCGCGCCCTCGCCGGCCGCTATTCGCATGAGGTAGTCCTGGTCGACGATGGTAGCAGCGACGACACCGGCGCTGTGTTCCTGCGGCATTGCCAGCAATCGGGCACGCCGGCGCGGCTGATCCGCCATGCGCGCAGTGCCGGGCAGAGTACGGCACTGTGGACCGCCGCGCGCCACGCCGCCGGGCGTTTTTTCGTCACGATAGACGGTGACGGCCAGAACGACCCGGCCGACATTCCGGCACTGGTGGCACAGGGGCTGACCCTGGAAGAGAAGCACCCGCATTTCTGCATTGCCGGCTTCCGCAAGAACCGGCGCGACACGCGCTGGAAGAAACTCCAGTCGCGCATCGCCAATGCGGTGCGCCGCAGCATACTCGACGACGGCGTACCCGATACCGGCTGCGGCCTCAAGCTGGTGCCGCGCGAAACCTGGCTTGGCCTGCCCTATTTCGACCACATGCACCGCTTCGTGCCGGCGCTGGTCAAGCGCCTGGGCGGCGTTATCGCGGTAGTGCCGGTGCACCATCGGCACCGTACCGCCGGCGTATCGAAATATACCGCCTGGAACCGGCTGTGGGTCGGCATCGTCGACATGTGGGGGGTCAGCTGGCTGATCCGGCGCAGCAAGCTGCCGCTGATCGAACGCATGGAAGTGCGGCAATGAAAGCCGAACTGAAACTGCTGTTCAAGCCGCTGCTGCTGAGCTGCCTGCTGGCGCTGGGCTTTGCCTCCCTCCATTTCCAGTGGTGGGGATCCTTCACCGAAATGGACCTGCTGGACCGGCTGTTCGAACGACATTGGACGATTGCCTGGCCTGTTTTCGTGATCATCGGCGTCGTGTACACCGCGCTCGGGGGCCCGCGCCAGCTGCTCGCCTTCAGTTGCGGTTACTTGATGGGGGGCTTGGCGGGTGCGCTGCTGAGCACCCTTCTTACCGGATTCGGCGCCCTGCTGGCGATCTACTGGGTGCGCAATATCGGCATGGAGCGCATGCTCAGGCGCCATGGCGAACGCGTCGCCTTCATCCGCAGGCTGCTGGCGGAGGACACCTGGCTGTGGATCTGCACGGTACGCCTGATGCCGGTCGGCAGCAACCTGGCGACCAATATCGCGGTGGCGCTTGCCAGGCTGAGCATACCGGCGGTGTTCTGGGGCAGCCTGCTGGGCTACCTGCCGCAAATGCTGCTGTTCAGCTTTGCCGGCGCAGGCCTGGCCTTGCAGGACGAGCAGCAGCTCTGGATCAGCCTGCTGATGCTGGTGCTGTCCACGGCGCTCGTGCTCTATCTCTACCATCATGGCTTCAAGCAGCGGCTACAGGAAATCCGAGGACAAACGCATGCAACTCCCATCCAATCCCAGTGCTAGGCAAGACGCAAGCTGGTGGCCGTGGATCGCTGCCCTGCTGATCGTGGTCCTGTTCGCCGGCATCGGGCTGCGCGACCCCTGGCCTGCCGACGAGCCGCGCTTTGCCCAGGTCGCCCGCGAAATGGTGGAATCGGGCCGTTGGCTCTTCCCCACGCGCGGCGGCGAGTTCTATCCGGACAAGCCGCCCGTCTTCATGTGGCTCATCGCGCTCTTCTACCAACTGACCGGACAACTGAAGATCGCATTTCTGCTGCCCAGTGCGCTGGCGGGCCTGGGGACGCTGTGGCTGGTATTCGACCTCGGGCGGCGCCTGTGGGGAGAGAAGGTCGCGCGTTCGGCTGTGCTTGCGCTCGCGTTCACGCCGCAGTTCCTGCTGCAGGCCAAGGGCGCGCAAATCGATGCGCTGGTCTGCTTCTGGATCACCCTCGGCTGCTACGGACTGCTCCGTCACTTTCTGCTCGGTCCGGCCTGGGGCTGGTATGCCGCCAGTTGGGTGGCGATGGCCCTGGGCATCGTGACCAAGGGCGTCGGTTTCCTTCCCGCACTGATGCTGATACCGCTGGCGATCTGGGGCCGCCCCGCCACCGCGTCCGGGCGGCAGGTCTGGTCCATGCGCGCGTGGTGGGGACCGGCCCTGTTGCTGGGCACACTGGCGCTGTGGCTGGTGCCGATGTGGATCGCGGTCGAACGCATCCAGAGTCCGGAACTGCTGGCCTACCGCGACAACATCCTGCTCAGGCAAACCGCTGAACGCTATGCCAATGCCTGGCATCACATCAAGCCCTGGCACTACTACCTGACGATTGCGCTGCCGAGCATGTGGTTTCCGCTGGCCGTGCTGTTCCTGCTGCGGCTGCGCAGCATCAGGAAGCTGTGGCCCTCCAGCGCCGCGCTGCGCGTACTGCTGAGCTGGGTTGCACTGGTGTTGCTCTTCTTTTCCATCAGCCCCGGCAAGCGCGAGGTCTACATCCTGCCCGCGCTGCCGATGTTCGCCCTGGCGCTCGCCTACGTCTGGGAACAGGCGCCGGCAGAAGGGCGCCGCGGCACGGCTGTCGTGTTGCGTGCGGCGCTCGCGATCATGGGGCTGCTGCTGATCCTGCTTGCGGCGGTCGCGCTGTTTGCCCCCGAGCACCTCCCGTCCCGGGCGGACGACTATGCCGACGCCGTCGCGGCGCTGGCTCCGGGCTTGCTCGTCCTCGGACTGGCGCTGTCGGGCATTGTCTGGCTGTTGCGCAAACGCGCATTGTTCGAACAGCTCGCCCTGGCCAGCGTGCTGACCTGGCTGTTCGTCTCTTTCTGGCTATGGCCCATCCTCAACCCACTTCGGACGCCGCGCGCCATCATGCAGGAACTCGAACGACGCCTTGCCCCGGAAGCGGAAGTGGGCATGCTCGAGTTCAAGGAACAGTTCCTGTTGTTCGCAGACCGGCCTCTGGTCCACTTCAGCTATCTGGCGCCGCTGCCGCGGCAGGAATGGAATGCCTGGCGCTGGATGCGCGCAGACCCGACGCGCGTGCTCCTCCTCCCCGATGGCCTGGCCTTGCGCTGCTTCGACCTGGCGAAGAAACGCGTTCTTGGCGAAGCCCATCGCCGCAACTGGGTTCTGCTCGATGCCTCGTCCGCACGTGAAAGCTGCGATGCGGCTGCCGATCACGCCCCCTACCGCTACGTACCGGTGAAGAAGGATATCCTTCAGTGAATCAGGGCGGAACGACGGGTGCCGGGTGCTGGTCGACGGCGCCGCCAGGCTTCATCGGCTGCTGGGATAATTAGACGCTATCGGCCGCTTGCATTCGATTTGGTTTAACGCGATCTTAACGGCGCCTTAACGCCGTCCTAACGGCGCTTGTCCTAAGATCGCCCTCCACTTTCCCCTATGCACTATTCGCTTCCCCTGCGATGGGAGACTTCCTGTCTTAGCGGCGGTCCACGTCAACCGCGCCTGCCTGGAGTGCGGCAGTATTTTTGAGCGACTGACAACCCCATCCGCAAATATCTATGAGCAATGCATTGCCTGGTAAAACCTCGATCTTTCATCACTGTGCGCACCGTCTTGCACGGTCAAGCAGCTGGGCAGGCCCCTTTGCCGGCACGCTCCAGATGCTGCTCATCGGCCTGGTCATCCTGTCGCTATCCAGGTTCGCGCTGGTCGCATGGCAGTGGGACCGCGTCGAAGCGGCCGCGATCCCGGCTTCGCTGTTCGTCCAGGGCCTGCGCGCGGACCTGATCCTGCTGGGGTACTTCGAGGTGCTTCCCCTGTTGCTGGCCCCCTTGCTCGCCTACCGCTCGTTCGCACGCGTGTGGAGGACTGTGAGCATTGCCTGGGGCACTGTTGCTCTTATTTTCATCTTGTTTATGGAATTGTCCTCGCCTCAATTCCTGATGCAATACGACGTCAGGCCGAACCGCCTGTTCATCGAGTACCTTGCCTACCCGAAGGAAGTGTTCGCGACGCTGTGGAATGGTTTTCGCATCGCGGTGGTGACCGGCGTCGGATTGACGATCGGCCTCGGCCTGTTGATTTTCGATCTGCTCAGGCGTGCTTCGCCCGGCATAAGCATGTGGCCCGCAAGGAAACTGCTGCTCGTATGGCCGGTTCTGTGCCTGATCGTACTGATGCAGATCCGGTCGACCACGGGGCACCGCCCAGCCAACCCGGCCTTCTTTGCGCTGACCGGTGACGCGATGGTCAATTCGCTCATCATCAACTCGGCATGGTCGGTGCTGGACGCGCTCAACTCCCTGAAGAAAGAAGCAGTCTCCTCCGACATCTATGGGGCATTCCCGCGGGAACAAGTTTTTCGAGAAGTTAAATCAGCGCCCTGGCTGCACGGCTATACGTTCAGCAATACCGACACTCCGACTCTACATTTCCAGCAAGCCGCCATCGCGCGAAACCGGCCGCTTAACCTGGTAATCGTCCTGCAAGAAAGTCTGGGCGCGACCTTCGTCGAGTCGCTGGGCGGACTGCCAGTGACGCCGGAGCTGGAAAAGCTCAAGAGCGAAGGCTGGTGGTTCGAGCAGCTCTATGCGACCGGCACCCGTTCGGTGCGAGGCATCGAAGCGGTCGTGGCCGGCTACGCACCGACGCCCGCCCGCAGCGTGGTCAAACTCTCGCTCGCGCAGCAAGGCTTTTACACGATTGCGGCAGGACTGAAACAGCAGGGCTATCATACTGAATTCGTGTATGGCGGCGAAGCGCATTTCGACAATATGCGCAGCTTCTTCACCGGGAACGGATTCCAGCGCGTGGTCGACATACGGGAAATGCGTCCGGCCTTCACGGGAAGCTGGGGAGCGTCCGACGAGGACTTGTTCAACAAGTCGCTGGAACGCCTGAAGGAACTTCATGCCCAGGAGAAACCGTTCTTCAGCCTGATTTTCACCTCATCGAATCACGAACCGTTTGAATTTCCGGACGGAAAAATTACGCTTCACGATCCGGTCAAGCAAACGGTGAACAACGCCGTCAAATATGCGGACTACTCGCTCGGGAAATTTATCGCCGAAGCGAAGAAGCAGGCGTACTGGAAAGACACCCTGTTTCTCGTCGTTGCCGATCATGACAACCGCGTCTACGGCAATAGTCTGGTGCCCGTCAAGAAGTTCCATATCCCGGGACTCATCCTGGGGGCGGACATTGCACCGAAACGGATTGGAACGATCGCCAGCCAGATCGATCTTGGACCGACCCTGCTGTCATTGATGGGCGTTTCGAGCATGCATCCGATGATCGGCCGGGACTTTGCAAGAGACAGCAGCACCCCTGGCCGCGCCATGCTCCAGTTCGATAATTATTTCGCCTGGCTCGAAGACGGGTCGGCGACGATCCTGCGTCCGCGCCAGCATCCACTGCTTGGAAACTATGATGCCCAGAGCGGAAAACTGGATCTTCAGGCGGGTGCGCCCGACAAACTGCAAGTGAGCAAGGCAATGGCTCACGTTGTTCTGCCCTCGCTACTCTACCGCGAGCGCAAGTACACCTTGCCCGAACGAGGGCCTTGAATAGCGCTCGCTCGATGGCAATGGTCCTCCATCGGAGGACCATTGTGCTTACTTCAGCAAAACCGGCGCCACGATCACGGTCCAGGTGACTGCCGCAACGGCCACCGACAGGAATACCGCCGCGCTGCCCAGATCCTTCGCGTTCCTGGATAGAGGGTGCCGTTCCAGAGAAATGCGGTCGACGACGGCTTCGATCGCGGAGTTGAGCAGCTCGACAATCAATACCAGCGCCAGCACCAGTACCAGGGCCAGCTTTTCCAAGACCGACACGGGAAGGAGCAATGCGACGAACAGCGCCGGAACCGAGACGAGCAATTCCTGCCTGAACGCGTGTTCGTACTTCCACGCGATTCTGAGACCCCGGGCGGAATAAGCTGACGCGGCCACGATGCGAGCCAGACCGCTGGTGCTCTTGAATTCACTGACCTCTTGCTTGTCCTGAAGCATGGTTGTAGACCTTTTGGAATAGTCGGCTTCGCGATTTGTAAGCGAGCCGGGTTAATCAGTTGGATTCGGAAATGTCCGTTTCAGGGTCGAGCCTGTGCCGCTTCTGCGTTGCGGCGGAAGCCGACGGGGAAATCACGGCAGCGCCGGCTTGCCTCCCCTGAAGAACAAGGATGACGAGGACCACGGTCGCGCTTGCGATCCAGATCGACCAAAGGCTGTGGGTGAGGAAATGGGCACCGCGCAGTTGCTGCAAAAGCCCGAGAAAGCTGCCGGCAGCGATACCCGAAAAGGCCGCTATCCGGGCTGCGCGAGCCTGAGCAGGTAGCCAGTAGACCGCCAGCGACAACAGCCACAGTGCGCTCGAGGCGTGGCCAGCAGGAAGGCATTGGCCAGGAATCGCGCCGTCCGGCAGTATGTCGAAGATCCGGACATAAGGCTGCTCCCCTCCGTAACGAGAAAGGTCCCATGGGCAGTGCGATGAACTGAGCTGCTTCAGCAAGCTGATCACGGCCGGGACCAATATCGCGGACGATGCGACGATACGCAGGCGTAGCCGGCCCAGGACACACAGTCGTGGCAAGGGCCGGAACGCATCGACCGCCGCACACCCGATAAAGGCCAGCGCCGCGAGCGTCAGCACCCGCTTCAAGATGACGTGTCCGAAAGTCTCGGTGAGCCATGCATCGCGCCAGGGAAAAGTATTGCTGGCGGCGTCGAATACCGCATCGGCGAGCAGCAGATCAATATCGGAGTAACGTCCGATCCACAGCGTGGACACGGCTCCGGCGATGAGTGCGACAGCGATCCTTCGCGCCGCGCGATAGCCCAACAGTGTCGGGCAAGCAAGGTGACCAGGCCGACGCATCAGCCTCCCCTGACACAGGAATGGAACATGTCGAGCCGTGGATTGAGTACTGCGGTATTCACATCGAGCATCCCGAGGACGGAATGAAACACATTGTCATGCGAGAGCGGTTGCTGGCGCCGTTCGTTCAGGCAGCGTCGATCGACACGAAAGCGCTCGCTGAAGCCCGGCGACATCCACAGCATCATGGGCACTTCGGTCTGCTCGCGCGGCGCCAGGAAATACGGGGCGCCATGGAGGTACATGTTGTTTTCTCCAAGAGACTCTCCATGGTCGGAAAAATACAGCATGGCCGTATCGATGCCCCCGCGTCCCGCGATGCCGCGCAACATATCGATGGTCTTGCTCAGAAAGTAATCGGTGTAGACGATCGTGTTGTCATACGCGGCCTGGATGGATTCACGCGAACACTCTTCGAACCGGTTGGACGTGCACACCGGCCCGAACCTTGAGAACTCGCGTGGGTAACGGTTCGCATAAGCAGGGCCGTGGCTCCCCTTCTGGTGCAGCACAATGACGAGATCCCTGGTGCTGTTGCGGATCAGCTCAGGCAAACCTTCGAGCAAACGCTCGTCGTAGCACTCCTTAGCGCCACAATGGCTGTCAGGCCCCGCCGGCTTCGACAGATCTTCGTACTTCACACGGGCGCACACACCCTTGCATCCGGAGTTGTTATCGCGCCAGATGACGTCGAAGCCGGCGTGCGTGAGTACGTCGAGCAATCCTTCCTGGCTGGTGGCCTTCGACTGGCTGTACCCATCCCGGCCGAGTGCCGAAAACACGCACGGTACTGACACCGCGGTCGCTGTACCGCAAGAACGCACGTTCGAAAAATTGATCAGCCCCGCTTGCCGCGCCAACAAGGGATTTGTCTCGCGAGCATATCCGTTGAGCGAAAAGTTCGCGGCACGTGCCGTTTCGCCGACCACGATGACGGTGAGCGTTCTGCGCTCCTGGCCGGTCCAGGTCGCGCCCTTGACCGCGTCGCGGCCAAGGGGAGCCACGACGAGGCTGGCAGCCAATCGCTTGCGCAGATAGCCATGCGTCGCCTGGATAAAATTGGTGGGAGTCACGAGAAAACGCAGCTCCCGATGCTCGCGCAGTACTGGCGCCAGGCTCTTGAAACACAGGATGAGCAGCAAGGCCGCCAGCGCCAGCGATCCCGCCGCAATGCCGAAGCGCTGCATGAGTCCCTTTGGTCCTTGCGGGAAATGGATCCTGGCACGCGCAATCAGCAGCGACGGCAGCACGCCGAGCAGGCAGACCGTCGCCGCCAAATGCCAGCTGATCAGCTCCATCGCTTCGCGCGCATCCGTCTCGAAGACATTCTGGACCATGGCCTTATCGATGACGATCCCATAGGACGCCATGAAATAGCTGGCAGCCGATGCCGTCAGTATCAATGCGATCAATACCGGTTTCGCGACATAGCGGAAGCTCGCCATGGTCAGGCACGCGTTGAAGAACAGGACAAGCATGAGGAATGCCCCTGTCAGCAAGGGCAGCCTGTCCAGCGAGGCGCCGCCTGTAGCCTGTGTAAAGGTCGACCAGAATGTCTGGTTGCTGGCGCTTGCCAGCAACAGTGCAACCGCCAGCGTGAGAACCGGCGCATCAACCCGCCGTGCAAATAGTTTTTCCACTCTCGTATCCATTCAAAGCTGCCGCCCACAGGGCAGCTTGCTTGAAGGATAGAGACGCGCCTATGAGGGCATCGTCAAGGTCGCGTTAGGTTTGCGTGAAACCGGGAGGAAAGATGATCGAGAAGCGGCTGCCGCCGTCCGGACGGTTCGCGTAGTCGAGCGATGCACCCAGGTATCCGCAAATACGTCTCACCAGCGACAAGCCAAGGCCTGTCCCGGCCGAGCCACTGGAGGGAATGGCAGTGGCGCCCTGCCCCAAGGTTTGTCGCACCGCATCCGGCAATCCCGGTCCGGTATCTTCCACGATCACGCGCCCGGGCTCGAGCACGACCGTTACCGAACCCTGCTCCGTGTACTGGCATGCATTGCGTATCAGGTTCGCTATTGCAGACTTGCATAATTCAGAAGGCGCACGCACGCTGATCTCAGCACTACCCACACACAGCAGCTTGACAGGCTTGTGTGCCAGCATGGGCTGGTAACGTTCAACCTCGCGTCGCGCAATCTCGCTCACGGACACTGGTGCGAGCAAGCCGACTTCCGGTGCACGGGCCAGCATGAGCATGACACCGACGCATTCCGTGGCCTCTTGTGCCGCGCGATAGATGCGCTGTGCCGGTGCCTGGATTGCCGTGTCCTGGCTTGCTTCCAGCAGGATCTCGGCCGCCCCCATGATCACGGTGAGGGGCGTACGCAACTCGTGACTGACGTCGCCCGTAAAGAAGCGCTCCCGGTCGAGAACCTCCCGCAACTCGGTCGTATGTGCGGCCAGCGCCCGCGCAAGTACGCCAAGCTCGTCCCGGCGTTCGGTGAGCGGCAAGGTCGACGCTCCGCGCTCGACCGCTTCGACGAGCGCGCGAACCGGCCCAACGATCCTGCGCCCGACAAAACGGCCAAGGAAGACCGCCAGCAGCACAAAACCTGCAAAAAATCCCGCAAATACCGAATACACCAGCAGCTCGACCTTCTCGTAGTCGCTTTCATGATCGACGACGACATAGGGGCCACGCGCGTCCGCACCCGACAGCACATGCAGGCCGATGCCATCCACGATTGCGTCCGACACGCCGGCTGGCAGCCCGCGCAGCGATAACGGGATCTCTTCGCCACGGTGGAAACGCAAGCCAGCCGGCAGGTCCGCCGCCAGCCCCGCAGCTTCTCGTGGACGCGCCCAATTCTCGACTTCGGCCAGCCGGTTGTCGACCAGGTAGACCTCGATTCCTTCGACAGCCAATGCAGCCAGCACCGCAAAGAATACGGACAGGACGATGCCGAATAGGAGGAAGGCGGCGACGATCGGCCGGCTCAAGGAATCAGCCTGGCGCATCGGGAAGAACAAGCCGGTAGCCAACGCCGGGAACAGTATGGACCATGGGGAGGGCAAAAGGTTTGTCGAGCGCCTGGCGAAGCGCGTGGATGTGCGTACGCAAAGCATCGCTGTCAGGTCGGTCATCGCCCCAGACAGCCTGCTCGAGGTCATCGCGCGGGACGATCCGCGGAGCGGCACTCATCAGGCAGCGCAGCAAGACATAGCCTGTCCTGGTAAGCACGACTTTCTTGCCGTCGCGGGAAGCATCGAGCACATCGGGATCGAAGACCAGTCCGCCAAAGCGCAGCGCGCGCCCCACCAGCACCGATCCGCCGGAACGACGCACCAGGGCTCTCAGCCGGACCTCGAGCTCCACCAGGGAATAAGGCTTGACCAGGTAGTCGTCCGCGCCGCTGTCGAAGCCGGCAACCTTGTCGGGCAGGCTGTCGCGCGCCGTCAGCATCAGGACCGGTGTCGGTGCACGGAGCTCGGAGCGCAGTTTCCGGCACAGTTCCAGGCCATTCAAGCCGGGAAGCATCACGTCCAGGATGATCACGTCATACAGGCTTTCGGAAGCCAGGGCAAGCCCGCCGTAGCCGTTGCGGGCGGAATCGACCGTATATCCCTTTGGTTCCAGGAAGCCGTACAAATTTGCCAGGATATCCGGATTGTCTTCTACGATGAGGATACGCATCCATGCATTGTAAGGCGAAACAGTCCTTGTCGAGCAGGGTCCGGCCCGCTAAATTTGTTGCAGGAAGGCATGACGAACGCCATGCAGTGCGCGTACGGCAGCAGCAGACGTGACGCCGGCCCGGACGCACGGGCCCCTCGACCCGCCCTGGCCGTAGCTGTACGGCATTGCGCTCGCCCACCAGTGCAATTGTTCTTGCAAGCATTTGAACAGTCGGGCGATACTCGCCGCTCACGTATTCGAGATACAAGATCACGCAGAGACGATATGCACGCAGCAATGGGCACGACCGAGATTTTCCTGATCGCCATGGCGATCATTTTCAGTATTCCCTACCTGATCTGGCGCTTGGGCGACACGGACTATTACGCCCCGCTGGTGGTAGTGCAGATTATTACCGGCATCCTGCTCGGACCAGGCATTCTCGGCAGCGTTTATCCGGAATACTATGGCTTCGTGTTCAATCCCGAGGTAATCCAGTCGCTCAACGGCATTGCTTGGTGGGCCGTGATGATCTTCGTAATGGTCGCGGGCATCGAACTCGACCTGAAAGCGGCCTGGGCGCACCGCCGCGAGAGCATGATCACCGCGTCGCTCGCGCTGGGGACGCCGCTGGTGTTTGGCTGTATCGCCGCGCTCGGCATGCTGGGCTATGCCGGCTGGATCGGTCCGAAGGCCGAGAGCTGGCAATTCGTACTGGCCGTAGGCATGGCCTGCGCTGTCACGGCCTTGCCTATCCTGATATTGCTAATGGAGAAACTGGAGATCCTGCGCCAGCCGATCGGGCAGCGCATCCTGCGCTATGCCAGCCTGGACGATATTGCGATCTGGGGTGTGCTGGCCCTGATCCTGCTCGATTGGGACCGTGTCGGACGTCAGCTCGGGTTCCTGGCGGTGTTCGCACTGGCCACCGTGTTGTTCCGCAAGCTGATGGCCAAATTGCAGGAGACCGACCGCTGGTACGTCAGCCTGGTCTGGTTGGCGGCCTGTTCCTTCGCAGCCGACTGGGCCGGCCTGCACTACATGGTTGGCGCCTTCCTGGCCGGTGCGGTAATGGACGCGCACTGGTTCGACCAGAAGAAGATGGATCTGATGCGTCACCATGTGCTGCTGGCCTTCATGCCGGTGTTCTTCCTGTCCACCGGCTTGCGCACCAACTGGGCGATGGGTGGACCGGCCGTGTTCCTTGTCGCCGCCGTGCTCCTGCTCGCCTCGGTGAGCGGCAAGTTGGCCGGCACCCACATCGCCGGGAAGATCCTCAAGTGGGGTGGGGGCGAGGCATCCATCATCGGCTGGCTGTTGCAGACCAAGGCACTGATCATGATCATCTTCGTCAATATCCTGCTGGACAAGGGGATCATCACCAGCGAAACCTTCACGGCCCTGCTCCTGATGGCCGTGGGCAGTACCATGCTCACCGTTCCCATGGTCTACCCAAGGCTGCGGCGCGTTGCCGCCCTGGTGTTCAAAGCCAGCTGAATTTGCTACGGAAAATACAGGTACAGCAGCCACAATGCCACGCCCAGCAAGGGCGCGAACACGATCAGGAAGGGCGTGGTGCGCACTCCTATCAGATCGGGCAGCTGGATGCACCCGCGGTCACCCCAGGCCAGCACGTTCGAGCTGAGGCTTCTGGACAATTCGGCGTAGAGATAGCTGCCCGCCAGGAGTCCGGCGATCCCGGCGACGGCATCCAGATTCCCTTGTCCCAAGGCTGCGGCGCCTGTTCCTGGGCAATATCCGATCAAGGCAAACCCTGCTCCGAAGACCAGGCCGCCAAGCACATTGGCCGCATACTTCGTGGGTTTGAGCTGCAGCTTGACGAGTCCGAGAGCGTGCATGGCGAAAATGCCGATCATCCCGACAAGAATAGCCGCCAGCATGATTTTCATGACCGTGAAATCGGTCAGCAGAAGCGCCCCAAGCAGAACCTCGTACTTGGCAACGCCGCCTTTCTGCAACAGGAAACCGAAGATAATCCCGAAGAATAGACCCAATGCGAGCTGCCTTGGCGCGTCGCTTTTCCCGGCCCCGCCATCCGTGCTTCCTGGTGGCTTGCCGTGGTCAACGCCGGGCTTTGCGGATGTGTTATCCATACATCACCTGCGCTACCAGGGAACCGCCTGCGAAGAAGCATGCCAGCGCAATCCACGACCCGACCGACAATTGCAGTGCGCCGCTGATTCCATGGCCACTTGTGCACCCGCCTGCAAGCCGCGCCCCGAACGCCATGATCACTCCGCCAACGAAAGCGACAGACAGACGCAGCGGTACAGAGTCTCCGAAATGCGCCTCCCACAGCGGGGGGATAACGCTGGCATGGAATTCGCCACCCGACAAGGCGGCGAAGAATGCCCCGACGACAATGCCGAATGCGAGCATGACTTCCCACTCGATTTTGGGAGTCTTATCCTGATAAAACGCCAGGGAGTCGGTGTGTTCCCTGGCGACCAGGTAGCCCAGCAGGCCGGCCATGCGTGCGAAAGCAGTCGACACGCCCAGCGGTTTGCTAGAAAAGTAAAATGTCGCCATCGAGAGGACGCCGATAAGGGCGCCGACCACATACGGATTCCATGCGCCGCCAGCCGTGTTCATGTCCGTCTCCTTCGCGCGTTATTCGACCTGATTCCTGTTTAATGGCAGTCCGAGCTTGTCCCATGCCGTTATACCGCCAAGCATGTTAAAGACGTTCGTATACTCGTTACGCCGAAGGATACTGACCGCAAGCCCGGAGCGATGCCCCACGCTGCAGTGGGCGACGATCCGGCGATCCTTGGGAATCGCGGGAAGGTTTTCTTCGAGATGGCCCACGAAGCTATGGTGCGCGCCCGGTATGTGTTTCTCCTTCCACTCCATGTCGTCGCGCACGTCCAGGATAGTCAGGTCCCCTTCCTCGTTCCAGCGCGCAGCCTCGCTGGCGCTCGTCGTGCCCGATGCTTCGATGGGCAGGCCCGCTTCGCGCCATGCCTCGACCCCGTTCACAAGCACTCCCTCGACGCGGTCGAGGCCGATGCGTGCAAGCTGTGCGATTGCTACAGGCGCCTTGGAGGGATGTTCCACGATCAGGAAGATCGGTGTCTGTTCGTCTGCGAGCCAGCCGCCGAAGGTGGACAGCCCCTCCAGCCATACGTTGTACGAGCCCGGAATGTGTGCGCCTGCGAAGGCATCAGGCGATCGGGTATCGATCACTACCCCGTCCCTGGCGCGCTCCTGGAATGCCTTTGGCAACAGCACGCGATCGGCGGGGGATGAGGGCACGGGCCGTCCTGCCTCCAGGTTGACCACTTCCATGTGCGAGAAATACGGTGGCCGCGGCAGATGTTCACCGTCCTTCTGCGCCATGAATTCCGCGCGGGTTTTCTTGAATACAGGATTGGTCGCACGTTCGATGCCCAGCGTTGACTCGTCGCGCTCGGAAATGTTCCCCCCACATGCAGATCCCGCGCCGTGCGCCGGCAAGAGGATCGCCTGGTCACCAAGCGGTGCCAGTTTCTGGTGCACCGAATCGTAGAGCAGTCCCGCATTTTCTGCGGTTTTTTCCGGGTCCGAAAGGTCAGTCCTTCCGGTATCACCCACGAACAGGGCATCTCCGGTAAACACGCCCCAGCACTGGTCGCCGGCGTCATTGGGATAGACCGCATAGGACATGCTCTCGGGCGTGTGTCCTGGGGTAGCCAGCGCGACGAAGCGCGTCGTTCCCACCGTGAATTCCTCGCCATCCGCTACCTGCACATCGACGCGGCCGAACAGGGGATGTTTGCCCGCCAGAATCTTGGCGCCGGTGAGTTCTGCCAGGCTTGCGGACCCGAACTCGAAATCCTCTTGGCGATGCGTTTCGATGCAATAGGCAATGCTCAAGTCATTGTCGCGTGCCAGTTGCAGATACTCTGCCACGTCCCGCCGCGGATCGACGACCACTGCAAGCCCGTTGCCGCATCCGAGCACATAGGCGTTGTGGCCTAATCCCTGCGTTTTAACCCGTTGAAAAAACATGTTCCGCTCCTTTCGTTGAGTCAGTCATGCCTGCGGGACGGCTGTGATTGCCGTCCTTACTGTCGCACAATGCGCTGCCGAGCAGCGCACATGTTGCGATGCGCAGGGCCTCCGTGCGTGTGGAATCGTTCGCCGTCGCCGATGCGCACGAGTCTCAAATCGGGCTCCATATAACCGTGCAGATCACTGATCTGCAAGATGGCCGGGCAGTGCTTCGTCGTTATCTTCATGGGCCCTTGACCTAGTGTCGCCACCCAGGATTAGCTGCACGTTAACGGGCGCGAGCGGGAAATGGTCGTGCCGCCAGATTTTCCCTGCCGCCCTCTGGTGCTTACCGGGCGACGGCGCCGAGCGGCTGTACCTCGACGATACCGTGGTGCGCGGCCGGAAGCGGCTTGACCAAGCGGATGCGGTCCAGCTCCAGCCCGCCTTTCGTCAGGCTCTTCCCCGGCAAAGAGTCGAGGTACATCTTCACGACGTCGGTGCCGTCCAGCGGTGCGCCCTTCTCGTCCTTTACCACCACGACCCCTTTGGCCGGCAGCCTGTTGACGAGGGCCGGAATCTCCTTGTACCAAAGTCCGGCCACGGTATAGGTCGCGTCCATGCGCATCGGCTTGCCATTGATGCGCATATTGCTCACACGCGAACCCTGCGGCGCCTGCGGGTTGAAATCCGCCGTCAGTCCGCTGATGCCCGCGGTCCAGCCATTGATCCATTCACCGGACCGGGCCTGCGTGTTCTGGGGATTGCCCTCGAGTGCTTTCTTGATCTGGATCCCGGTCAGCTCGCCGCGTGCGATCTGGGCTCCCATCGGCAGGAAGTGGTACAGATCCTCGAGCTTGATCGGCCCGGGCGCTACCGCCGTGCCATAGCGAAAGCCCGTGATCATGCCGAGCTGCGCCCCGCTCTGCCGGCGGAAGGCATCGGTCAGGAAGTCGTGCGACGAACCCTCGATCACCGCCGGCATGCGCTCGTTGCTGAAGTTACTGCGGTGCAGCGGTACTTCCGTCTGTCCGACCACGGTGTCGATCGGGTAGCGCAGCAAGGCGCCGCTGAACGGGTTGGCAATGGCGCCCGGTTTGAACGCAGGGCCGCTGACCAGCGGCGCCCGCACCTGCGCGACCATGGCGGCAATACGCTTGTCTTCGGCCAGCTGCTCCGTGATCCTGTGCGACACGTAGCGCCTGTCGGCGACCACGCCCTTGTGCACGCGCACCTGCAGTTCGCCCACCACCTGGCCGTCCATGCCCTGTTCCACGATCAGGGTGCCATTGCGGGACACTACCGGCTTCGGCGTGATCTCATGCTTGTCCGACGAAAGGATCACATCGACGCCAGGAATGGCATCGGCCAGCGTCAGGTTGCCGTGCAGGCCCAGCTCCGAGATAACGACGAGCAGGTCGACATCCTGCGCGCGCACTTGTTGTACGTACTTCGCATATTCTTCCTTGCCATCGGTGAAACGCAGGCCTGCCGTGACCTTCTGGTCACCCGCCTGCGGGCCGCGGTCCGAAGTAAAGCCTATGATGCCAACCCGAAGGCCGCCGACCTGCTTGATGAGGTAAGGAGGAGCTACGGTCTGTCCATTCTTTGCTTTCAGACCGGGATAGTTATCGTAGTACAGGTTCGCGATCACCGGGTTCCAGCGCGCTTTCGGGTTTGGACCGGTAAAGTACGACAGGAATTTGTCTGCCCCGTAGACATAATCCCAGTTGCCGGGCGCATAGGCGTCGAAGCGGAAGGCGTTGAGCACCTCGATCATCGCTTCCCCCTTGGTGAACAGTGCTTCGGCCCCGCCATGCAAGGTGTCGCCTGTATTGACCAGTAAGGTCTTTTCGGGATTGGCGTGGCGGATCTGTTCCACCAGCGTGTAGATGCGCGCAACGCCGCCTTCCGTCTTGCCCGCCGCGTCGCTGCGCACGCTTGCGTGTGGCACCAGGTGGCCGTGAAGGTCGCCCATGTGGATCAGGGTTACCTCGCCCGTACGGTCCGAGGCGCTCGCCTGCGCTCCCATGCCGAAGACCAGGCCCGCGAGGGCAAACGTCGCTGCTTTATGCAATTTCATTCGAAGCTCCTTGAGTGGCACTGCCCCGCGCAACGGTCAATGAGGACCTGCGCTGGAGCGCTGCCCAATCGTAAGCGGCCGCGATTAAGGCAGCGTTATCGGCAGTACGGATATGCCGGCAACGCAGTCCTGCACTGGGCAGTGTCCACTACCATGGAGGCGGCGGGCTTCAAGGCTTGATGTAGGCGTACCCCTCCTGTGACTGCAGTCGCGCCACTTCCGCAACACCGGACGGCACCACGGTCGCTTCCGGAAGCACCCGCTTGCGATCGATCTTGCGCCCCTCGAGGGTGTTATTGCATACCCGGAACTGGACCTTGCGGTTCGCGAGTTCCTGGACCACCGCGTCGTAGGGATTGCCGTTCTTGTCCTTGGCGTCCTCGAGCAGGAAGTCGATCCCGGCGCCATGGGTGACCACGACGATGCTGGCGTTCGGACTGGCGTTCAAGTGGTTACGGATATTGCCGAGCGCCTGCATGGCGTTGCTCGCGTCGCTGATGTGGTACACGACTTTCTCAGGCCGCCCAGCGGCGCCGGCGCTCACGGCAAGGCTCAGGAACAGCATGGCAGCGATTACACGGAACAGTTTCATATCGTCTCCTTTGATTGGTAAGCGGCGTTACTTCTGCTGCAGGCTCTCCCGCTCCATGAGCAGGAAGGTCCCGTAGGCGTTGATGCGGTTGGCCTGCGCAAATGCAGGATAGCCTGCGTACGCGCTCCAGTCGACCTTCGCATAGGCTTCGTCGAAGGTCGCCAGCTCCGCGACCGCCTCGCCCATCACCTTGCGCAGGAAAATCAGGTAGGAGCGAGTCAGCGCGAGGTCCTTGCCCGGATCGCGCGACACATCGCCGTGGCCGGGCACTACCACGGCCGGGGCCAGCGCCAGCATGCGCTCGAGTGCGCCCAGCCACACGCGGCTGTCGGCATCGCCCACGAAGGGCAGCCGCCCGGTGAAGAACAGGTCGCCCGCGAAGAGCAAGCGGTCTTCGACGACGGCCAACATGATGTCGTCCGGTGCATGGGCGCCGCTGGTGTCGATCACTTGGAAGTGCAGTCCGCCCATCTCAAACGCGATCGGCTTGCCTCGCGGGAAAGAGAGCCAGCGGTCCGCCGGCAGCAGGCGCGTGCGGCCATCGACCCACGGCTTGAGAGCTTCTTTGCGCTGCGCCAGGCGCAGTGCGGCCGTGTCCGAGGCCAGGTAGGCGCGGCCCTGCTCGTGCGCCCAGATCTCGGCACCCGCCGCCTTGAATGCCTGCAGTCCGTAGAAATGATCAGCATGGTAGTGGCTAACGATGACGCGGCGGATCGGCTGTTTCGTCACGCCGCGAATGGCCAGCACCATCGCCTCGCCCAGGGCCGGCGTGCCGAGCGCGTCGAAGACGACCACGCCATCCCCGGTAACCACGAAACCGGCGTTCGACATGAAGCCGGCGTTGGCGTTGTCGGCCATGCCGGAGTGCCCCCTGAACATGTACGCGTGTGCGCTGACCTTGATGGGCTGCAGCACCGGAAGCGGCGCCGCGGCGGCGCCGGCCGCCAGCCAGGACACGGCGGACAACACCAGCAGGAGGCGCCACACCCTGTGCGGGAGTGCCGCCGCGATACGAATCGACTGCATGTTCAGGTCCTTCTGCGCACGGTGGCGCATGTCAAGAAACGGGTCAGAAATTCAGGTCCTCGGCCACCGCCGCGATTCCCGCGCGTGCGCAGGTGTCGTCGGCGGCGCCACCAGGAGCGCCGGAGACGCCAATCGCGCCCACCAATGCACCGTTGGCCTCGACGGGAATGCCGCCGCCGACGGCCAGCACGCGGCGGATGTGCCGGATCCCGCTGGCCTCGGCGCCCTCCTTGGTGGACAGCGCGAGCGCCGTGGTGCCCATCTTGAAACTGGCTGCGGTCCAGGCCTTGTCGGCCGCTGCGTCCACCGTATGGCTTCCCGCCAGGCGGTCGCGAAGCACTACCTGCACTTGGCCGCCGCGGTCGGCCACCGCCACCGCCACCTGGTAGCCGGCCTGGCGGCATGCAGCCAGCGCGGCCTGGGCCATGCGCAGGGCCAGTTCGGGACTCATCAGGGTGACGGTGTAGGTGGCAGGCGCAGGCGCCTGCGCCGCGGCGGAGCCGGCGTTCAGCGCCAGCAGCAGCACGCCGCCGAGGATGCGCAGTCTCATTCGGTTCTCCTGTTTTTGGATGCGGCCAGCGCGCGGCGCGCGCCGGCCAAGGCTTCGTCGAGATAGGCGCCGTACATGCCGGCGACGTCCCCGCCCTCGAGCACAGGCACCAGCAGTTTGCCGTGGCCGTCGAGTATGGCCACGCTGGGCGCCACCCGGATACCGTAGCGCGACGCCAATGCTTTGCCGCTGCTGGCCTGCTTATCGAAGCCGCGCAATGGCGCGGTCGACGCCAAGCCGGCTTCGCGTATGATCGGACGCTGGCCCGGCACACCTTCCCGGGACAGAGGCAGAAGGTAGTTGCGCCGCACTGTTTCGCAGTAGCTGCAGTCAGGCAGCGAGAACAGAATCACGAGCGGTACGCGGCGCTGGGCGGCATCGTGGCCGTCTGCGGCCAGATCGCCCGAGGCAGGTAAAGCCGTGTGCTGTGCTGACGCGCCACTACCGGCCACGCACGCCGCCAGCAGCGCCGTGTGCACAATGGCGCGCAGCACAACCCCTGCACGCTCAGTAGGCCGGGAAGTAAGCACGCGTCTTGCCCAAGTCGTAGGACCACGGCAGGCCGGCGTTTTTCCAGCCGTTCAGGATCCGCTGGCCACGCTTCTCACCCGATGCCACGGCGTCTCCTTCGAAGCCGTCGACGACCGTGTACACCGATGTGTAGCCCAGTTGGCTCAGCAGGTTGGCCGCGCGTGCGCTGCGGTCGCCCGAGCGGCAGATCACGAGCACGGGAGCATCCTTGCCGAGTCCGGCCGTTTGCAGCCGGCGCGCCAGTTCCGGGCCGAAGTCGCTGTTGACATCGAGCTTGAAACGGCCGGCCTTGTCGTCCCATGGGGCGTCCTCCGGGTGTTCGACATAGGGAATATTGGCATCCACCACGGTCGGCAGGCCGACGTAGGCGACTTCGTAGCGGGTCCGCACGTCGACGAAATAGGCGCGCGGGCCCAGCTCGCGCTTCATCGCGTAGGCCTCGCGTGCATCGAGGTAGCGCCCCGCGATGGTCTGCTTGTTCTTCGGCACCGCACTCGCCTCGACCGCCCAGGCGTGCGCGCAGGCCAACAATGCCAGCGCGGCCGCCAGTGCCCTGATCTTCCGGATTATCGTCGCCATCCTCGCCTCCTCAGGCCATGATGCCTGGATTGCCCTGCACGCCAACTAGGCGCGGCGTATTCAGCTTGCGCGGCTTGACGACTTTCTCCGAACGCAGCCATTGCGCCACCACGTCCCACACCGGCTCGCCGGAAGCGCCTTCCGCCACCGGCGCCCAGCCGGCCACCTTGTAGGTCTTCCCCGCTTCGAGCAGCTTTCCGCCCAGCCGCATGTCGCTGATGCGCGAGCCCATCGGCGCCGTGGGATCCATCGCGTAGCTCATCCCGCCCACCCTCACCATGTCGCCGCCCTGCTGGTAGTAGGGATCGGGGTTGAACAGGTTGTCGGCCACGTCCTCCAGCACGGTCTTGATGGTTGCGCCTGTCATCGCGGTGAGCGTGGAATGCGAGTACGTCGTGGCGGTCTGGTCCATCAGGTGTTCCATCAGGATCGGGCTGTCGGGCAGCAGCGTGGTGCCCCAGCGGAAGCCAGGGGAGAACGCCATATCCGCACCCTTGACCGCCATCAGCGCATCGATAATCAACTGATCGAAGGTGCCGTTGAAGTTGCCGCGCCGGTAGAGCGTGCCTTCGGTGACCGCCAGCTTTTCGTTCAGACGGGCTTCATATGGCTTGCGGACCTTTGCTATCAGGGCAGCCATCTCGCGGTCGGCCGGTAGGAAATTGGAAAACACCGGCAGCAGACGGTACTGGAACGCCTGCACCTTGCCGCCGCGCACATCGAAGTCGAGCACACCCAGGAACTTGCCGTTGCTGCCGGCGTTCGTCACCAGGGTCTTGCCGCCGCCATTGCTGACGATGACCGGCACCGGAATGCCATCGTGCGTATGCCCGCCCATGATGGCGTCGATGCCGCGCACGCGCGAGGCCATCTTCAGGTCGACGTCCATCCCGTTGTGGGACAGCACGACCACCGCTTTCGCGCCCTTGGCCCGGGCCTCGTCCACCATCTTCTGCATGTTTTCTTCCTGGATGCCGAAGCTCCAGTCGGGAACCATGTAGCGCGGGTTGGCGATCGGGGTGTACGGGAAGGCCTGGCCGATGATGGCCACCGGCACGCCGTTCATTTCCTTGATCACGTAGGGCGGGAATACGGGATCGCCGAAGTCGTTGGTCTTGACGTTCTGGGCCACGAAATCGACCTTGCCCTTGAAGTCCTTGCCAACGATTTCCTGTACCCGCTTGTCGCCAAGCGTCATTTCCCAGTGCGCGGTCATGACGTCGACGCCCAGCAGCAGGCCGGCGTCGACCATGTCCTGACCTTTGGTCCAGAGCGCCGTGCCGGAGCCCTGCCAGGTGTCGCCGCCATCGAGCAGCAGCGCGCCGGGGCGCTCGGCCTTCATCTTCTTGACGAGGGTGGCCAAGTGGGCGAAGCCGCCGACCTTGCCGTAGGTGCGCGCCGCCCGTTCGAAGTCGAGTGCCGTGAAGGCATGTGCCTGCGGCGTGTGGGGCGCGAGCCCGCTTTCCTTGAGCAGGGCTTCGCCGACCAGGTGCGGCATGCGCCCCGCCGCCGGCCCGAGTCCGATGTTGACGCTCGGCTCGCGAAAATAGACCGGCATCAGCTGCGCGTGGCAGTCGGTGAAGTGCAGGAAGTGGACGTTGCCGAAGCGCGGCAGGTCGTACAGCGCGCCAGGGGACGGCGCCGCCATGGCGCCGCGCGTGCCGAGCAGCATGCCGCCGGCGGCGGCAATCCCGAGCAGTTGCGCGAATTCGCGCCGATTCATACCCATGCTATGTCCTTGATACTGTTGGCCGGCTGGCATCCGGATGCCACCCGGCGTGGTTCACTGGTTGACGGGCGAGGCCGGATCCATCAGCAATGCCATCACATCCTTGAGCTGGGCCTCGGTCAGGATGCCGCTGTGGCCGAAACGCGGCATGTTGGAGCAGGCCGTAAACGCCTGTGCGTTATAGATTTTTCCCCAGGTGTACTTGAGCATCTCGTCGCTGCTGCCGCGGATCTTGCCGTAGTTGTAGAGGCTCGGCCCGATATTCCCGAACGAGATTTCCTGCTTCGAAATCTGGTGGCAGGCGTAGCAGTTGCCGCCGTTGATGCCGCCGACCTTGTCGGACGACTGCATGCCGCGTCCGTTCTGGGCGACCTTCTCGCCCTCTTTCCAGTCGCCCAGGTACTTGCCGTCGGCGGGCTGGCGGATGTTCTTCATCTGCGTGGCTTCGATCCGTGCCGCGACCTCGGCCGGGCGCTCCTGCGGATACTGGCTGCATAGCTGCTGGGCTTCGTCCTGGGTGATGACGCGCTCCAGCGTCGCCGGCCCCTTCGAACGGAAGTCCTGCTTCAGCAAAGCGAGCGCGGCCTGCCGGTAATCGGGCTCGGCTGCGACGGTTGCGCAGCCGGCGGCAGCGGCTCCCAGCACGACCATCAGCGTGGTTTTCAGTGGTGTCATGCTGGCCTCCTATCGTTTCAGTGCCGGACCGGCGTACACGCCGCCGTCTGCGTTTTTCGCAAGGAACATCGTGATCGCGGTGATCGCCTCGGATGCGTACATCGGCTCCGGAAAACGCTGCTGCCGGAAGCAGTCGTTCAGGCGGTGCTGCATGGTGCGTACCTCGCCTTGGGAAACGCGATAGGCAGGCCAGGTGGTGTAAGCCGCCTGAGCATTCGCCTTCTCTAGGATGTTCGGCAGTTCCTGGAGCCGGATGCGCTGGCCCGAGGCCGAATGGCAGGTGGCGCAAGCGAAGTCGTGTGCGCCCCCACGATAGAAGAACAGCTGCTTGCCCGTCTCGTATGCCTGCTTTTCCTTCGGATGCCTGGTCGACACCGCCATCGTGGCGCCGCGCGACTCGGCCGTGATGTAGGCGACGAGCGCTTCGATATCCGACTTCTTGCCGGACGCGCCGAAATGCTGCTTGGTGGCCTCGGCTTTACTGAGTCCCTGCAGGGTCATGCGGCAATGCAGCAAGCGTTGTTCGAGATCCATGACCTTGTCGACGTCCTGGAAGTAGCGCGGCAGTTCGGCATACGCGCCCTTGAGCACGCCCGGCCCTTTGCCGAAGTCACATCGCTCGAGCGAAGCATTCTTCGGACCTGCTTTCTTCTTCCACAATTCCTCACCGCTCATTTCCCACAGCTCGGCGGGGTTGCCGTCGGCTAGCATCTGGCGGTATTTGGCGATCTCGTCGGTTGCCGACGATTGCGCCAACGCCGCGGCGCATATGGCCAGCAGCGGCACTGCGACGAAACCGGAACGCATCCTGGTCATGGCTGTCTCCTTTGAATATGTCTGTGCGGTCTGGCGCCGCGCATGCCTGCGCCCCAGTCCGGGGCGGCTCGTGCTTCAGCTGATGGTGCCTTCGTCGGTCCGGGTGTCGCCGGCGCTGTCGGTCCAGGTCACGCTGACCTTGTCGCCCTTGGCGGCGCCCTTGAACTTGAATGCCAGGAACGGGTCCTTCGACACAGAGGGACCGAAGTTCGCATCCAGCACGACCTTGTCCTTGACTTTCGCCACAAGCGTCTTGATGTAGTGGGCCGGAATCACTTTGCCGGACGCGTCCTTGCGTTGTCCGGTCTCCATGTCATGCCGCATCAAGACCTTCACCTCGACCGTGTCGCCAGCAAGGCTGGCGCGAATACGCATTGGGTCTGCCATGTTCTTTCCTTTCAATGAGCTTGATTGATCAGCCGCCGCAGCCGCCGAGCGTGACCTTGATTTCCTTGCTGGCGACCAGCCATTTTCCGTCGGCGCGCACCAGCGCGTGCACGTTCGAGGTTGCTCCCATCTTGACCCGGGTGGTCACGGCCGCTTCGGTGCCCGCCGGGATATTGAAGCTGGCCGACATGGTGCTCGGATTCTTTTCCACCAGGACCGCCATAAAGTCGGTATTCGGTGCCTTGCTGGCGATCGATACCGGCACCACGGCGCCGTTTTCGGCGATGTCCGGTCCGGTAATCGACACGTCGGTGCTGACCGTGAACTTGTCGCCGCCCAGTTCCTTAACCGCCGCCTCGAGGCTCTTGGCGTCGAAGACCTTCTGGCTCCATTCGGCCGCGAACACGTCGGCCGGTTTCAGCACCCCCGCGGCGAACGCGGCCCCCAGGATCGCGCTGATGCGCATGACATTGCGTCGCTGTTGATTCATACCATCCTCCAATTGTTGAAAACGCTATGCTGCCGGAGCGGCATGCATGCTCACTTCACCTGCGCCATGTACTTGTCGAGGCGATCCTTGCTCATGACGAAGGACTTCGACAAAGCATCCGCCCCCTTCTTCGCCTCCGCCAGATTGACCGGCTTGCCGACCTGGATCACCCCGGCCATGGCCATCATCTTGTGCGGCTCGCACACGTAGACGTAGACACCTTCCTGGTCGAGCTTGACCGAGATTTCCTCGTCCGGCTTGCCTTTCCACGCGGCGGCGCCGGGCGGCGTGACGACCGAGGCGCTGTTGTGCGACGCATCGACCTTGATGAACTTGACGGTGTCGCCCTTGGCGACCTTCAGGAAACCCGGCTCGAAGACCATGGTGCCGTCCTTGCCGGTATTGAGCATCTTGACCTGGTGGTCGGCGGCCATCGCGCCTGCGCAGGCGAGCGATAGGATGAGTCCGGTTACGACATGTTTCATATTGCTACATCTCCGTTAAGTATTGTTAACGGTACGGCTTGCGGCCGTACCGGTTTATTGCGGGGCCAGGATCCAGCCCACCAGCACCTTCAGGTCTTCTTCCTTCACGTGGGCCTGGGGAGGCATCGGGACCGGCCCCCAAGCGCCGCTGCTGCCTTGCCTGATCCTTTCGGCGAGCCGCGCGGGCGCAGCGGCATCGTCCTTGTATTTGGCGCGCACCGCGGCGAAGCTCGGGCCCATGACCTTGTTGTCGATACCGTGGCAAGCCAGGCAGGCGTTCCCCTGCAGCAGGGCGGTCGGCACGGAGCCGGCCGCGGCCTTGGCCGGTGCCGCCGGCGCTGTCACTGCTGCCGGCAACGCAGCTGCACTGGCGGCAGCGCGGGTGGCTGGCGCGGGACGGGTGGTATCGACGCCGCGGGTGGCGCCGAAGCCGCGGGTCTGCAAGGCCAGGTTGCCGTGGGCATTGCGCGCCGCTTCGGGCAGGGCCGACCGGGGCGCCGGATCGACCGGGCAGTTCTTCATGCAGGCCACGCTGCGCACGTCGGGCTTGCCCTTGACATCCCACATCCCGTGCTTCGTCACCATGCCATTGCGGTTAGGTATGCGCGCCTGGGCCTGCGCCATCGTTTTATCGGACAGCACGAAGTCCTCGGGAATGATCTCGCCCATGTTCAGCATGTAGGCGGTCACCGCGTAGACTTCGTCGGTGGTGAGCGACTTCGGAGCGGTCCAGGGCATTGCGCGGTTGATGTAGTCCCAGAGCGTCGAGACGGTGGCGACTTTCATCAGGGTGGTTTTCTGCGGCTGGCGGCCGTTGGCGAGCGCGGCCACCCGGCCGGTCTTGACGTCTTCGGCCGTCGTACCGCCGACCAGCGGCGTGAATACCTCATTCGATTCGCCGAAAGTGCCGTGGCAGGACGCGCATTTGCCTTCCCACACGACCTGGCCGGCCGCCACGGTGCCGGAACCTTTCGGCAAACCCTTGAAGTCGGGCCGCACGTCGATATCCCATGCCGCGACTTCACTGGGCGTCGCTGGGCGCCCAGGCAAGGCCTGGGGGCCGGCGAACACGGCCGCTGTCGCGACCGCCAGCAGCGCACCCGCCGCGAGCTCAATAGACCTGGACATTCGACACCTCCCCCGATTGCGCCACTTGCCAGGACTGGATCGCATTGTTGTGATAGATCGAGCGCGTGCCGCGCACCGCGCGCAGCTCGTTGATCTTTGGCTGGACGTAGCCGGTATCGTCGATTGCCCGCGATTGCAGGATGGTCGGCGCGCCGTTCCATTCCCAGTCGATGTTGAAGCGGGTCAGGCATTTGTCCAGCACCGGTGTTTCCAGCCGTGCCGTGCGCCAGTTGCGTCCGCCGTCGACCGAGACGTCGACCCGCTTGACCTTGCCCCGTCCGGACCAGGCCAGACCCGTAATGTTGTAGAAGCCGGTGTCCAGCAGGCGCTGGCCGGCCGACGGCGTGGTGATCACCGATTTGCACTCCTGGATCGAGGTGTACTGGCGGTAACTGCCGTCGGGCATGGCGTCCATGTAATGGATCGCCTCGTCCTTCGTCGCGTAGGGCTGGTCGCCAACCTCGATCCGGCGCAGCCACTTGACCCAGGAAACGCCCTGGATGCCGGGCACGACCAAGCGCAGCGGGTAGCCGTTCTCCGGACGCAGCATTTCGCCGTTCATGGCCCAGGCGACGATGACGTCGTCGAGCGCCCTGTCGATGGGGATTGTGCGCGTCATCGACGAACCGTCCGCGCCTTCGGCCAGCACGACCTTGGCCTTGCGCTTGTCGTAGCCGCAGTCTTCCAGCAGCACCGACAGCGGCACGCCGGTGAACTCGCTGCAACTGAGCATGCCGTGCGAATACTGCACCGACGGGACGGCCACGTTGCCCCACTCCATGGCGGTATTCGCCCCGCATTCGATGAAATGCATGCGCGACACCGAGGGCATGCGCATCAGGTCATCCATCGTATAGACCTTCGCCTGCCTGACCAGTCCATTGATCATGAAGCGATGCTTGCTCGGATCGATGTCGTGCCATCCCTGGTGGTGGCGTTCGAAGTGCAGACCGGAGGGCGTGATGATCCCGAACAGGCCCTGCAAGGGAGTAAAGGCCACGGAAGCCGCCGACACGCGGGTCAGCCCCGGGGATTCCCGGCGCTGCAGGTTGACCTCGAACTGGGACGGCATCCCGTAAGGCGCCGAGGCCACCGGCTTGCCCAGCGTGCGCGCATGTTCGGGCAGCGTCAGGATATTCAGGTCGCCCTCGCCTGCCTGGGCCAGGACTCCACCACTTGCCATTGCCGCACTGGCTGCGAGAAAGCTGCGGCGCAGAAATCCACGTCGCTCCTCGTTTAGGCCGTGCGCGCTGATGTCATTGATTAGAGAGTGCTCGACAAAATTTTCTGGCGCCTTCACTACACGGCCGAACTTGCGAATCGGGTTACCCATCTACTCCATCCTTACGATGAACAATAAAATTACCGCATGATCATATGCCTATATGAGCATATGATCATATGATCATATGATCATATAGAAGCTGAGCGCCTTCTACTTCGTCTTACCCGACAACTTATTAGCTTCCTGTCATGAAATTTTCGAGCGCTGCCTGGTCTATCTGGCGGCTTTTCTTCACCTTTTCTGCCATGTGATTGCACACGGTGCGGCACAAGGCGATGGTGTTCTGGTCTTCGATTCGGTAGTACACCTGCGCGCCGTCCTTGCGGCGCCCCAGGATGCGGGCACGGTATAGCATGTTCAGCTGGCGCGAGACGTTTGCCTGGGTTGCCCCAAGTTGCGTCACGATTGCCCCAACCGAACGCTCGCCATTACACAGGGCGTGGAGGATCTTCAAGCGTGTTGGTTCCGAGAGCAGGCTAAAGTAGTTCGAGACTTGTTCGAATACTTCTGCCATCTCCTCCTTGTCGAGATCCACATCCATCGATTCAGTGCGCTGTGAAGTTATAAGCTTATGTGTTTATAAGCATATAACCATTAAGATCGATGTACAGCAAGATATTTCGATGCTGCAAAGCGGCATGCAGTGGCTTGTCGTGGTCCATACCACTATCGCTAACACAAGAGGCTTAGAATTCTCCGTTCGCAGCGCGATCAAGCATCTTCAGCATAGTTGCACGCACCTGCGTGACTCTCGTACGGAGATCGGGTGGCATAGGCCTCCCCAGTTTGATCAGGATGTCCATGTTCATCGCGTAGATCCAGAGGCCGTCGTGCTGCTCTACAACGGAAATCCGGCAGGGAAGGAACGCGGCCATCGCCGGACTGAAGTCGACAATCGCACGTGCAGTATCAGGATCGCAGTACGAGTAGACTTTCAGGAACCTCTGCGCCCGCCCGGAGCGCAGCGCCAGTTCGTTTGAAAGAAACAATTCGCCGACTGGTCGGAGGTTGTCTTCTGCTGCGACACTGGTGAACGCTTCTTCGATCTCCTGGATCGACACGCCAGGAGCGACCTTGCGCGACCAGGTGGCTGCCACAGCGGCATCGCCGCCGGCGTGTACCCACTTGCCAAACACCGTGGCAGCTTCGTGTCCGGCGCCCGGCTCGGTGCGCGCAAGGACGCCCAGGGTATTGCAGCCCGAAATCGTAGCTGCAAACGAAATGACGAGAGTGATATGGCGAATGGAAGGATGCATGAGGTTGTTTCAGCCGGGAATCGTGCCAGCAGCATATTCTTCAGGCAATTCCTGCGCAAGTAATTTGCATGGCTCCATCCGCGAACGCGACCTTGCTGGACATCGACACAGGCATACCCAAGCATGGCCCCTCATCACCATTTACTGTGATCGTGGCTGTCGCGCCTGAGCTTGCGCCAGCTTGTTCCTGCCCCCGGGGACATGCCTACCCCATGCGAAAACCGCTACCGTTCGTCACAGTTCTCCATACGAGTGCAGGCCCGACAGGAACATATTCACGCCGATGAAGGCAAAGGTCGTCACCAGCAGGCCCACCACCGACCACCAGGCGGCGACGCGGCCGCGCAGCCCGTTCATCAGGCGCAGGTGCAGCCAGGCCGCGTAGTTGAGCCAGACGATCAGGGCCCAGGTTTCCTTCGGGTCCCAGGACCAGTAGCCGCCCCAGGCCTCCGCCGCCCACAGCGCGCCCAGGATAGTGGCGACGGTGAAGAAAGCGAAGCCGACCGAGATCGACTTGTACATCACGTCGTCCAGCACTTCCAGGCTGGGGAGGCGGTCGGCCAGGATGCCGTGGGATTTCAGCAGGTAGGCACAGCCGACCATCGCGGCCAGAGCGAAGGTGCCGTAGCCGATGAAGTTGGCCGGCACGTGGATCTTCATCCACCAGCTCTGCAGCGCCGGCACCAGGGGCTGGATTTGGGCGGCATCGCGCGACACCGTGTACCAGAGTAGAAAGACGACCGCTGCCGCGATGATCAATAGGACGAAGGCGCCCAACTGGAGCGTGGCGTNCGGCACCAGGGGCTGGATTTGGGCGGCATCGCGCGACACCGTGTACCAGAGTAGAAAGACGACCGCTGCCGCGATGATCAATAGGACGAAGGCGCCCAACTGGAGCGTGGCGTAGCGCTCCTCGTAATACAGGTGGAACAGCGCGGTGATCAGCGCGAATAGGATGAACACTTCGTACAGGTTCGACACCGGAATGTGGCCGACGTCCGCACCCATCAGGTAGGACTCGAACCAGCGCACCGCCATGCCGGTGAAACCCAGGACCACGGCGGCCCAGCACAGGCGGGAGCCGAGCGCACTGCTTGCGTGCGAGCGTGCCAGCATGCCGATCCAGTAGAACACGGTCGAGAACACGAACAGCACGCTCATCCAGAGGATCGCCGACTGGCTCGACAGCATGTATTTCAGGAAGAAATTTTGTTCTGCCGCTGCCAGTGAACCGTCGTAGAGCGACACGGCCCACAAGGACAAGAGCGCAGACAGCGGGAACAGCCAGCGTACCGGCTTCCAGTGCCAGCCGAGCGCGGCCAGCGTCGGCGCGGTCAGCAACAGGATCGCGCGCTCGTAGCCATCCATGAAAGCGGCATAACGGTTCAGCGTGAACAGCGCAGCGGCCAGCAGGCCGGCGCCAAACATCCAGTCAAAGCCCGTCAGACGACGAAAATAGCCGGGTGCCACCTTGTAGGCGGCGCCCGGATTCGGTTGGGATGCTTCCATGCTTGTCTCCATCAATCATTGTTATAATTGCGCCTTGTTGGCGCACACTAGCGAGTGCTTCTCGATGTCGGCCTTCCTAAGCAGGGACTTCGCCGCCACCGAAAGCGCGACAATTCACGCGGCTCAGCACAGACTCCGCCGCCGGCAAGACCACCGCCTGGCGATTACACGGCTTTTCTCGCGACCAGGCCGACGAGTGCCGAACGCCCTGCGTGTTGCGTTCCTTCGTCAAGATTTGCCTCGTATTCCCGCAACTCGACAATGTCCAGAGCACCGAGTTCCGTGCCCAGCATTTCCTCGGTATAAAGATTCTCCAACACCCCAGGACCGCCTGTCTTGTATTCGAGCTGCTTGGGCGTATATCCCTGCAAAATCAGGATGCCGCCCGGCTTCAGCGTGGCGATGATGTTTTCGAACAAGCGAGCCCGCAGTGCCGGGTCGGCAAACTGAACGAAGATCGCAGCGACCATGTCGTAATATGCCGGCTTCCAGCTCCAGGCATCGCAATCGGCAATGTGGAAGTCCACCGCCACCTGCGCATCGCTGGCAAGCAGCCTTGCCTTGCCGACGGCCACTGACGAGACATCGAAGGCGTCCACGCTCAGGCCCTGGCGGGCGAGCCAGACGCTGTTACGCCCCTCCCCGTCTGCGACCGCCAGCACCCGCATCCCCGGCCGGAGCATGTGCCGCTGGCTGGCCAGGTAGTCGTTGGGCGCCGTCCCAAAAAGGAATTCAGGTGTGCCGTAGCGCTGGTCCCACAGGCTTGCCGCCGTTGCCGCTGTATCGTCCGTCATCGCATTCCTTGTCGTTCAGCAGGCTCGCCGCAGTCTGACCTGTCATGTACTGTTCATCATCCGGGATGTGCAGCGCTCACCCGGCCGTGAGGGGCGAACGCTGCATGCGTCAGACGCTATGCGGCAAACCCAGGTTCTGGTTCGCCGGCACGGCGACGTCGATCCGTTTCGGTTTTGGCAGGTTCAACTCGCCCATCAACTGGACGAACTCGTCGCGGCTGCGGTTGGACAGCCGCGCGTTGTGCTGCTTCTCCCAACCGATCGTCGATACCACCTGCCCCTTGTAGTCGTGCCCCGGCCACATCAACATGTCGTCTGGAAGCGAAAACAGCTTTTTCGTCACGCTGTCGAACAAGGCGTCGGCGCTGCCGCTCTGGAAATCGGTACGGCCGCACCCGTTGATCAAAAGGGTGTCGCCGGTGAACACGTTGTTGCGCCACACATAGCTCATGCTTCCTCCGGTATGGCCGGGTGTATGCAAGACCAGGATTTCTTCGCTGCCGAAGCGAAGCACATCGCCGTCCTTCAACTGGATGTCGGCAGGCGGGATACCGCAGCCGCTCGGGACCGCCGCCTTTGCGCCGGTCAGCTCGCGCAGTTTGCCGGCCGACGTGACGTGATCCGCATGCGCGTGTGTCTCGAGGACGTAGGCCAACTTCAGGTCGAGGCGCCGCAGGTGCGCCAGGTCGCGCTCCCAGTGCTCGTCGACAGGGTCGATCAACACAGCCTCGGCACCAGCCTGGGTCGCGAGAATATAGGTAAAGGTCGAAGACTCGGGGTCAAACAGCTGAATTGGTCTGAGATTCATGGCAGTTCTCCTTGAATAGGATGAGCGCCGCATGGGCGGCTAGAATTATCGGTACAGCACCTTGGCGATCATGCCCACCGCGACGAGTGCCGACACAGCGGCAAAACCGATCTGCAACTGCGGACCGGCGAGCCGGTCCGATACAATGCGGCCGCCCAGCATGCCGGCCAGCGCCCCTGCGGCAAACGGCAGGGCCACCGCCCAAGTCATCGAGCCGGCAAACGCACTTGATGCTACGCCAGTCACCGACACCAGGGCGATCACCGCCAGCGAAGTCGCCACGGTCGATTGCATATCCAGATTGGTATACCGCTGCAGCGCAGGCACCATCACGAAGCCGCCGCCAACACCGAGCAGGCCGGACAGCAAGCCCGCGACCGTGCCGGACAGGGCGAGCGAACGCGCGCAACGCGCAGTCCAGACAAAGCGGCCTGTGCCGCTGTCACGCATACATGGCTGCTCGAGGTCGTCGGCACTGTCCTGGCGGACGGCCTGCTTACTGGTGGCACGCCGGAATGTCTTAAACGCCACAAACAACAGGACCAGTGCGAACAGTACGCTGAGCCAGCGATTGTCGATACGGTGCGCAAGCCACAAGCCGACTGGCGACAATAGCATCCCTGTCGCCGAGATCAGGACGGCGGCCCGGTAGCGTACGATCCCGGCTTTTAAACCCAGGATGGCGCCGAGGGCCGCAGCCATGCCGACCGCCAGCAGGCCAATCGGACCGGCCTGGGCAACCCCCATCTGCATGCCAAAGACGAGCAGCGGCACCGCGAGAATGCCGCCGCCGGCACCAGTGAGCGCAAGCACCACGCCAACCACTAGACCAAGCCCCAGACTGATCAGCATGACGTTGCCCTCACCGTGGCGTTGCGGTTACGCACGCTGCTTGCTTGGGGCAGCTGGCAGGCGCTCCAGCAGCTCGAAGATCGCCATCCCGGCCAGCAGTGCGCCGGTAAAGATGAGCGGCTTCTCACCACCGCCGACCAGCGACACCAGCGCCGGCCCCGGGCAATAGCCCGCCAGGCCCCAGCCCACCCCAAAGGTCAGGCCGCCGAAGACCAGGCGCCGGTCGATCTGCGTGGCGGTTGGCAAGCGCATGGCATCGCCGAGCAGCGACTTTTGGCGTCCGGCGGCAAAATGGAAGGCGATCAGGCCGACTGCAATCGCTCCGCCCATGACGAATGCCAGCGAAGGATCCCAATTGCCGGCCAGGTCGAGGAAGTTCAGGACTTTCGCCGGGTCGGCCATGCCCGACACAAGCAGACCGATACCGAAGACAAGCCCGACGATCAATGCCATTACGATTTGCATGAAAAATTCTCCTTAAACCATTAGGTGACGCACGACATACACGGTGACGAATCCGGCCAGCATGAAGCTCGCCGTGGCGACCAGGGAACGCGGCGAACGCCGCGACAGGCCACATACGCCGTGGCCGCTTGTGCACCCTGCCCCATAGCGCGTGCCTAGGCCGACCAGCAATCCGGCGACGACCAGCGTTCCGGTGCCGGCCTCGATGCGGGCCTCCGGCAGGGTGGCAAACATCCCGTACACCAAAGGTGCACCGAGCAGTCCCCCAAGAAACGCGACACGCCAGGCGATGTCGCCCCGAAGTGGTCGCAGCAAGCCGCCGAGCACGCCGCTGATGCCAGCAATCCGCCCGTTGAACAGTACAAACAGTGCGGCCGATAGACCGATCAGCAAGCCGCCGAACAGCGACGCCCACGGCGTGAACTCGCTCCAGTTGATGGTCATGATTTACTCTCCTTAAGCGTTTTACAGTACAGCTCGTATAGAACTTCCATCACTGCCATCGCGTCCTTGCTCGCGATGGTGTAATAGATCTGCTTGCCCTCCCGGCGTGTATTGACCAGCTGCTCATCACGCAGCACGCCAAGCTGTTGCGAGAGCGTCGGTTGGCGAATGCCGGTCAAGGCTTCGAGCTCGCTGACACAGAACTCCCCTTGGGTCATCTGGCAAAGCAGCAGCAGGCGGTCGGGATTGCCCAGCGCCTTCAACAGGCCGCAAGCCTGCTCCGCGGCGCGGCGCATCGATTCGATATCGATGCCGTCGGCAGGACACAGCCCTTTTTCTTCATCCGTTGTCAGCATCCTACTCACCATTCAAAATACATTTTCATAGTATATCGTGTATCGAACTATTTTCAAGTATATTGTCACTTGTGTCGGCGATCGGCGACATTGTGTGTGCGTGCCGGATCGGGAGTCAGGCGTATGCTTAGAAATGTCACCTGAATTGCTGCAGGCGAGGAATTGTTAACACGACAATTTTTGACCTTCCTTGATCCGCATGGCCGGGCAGCGGCGCTCCTTCTGGCGGCTGTCAGCTCGTAAGCACAGTTGGTCAGACGGAAAAATCAACCATCCAGGAGATCCCATGAAATTCAAGCAGCTCAGCCCGGACCTCGCGGTCTCGCAACAGGTTCAACTTGAGGACATCCCCGCCTTGGCACAAGACGGTTTTCGTTCAATTATCTGCAACCGGCCGGATGGCGAAGGACCAGACCAGCCTGCGTTCAGCCAGATCGAGCAGGAGGCTGCACGGTTCGGCATAGAAGCAAGGTATCTTCCTGCGGCACCTGACAATGTCACCGACACCCATGCGGCCGCGTTCAAGCTACTGATGGCCGAATTGCCAAAGCCGGTACTCGGCTATTGCCGCACCGGGCGGCGCTCGACGTCGATGTGGGCGCTTTCCCGTGCAGGGGAGGAATCACCCGCCAAGTTGCTGGAGGCGGCCTCGCAGGCCGGCTACGATCTCGGCGCACTCGCGCCACGCCTTGAAAAAAAATAACCCGGAGGTAGACATGTCCGCATCACATGAGGTGCTCATCGTCGGCGGCGGCGCGGCCGGTATCGCAGTGGGGGCCAGTCTGCAAGCGCGGCTGCCCGGCATCGACATCGCCATCATCGAACCTGCCACCACCCACTTTTACCAGCCTGGCTGGACCATGGTCGGGGCTGGGATTTTCAAGGCCGGCGATACCGCGCACGACATGGCTTCGGTCATGCCGCGCGGAGTTCGCTGGATCAAGGCCGCGGCTGCCGAGTTCGCACCGGAACGCAACGCAGTGGTACTTGCCGACGGCAGCGAGGTGGCTTACCGCAGCCTCGTGGTCTGCCCGGGCTTGAAGCTCGACTGGCAAGGCATCGAGGGCCTGGCCGATGCGCTTGGCCGCAATGGCGTCACGTCGAACTACCGCTTCGACCTGGCGCCCTATACCTGGGAACTGGTCCAGCAGTTGCGGCGCGGCCGCTTCCTGTTCACCCAACCCGCCATGCCAATCAAGTGCGCAGGAGCGCCCCAGAAAGCGATGTATCTGTCGGCGGACCACTGGAAACGTACAGGTGTGCTTGACGAAATCGATATCGACTTCTGCTCCGCCGGCGCAGTGCTGTTCGGTGTCGCGGACTATGTGCCGGCACTCATGGAATACGTGCAGGCCTACGGAATCGGGCTCAACTTCGGCGAGAACCTGACCGCGATCGACGGCGAAAGCAAGCGGGCTACTTGGGGAGAATAGGGAAAACGGAAAAAATCGGGCGCTAAGCCCTGTTACCGATTCTTGAAGTCCGCAGCGGCCGATATTTTTCTCATCAACCTTCTTGCTCTTCCTTCAAATGTAATATCCGGTCCCGTAGATGTGCTCCCAGGCCAACGAGGACACGAAACTGCAGCATACTGGCGTCGGGGAGCTGCCAGGACCGCGCGCAACCTGTGTCGCCCGCTCCAGAAACACCGCATGCCAAAGAACGATGGCGCCCGTCACCAGGTTTAAGCCGCGGTCGCACATATCACCTAAGAGACGGTTTAATAACTCACCGGAAACGCATCCGGTGCAGTAATGAAGAGCCGAGCGCGATGAAAATCATCGCTTCCGACACATCAAGGCGCTGCTCGTAGTCCCGGACAAGACGGCGATAGCGCATCAGCCATGCAAACGTGCGCTCGACGACCCAGCGTCGCGGTTGTACCTGAAAGCCGTCCTGGCCCTGTAAGCCACGTACGACTTCGACGGTAAAGTCGAGATAGGCTGCCTTGTCGAGCAAGGTGCGTCGGTCGTAAGCCGCATCGCCGAACAGATGCTTGACCCATGGCCAACGCTTGACTAAAGCATCGAGGACCGATTGCGCACCTGTTGAATCGGCGATGTCGGCAGGCGTCAGATTCACTGCCAGCAGTCGCCCGTCGGTATCGACCGCGATATGTCGTTTGCGGCCGCTGATCTTCTTGTGTGCGTCGTAGCCGCGCTCACGTGCGCCTGGTGCCTTGACGGACTGGCTGTCGACGATGCCGGCCGAGGGGACGACTTCGCGCTGTTCGCACATTCGGTCCAGCATCAATGCCAGATCGTGGATCGTTCGGAAGAGGAAGCGTCGCACTAGCCGACGGAACCAGTAATACACCGTTTGATAGGGAGGAAAATCGTTTGGCAACATGCGCCATTCGCAGCCCGAACGGACCAGATAACGAAGTGCATTGATCACCTGGCGAAGTTCCGTCCTGCGGGGGCGACCAGTACGAGCAGCGCCCGGCAGTAATGGCTCGATGAGTTTCCATTCCTGATCACTCACATCAGTAGGATAACCCTTGCGCTCCTTGGGAACCCGGACCTTATGCCGTGTTCGTTGCTCTGCTGTCCACATGGCGTACTCCTATCGAAGAGGACCATTTGGACATCATAGTTGCTTCCGAGTTTTCAAACCGTCTCTAAGCGATGAATCAAGACCGCTCTGGCAAGCGCATTGCGCGACTGCTTGCCAAGCGTATCAGACTGTAACTTTCTGCAATACCACCAAGTTTCTCGTATTAAAAAAATACAGATCCTCGATTTCTAACGGTAGCCGCTAATCGGGCAGTGCTTCAAACGATGCCGAGCATTTTTATCAGGAAAAAACTGATGACTGCCAACGCCAGCAGCGACAACACGACAACTGCGGCGACCCGGCAACCGGCCCGCATGACTGAGCGCGCATCGACGCCGAGTCCGAGTGCGGCCATCGACATAATGGTGAGGAAATTCGCCGTCACGTGCATCGGCGCAATTGCCGCCTCTGGAATGGCGCCGAACGAGCGCAAGGTCAGCAGTAGCAAAAAGCCGACGATGAACCACGGGACCATATGCGACAGCGCAGGACGACGACCACCTTCGCGCCGACCAATCAGCGACAGTACCAGCACGACTGGGCCCAGCATCAGCACCCGCACCAGTTTCACCAGGGTGCCGATGTGGACGCTGCTAAGCGATATCGATGAGGTCGCGGCCAGCACCTGGGGCACCGCGTAGACGGTCAGCCCGGCAAAGACACCGAACTGCGTTGGTGAAAACGACAACAGTGACACCATTAGCGGCAGCACCAGCACCACGACAACGCCAAGCACGGCAGTGAAGGCGATCGCCGCAGCGACGTCCTTTCCATCCGCATCGATAACCGGGGCCACCGCGGCAATGGCAGAGTTACCGCAAATCGAATTGCCGCAGGCAATCAAGATGGCCATCTTGCGCGGCAGACCAAAAGCACGGCCAAGGGCAAAGCTGAGCGCAATCGCGATGGCGACCACTGCCGCGATGCCGCTCATCAGACCGATGCCGTTTTCGAGCAGCGCACCGGCGCTGACCGAAGCGCCCAGCAGCACGACCGCGATTTCCAGCAATAATTTCGCACCGACTTGGATGCCGTCTTCGAAGCGAGTATCGAGCCGATGCACCGTCCGCACGGCGGTGCCTAGAAGAATGGCCAGCACCAGGCTTTCGAGCCATGCGTGGCCAAATAAAGCGCTTTCGATGTTTTCCATTGCGTAAGCTATCGCAGTAACCACAGCGCAAAGTGCCAAGCCTGGCAGCGCGTTGCGAACGAGTTTTAGTGGTTGCTTGACCATTTGCCGCTCCTGATTCTCGAATTCAATAGAACGATTATCAAGTCGACAGATTGTTATGTCCATCTTACAATATCGAATATATCGTTCAATAGAATTGAACAATCAGATGACACTAGAACAATTGCGGATTTTTGTTGAAGTCGCCGAGCGACAGCATTTGACCCAGGCCGCCGCAGTGTTGGCGCTCACCCCTTCAGCGGTAAGTGCTTCGATCAAGGTGCTGGAAGAACGCTATGGTACTGCCCTATTCAATCGCGTCGGCCGCGGCATCGAGATCAGCGAAGCGGGCCGTATTTTCCTGATAGAAGCACGCCGCACGATCGCCAGCGCGCGCGCCGCCGAACTGACATTGGCCGAGCTGGGTGGAATGAAACGTGGCACGCTGACCATTCATGCGAGTCAGACTATCGCCAGCTATTGGCTACCCGAGTACCTCGTGCAATTTCGCCAAGCGCATCCGGCGATCGCACTGAGCGTGACCATCGATAACACCCATAATGTCGCCCAAGCAGTGCTTCAGGGGGGCGCCGACCTTGGCTTTGTCGAGGGCGCCATCGACGAGCCGACACTATCGGTCGATGCCATCGCATCCGACCAGATCGTCGCTGTAGTCGCAGCGCACCATCCATGGGCTTCAGGGAGGAGGCTGCTGCACGCGGATCTTCTTGAGGCACAGTGGATCTTGCGCGAAAAGGGGTCCGGCACGCGCTCGGCGCTCGAGTGCGCACTTCAGGCGATGCATGTCGACTTCGATGCACTCGATATCGCACTCACATTGCCGTCCAACGAAGCGGTCCGCTCCGCTGTGATGGCCGGCAAGTTCGCCACCGCCATGTCGGAACTGGTAGTAGCCTCGCATCTGCGGGCAGGTTTGCTGGCGAAAGCAAACATCGACTTGCCGGAGCGCGCGTTCTACATGTTGCGCCATCCCGAACGGTACAAGACAAAGGCATCTCTGGCGCTGGAAGCGATGATCCGCCTCTCCCAAATAGCGCGCGACGAAACGCCTGCGAAAATTAATTTGAAATAGATGGAATAAATCATCCGCAGATCCGTTCACCTCGATAACACCGGTTTTTTCCGTCCGACTGACCCAACCAGGGAGAATTTCATGAAACAAGCGACCTTCGCCGTCATCCTCGCTATCGCTTCGATCGGCAGCGCTGTCGCCAGCCCGATGAGCGATGCCGCGCAGATTCACTTTAGCGCCATTGGCGCCGGTGACACGTCCGTCATCATGCGTGGCTATGCCGACAACGCCCAGCTGACATGGGTCGGCGGGCCGCTTGACGGCATGTACGCCGGTTCCGATGCCATTCGCGCCACCTGGGAAAAGTTCGGCAAGGCTGTCGGGCCGGCGCGCGTGACTGTGCTTGCTCTGGAGGAATCGGCGAACCCAAAGGGTGCGACGATCGTCGCCAAGGTGCAGTTCGAAGGCAAGGCACAGGTCAATGTGCGCTATGTGCTGACCTACCGCGATGGCAAGCTGGTCAACGAAACCTGGCAGATCGATCCGAAACTGACCGCAGCAGCTTATTGATTAATCGACCGATACTCCAGTGACATCCATGCCCAATTCGCGCGACCAGCTGCTGGCCTGCATTCCCCGTCTGCGCCGCTATGCGCGGGCATTGGTCGGCGATCGGGCCGGCGCCGACGACCTGGTGCAGGACACGGTCGAGCGCGGATGGGGGAGACTGGCGTCATGGGAGGGTGGTAGCGATATGCGCGCATGGTTGTTCAGCATCATGCACAACCTGCGTATCGACCAGGCGCGGCGGCCTTCAGTGCCGACGGAAGCGCTCAACGAGGAGACATCGATGGCACTAGCACCTGGCAGTCCTTCAAGCGGACTCGAACTGCGCGACATGGAAACGGCCTTGCGTGCGCTGCCAGAGGAACAGCGTGAAATCCTGCTGCTGGTGGCCTTGGAAGAAATGAGTTACGACGACGTCGCGCAAACGCTCAAGATTCCCATCGGTACGGTCATGTCGCGCCTGTCGCGCGCGCGTGAAAAAATGCGCGCGAATATGGAAGGGAGAGCGTACATCGCACCCTTGAAGGTGGTCAAATGAATACCCTACCCATCACGGAAGCCGACTTGCACGCCTTCGTCGACGGCAAGCTGCCTGCCGCGCGCCGACTCGAGGTCGACGCCTATCTGGCGCAGCGCCCGGAAGAGGCGGAGCGGCTGCGCGCCTATACAGCGCAAAACGATGAACTGCGCGCGCTTTTCAATCCCGTGCTCGACGAAGCGGTGCCGGAGCGCTTAAGCGCAGCGCGACCGCGCCAGTGGCAATGGCAGCGGCTGGTAGCCGGTCTTGCCATCGCCCTGTTCAGCGGCACGACAGGGTGGCTGCTGCATGGCCAGCAGGCAGGCGAGATTCAGTACGCCCAAGGTGATTCCATGCAGGCCAGGCCGGCGCTGTACGTTGCCGGCTTGGCCCATCAGGCCGCAATCGCCCACGTTGTCTATAGCCCGGATGTCAAGCGGCCGGTGGAAATCGGGGCTGACCAGGAAGAGCAGCTAGTGGCATGGCTGTCCAAACGCCTCGGCACGGCAATTCGGCCACCCCGGCTGGGCAAACTCGGCTACGAGCTGATCGGTGGTCGCCTGCTCCCTGGCGCCCAAGGCGCGGTGGCGCAGTTCATGTACCACGACGCGACCGGGCAGCGCCTCACCTTGTACGTGTCGACCGACCAGGCGCACAACAAGGACACAGGTTTTCGCTTCGCCCAGGAGGGACCGGTGAATGTGTTTTATTGGATCGACGGCAAATTCGGCTATGCGCTGTCGGCTGGAATTAACAAGGCCGAACTGGCGCGCGTTGCCACCGCCGTGTACGACCAACTGGAGAAACCGTCATGACCTTAATGAATCGTCCCTTGTACCTTCGACGCTTGGCCACGTTCGCCGTTGCCGCCCTGATTGGCGCTAGTGCTCTCGGACAGGCCATGGCCCACCATCATGGCCAGTCGCCAGCGGCAAAGCCCCCCGTATTTATCGCCAGCACGGCCAAGCCGTTTGCCGCGCTGACGGACGATGCCATGGCCGTCATGGATGACGGCATGAAGCGCGCGCCAATGAATGGCGTTGCGGAACATGATTTCGTGACGATGATGATTCCGCACCACCAGGGCGCCATCGACATGGCGAAAGCGCTCCTGCTCACCACCAAGGATCCTGAATTGCGCAACGTCGCCCAAGGCATCATCACGGAACAGCAAAACGAAATCAACATTATGCAGGCCTGGTTGCAGCGCTACCAATCGGCTCAGGCAAAAGTTGCTCCCACTTCGATCACCAAGAAAGAATAAATCATGCAACTCCGTCACTGCGTTTTCTCGTTGACCGTCAGCAGCCTGCTCACCGCCTCCGCGTTTGCCGCTCCTGGCGCGCAAGACCGCGTCTACACCGCTGACCAGAATACCAATACCGTTTCAGTGATCAACCCGGCGACCAATTTGCTGCTCGGCCAGATCAAACTGGGCAACCAGCGTCCGGACGTGTTGTCGCCGCTATACAAGGGCGAGATCAATGTGCACGGCCTGGGCTTTTCGCCCGACCACAAGACCCTGATTGCCATTTCAAACGGCTCTAACTCGGTGGCATTCATCGACACGGCGACCAACAAGGTCAAAGGAATCACCTATATCGGTCGCTCGCCCCATGAAGGGTTTTTCACTGCCGACGGCCGCGAAGTCTGGGCGGTGGTGCGCGGCGAAGACTACATCTCGGTGATCGACCCGGTCACCTTCAAGGAGAAAAAGCGGATCGAGACGACCGCCGGCCCCGGCATGGTGCAGTTCCTGCCGAACGGCAAGCTGGCGTTCGTCGTCTCCAGCTTCAATCCCGTGGTCGACGTGATCGACATGAAGTCGCACAAGGTCATCAAGCACATTAAGGTCGTCAGCCCGTTCTCGCCGTTCCTTCAGTTCACCCCTGATTTCAAGGAAATGTGGATGACGCACAAGGATGCCGGCAAAGTGACGCGCATCGATACTGCCAGCCTGGAAGTAAAGGGCGTCATCGATACCGGCTTCATTACCAACCACTTGGCGTTCGCGAAGACTGCGGCTGGCACCCGTGCTTACGTAACGATCGGCGGTGAGAATGTCGTCAAGGTGTACACCACCGACGCCACGCCGACGCTGGTTGCGACGATCCCTACCGGCGCGTTGCCCCACGGCATCTGGACCTCCGACGACGGCACACGTCTGTATGTGGGACTTGAAAACGGCGACGCGGTCGATGTCATCGACAGCGCCACCAACAAGGTGATTGCGCGCGCACCGGTCGGCCAGGCGCCGCAGGCACTGGTGTACGTTTCGAACGCCGTGCCGCACGGCGACGGCATGACCAACCTGGTCCCGCGCGCCAACAGCGAGCCAATCAACATTGCGCTTAAACCCGCTGCCGGCGAGGCCAAGGGATTCGTTGTGGCCCGTAACCTGGGCGTGGTGGACGCGCTGGAAGTGTCGCTGTTCAAACTCAAGCCGCAGACCGCGTACAGCGTGTACGTCACCGGCCAGGCCGCGCCGGTGGCCAGTTTCAAGACGAATCCGATGGGGATGGCGAACGGCACTGCGATCGGACCGATGCGCGCCGTGAGCAACAGCCTCAACGACAAGGCCGCGACGGCGAGTCGCATCCTGGTGATGGAAGGGGACGTGGCCGTCGATCCACAAAAAGCCGTATTGAGTAGCGTGCAGTAAGCAAATCACGACAATACTGTGGCAGTATCGAGCTAACCGATTTCACAATAATAACGGAGACCAGTATGGCGAAGAACTCGTTGATATTGACGGCGGAGGCGTTGCGGCGCCGTTCCTTTATGAGGCAGGCCGGCACGCTCGGTGCCGCCGGCGTGTTCGGCAGTCCGGTATTGAGCGCGCTCGCGGCGGAGGCAGGCTACGTCACGCTGCCGTTTGAAAACGGCGAGCGCGAACTGGTCGTGTATCCTCAAAAGCGGCCGCTGATCCTGCTGACCGCCCGTCCGCCGCAGCTGGAAACTCCGTTCAGTGTGTTCAACGAATCGGTGATTACGCCGAACGATGCGTTTTTCGTCCGATATCACTGGAGCGGCATTCCCACCGCGATCGATGCGCAAACATACCGTCTCAAAGTCGGCGGCAATGTTAATACGCCGCTGGAGCTCTCGCTCGCCGACCTCAAGCAAATGGCTGACGCCACCGAACTGGTTGCCGTGAACCAGTGTTCCGGTAACAGCCGCGGCCACCTGTCGCCGCGCGCCAACGGCGGCCAGCTATCGAATGGTGCCATGGGCAACGCACGCTGGACTGGCGTGCCGCTACGCAAGGTGCTGGAAAAGGCCGGCGTCAAGGCCGGGTCGGTACAGGTCTCGTTCAACGGCCTTGACACGCCGCCCGTTGGCGACGGGCCCGATTTCATGAAGGCGCTCAATATCGACCATGCGCTCGACGGCGAAGTCATGTTGGCCTGGCAAATGAACGGTGCCGATCTGCCGATGTTGAATGGCTACCCACTGCGCCTGGTGGTGCCCGGCTACTACGGCACCTATTGGGTCAAGCATCTGTCCGACATTACCGTGACCGACAAGGTATTCGACGGATTTTGGATGAGCACGGCCTATCGCATCCCCGACAATCAGTGCGCCTGTACCGAGCCGGGAAAGGCGCCGACCAAGACCGTCCCGATCAATCGCCTCAACGTGCGCTCGTTCGTGACCAGCCTGACCGACGGCATGCACGTCAAGGTCGGGCGCCAGACGGTGGTGCGCGGGATTGCGTTCGACGGCGGCTACGGCGTGAATGAGGTGGCGTTTTCATCCGACGGTGGCAAGAACTGGCAAGCCGCACAACTGGGCAAGGACCTGGGGCGCTATTCTTTTCGAGAGTGGAGCGCGGCGTTCACGCCGAAACAAAAAGGAAACCACGAACTGCTGGTTCGGGCGGGCAACCGGATCGGTCAAGGCCAACCCGCGAGCGCCCTGTGGAACCCTGCCGGCTACATGCGCAATGTGGTCGAATCGACGCGCGTCGTCGCGGTATAAGGGGAACCACATTGAAACATCCACTGATTTGCTCTCTGTTCACCATCAGTCTGATGGCTGCGGCCCCAGCTTTCGCCCTCGACATTCAGCTTCCGCCTGAAACTGCTGTCTTCAAACCCAGCGAGTTGCCGGGATATGCGCTGGCCCAGCGCAACTGCATGACATGTCACTCGGTCCATTACATCCAGTCGCAGCCCACGACATCGCCGCGCGGCTACTGGGATGCCACCGTGAGAAAGATGAAGAAACCGTTCGGTGCGCAATTCTCAGACGCGGATATCCCGGACATGGTCGATTACCTGGTCAAGACCTACGGTGCCGAACGCAGTAACGCAGTGCCGATTGCGAACGCGGCGATAAAGCCAGCTGCAGTTGCACCGAAGGCCGGCGCCACCGCAGCAATCGATACGAAAGCGTTGCTTGCCGCAAATGCTTGCATGGGATGTCATTCGATCGACAAAAAGGTCGTCGGGCCGGCATTCAAGGAAGTGGTGGCAAAGTACAAGGGCAAGGCAGACGCGGTATCACTGGTGGCGAGGAATATTCGAGCGGGCGGCGCTGGCAAATGGGGGCCTGTACCGATGCCAGCTTTCTCCCAACTGAGCGAGGGCGAAGCGATGGCCTTGGCGCATTATGTCCTGGCGCAATGAATTTGATGCCATCCCCTTCCTGTAGACGCCTTTACTGAGCATGCCCGCCGGGGACGTGCTTCGCGCCATGCCGTCGCTCGCCCCGGCACAGCCGGGGGCCGGCCGGTGCTGCTTTTCAACAACGGGCAAGCGGGCGCTGAGACAAATCAGGCCGGTTTGACCCGCTTACGCAGCAGACTGCCGGCCGCGTTATCCTCGAACCGGCTGGCCTCCTCAATGTAGCCATGGACCGTGCCGTCGTGGCGCCAGCCTCCTTGCTTCTTGATGTCGCGGAAGTCGGCTCCGGCGCGGTGCGCGCTGGTGGCCATGCCACGCCGCAGACTGTGACTAGACAGGTCTAGCACGTAGTCGAGTTTGACCAGTGTCGCGCAATCCTCCAGGATCGTATTCACGCTGCCCACGCCCAGAGCGGCGCTGGCCACCGTCCCCCACTTGCTGATAGACCGAAACACCGGTCCGGCCATGATGTCGGCGGCGTCGAGCCAGGCGCGCAACGCCGCCGCCGGGCAGCAAGGGCCGTCGCTGTACGGGATCGCCTTGATGATCCCTTCGCCCAGTTGGTCAGTCTTCGAGCGCGGCAGCATGATCTCGATGCCCTCGGGTGTCCAGCCAATATGTCCGACCTCGATGGCGACCAGCTCGCTGCGCCGCAATCCGCCGAAAAAACCGATCTGCAAAAGTGCGTTGTCGCGCGTCGCCTTCAACGTGCCGGCGCTGACCAGCTGCACCACGATACGTTCCAGGTCCTCGATTGGAAGGGCCTTGGCCCTCTTCTTCGGGCGGCCGTGCGTGCGTGCGATCCCCGTCAGTGTCTTGCGCACGGTCGGTGTCGAAGCCGGATTGGGGAAGCCCAGGTGGACGTGCCACTGCGACAGTGCCGTCAGGCGCAACGCCAAGGTGCGGGGATTGAGGGTCGGCGCGTAGGTGAGCAGGTATCGGATGATCGCCGCTTCGTCGGCCGGCAACACGCCGCCCCACGCCAGGTAGTGGTTTACGGCGGACCGGTACGCCCGGCGCGTGTTGTCGGCCGTGGCGGCGGCCAGGACGGCGCGGTGCTGGGCTGCGAGCACGGCGTCCACAGCTGTAACGGCAGAGTGCAGCGCCGACGCTGGGTGTGCATCGTTATTTTCGGCGCCGTTGTCGGCGGGTTCGGGGGTGGCCATGGCTGTGTTGCTCGCGGTCGGGCTTGTAACGGGGGTTACGGCAGGATAGCACGCTGCGGATCGGCATCGGTGTCGATAATCTACATTATCGAGCCTAATTATTCACTCATTTCGGATCGATTTTATATCGTAATATAACGTACCATTACGTATTACACCGCACGTTATCTTATCCAAGGAGCGATCATGGCCAAAGCCGGTATCCTGTACTCCCACGTCGCCAAGGCGGCCGCCCAGCTGACCGCCGCCGGCAAGAACGCCACCGTCGACACCGTGCGCGAGGCCTTGGGCGGCACCGGCAGCAAGAGCACGATCGCGCCAATGCTTAAACAATGGAAGGCGCAGCACGAAGGCGAGGTCGCGGCGGCGGGCGCGGGCGTGCCGGCCGATCTGCTGGAGGCGATCAAGGGCGTCTACGACCGGGTGCAGGTAGGCGCGCAGGTTCAGGTCGAGCAGCTGCGCATTGAGCACCAGCTGGCGGCACATAAAGTCGCACAAGCGGCGGAGGCGCTGCGCGAAGAGGTGCGCCAGCTTGGCATAGAGCGCGAAGCCCTGAAAGCCGAACTGCACAGCGTAATGGCGGCGTTCGCGCGCGAGCAGGCTGCCCGGCATCAAGATGCGGTGGCGATCGCCGCCCTGGAATCAGAAAAGACGGGGCAGGCCCAGCGCCTGGCCGACCGCACGGCCGAGGTCCGGGAGCTGGCGGACCAGCTGGCGCAGGCGCGGCGCCAGTTCGAGCACTTCCAGGAGGCGAGCGCGGCCCAGCGGCAGGATGACAAGCACGCCTACGAAACGCGGATTGCCCGCGCCGAACAGGAGGCGGCCACGCTGCGCGCCAACTTCCAGGACGGCCGCGAGGCGCTGGCCGTGCTGCGGAGCGAGAAGGCCCAGCTGGAACACACATTGCACGAGCAGCGAGACGCGGCCAGGGAGCAAGCCCGCAAGCTGTACGAGGCCACGGAAGGACTGACGGCGACGCGCGAGTTAGCTAGCAGCAGGCAGTTTGAACTGGAAATGGTGGTGGAACGCCTGGAGCATGCCCACCAGGCGAATGAGCGGCTGGAGGCTCGCGTTAGCGAGCTGGAGGGCGAGAACGCGGATTTGAAAAAGAAACCCGCCGCAGCCAGTCCGAAAACACGGAAGACAAAAACGTAAAGCGCTTTACCTTTTTAAATTTAATGGGTTCGAATGATGCGAACCATTGTCAGGGCGATCCTTCTACCGGCGCACCACACAAACCTTTCAGCGAAGGATCGGACCGAATGCCACGCCGCTCACTGCTGTCCGATACCGAACGCGACAGCTTATTGGTATTGCCACAAAGTCAGGATGATTTGATTCAGCAATACAGCTTCACGGATGCCGACCTGGCGTTGATCCGGCAGCGGCGCGGGGCAGCGAATCGCCTTGGGTTTGCGGTCCAGATGTGCCTGTTGCGCTATCCCGGCTACGCGCTTGCCAGCGACACCGCGCTGCCGGATTCGGTGTTGCACTGGATCGCCAAGCAGGTGCGCAGCGACGCCGGCGCCTGGCCGGAATACGGCGAGCGGGAGAAGACGCGCAACGAACACCTGCACGAGCTGCGCGCCTACCTGGGACTGTCAGTCTTCGGCCTGCCGGACTTCCGCAAGCTGGTGGACAGCCTGGCCGACCTCGCTATGCAGACCGACAAGGCGATGGTCCTCGCCGCGCATTCCCTTGAAACGCTGCGCCAGAAGCGCATCATCCTGCCGGCGCTCACTGTCATCGAGCGGGCCTGCGCCGAGGCCGTGACGCGGGCCAACCGGCGCATTTACCGCGCGCTGATCGATCCGCTGGAGCGGCACCACAAGCGCTCGCTTGACAACCTGCTCAACGTGGCGCCTGACATGAGCATCACCTGGCTTGTGTGGCTGCGCCAGTCTCCGCTCAAGCCCAATTCCCGCTACATGCGCGAACACATCGAAAGGCTCAAGGTGTTTCAGTCTCTGGCACTGCCGGAGGGGCTTGGCCGCCAGATCCACCAGAATCGCCTGCTGAAGATGGCGCGCGAGGGTGCGCAGATGACGCCGCGCGACCTGGCGAAGTTCGAGGATGAGCGGCGCTATGCGACACTGGCGGCGCTGGCCATCGAAGGCATGGCCACCGTGACGGACGAACTGGTCGACCTGCACGACCGCATCATGATCAAGCTGTTCAGCGCGGCCAAGAACAAGCATCAGCAGGACTTCCAGAAGCAGGGCAAGGCCATCAACGACAAGGTGCGCCTGTACAGCCGAATCGGGCGCGCGCTGGTCGAGGCCAAGGAATCCGGCATGGACCCGTATGCCGCGATCGAGGCCGTGCTGCCGTGGACAGACTTCACGCAAAGCGTGACCGAGGCGGCAGAACTGGCCCAGCCCGAGACGTTCGACCACCTGCACCTGGTGGGAGAGCAGTACAGCACCCTGCGGCGCTATACGCCTGAGTTCCTCGATGTGCTTCGGCTTAAAGCTGCGCCGGCGGCGCAAGCGGTGCTGGACGCGATCGACGTCCTGCGCGAGATGAACATGACCGGGGCGCGCAAGGTGCCGGACGATGCGCCGATCGCGTTCGTGAAGGCGCGGTGGAAGCCCCTGGTCATCACCGACGACGGTCTTGACCGCCGCTTCTACGAGATTTGCGTCTTGTCGGAGCTGAAGAATTCGTTGCGGTCGGGCGACATCTGGGTGCAGGGTTCGCGCCAGTTCCGGGACTTCGAGGAATACCTGCTACCCACGGAAAAGTTCGGGGCGATGAAATCAGCGCGCGAGCTGCCGATCGCGGTCAACCAGGACTGCGACCAGTACCTGCACGACCGCTTGCTCTTGCTCGAACAGCAACTGGCCACCGCCAACCGGCTCGCGCTGACGAACGAACTGCCCAATGCGATCATTACTGAGACAGGACTGAGGATCATCCCACAGGACGCCGTGGTGCCGGACGAGGCCCAGGCGCTGATTGACTTCGCCAGCGGCATGCTTCCCCGGATCAAGATCACCGAACTGCTGATGGACGTGGACGACTGGACCGGTTTCACGCGCCACTTTGTCCATCTTAAGAGCGGGGAGCAGGCCAAGGACCGGACGTTCCTCATGTCCGCGATCCTGGCCGACGCCATCAACCTCGGCCTGACCAAGATGGCGGAATCGAGTCCCGGCGCCACTTACGCGAAACTGTCCTGGTTGCAGGCCTGGCACATCCGGGACGAAACCTATTCGGCCGGCCTGGCTGAACTGGTCAACGCCCAGTTCAAGCACGCCTTCGCTGCGCACTGGGGCGACGGCACAACGTCGTCGTCGGACGGCCAGCGCTTCCGCGCGGGCGGCCGGGCCGAGAGCACGGGCCACATCAACCCCAAGTACGGCGCCGAGCCCGGCAAGCTGTTCTACACCCATATTTCCGATCAGTACGCGCCGTTCAGCACCAGAGTGGTCAACGTCGGCGTGCGCGACTCGACCTATGTGCTCGACGGCCTGCTGTACCACGAATCGGACCTTCGCATTGAGGAGCACTATACCGACACCGCCGGCTTCACCGACCACGTGTTCGCGCTAATGCACCTGCTGGGTTTCCGCTTCGCGCCGCGCATCCGCGATCTGGGAGACACCAAGCTGTACGTGCCGGCCAAAGTGGGCGATCACCCCGCCTTGCGCTCGATGATCGGCGGCAGCCTGAACGTCAAGCACCTGCGCGCACACTGGGACGACGTGCTGCGCTTGGCCGCCTCGATCAAGCACGGCACCGTCACAGCGTCGCTCATGCTGCGCAAGTTAGGCAGCTACCCGCGCCAGAACGGCCTGGCGATCGCGCTGCGCGAGCTGGGGCGGATCGAGCGCACGCTGTTTATCCTGGACTGGCTCCAGAACGTCGAGCTGCGCCGACGCGTACACGCCGGTTTGAACAAAGGCGAAGCGCGCAATGCGCTGGCCAGGGCGGTATTCATCCACCGGCTGGGCGAGATCCGCGACAGGTCGTTTGAGCAGCAGCGGTACCGCGCCAGCGGCCTGAATTTGGTGACGGCCGCAATCGTACTGTGGAACACGGTCTACCTGGAGCGGGCGACGCAGGCCTTACGTGAGAAAGGCAAGTTGCCAGACGACGGTATGCTGCAATTTTTGTCACCGCTGGGCTGGGAGCACATCAACCTGACCGGGGACTATGTGTGGCGCCAGCAGCGTATAGCCGAAGGCGGGTTCAGGGAGCTGCGCAAGCCCCAAGAGTAGGAAATATTCTAGAAAAGGGAAGATTCAGTTCGCGGCTGCGTGAATCGATTCCCCCGCCCCTCACGCAAGATTCTTAGCTTCTCTAAATAAACCAAGCCCTGCCAGCCTGGTGTGGCCAGATTGAGCCCTGGGTATTGCCGGCGGCAGTTTTCCAGGGCAGGCGACTGAGCATTGCGTTCTTCGTCACGCAGCGCATCCGAGGCGCCTCTGATAATTCGTGCAGCTTCCTCGCGCTCTCGCTGTTCTTCTTGTCTAGCGCGTAAATCCAGTGCTCGGGCATGCTCCAGTTGAAGCCGCTGTACCTCCAGCATGGCAATGAAGCGTTCAGTGTTTTCGGCTAGTAGCTGACGCTCGGCGTCGGTAAGAAGCTGGCCAGCGCTTGATCCATAAACGGGCACCGCCCCGGTGTCATAGGAGCCGTATAGGAGCTTGAAGCACTCGGAGCCGAGGACGGTGAACCGCCCATTCTCCCGCACGATGTGGATGCGTTTGTACACGCTGTGGCGACAGCCGTCGCGCTGACAAATTATCCGATCTCCTTTGTCTACCTCGACTACTGCCATCAGCTGCGCGTTCGACATCTTTTATTTTTCCAAGCAAAGACCGCCCCCGGTCATAAATGTCGACTATACAGTATAGGGTCAGGGCGTTTGCAAGTCGACTGCGCGGAATGGTTTGCGGGCGATATGCTCGGCCAAATCGCCTTAGCGCCCGATTTTTTCCGTTTTCCCTATTCGCCCCTTTGTAAGGGGGTTCTGGTTTGCGAGTACCCGACATCGAACTGACCGAGCGAGAGACCGATCTCCTGAACCAAATCAGGTTCCGCTACACATCGCATGATGAGCTCCGTGCGTCTCTTATGCCGATGGCAGGCCTGACCGAGTCGTTATTGGAACGCGGTGCGATCCCCGAGGTGCGGCTTTTATACTTCACCGATCCCGAGCGCAATCCAGGAGGGCGCGGGAAATCCCGTCAGCAGGTTTTCGAGAATAACGGCATCTCAGGTACTGAAATCTATGCTCATGGGAATTTCCTGAAGTTTCTCGAATACTTCATTTATGGCCCTGCCCTTCCGCCGAATATCGTCGCGAAATTCACGGAGGCCATGTCGTTCTCCGGGCATTTGACCTATGGGGACATCAACGACCTGGCTCCTGCTGCACGTGCCGCTGTGCGATCAGCTCGGCTTAATCCACACGAGGCCGCGGAAGAGTTCCACAAGTTAGCGCTTGAGTGCGGCGCAATGCCGTCTGGGGCCGAGAGTATCCGGAAGTCGGTCCTCGCTGTGCGCTAAGCCCCTAGGCTCCAGCGACCCGACCTTACGACCGGACGAGTGGTCCTCGCCCGCCTGAGCACATTGTGAGTCCGCCGCAGCCAGACGATCAGCGAAATTGCGCACTACCTGCTCTTGCCGGCCCTGCCAGGCTTCCTTCTGCCACGCGTATTGGTTTCTTTCGTCCGGCTTTTGCGGCCGCGACGTCGCTGAACCTCGCCGTAAGCGATGAACCCGGCCGCGATGATGCCAAAGATAACCCCGACCAGTACCGTCAGATCCCGCATCTCGTCCGTAACAACCAGGTTCATGTGGTACTTCCCCTCAAGCGCAGTGCATTACCGATCACCGATACCGAACTCAGGCTCATGGCCAGCGCGGCGATCATCGGCGATAGTAGCTGCCCGGTGAAGGGATAAAGCAGACCTGCGGCCAGCGGAATTCCCATGGCGTTGTAAACAAAGGCGAAGGCGAGATTCTGCCTCATGTTGCGCACAGTCTCCAACGAAAGAAGTCGCGATCGCGAAATGGCACGCAAGTCGCCCTTGATGAGTGTGACGTGTGCCGAATTGATGGCGACGTCAGTACCGGTACCCATTGCAATCCCAACGTCCGCTTTCGCCAGCGCCGGGGCATCGTTAATGCCATCGCCGGCCATTGCCACTACCTTGCCCTGTTGCTGCAGCCTTTCGACCAGGGCCAGTTTATCCTGTGGCGTGACCTCTCCGTAGACCTCCGAAATCCCGAGCCTCGACGCGACCGCCTTCGCCGTGGTCACGCCATCTCCGGTCGCCATCACCACCGTCATGCCGGCATCGCGCAGCGTCGCCAGCGCTTCCGGCGTCGTCGCCTTGACTGGATCAGACAACGCGATCAGGCCGACAAGCTTTCCCTGAAGTGCCAGGTACATGACGCTTGCACCGACTTGTCGAAGCTCTTCCGCGGCCTTCTGTAGTGGCGTCCAGTCGACCTTTTCGGTGTCCATGAGCGCCGTATTGCCCAACGCAACCCGCTCGCCCTGCACTGTGCCCCGTACACCGATCCCACTGGACGATTCGAAGGTTTCAGGCTTGTGCAGCGGCAGATTCCGCCTGCGTGCTTCCGCGACGATGGCGTGTGCCAGCGGGTGCTCGCTCCCCTGGTCGATACTTGCCGCGATCCGTAGAACATCGACTTCCTGGAACCCGGGGGCAGCGATCGCCCGGTCGAACGCAGGTTTTCCTTCCGTGAGCGTGCCGGTCTTGTCGACGATGAACGTATCGACCTTGCGCATCGCTTCGATCGCCGCGGCATCGCGGAACAGCACGCCCTGGGTGGCGGCGCGGCCTGTCGCGGCCATGATCGACATCGGCGTCGCCAAGCCCAATGCACACGGGCAGGCGATGATCAGGACCGCAACGGAGTTTACGAAGCCGTAGACCCAGCTGGGCTCGGGCCCGAACAGCCCCCAACCGATCAAGGTAAGCAGCGCGACGGCCACGACGACGGTGACGAAATAGCCGGCCACCACGTCGGCCAGGCGCTGCATGGGCGCCCGCGAACGTTGCGCCTGCGCGACCATCTGCACGATCTGGGACAGCATGGTCTGCGATCCTACGCGCTCGGAGCGAATGACGAGACTGCCGCTCGTGTTGATGGTTGCGCCGATGACCTTGTCGCCGGGGCGCTTCGTCACCGGTAGCGGCTCGCCAGTGAGCATGGCTTCGTCCACCGCGCTTTCGCCCTCCAGGACCACCCCGTCGACCGGCACCTTCTCGCCAGGCCTGACCCGCAGCGAATCGCCGATGTGGACGTGCGAAAGCTCGATGTCTTCCTCGGTGCCATCGGCGCGGATCCGCCTGGCCGTTTTCGGCGCAAGGCCGAGCAAGGATTTGATCGCAGCCGATGTCTGCGAGCGTGCACGCAGCTCGAGGATCTGACCGAGCAGGGTCAGCGAAACGATGACGGCGGCGGCCTCGTAGTAGACGCCGATACGGCCGTGCATCGCGAAGTTCGACGGAAACAGGCCCGGGAACACGGTCGCAACCAGGCTGTAACCATACGCCGCGGCGACCCCGATACTGATCAAGGTCCACATATTGGGGCTGCGATTCTTGAACGACTGCGCACCACGGACAAAGAAAGGCCACCCGGCCCACAGGACGACCGGCGTGCTGAGGACGAGCTCGATCCAGCTCTGGTAAGCAAGGCCTCCGCTGAAGATCCGGTGCCCTGCCATCGCCAGGATGGTGACGACGACCGTCAGCGGCAGCGTCCACCGGAAACGACGGCGGAAGTCCTCCAGTTCCGGATTCTCTTCATCCTCCAGCGACGGCAGCATCGGCTCCAGGGACATTCCGCATATCGGACAATTACCCGGGGTGGCTTGCTGGATTTCCGGATGCATCGGGCAGGTGTAGATCGTCCCTGGCGGCGCCTCGGGCATAGCCGCGGGGGCGCCTTTCTCCGTATAGCTGGTGGGATCGGCGCGAAACCTGTCCATGCACTTCACGCTGCAAAAGTGATAGAGGACGCCGTCGTGCTCGACGCGCCGATCCGGCCGGTCGGCAACGTTCATCCCGCATACGGGATCGGTATAGGGCTTATCGGACGCAGCAGTCGGATGATGTTGGGATGCACCGGCCATGCTTGCACCGGAGGCGTCGACGGCATGATGCCCGTGCGCGTGGTGGCATTCGTGGCCCTTCTGCTGGTGACCGACGTGATCATGCACTTCATGTTTCATGGCAGCTCCAGTAAAAACCATTGTCCTCGCGCGGCCCGCCTGTCGCAAGCGGTGCGCGACCTGTGATGTCTATCCGTTTTCCTTGGCGTGATTCAGGGAATACCGTGGGATCTCGACCGTAAGATCCGCCTCCGCGACAATGGCCTGGCACGACAACCGGGACAAGTGCTCCACGCCCCATGCCCGGTCGAGCATGTCTTCCTCATCCTCGCTCGCTTGGACGAGGGACGAGTATCCCTCCCTTACGATGACGTGACACGTCGTGCAGGCACCAACCTTGCCGCATGCATGCTCGATGTCGACGTCATTCTCCAGCAGCGCGTCGCAAATGCTGGTGCCGGGAGCGGCCACGATCGATGCGCCGGAAGGCGCGCACTCAGGATGCGGTAACACAGTAATTCTAGGCATGTGCCAACTCCTTTCCGGCACCTGGACTGCGGTACCGGCAGAACAGACAGCGTGGTGTCACTGGCGTCTCGTCCGAATCGGAAAGGGCACTCCCTGCCTGCTTCGCACGCGCGAAGTCGCGCAGGCCTGTACTTGGCATTGCGGCCACGCGCTTGTCTGAGCTGTGGGCCTCGCGACGGGTGGATTCATACATAAAACGCCTCCGGAAAGTGGACTATTCCACTGTAAACCTTCCAATGATGGAAAGGTCAAGCGGAATTTCCGCTGAACGAAGGCGCAGGTAGCGGCATGCCTTCCAGGGTGAAGCGGCGCCGCGTGCGACGTAGGAAAACACTGCGCGTCCATTTCCGATTCTGGAAGAAGTCCGACGACCCATGCTGTGCGCTGACGCACCCTGTTTGCATATCTCGCCAATGCGGCGTACCTGTCGCCCTGACTTTAGTCAGCCTTAAGAGCTGCTTCAGGCCAAAAAATGTCGTGCTATACTCGCGACACCTATGAACCGCGCACTCAAGACATTTCTGGTTTGGCTCCTGCTGGCCGTGCTTCCGCTGCACGCGCTTGCGGCCAACCGTATGTCGTGCGGCCCGGCTCACCAGCAGTCCAGCCAGATTTCGATTGATCCGGGCATGCAGTCCCACGAGCACATGGCCGATGCGCACGCTCATCACGGTGGCGAGCATGCAAGCCAGTCGGACGACTCCCTGGTCGACGCCGATCCGGCAGACTCCAAGGCAGGTAAAAAGCCGCACTCCACCTGCAGTGCGTGCTCCGCGTTCTGCCTGGGCGCCGTCGCGCCACCCTCCACTCATTTCGCTGTCCCGGCTTTCGACGGCTCCAACGCAGTCGTCGTTGCTCCTGCGGCCTTCGCCGTTGGCTTCATCCAGGACGGCCCTCAACGCCCTCCCCGGCACCAATCCGCTTAATCGTAACAAGAGCTGACCCGCTGTCCTTTGGCGGCGCCGTCGTCGCTCTTGAGCACTCGTGCGTGCCCGTGCACGCCCTGTTACCGATTTTGAGGATTGTCCATGACCTCCAAGCTTTTGGCCGCCGCTATAGGCGCCTTGCTGGTCCTGCCGATGTACGCGCACGCCCAGCAATCCCGTCCGCTGCCAGACCCTGCAGACCCCGCCGTCGCAGTGCCACCGACCGTGTACGAATCGGTCATCACCAGATCTTCGCCGGCGCCGCAGGCCGACCAGGCCACGCCTGACAAATCCTGGCGCGCCGCAAACGATGCCGTTGCCGGAGCGCCGGGACACGCGGGACATGGTGCCCACGGCGGTGAACAGAATCACCACGGCCATAAAGAAGCGCCGGCTCCGTCCGCACCAGCGCCCACGTCGCCAGCGAAGCCGGCCAGTCCTGCGCCTGTGGATCACAGCAAACATCATTAAGCCGAACACATAATGACAACAAAGCTTTCAATTCCCACAATGCGTGCCGTCGCGGCAGCTGCCATGGCCCTCGCGTTGAGCGGTTGCGCGACGTTCTCCAAGGACGGCGGCCTGGACGCAGTCTCATCCTTGACCGCCGAGCGCACCGGCCAGGACGTTCGCCTGCCCAAGACGAATGCCAATGGCGCGGCCATCCAGGACGAGCTGAACCAATTGCTGAAACAGCCGCTCACCGCCGACAGTGCCGTTCGCATTGCCCTGATCAACAACCGGGGCCTGCGCGCCTCGCTCGCCGAGCTGGGTGTCGCCGAGGCGGACCTGGTGCAGGCGGGCCGAATGGCTAATCCAGGTTTCAGTTTTGGCCGCATGTCCGGCGGCGGCGAAACGGAGATCGAACGCAGCGTCATGTTCGATCTCGTCGGTTTGGTGACCATTCCGATCCGCCGCGATATCGAGTCGCGCCGCTTCGAGAGCGCCAAGCTGGTCGCGGCAACCGAAGCGGTCCGGCTCGCGCTTGACACTCGCAAGGCCTACTTCAATGCTGTTGCCGCTGTGCAGTCGGCGCGCTACGCAGAGCAGGTCCGCGAGGCGGCCGGCGCGAGTGCCGAGCTGGCGCAACGCATGACCAAGGTCGGACACCTGAGTGCCCTTGACCAGGCGCGCGAACAGGCATTCTCGAGCGAAGCCTCGACCCAGCTTGCGCGCGCGCGCCACAATGCGACCGCTGCGCGCGAGCAGCTTGCGCGGCTGATGGGTGTGTGGGGAGAGAACACGACGTTCCAGCTTCCCGACAAGCTGCCGGAGCTGCCGGCGGCGCCACGTGAGGCAGGCAATATCGAGTCGCTCGCCATGCAGCAGCGCCTCGATGTGCGCCTGGCAAAGCTTGGGACCGAGTCGACCGCGCGCGCCCTGGGACTGACGAAGGCAACCGGCGTCATCAACGTGCTCGACGCTGGCTACGTCAACAAGAGCACATCCGGCGCGCCACGTGAGAACGGTTACGAGATCGAGCTCGCCCTGCCGATCTTCGACTGGGGAGGCGCACGTGTCGCAAAGGCCGAGGCGCTGTACATGCAATCGGTCCACCGCACCGCCGATACCGCCATCAATGCCCGGTCGCAGGTCCGCGAAGCGTATTCAGCTTACCGGACCACCTATGACGTCGCCAGGCAGCACCGCGATGAGCTGGTACCACTGCGCAAGAAGATCTCCGAAGAGAGTCTGCTTCGCTACAACGGCATGCTCATGAGCGTGTTCGAACTGCTGGCCGACGCACGCGCACAGATAGCGGGCGTGAACGCGGCCATCGATGCCCAGCGTGATTTCTGGATCGCGGAAACGGATCTGCAGGCCGCCATCAGCGGCAGCGGCGGTTCGTCGCTCTCCATGGCTTCCTCCGCCGCGTCCACCGAAGCCGCCGCCGAACATTAAACAAGGATTGAATCAGCAATGAGTTCTCGTCGAGATTTTTTCACTGGCGCAGCCGCCCTGGTCGGCGCCGGACTGGTCAGCCGCGCTGGCGCGGCCACCCTCCCGGAAGCCCCGGTCATGACCAGCGCCGCCACGCAGCCGCCACCGCCGCCGCCCAACGGCAGGCCGTATAACCCCGTCGTTACCCTGAACGGCTGGTCGCTGCCCTGGCGAATGAACAATGGCGTCAAGGAGTTCCACCTGATCGCCGAACCGGTCGTGCGCGAGATCGCGCCCGGCATGAAGGCGAACCTGTGGGGCTACAACGGGCAGAGCCCGGGGCCGACCATCGAAGTGGTCGAAGGTGACCGTGTGCGTATTTTTGTCACCAACAAGCTACCGGAGCACACCAGTATCCACTGGCACGGCCAGCGCCTGCCGAACGGGATGGATGGCGTCACAGGCCTGAATCAGCCGGGCATCCAGCCGGGCAAGACCTTCGTCTACGAGTTTGTCGCCCGGCGCCCTGGCACCTTCATGTACCACCCGCATGCCGACGAAATGGTCCAGATGGCGATGGGCATGATGGGATTCTGGGTCACGCACCCGAAGAATCCGGCCCACCACCGCGTCGACCGCGATTTCGTGTTCCTGCTCAACGCTTACGACATCGAGCCGGGCAGCTACACGCCGCGCGTGAACGAGATGCTCGACTTTAACATCTGGACCTTCAACAGCCGCGCCTTCCCAGGCATCGACACCATGAACGTGCGCCAGGGCGACCGCGTGCGCATCCGCGCCGGTAACCTGACGATGACGAACCACCCAATCCACCTGCATGGCCATGAGTTCGAGGTCACCGGCACCGATGGCGGCTGGACCCGTCCGGAGTCGCGCTGGCCGGAAGTGACGACCGATATCGCCGTGGGCCAGATGCGCGCCATCGAGTTCATCGCGGACGAGCCGGGCGACTGGGCCTTCCACTGCCACAAGTCGCACCACACCATGAACGCGATGGGACACGACGTGCCGAACCTGATCGGCGTCGACCACCGCGGCGTCGCCGAGAAAATCACGAAGCTCGTGCCCGACTACATGGTGATGGGCGAGAAAGGCGGCTCGATGGGCGACATGGAAATGCCGCTCCCGGAGAACACCCTGCCGATGATGACCGGCCAGGGTCCCTTCGGCGGCGTCGAGATGGGCGGCATGTTCACCGTGCTCAAGGTGCGCAAGGACCAGAAGCCGGGCGACTACAAGGACCCGGGCTGGTACAAGCACCCCGCCGGCACCGTCGCCTACGAGTGGAAAGGCGAGCCGCCGGCCGCAGTGCGCAGCCAGAGCGCGGGCGGCCAGGCGATGCCCGCTGCCAAGCCTGGGGACGTCGAAGTCACCGTCCGCAAGCCGACCAGCCACAAGGGTCATCACTGATCGCAACAGGAAAGGACGAACCCATGATCCGACGACTAGCAAGCAAGATCGCGCTCGCCGCTGCATTGTGCGCTCCGGCGCTCGCAATGGCGGCCGCACCGGTTATCGACGTCTTCAAGAGCGCCTCGTGCGGGTGCTGCACCGCTTGGGTGGAGCACCTGAAAACGAACGGCTTCCAGACTAGGGTGGCCAACGTCGACAATCCTTCGGACTACCGCGAACGTGGCGGGATCCCGAATGAACTCGGCTCTTGCCATACCGCGATGGTAGGCGGTTATGCCATCGAAGGCCACGTCCCTGCCAGCGACATCAAGCGCCTCCTTGCCGAGAAGCCCAAGGCAAAAGGGCTGGCAGTTCCCGCGATGCCGCTCGGCTCTCCGGGCATGGAGGGCCCGCGCAAGGATCCGTACAACGTCCTGCTGGTACAGGCCGACGGCAGTACCAAAGTATTCAAGCACTACAACTGAACAGTATTTCCTCACGAACGAAAGGAATGAACATGAACGCACTCTCGAAACTGACTCTCGCAATCACCCTGGCCGCCGCAGCGTCCGTTGCCACCGCCCAGAACGGCGCGCACAGCGCCCATGGTGCTCATGACGCTCATGCTGGCCACGCGGCGCCGGCGACGGCTGAACTCACCGATGGCGAAGTCAAGAAGATCGACAAGGAAGCCGGCAAAATCACGCTGCGCCATGGCGAATTGAAGAACCTCAACATGTCAGCGATGACCATGGTGTTTCGGGTTAAAGACCCGGCCATGCTGGACCAGGTAAAGGCGGGCGACAAGGTCAAGTTCGCAGCCGACCGCGTCAACGGCGCGGTCACGATCGTCCAGCTCCAGGCGGCCCAGTAAGCCCACCGAGCCCATCCATCAACCGGAGGCTCGGTACGCTTGAACCGCGTTTGGCGAGCCTCCCAGGAGACCAGCATGAAAATCAAATCTTTCTTTGCAGCGGCAGTAGCGGTAGCCGGACTGGTGGCGACTTCCGCCGCGTCCGCACACGCCAAACTCGAGTCGTCGTCGCCACAAGCGAATGCGATAGTGAGCCCGGCGCCTTCGCAAGTGCGCCTGCAGTTCAGCGAGCAACTTGAGCTGCCATTCAGCAAGGTCAAACTGGTTGACGAGAAAGGCGCGGTCGTCGAGGCAAGCAAGACAGCCCTCGACGATGCGAATCCCAAGGTGCTGGTCGCCACCGTTCCGGCCCTGCACTCCGGGGCCTGGCGGGTTCAATGGTCCACGGTTACACGGGACGGTCACAAGGTCAAAGGCCAATTCGACTTCCGGGTAAAGTGACATGGAGGCTGACCTCGCACTGGCACAACGCTTCGTCACGGTCGTCCTGAACCTGTCGATGGCCATACTTATCGGCGCCAGTGCAGCCCATATCTGGCTGCGCAGCGCACGGTCGGCATGGGGCATCGGCATGGTTCCGCGACTGCGCAAGCTCATGCTTCTTACGGTCTCGGCGGCAGCGGTGGCGTATGTCGCGGTCCTGTGGCTCGAAGCGGCATCTATGGCGGAGGTTCCGATAAGCGAGGCTTTTCCCGCAGTGCGGTCCGTCATCACCGCGACGCATTACGGACTCGCCTGGATGATCGGCGCAGCGGCGCTGCTCGTCGTTGTCTTCACCCTCCGGGCACACCATGGCGAACGGCCGGGTGCCGCAGCCGCGCTGGTGCGTGCGGTTGCCCTGGGCGTACTGCTCTATTCGCGCAGCATGGTGAGCCACGCCGGCGCCGCTGGCGACTTCACCTGGGCTGTGCTCGTCGACTGGGTCCACCTCGTGTTGATCAGCATCTGGATCGGCGAAGTCATCGTGGCCGGCCTGGTCACGCTGCGCACCCAGCCTGAATGGGAGTCGAAGAACCGCGGCGAATGCGCACGCTTCGTGAAGTCGCTGTCGACATCGGCTACCGTCGCCCTCGTCGGCATCTTCATCACGGGTGTGCTGAGCGCCTGGCGCGGACTGGGAAGCTTCGAGAACGCATTCGGCAATCCCTATGGGACGACCCTGCTCATCAAGATCGGACTGGTGCTGTCCGCAGCGGCACTGGGTGGCCTGAACCGGTTCGTCGTGATGCCCCAGTTGCTGGCACAACTGCGCAAGCCAAAGCCGGAAGGCGGCGCCGATGGGAGGTTTGCTCTCATCCTTCAGGTCGAGGCATGCATCCTGGTGGCCGTACTCGTCGCAGCAGCCGTCCTGAGTTCCACCTCACCGCCGACGGCGTCGTGAGGACTTCATCTTCCAAGGAATAATAATGAAAAAGAAAACCATTCCAGCGCTCGTCCTGAGCGCTGCACTCTTCGCGGTCTCCGCAGCGAGTCTGGCGGCGTCACCGAAAGAGGCGCTCGCAGCCTTCCATGATGCCCTCACGAGCGGCGACAAGGCGAAAGCACTCAGCCTGCTGTCCCCGGAAATTGCGATCTATGAATCGGGCTACGTCGAGCGTTCGCGCGATGAATATGCGAGCCATCATCTGGGCGGCGACATGGAATTCGCAAAGAACTCGACGCGGAAGGTACTGAAGCAGACCGAACGCATCGATGGCAATACTGCCGTCGTGTGGGAGGAAACTGAAACCACGGGCACTTCTAAAGGCAAACCAGTGCACGTATTCGGAACAGGCACGGCGGTCCTCGAAAAGAAGGGCGATATCTGGTCCATCGTGCACGTGCATTGGTCCTCTAGGAAGGCTAAGTAATCGCAAGCCTTGCGCCTGATACTTCGAAACGAGGAGCATTGCTCCTCGCTTGTACAGCGAAATCTGACGGCGAATCCAGCAAAACACAGTGAACTCAGCATCAGATGTCCCCTGTTGTGATACGCGCGCAGCGATGTACGCAACGCACAACAAGATGGCGCTTACCTGAAAATCAGCCTCTACCGCGCTCTATCTCCTCGTTTGCCTCGAATCACTTCCGCTTTTAAAAATTGGACCTGAACAAAGACATTCCGTGTCTCGACGGTGTCTTACACATATTTTTTTGGCAAAAAATTCAGATCTCGCAGCGTTTCATTTTCCCTCAAGCTCTAGAATAAGAGCTTTCATCTCCGCTATTTCCCTCCTCTGCGATTCGACGATTTGATCAGCGAGTTTCTGCACGCGTGGATCGGAAATATTCGCTCGCTCACTGGTCAAGATCGCAATCGAATGGTGAGGAATCATTGCCTTCATCCAAGACACGTCATCGACTGTGCTCTGACTGCGTGCCAGCCATAACGCCACCGCAAACAATACGATGCTGCCGACAAAGATACCTACATTGAGCCTATTATTTGAGTACATGCCGAGCATAAATCCGAGCATAACTACCGCCATTGCCGCGCCCATCACTAAGGCCATATACAGCCGAGTTTCGCTGAAAAATATATGCGCCGACTCATAGACGTTCAAATACATCAAGCCAAACATTACCACCGTAGATGCTGCAATCATCGTACCGAACCGCAAATAACTATTCATGGCTACTCCTGTCATGTTGAGTGAAAAAATCTTCAGGCTCGAAGATTCATCAGTGCGAGTGCTTTTTATGGAATAAACTGCTAGTGCGAATGAGCGGGGGAATCTCCATTCGCATGTGTCGAACTCGGGTTACTGTTGTGCTCCGCGCGACCACTAAGATCTTCGTACTGCTCGATTGAATATTCAGGGAGCTTCTTGAGAAAAGCAACGATATCCCATAGCTCTTTATCGCTGTGTGTCGCTCCCCACGCAGGCATCCCTGTCATCTTGATACCGTTCTTTATAATCCAAAACAAACTCTCGTCTGACTGATGGCTATTTTCTTTGGTAAATAAAGGTGGTTGCGGATTTAACCCAAGGTGTATTGGCGTTGGCTCGACACCAGGCCCGAGATGACATATCTGGCACATTGCTGCGTACGACCTCGCGCCGTTCTCGATTCGTCGCATGTCAGCGAGATCGGCAGGGACCCTTATACTGTCGTCACGACGATCAATTGACTGGTTGCGCGTAGTTTCAAGCGCCCAACGGACTGGCGCCGTATGCATATCATTTGCCGCAATATTATATAAGCCAGAGTATATAAACGCGAATCCAGCGGCAATTACTATCACGGCCGCCAGAAGCAATGTTTTCAATGCCACCATCAGTCACCTCAAAGAACGGAAACTTAATTTGTGTTTTTACCTTCCCCGATACTACGCTAATAGCAATTTTAAGCAGTGACATCTAAAGCATTAAAAGATGCCTAAGATGTCACTGACAGCTCATGCAAGGCGTCTGGCCTTACAGCGGGAAGACGTAATTAGAGCCAACCGTACTTACCCCAGCGATAAAGGCAGGCTCTTCATTAAACATGAAGTCGGACTGGCGTAGATCCGCCATATAGACACCCTGCAGCAAGACCGAACCGTCCGCCGCGCCATCCCCATTCGTGTCCCACGAGATCAAGGCACCAGCCGTCGCATCCTGGACAGATACCTGGTCTGGCATGATGTCGATGAATGCGATGTGATCGAAAGCCCCTTGGGCAGCACCACGCGCTTCGAAGTCAAGTACGACATCGTTACCGCTGTCAGGCATGACCATGAATGCGTCTGCGCCAGTACCGCCGCGTATGGTATCGTTACCCATGCCGCCTTCAATCATGTCGTGACCAGCGCCCGCATCGATGACGTCGTTACCGTCCCCTCCCATGACCTCGTCTTCCGCATCGCCACCGTCAAGTTGGTCATTACCCATCCCGCCGTCGAGCCTATCAGACCCTGCGCCACCTTCCAGGCTATCGTCGCCTGCGTCGCCTTGGAGGATATCGTCACCACCATTGCCGAAGAGCTGGTCGTTGCCATCGCGACCAAAAAAGTGATCCCATGTCTCGGCCCCATCGAAGGTGTCTGCGACCTCCGTACCTACTTTCACCCTGTAGGTTTCATCACCGGTAAAGCCGAACTGCACCGGTGTATCACGCCTTAACATTGCATCAGCGATGCGATCAAACGCTGGATTGCTTCTGTCCGAACCGTTAATCACAGGTCCTTCTTCGCTCATAGTCGGCCGCTCAGGCGTAGGAGCGTCAGCCGGGCGTGAGGATGGTGGAAGCTCAGGAGACTCGGCAAACATGAAATCGTCTTGCGATAAATCCGCCTTTGTCACTCCATTCATGAGCACCGAACCACCGTCCCAGCTGATCTTGACACCGTCGGGAGTGTCGGCAAACGAAAGGTCCGCCCAGCTCAGGCCGTTGATCGCGAGGTGATCGAACATTCCTGGCCCAGCAGTGAAGTCGCGAATGACGTCATTGCCGCTGTCGGGCGAGATCATGAAAGCGTCCGCGCCCAAGCCCCCGATCAGGATGTCGTCGCCGGCGCCGCCGTTGAGGTCGCCATGGCCCTCGCCCTCGTCAAGCAAGTCGTTACCCGCTCCTCCCATCAGACCGTCTGCTTCAGCACCTCCATACAACCGGTCATTACCCATCCCTCCCATCATCCGGTCGCCACCATCGCCGCCGACGAGCAGATCGGCGCCTGCGTCCCCGAAGAGATTGTCTTCACCAGCACCGCCATCGAGCGCATCATCGCCGCCCAGGCCCCACAGATAATCACGCGTTTCGCTGCCCGACAATGTATTGACTGCGCCAGTGCCGACACGGATTGCATAGTCATAAGGGGCGCTACCAGCGTCGAAATCAAAAGAGATGCCATCACGTTTTGCGTGCTGTGCTCCAACCCGCTCCAATGCCCGGGCGCCCGCATCCTGTGCATCCTTTGCCCTGTTCATGTTATTTGCCATAATCTGCTCTCCTTGAATGCAATACTTGTTCCAAAAAGGGGCTACAGTCGGTTTTCATCCCATCGATGACTGCAGCCCATACGCTTAGTGGGATCCGATTTGCGATCCAGACATCGATGCGGCTCCAGCGGCCGACTGACTCATGTTTCGGCACTCTTGTGCGCAACGGCGGCATGCGGCAGCGCAATCCTGGCAATGCTGCGCCTGGTGCTGCGCGCACTCGTCCCCACAAGCTTCGCAAATGTCGGCACACAGCTGGCACACTTGAATTGCGTGCTCGGTCGAGCGGCTCATGAGCTGCGCAGCAAGACGGCAGATCGCAGCGCACTCGTTGTCCAGTTCGATGCAGCGAGCCATCATCTTTGGATCCGGTTCCTGAAGGCAGGCCGCAGCGCATGTGTCACAGGCTTGAGCGCATTCGTAGCAAGCCTGAATGCACGATTGGAACTGATTTTGGATCATGATCTTCTCCTTAAGCGTTCATTGAAAGGTTGCCTCTTCCATTAATCCCGCACGCTTTTCAGCGTGTCTCATACGAATTCGCTTCTTTATTTACTCAATCCAGAACTAGAACCAGAACCGGATGCCGGCAACAGCCTGCACCTCGCTTTGGCCCCGCCCACGAATGCGCGTGAAGTCGGCGGTTTCGCCGAATTGCCGACTCCATGTCACCCCGATGTAAGGTGCAAACTGGCGTGTGACTTCATAACGCAGCCGCAGGCCCGCGCTGATGTCGGACAGGCCGCTGCCTATCTCACGTTCCGGATCGCTACGGCTGTAAAGGTTCGCTTCCACCTCGGGCTCAAGGATCAGTCGGGAAGTGAATAGAACCTCGTACTTGACACTCAGGCGTGCTGCCAAGCCGCTGCCAGGACGCCAGTACGCTGTCGCCTCGGTCTCGAACCAGTAGGGAGCCAGGCCCTGCACGCCAAAGGCTAACCAGTTACGGCTTTTGCCTTCGCCGCTATCGTGCCGAACACCTACTTGCGTGCTCCAGAATGTTGCAAACGCCCGGTCCCATAAGAGCTCAGTGCGCGCCGACTCAAGTGCCTCGCCACGGCGCTCGCCTTCCGCCTTCACCCAGGCCTTGTCGTAGTCGTTGCCATACCAGGCCTCGAACTCCACATTCTGGCCTTGCTCACCGTCGCCTTTCGCCGCCTCGGCCTTGTCGAACAGGACTTTCCAGAATGGCGCGTTGTCGTTCATCTCATGATTACCGAGGTGCGCGAACTTCGTGCCCTCGTTATACGCGTTCGGGTCGCGCGCGTCGGCCGGCGGTGGACCGCCTTGCATGCGCCCCATCTGCATGTCCTGTCCGCCGGCGGCGGGCGAAACTATGGCTTGGGCGGCATGATCCATCCCAGCATGGGCGTTACTGGCGGACGCTCCGGGGGGCGGTGCATGGCCCATCGCCGAGTGATCCATATTCTGCGCTTGAGGCGCGTTGCGTTGCCCCTGCACTGTCGGACTTGCTTGCGCTGGCATCGCGTGTCCTGCGTGCCCTGAAGCCGGGCTCTGCTCTCTTACCGGCTGCCCAACGTTTCCTGGTTCCGGAGCCGTAGGCGTGCCTGAGCGATTGGCTGGAGCTGTCGTATGATGGCCAGTATGTTCAGATCCTTGTCCTTGTTGCTGATTCTGCTGTTCCGCCCGTGATGTCTTTGCTTCCGTTGGGACAGAATGAGCTGCTTGTCCAGAACTTTGTCTGGCATCTGGTTTTGCAGGCACTGCTGGTTGCAGAACAGGCTTAGCTGGAGAGCTCGGCGGTGTCACGTGACCCATGGCCGCATGATCCATTGTCGAGTGAGTGTCCCCCGTCAATGATTGCACCGAGGGGACCTGCTGGACGGACGCAGTCGCTTGCGCGGCAGCATTCTGCGAAAAAAGCGAGGCGATCACCAAGGCATAAGGAATCGGCTTCCTCAGTTGATTCTTCATGACACTACTACCTCCCTGAACATTCCGGCTTCCATGTGATAAAGCAGATGACAGTGAAAAGCCCAGTGGCCCGGCGCATCTGCGGTCACCCGGAAGCTGACGCGTTGCGCGGGCTGAACGTTAATGGTGTGCTTGCGCACCTGGAATTGTCCGGTTGCAGATTCAAGCTCGCTCCACATCCCGTGCAGGTGGATCGGGTGATTCATCATCGTGTCGTTGACAAGCACAACGCGCAACCGCTCGCCATACCTGAAATGAATTGGCAGGGACTCCGAAAATTTCTGGCCATCGAACGACCACATGAAGCGCTCCATGTTCCCTGTCAGGTGCAGTTCAATCTCCCGCGTGGGCTCCCGAGGATCAACTGGTCCTCCAACCGTACGCAAGTCTGCATAGGTCAGTACCCGCCTGCCGTTATCCCGCAGGTTCACGCCAGGGTCGTCCAGATTCGTCCTGGGCATGTCAACACGCATGTCAACGCCCGGGCCATACTCAGTTCGCGCATGACGTACCTTCGGCGCTTGAGCTGGCTTGGACGTCGATGCTGTCGTCGACTGGCCATGGCCTGCATGCGAGTCAGCCGCTGTCGGCGCATCCTGTGCATGGTTTTGGTGCGTCGCTATGGCCTCACGACTTGCCGTACTGGATGAGGACGAGTTTTGCATTGCTCCATGGCCGCCGTGGCCGCCATTTGCGCCCGACATGGCCATTGCTCCCATCATGTCAACCATAGTGAGCCAGTGTGCCTCGTCAATTTCCGGAACAGGTGCCTGCATCCCTTGGCGGGGTGCGAGGGTTGCGCGTACCGATCCGGAGCGGCCGATGGACTGAGCGAAGATTGTGTAAGCCTGCTCTTCAGTCGGCTCGACGATGACATCGTAGGTTTCAGCTACCGAGACACGAATCTCGTCGACCGTCACCGGCTCCACATCCTGCCCGTCGGCGGTAACGACGGTCATTTTCAAACCTGGAATGCGCAGATCGAAGATAGTCGTTGCCGAACCATTGATGATCCGAAGTCGAACCTTCTCGCCAGGGCTGAATATTCCAGTCCAGTTGCTCTCTGAGGTCGAGCCGTTGATCAGGTACCTTAGTGCGCTACTGATGTTCCGGCTAGCCGTGACATCGCTGAAGTCAGTCGGCATCATGCGCATCTGATTCCACATCTTGCGCTTTTCAACCGCGCCCGAAACACCCATGCGCTGGGCATCTTGCATAAACTCACCGAACGTCGGCTGTTTGTTATTGAAGAAGTCGCTCATCTTTTTAAGATTAGCGAGTACGCGCTCAGGCTTTTCGTCGGTCCAGTCCGACAGCATGACTACGTAATCACGGTCGGCCGAAACTAGCTCACCGTTTTTTGGGAGCACAACGATCGGACCGTACAATCCTGTCTGCTCCTGGAAGGCTGAGTGGCTGTGATACCAGTATGTGCCTGCTTGCTGCACTTTGAACCGGTAGGTGAAGGTCTGACCTGGCGCAATGCCTGAAAAGCTTATTCCCGGAACGCCGTCCATTTCCTCCGGAAGCAAGATTCCATGCCAATGGATGGAGCTAACGGTCTGCAGTTGGTTGGTGACCCGGATGGTCACGGTATCGCCCTCGTCCCAACACAAAATCGGGGCAGGAACCTGGCCATTTACCGCGGTAGCGATCCGCGCGGCGCCCGTAAAGTTGACGGGCATGGGAGCGATCACTAGGTCAAAGTCGGTCCCGCGCAGAGTCCCCCGGTCGCTAGGCTGCGCAAAGAGTGAACGGGGATTCAAGCTTGCAAGACCGATCGCTGCACCGGCACCCTGCAGGAAGCGGCGGCGCCAGTTGCTATTGCAGCTAGCGTCGATATCGAACGAATTCATCTGGTTCTCCGATTAATCGATAGATCATTTGACGACTCAGAATGCGGAATGCAACGCATCGGGCTTCGTCAAAAATTTTTGGCTATGGGTGCGCAAAGTAGGCCAGCCAATACTGCCACTAATGAAGTAGCAAGTACGGCGTGATTCGGCATCAGCTTGATGGAACAGATTGTCCAACGGCCAGCGCTGCCCTGGCATGCTTGAATCGAGGAACAGGCACGCCGCGGACCAGCCTACTATGATGCGAGGGAATGAGAGGATCGTGGCGGTCGCTCCAGCCGTGGCGGGAAATGACCAGTGAAGGAGAAAGTGGCTTTTGGCTTGGCAGTTACAGCCGAATCTTGCACAGCAGCGAGGCTGAAAACTGGTGGAGGCGCATAGCTACCAATACAGCACCCGGAACATGTTCCGCAATTCGCGCCCTTGTGACTACGCATGCGCTCACAATCGCCAGACGCAGCGTCGTCTCCAGAGGTGACGATATCACTAAGGTTCGCCGAGATTTCAGGCGTGGGATATACAACTTGTTGAGCGCTGTCGGGGTCAACTTGATGATGCGCCATGCTACAAGCGAACTGCGCGACCCCGGCGATACTCTGTATCGGCAGGGTCACGAACAATAGGCAAAGCAAGAAGGTTTTTAACCGGTGGTGCATATGGCAACCTTAGCATGGTCATCGAACACCATTCCACACGTTTCGCACGGGCACCAAGCACGCCACACTCGACGGGCCACTTGTTCGAAGGCGATGTAAAGCTGCTTTGAGTCAATCGGTACTTGCCTAAGCGAACACGCAAGGTAAACACAACGTTCCCTACTGCGGTCGCGTTACACCTTGAAATCGTCGAACGAGACGTTGCGGTCGTCTATTCCCTTCGCGCGGCATTCTGCATGTAGCGTTGAGCATTGCTGGAGGGCCGCATAGGTAACATTCGAGCGAGGTGGGGGAAGGCCACATCCGTGTTAAGCGAAGATCACGACTAGTCGGCTGCCTAGTTAAGAAGTGAGACTTTTCTTCATCCGTCTCACGTATCAAGCTGTGAAATACGGCTAGAATGTCACGGACCGCCGTTACCTTTCCAAACCCGATGCGACGCTCCTTCCCCGCACTGTTCAGATGCATTGCACTTCTCCTCGTCATGACCTTCATGACGTCGGGCATGGCGATGGCATCGTACGTGTGCCCGGAGATAGTCGGCAAGCAGGCGCCCATGCAGATGATGGATGGGGAGCTCTGCGCCGGCATGGACATGGAGCGCCCCGTCCATTGTGCCGAGTTCTCGGCTGACACCAAGGCGTCCGTCGACCACCATAACCCGGCTCCTGCGCTGAGCCTGCTGTCTCCCGCCGGCCTCGTTCGGATCGTCGCACCCGTCTCGACGCTTGCGGTCTCCCTGCCCTGGCTCGGCGACCTCCCCGCGCCGGACGCTGACCCGCCCTACCTGCGAACTCTGCGTATCCGAGTCTGACCACCTCCCGTCTGGCATGTGCCCGGCCAGTTGCCGGCGCTCGTTTTCATTCGCGGAGGATGTATGTATTCTTATCTCATGTCACGTCATGGCGTGCCGGCCAAGCCCGCACGCCTTGGCCACGCTCTGGTCGTGGCCTTGTTCCTACTTGTTCCGAGGGGCGCATCTGCTGCCCCCGTTGGGCTTTCCCTGAACGAAGCCCTGGCACTTGCAACGTCCGTTTCGTCCTCAGCAAAGGCGGCACAGGCCTCGGTCGCCTCAAGCGAGCATGCTGCCGCGCGCGCGGACCAGTTGCCCGACCCTACCCTGAAACTGGGCATCGATAACCTGCCCGTAACGGGCCCGGACCGCTTCCGCCCCAAAGCCGATTTCATGACAATGCGCCGGATCGGCATCGAACAGCAATGGGTTTCCCGCGGCAAGCGGGAGGCCCGGACGCAGGTGGCACGCCGCACGGTCGAGGCCGCCGAGGCGGCGCATCTCGACAAGGTCGCGAATATCCGTGTCGAGACCGGAAAAGCGTGGCTGACCGTGCTGTACAAGCAGCGAGCGGTCGGCCTGTCCAGGTCGATTGCGCACGAAATGGAAAGCGAACTTTCGGCCCTCCAGGCATCGCATCGCGGGGCCAAGGCCTCGGCCAGCGACGTCCTTCAGGCAAGAGCCGAGCTCGTGCTCAGCGGCGACGACGTCGATGCGGCCGAGCAGGACCTGCAGACCGCGCTCCTCCAGCTGCGCCGCTGGACCCGCACCGACTCCAGGGCCGGGTCTGATGAGGGGCCGAATCTGGACACTGCGGCGACCCGCTTGGCGATGTCGAACCTGGAAAGCATGCATCCGGCCATCCTCGGCGCACGCCGCGCCGTCGACCTGGCCGACGCCGACGCGGGCGCGGCCGTACAAGAAAGCCGGCCCGACTGGTCATTCGAAGCCGGCTTCGCCCAGCGCGGCGGACAGTTTTCAAACATGGTTTCGTTTGGCGTCAGCATCCCCTTGACCATCCACCGGGCGCAGCGCCAGGACCGCGAGATCGCGGAGAAAGCCGAACTGGGCACACGGGCAAGGCTGGAGTACGAGGAGGCTTTGCTCGAGACACGGTCGGCTATCGAGGCCCAGTTGGGGCAGCTCGAGAGCCTGAAGCGCCGCATCGCCCGGCTCGAGAAGGAACTGCTGCCGACGGCGGCACGGCAGGTCGAGACCGCGCTGGCCGACTATCGCGGCGGGATGGGAACGCTGACCTCGGTATTCAAAGCCCGGCGTGCCGCTCTCGCGCGCAGGCTGCAGGTTAATGCGCTCGAGCTGGAGGCCGCACTGGTGTGGGCGGGACTGGAACTGCGCCTGCTTCCGCAGGACTTGGCAAGTGCCGGGAGGACTGGCAAATGAAGCGCTCCCTTGCAACGAAGACTCTGATCCTTACTGCTGCGGGTGCCCTGATCGGGTATGGGGGCTACTGGCTGGGCGCGAACAGGTCTCCAGGCGGCTCCGGCGGACACGGCGACAGGAGCGCGCCGGCCACCGCCTCCCCATCGGATCCGGGCAGGCGCGTCCTGTATTGGCACGATCCGATGGTTCCCGGAAAACGCTTCGACAAGCCCGGGAAAAGCCCGTTCATGGACATGCAGCTGGTCCCGGTGTACGCCGACGGCGGTGAAACGACCGGGGTCAGGATCTCGCCGACCCTCCAGCAGAATCTCGGTATCCGGTTCGCGACCGTGCGGCGCGAGGTAGTCACCGAGTCGCTCGATCTGGTCGGCACGACCCAGTTCGATGCCAGCCGCGAGGAGGTCATCCAGAGTCGTACCGCCGGCTACATCGACAGGCTTCACGTTCGCACGCCACTCCAGCAGATCAAGCGCGGTCAGTCCGTCGCTTCGGTATTCGTCCCGGAATGGATCGCCCCCCAGGAGGAGTATCTTGCGCTCAGACGGGGCGGCGACACAGCGCTTGCCTCCGCCGCTCGCCAGCGCATGCGCGCACTCTCGATCCCCGACTCTCTTGTCGCGGAGCTGGAGCGTACCGGGCGTGTGCAGACGCACCAGCTGCTCACCTCCCCCGTTTCCGGGGTCGTCAGCGAACTCGGGGTGCGTGAAGGCGCCCAGGTAACACCGGGCATGACCATCGCCAAGGTAGTCGGCATGCAAACCGTCTGGCTGCTTGCCGAGGTGCCGGAAGCCCTGATCGGCTCCGCTCGAGCCGGCATGCGGGTGAGCGCGACGGCGGAAGGCAATGCCCGGCAAACCTATGAAGGCAAGGTGCGTGAAATCCTGCCAGGCGTGAACGCCGCTACCCGGACTGCCCAGGCCCGCATCGAACTGGACAACCGCGACGCATCACTGATGCCTGGCATGCTGATGCGCGTCCGGCTGAGCGCTGCTGCAGCACAGCCGCGCCTGATGGTTCCGACCGAGGCCGTGATCGCATCGGGTACACGTTCCATCGTACTGGTCGCTCAGGGCGACAGCCTGCGTCCTGTGGTCGTGACAACCGGCCGCGAGATCGGGAATGACACCGAGATCCTGAGCGGCGTGGACGAAGGCCAGAAAGTCGTCATCTCGGGGCAGTTCCTGATCGATTCCGAAGCGAACCTGAAATCGGTCCTCCCCAAGTTCGAAAGTGAAATGCCGGCGGCACCCACCAATGGCGGCGGGGCCCAGACGCCTGCACCCAACCGTATGGACGCCATGAAGAAGTCGCCGAACGCCGCTGCACAGCCAGACAAGCCAGGCAAAGCGGCAATGGTACATACGGCGGTCGGCAAGGTGGAGCAGGTCTCGGAAGATGCCATCACGCTGTCGCACGGGCCCGTCCCGACACTGCAATGGCCGCCCATGACGATGGATTTCATGAAGCCTGCGCCTGATGCATTCAAGGACATCCAGGCTGGCCAGACCGTCGAATTCGACTTTGTCGAGGGTGCCGATGGCTACCTGCTCAAGCGGGTCGTGGTAGCGAAGGACGGCAAGCAATGATCGCGCGCATCATCCGCGCGTCGATCGCCGCCCGGGTCTGGGTTCTCCTTGCCGCCGCCCTGCTAGCGGCATGGGGCGTCCACTCGCTGCGCACGACCTCGCTCGACGCCCTGCCCGACCTTTCCGACACCCAGGTCATCATTCGCGCCCAGTTTCCCGGCAAAGCGCCGCAGCTGGTCGAAGACCAGGTGACGTATCCATTGACCACTGCCCTGCTGTCCGTGCCCGGAGCGACCTCGGTGCGGGGGTACTCCTTCTTCGGCGACTCGTTCGTCTACGTGCTGTTCGATGACGCGACCGACCTGTACTGGGCGCGCTCGCGTGTGACGGAATACGTCAACCAGGTACAGAACCGCCTTCCCGCCGGCGTGCGGGCCGAACTGGGACCCGACGGTACCGGCGTCGGCTGGGTATTCGAGTATGCGCTGGTCGACAGGACCGGCCGGCACGACCTCAGCCAGCTGCGCGCCCTCAACGACTGGTTCGTGAAGTTCGAGCTCAGGACGGTGCGCGACGTCGCGGAAGTCGCCAGCATCGGCGGCATGGTCCGGCAATACCAGATCGTCCTCGACCCGGACCGCTTGCGCGCGTTCGGCATGTCACACACCTGGGTGCTCGATGCGGTCGCTCAGGCCAACCAGGAATCCGGAGGCTCCGTCGTCGAAATCGCGGAAACCGAGTACATGGTCCGCTCGCACGGCTACCTACGTTCTCTGGAGGACTTCCGCAACATCGTCTTGAACGCGAACGAAGCCGGCACGCCGGTCCTACTGGGGGACGTCGCCTCGGTGCGCCTGGGGCCCGAGATGCGGCGCGGTATCGCCGAGCTCAATGGCCAGGGCGAGGTCGCCGGCGGCGTCGTGATCATGCGGTCCGGGAAGAACGCACTCGACACCATCGACGCCGTCAAGGCCAGGCTCGAAACGCTCAAGCATTCGCTCCCGGAAGGTGTGGAGATCGTCACGACCTATGACCGGTCGACGCTGATCTCGGCATCGGTGGCGAACCTGGGGAGCAAGCTCGTTGAAGAGTTCATCGTAGTCGCGATCGTGTGCGCGGTCTTCCTGTTCCATGTGCGTAGCGCGCTCGTGGCCGTGCTCACCCTACCCTTGTGCGTGCTGGCGGCATTCATCGTCATGCGCTACCAGGGTGTCAATGCGAACATCATGTCACTTGGGGGCATCGCGATCGCCGTAGGCGCCGCTACCGATGCCGCGCTCGTCCTGGTCGAGAACGTCCACAAGCACCTCGAGAGCTATGCGGAAACCAACGCGGCCAGCGCGCCCGACGCCAGGACCCGCTGGGAAATCATTGCCCAGGCATCGGTCGAAGTCGGGCCGGCACTGTTCTTTTCGCTCCTGATCGTGACCCTCTCCTTCATCCCCGTGTTCGCGCTCGAAGCCCAGGAGGGCAAGCTGTTCTCGCCACTTGCCTACACCAAGACGTACACGCTTGCGGCGGCCGCCGGACTGGCCATTACCCTGGTTCCTGTACTGATGGGCTATCTCATCCGGGGCCGGATCCCGAAGGAGTCCGCCAACCCGATCAATCGCCTGCTCATCAAGGGTTACCGCCCGCTGCTCGACGCCAGTCTCCGGCACCCGAAAACCACGCTGGGTATCGCCATGATCGCGCTTCTGCTGACGGCCATCCCTATCTCGCGGCTGGGCGGCGAGTTCCTGCCGCCCCTGAACGAGGGCGACCTCCTCTACATGCCCTCGGCCCTGCCAGGCCTGTCCGCCGCAAAGGCAAGCGAATTGTTGCAGCAGACCGACCGCTTGATCAAGACAGTGCCCGAGGTGGCGACCGTTTTCGGCAAGGCGGGTCGCGCGGAGACCGCGACCGACCCGGCGCCGATGGAAATGTTCGAAACGACGATCCAGTTCAAGCCGAAGGACCAGTGGCGGCCGGGTATGACCACCGAAAAGCTGGTGGAGGAGCTTGACCGCATCGTGAAGGTGCCTGGGCTATCGAACGTGTGGGTGCCGCCGATCCGCAACCGCATCGACATGCTCTCCACCGGTATCAAGACGCCGGTAGGCATCAAGGTTTCCGGGCCGGACCTGGGCCAGATCGATAAGGTGACGACGGCCATCGAAGCCGCCGTCAAGACGGTCCCCGGCGTCAGCTCCGCGCTTGCCGAACGGCTCAGCGGCGGCCGCTATATCGACGTGACCATCGACCGGCTGCGCGCCGCGCGCTATGGCATGAGCGTGGCCGACATCCAGACGGTCGTATCGACGGCGATCGGTGGCGACAACGTGGGCGAAGTCGTCGACGGGCGGCAGCGCTTCCCGATCAACGTGCGCTATCCGCAGGACTACCGCGATTCGGTTCAGGCCTTGCGCGAACTGCCGGTCGTCACCGCGCGGGGCGCGCAGATCCGCCTAGGCGACGTGACGACGATTGTCGTGATGGACGGGCCTCCGATGATCCGCAGCGAAAACGCGCGCCTGTCCGGTTGGGTGTATGTCGATGTCCGCGGTGTCGACCTTTTGACTGCCGTTCGCGCAATGCAGGAGCGCGTCCGGGAAAAGGTCACGCTGCCGCCGGGTTATTCCGTCGGCTGGTCGGGACAGTTCGAATATCTCGAGCGCGCTTCCGAGCGCTTGAAGACCGTCGTCCCGCTTACCTTGCTGGTCATCTTCCTATTGCTATACCTGGCCTTCCGCTCCACGGCGGAAGCGCTCCTTCTGATGGCGACCGTGCCGTTCGCACTCGTCGGCGGGTTCTGGCTGGTCTGGCTGCTTGGCCACGCCGTGTCCGTTGCAACTGCGGTCGGGTTTATCGCGCTCGCAGGGCTCGCGGCAGAGTTTGGTGTCGTCATGCAGGTCTATCTGCGCAATGCGCTCCAGAGCCGGCTCGATGCCGGGCGTGCTTTGACCAGCGAACTGGTGATGGAAGCGATCACGGAAGGTGCGCTCCTGCGGGTACGTCCCAAGGCGATGACGGTTGCAGTCATCGTGGCCGGGCTGCTTCCCATCATGTTCGGAAGCGCGGCCGGCTCAGAAGTCATGCAGCGCATTGCGGCGCCGATGATCGGCGGAATGGTCACTGCACCGCTGCTGTCCTTGTTCGTCATCCCGGCAGCGTGGCGTCTGTTACACGAACGCTCCCTGCATGAAGCGCGCAATGTTGGTGCCTCATCGGGAGATCACAACTAAGGATATGAAACTGTAGGTAGTGCCGGTGCGCGGCCCTGTGCATGGGACGCGTACCGGGCTGAATCACTGCAAGATCCCGTCGTCCGCTGGCGTCCTGGAAAGCACGGATTTGCTATTTGGTCAACGCAACCGGTATACTGGTTCCGAATGAAACATCTGTGATTGTCGACGCCTCTCGGTGATGCAATAATCGATCACGCACAACCCTGGGACTCCGTTCATGCTTACAGCCTTGTTGTTTGCCGCCGCCTTGACTACTACCGTTATCGTAAGCTCGGACGACAGTTACCACGTCCCGCAGATCGAGCGTTCGATACTTGAGGGTAAGTGCCAAGACCGTGAACTCAAGCTCACCGAGCAGCGCGGCAAGATGACTTTGGCGGTCGACGGCGAAACGCGCGACATCAGCGGCAGCACCTTTGCGAAAAGCTACCTCTCAGGCAGCTACCTCGGGCGCTTTACGATAGCGTGCCGCAGAGACAATCAGGGCTTCTCGCTCAATTTCTTCGGCGTAGAGGTTCCAAAAGACGGCGTCCCTAGCCCCGCGGCGGGGGCGATCGGCTACGACTCGACACTGTCCGTCACATCGGACTCAGCTATTACCCGGCAAGAGATCGACCTCTACCAGTTCAATGTGAAGCGAAACGGATATTGGCTTCAATAGTTTTGCTTGCCATGGCATCGTGCTGTTCCGAGAAGTGCCGCCGATTCTTGAAGCCACTGACCTCTTCCGTGGCATGCACTACCCACGTTGCTGTAGCGTCCACAAACTGTTTCCGAAGCACTACGAACGCTAAGGGCGCCTGTCTGGTACTTAACGCTAAGTAGTCACCCAAAATTCATCGTGAGTTTGCTCCCGAAGCCGCTCATCAAGGACTGAATCTCATCAAGCAGATCTGTGCCGTTCTTGGCAACGAAGCGGCGCCAGTAATGGTTGGCGCGCTTCCACAAAATCTCGATTCAATTGAGTTCAGGGCTATAGGGCGGCAGATAATACAGATACAAGCCATCCTTGGCCCACTGGCTCCGCTTCTTGTTTATATGGTCGCCCTTGTGGATGCTGGCGTTGTCAATCAAGACGATTCGTGGGACCTCGTGCAGCTGCGCCACAACCTGGTCGAAGAACGCGATTACATCATCGTTCGGAAAGTTTACTACGCAGATCGTTAAGGAGAGAGAGTTCGTGTGAGCAGGAACTCGGGGGTTATATACGGTTCTGTCGAATTAACGGAACCGCCACTGGGATCGGGTAGACTTTTACGCCCAAGCCTGTGAACGATGACCAGGCTCCACTTCGAAGGAATGCGTTTCCTGATCGGCGTCATCCTGGTGCGCATCCGTTAATATGCGGCTTACCCGCTGAGCTACCTGCACATTGGAGAAGTGATGGAAGAGCGCGGCGTATGGGTTGACCATTCAATCATCAATCGGTGGGCGATTCCCTTCCTCCTACTCATCGAGAAAATGGCTCGCAAGCACAAACGTCCGATCGGCAGCCGTTGGTGTATGGACTGCGCGACAATCGCAACCTCAGCGTATCGGTACGCGTCGGGGTAACGCGCGATATGCCCGATGTGTACCTGCCCGTGCATGTGCCTGCCACATTCTGATTTCATTGCGCCACCGTCCAAGCGGTGGCGATTCATCATTTGTTCTAGCAGCCTTCGATGGCCTTCTTTACCTGCTCACGTGCTGACACGCATCAGACATTATTCCCATTATGTCGAGTGTTTTCGTCATGGGCGCGGCACTCGTTAGCCCGCCAGCTCTTTTGCGTCTTGGTCGACGATAAAAGCATGGTAATCCCCCCATTTTTAGAGCACGCTAAAAGTAGA
>NZ_JASNRA010000019.1 GCF_030411955.1 Massilia sp. YIM B02443
CCCTAGACATGTGTCACCCATGTCTCTGTGCCAAACAGGCTGTGCCGCCGACGCGGTGATTGTTATCGGCTCCGATATCGTGCAGGATGATCTCGCTGCCAACCATCACCGCGTCGGCGGCACAGCCGCCAACCCTACGCCTGGCGCGCGATCTCGACGAACGCTTCCAGATAGCCGGTGCCGGCATCGGCCTCGCGCGTGCCCAGGAAGATCTGCTTGAACACGCCCGCGCCCAGGCGCAGCGCCGTGACCGGCATGCGGCCCGCGTACTCGTCCACCAGCCAGCGCGGCAGCGCCGCCACGCCGCGGCCGCTGGCCACCATCTGCAGCATGATGTCGGTGGTCTCGATCGTCTTGCGCTCGCGCGGCGCGCAGCCGGCCGGCAGCAGGAACTGGTTGTAGATATCGAGCCTTTCGATGTCGACCGGGTAGGTGATCAGGACCTCGTCCGACAGGTCGGCCGGCTCGGCCCTGTCCTTGGCGGCCAATCGGTGGCTGCTCCCCACCACCAGCACCTGCTCGAAATCGAACACCGGCACGAAGCGCAGCCCCGGCTTGAACACGGGATCGGGCGTCACCAGGAGATCGATCTCGTACGCGAACAGCGCCTTCATGCCGCCGAACTGGAACTTCTGCTTGACGTCGACATCGACCTCGGGCCATGCCGCAAGATACGGCGCCACCACCTTCAACAGCCACTGGTAGCAGGGATGGCATTCCATGCCGATGCGCAGCATGCCGCGTTCGCCGCCGGCGAATTCGCGCATCAGGCGCTCGGCGTGTTCCAGCTGCGGCAGCACGCGTTCGGCCAGGTCGAGCAGATATTCGCCGGCCTGGGTCAGGCGCAAGCTGCGTCCCTCGCGCGTCCACACCGGCGTGCCCAGTTGCTGCTCCAGCTTCCTTACCGTGTGGCTGAGCGCCGACTGGGTCAGGTGCAGCACGTCGGCAGCGGCAGTGAGCGAGCCGCGCCGGTCGACCTCGCGGATGATGGACAGGTGGATGCGTTCGAGCATAGGCCAACATGAATGAAATTAATGGATTGATGAAATCATACCAATTTTATTCATGAGTCAATCTGTCTATCATCGGCTCATCCGTTATGAACAGACCGACCAGCATGACCATCACCCACGAACTCGGCTTTCCGCCCATCGGCGCGCGCCGGCAATCGCTGTCCGACCAGGTACTCGACATGAGCCTCACGCTCGGGAACCTGGCGCCATCCGCGGCTGACGCCGAATCGGCGCCCTGGTTCGGAACCAGCCAGCGCTACACCGTCCCCGCCTTCGACGCCGCCACCCGCTTCGCGCTCGACACGCGCCTGTTGGGCGACCAGCTGGCGCAGGCGCGGGCATCGGGCGCAGAACCCAAGCCGGTGATCATCGGCCCGCTCACCTATCTGTGGCTCGGCACATCGAAGGATGGCGGTGAGCGCCTGGATCTGCTGCCGCGCCTGCTGCCGGTGTACGCCCAGCTGCTGGCATGGCTCGCCGCCCAGGGCCTCGAGTGGGTCCAGATCGACGAGCCGGCGCTGGCGACCACGCTCGATGCGGATTGGCGCGCTGCGTATGCCGCGGCCTACGACGCGCTGGCCGGCAGCGGCGTCAAGCTGCTGCTGGCGACCTACTTCGGACGACTGGGAAACAACCTGGCGCTGGCCTGCAGCCTGCCGGTGGACGGCCTGCACCTGGATGCAGTCAACGCGCGCGACGAGATCGACCCGGCGCTCGACGCGCTGGGAGCGGACAAGGTGCTGTCGCTGGGCGTGATCGACGGCAGCGACATCTGGAAGACCGACCTGCATGCAACCCTGGCCTGGCTGGAGCCGGTACAGCGCCGCATCGGCAGCCGCCTGTGGATCGCGCCATCGTGCTCGCTGCAGCACGTGCCGCTGGACCTGGAATCGGCCATGCACGCGGCCATGGGTGCGGACGAGTCACCCGACCCGGCGCTGCGCCCCTGGTTCGCGTTCGCGCTGCACAAGCTGGAAGAACTGCGCATTCTTGCGCATGCACTGGAGCACGGCCGCTCGCAGGTACAGTTCGAACTGGTGGCGAACGCCGCCGCGGTCGACCGTCGCCACGCCGCGCTGCGCGCGGCAGCCTGACTGATTACTCCGCGTTGCCGCGCTTGAGGAAGTCGGCCACCGCCTTCACCAGCAGCGGGTCGATCGGCAGGCTGGGGTCGGAATACGACGCCGCCTGCTGGGTCGGAATGGCGCGCACGTGCTTGAGCACGTGGTTCATGCCGGGGATGATGGCTAGCCGGGCGCCCGACTTGGCCGCATGCAGGGCGTTGGCCTGCCCGACCTCGACCTGCATGTCGGTATTGCCCTGCACTACCAGCACCGGCATGTCCAACGCGGCGATCTGCTTTGTCGGCACGTACTTGAACCACGAGATCAGGTAAGGCTGCACGCTCGGCCGGTACAGCGCCGCCAGCGCCGGCGGCACGTTGTCCACGGTGTTGCCGGCTTCCAGCGCGGTCAGGATGCGTTCGCTCTCCTTGACCAGGTCGGGCGGCAGCTTGCCGTCCATCTGCTTGCGGATCACGGCCGGCGCCGTATCGGCGATGCCGGCGATCGAGACGAAGGCCGAGGCGCCGGCCTGCTGCGCGGCCAGCATCCCGACCAGCGAGCCTTCGCTGTGGCCGATCACGGCCGGCGCGGCGAAACGCGGATCGGCCTTCAGCTTGGCGATCCAGGCCGCCGCATCGTCGGCGTAGTGCTCGAAGCGCAGCGCCGACTCTTCCGGTCCGGCCGGCTTGCTGGCGGCGATGCCGCGCTTGTCGTAGCGTACCGAGGCGATCCCGGCGTCGGACAATGCCTCGGCCAACTGCTTGAGGCTGTCGTTGCGGCCCGGGAGCATCGGGTTGTTGCCGTCGCGGTCAGTGGGACCCGAACCGGCGATGATCAGGGCCACCGGATACTTGCCGCCCTCGCCCGGCAGCTCGAGCGTGCCGGCGATCTGGCCGGACGGCGTGTCGAGCACGATCGGCTGTTCGGCCGCCTGCGCGGCCGCAGCCAGGCCGACGGCGGTAGCAAACAGCAGCGGGGCGGCAAGGCGCTTCATGGCCGCCCTGCTTCGCCGCGCACGGCGCCAGCCATCTTCGGCGAAATCCACAGCACCAGCAGCCAGCCGAGGAAGGAATAGGCGCGATGCACGCCGAAGAAGCAGAAGAAGTACAGGATTGCTTGTGCCAGGTTATGGTCCGCCATCGACGGCATGCCGGCCGCCTGCATGATGTACATGGTGGTCAAGACGGTACAGACGGCATTGATGACGATGAACGGCCACTTCTTCTCGATTGGGGACATCTGACTCTCCTGCGATTCTATGGATGAAAGCGATTGCTGCAGGATGCAAGAATACCATCCGCCGGCGCTGCGGGCAGGCGGGCCTGCCGGTTTCATCCCGCTCGCATAAGCGGAACCATCGGCCTGCGCCAGAGTCTCTACAAAGATTCCTTGTGGAGATGATCCGGTGCATCCCGCTCCCCTACTGCTGGCCTTGACGCTGCTGGCCTTGACTCCCCGCTCAGTGGCCCAGCCATCCGACTGTCCGCCGGACGGCGACGCCGACGCCATCCTGCGCTGCGAAGAAACCAGGCTCGCGGCCGCCGACGAAGCCCTGGACAAGGAATACCGCGCGACCGTGCGCGCCTTGCAGGAAGACCCCGCCCCCGACGCCAAGGCCGCGCTGCGCACCCTGGTGGATGCCCAGCGCCGGTGGATCGCGTTTCGCGATGACGATTGCGATGCCGTGTATTTGGCGCACCACGGAGCCGACCTGCGCGAACGCCACCGGCTGCGCTGCAAGACGCGGCACGCCGAGATGCGCGCGCGCCAGCTGGGCGCCTACGACAACGATTGAAGGCTCAGGCGCCGGCCGCCCCGCGCAGGCGCGCGAACCAGCCCAGCTCCCCGTCGAGCGCGGTCCGGATCGGCCCCGGCGTCAATCCGGTCCAGCGCTTGAACGAACGGCGGAAGTTGGCGGCGTCGTGAAAGCCGAGGTAACGCGCCACCTCTTCGTTGTCGGCGCGCCGCACCTGGAACAGCCATAGCGCCACGTGGGTGCGTACCTGATCGAGTTCGCCCTGGAAGTGGGTGTGGTGGCGCAGCAGCTGCCGCTTGAAGGTGGCCGGGCTGACGCCGAAGTCGCTCGCGGTGCGTTCCAGCGTGGGCGACTCGCTCACGTGTTCGAGCAGGTAGTCATACAGCGCCGCCGTCAGTCCCGGCGCACGTGCCGGTTCGCTGTCGGCCGCCTGCAGCGCCAGGCGCGCGGCCATCTCGCTGGCGCGCGGCCACGGCCGGTCGAGCCAGGCCGCGTCGACCAGCATGGCGTCGAGCTGGCAGCCGAAGCGCAGGTCGGCGCCCAGGTGCACCTGGTGCTGCTCGACGTGGCGCGGCGCGCCGCGGTTGAAGCAGAAGCGCCACGGCAGGCGCTCGCCGCCGAGCCAGCGGCACAGCGCCACCAGCGCCGTCATGTACATCTCGACCAGGGCCGGGCGCAGGCTCGGGGCGCCGTAGGCGTCGACCCAGTACAGCAACGCTACGTCGTCCCAGGTCTCGAAGCGCGGCCGCAACAGCGGCGTCAGGCGCGCATGGAAGCGGCACAGCGTCTCGAGCAGCGCGCGCAGGTTGGGCGCCTGGACCAGCGCGTGGCTGGCGGCGCCGTCGTGCCCCGGCAGCATCAACTGGCCCAGCATGAAACTGGTGTCGGGGCTGTCGAGGCCACGCAGCGTGTTGGCCAGCAGCTGCAGGTACTGGTTGGAAGACAGCAGCGCGTCCGGCGCGGGATCGGCGGGTAAACCTGTCTCGCGCAGCAGCACGGCGTCGGATAGATCGTGCGCGCGGCCGTACTCCAGCGCCAGCGCCGGCTGCAGGCGCGCCGGGATCGCGGGTTCGCCGGCCGGCTGCCAGGCGATCACACGGCGTCCATCTGGCGGCACAGGGCGGCCAGCAAGGCGTCCGGCGCGCCCTGCGCGTCGGCGCAGCCATGGCGCAGCGTGATCGTCACGCGCCGGCTGCCGGCGTGATGGCGCATCGCGCCCACCATGCGGCACAGGTGGCGCGCGGCGTCCTCGCCTTCATACTGGTTCAGGCCCGGCATCAGCACCGCGAAGCGCTCGCCCGCATAGCGGCACAGCAGGTCGTCGTTGCGCAGATTCAGCAGCAGCATGTGCGCCACCGCCTGCAGCGCGCGGTCGCCCTCGCCCTGCCCATGCTCGCGGTTGATGCGGTGGAAGTCGTCGATGTCGAACAGCACCAGCGCGCATGGCCCGTCGTTGCGGCTTTCGCGGCGCAGCTGTTCGCGCAGATAGGCGGCGTCGGCCAGCTGGGTGATGCGGTCGAACGGACGGTGGCTGCGGAACAGCCGCTCGCGCTTGCGCATGTGGTCGGACAGGTTGGCCTGCTCGTGGCGCCAGTAGACCATGCCGGCGGTGAGGATCAGCATCCCCAGCGGCACCAGCATCTCCAGCGCGTTGTCCCACAGCGCCGCCTTCTCGATGTCGATGAATTCGTCCATGCAGTCGGCCCAGGAACCCAGCATGATGCAGGCCAGGCCACCGGCCAGCAGGCGCGTCACGCGGCCGTCGGGGCGGCTGCTCAGGACGATCAGGCACCAGATCGCTCCCAGCAGCGCGGTGCCGCCTTCGCTGGCGACGTCGATCCAGTCCCATTCGGCCACCGGCACCGGCGTGCCGGCGACGATGAACAGCAGGGTGAAGCTGGCCAGCAGGCCGGCAAGCAGGACGAGGTGGCGGGCGACGACGTTCATGGAGGGAAGCCGGGTGGGAAATCCGCCGACCATAGCGCAGCCAGATGACGGCGTAATGACAGAACGGCAAAGCCGTGGCGCGGCGGCACAGGGTCAAAACAGCTCATCACATTGCGCTTGAAACCAACCGGCGTGCCACCCCATGGCGTACGCGCCCCGCCCGGACGAGTCAATTCGGCTCATCCGGCCCGCGCGGGCGGCAATGCGCGCGGTGGCGTCACCCGGGCGTCACCAATACGTCATATCCGGACGCCAGAATCCGCCGCATTCCAATCAACCCGAGTCGCCCATGCGCCACTTTGCCCTCCCCGCCATCACCGCCAGCCTGCTCGCTGCCGCCGGCGTCCACGCCGCCGAACCGAGCGTCGTCATCACCGGCCAGCGCGCCAGCCGGGCGCGCGCCATCGCCGTCCAGGAGCAGGCCGACAACATCGTCAGCGTCGTCAGCAGCGACGACATCGGCCACCTGCCCGATAAAAACGCCGCCGAAGCGCTGGCGCGCCTGCCGGGCGTGTCGGTCCAGCGCGACCAGGGCGAAGGCCGCTACGTGGTGGTGCGCGGCCTGGACGCCGACTACAACGCGGTGACCATCAACGGCGCCCTGGTGCCCTCGCCCGAAGCCACGCGCCGCGCGGTGGCGCTCGACGTGCTGCCCGCCGGCCTGGTGCGCTCGCTGGAAGTGACCAAGTCGCTCACGCCCGACATGGACGCCAACTCGCTGGGCGGCACGGTCGAAGTGAAAACCCTGTCCGCGTTCGACCTGCCCGGCACCTTGCTCAGCGTCGGCGCCGCCGCCGGCCACGACACCAACACCAGCCAGAACAGCCCCAGCGCCAACCTGCTGTGGGCGCAGCGCTTCATGGACGGCAAACTCGGCGTCGCCGCCGGCATCTCGGGCGAGAAGCGCAAGTTCGGTTCGGACAACGTGGAAACCGGCGGCGACTGGAATGGCCAGCGCCTGGCCGGCTTCGAGCTGCGCGACTACCTGCCGACGCGCGAACGCCGCGCCGGCGCCATCAACCTCGATTACCGTCCGGACGCGGCCACCAGCTTCGCCCTGCGCGGTTTCATCAGCCGCTTCTCGGACGAAGAGTCGCGCGACCGCCTGACCGTGGGCGACTTCGAAGAGAACGAAGATGGCGTGCTGGAAGGCGAAACCGACACGGCCAGCCTGGAACGCCGCCTGCGCCAACGAAAATACACGCAGGAGATCCGCTCGCTCACCGGCGCCTTCGACCGCCGCTTCGGCGACGGTTGGAAGCTGCACCTGGAAGCGGCCAGCAGCCGCGCCACCGACGAGACGCCGGACGCGATCGCCGACGCGCGCTTCAAGGGCATCGACAGCTTCGCCGGCGTTGGCTTTTCCAACACCCGCGCGCCGCGCTTGACCGCGCCAGGCGCCGCCTTCGACGCCGCCAATTACGAACTCGATTCGTTCGCCCTGGAACGCGCCTACGCCAAGGACACCACGAATCAACTGCGCCTCGACCTGCAACGCGAATTCGACGCCGGCGACTGGAGCGGCACGTTCAAGTTCGGCGCCAAGACCACCCGCCGCGACAAGAAGACCGACACCGAAGCCTACGAATTCGGCAGCGACGACCCGGACGACGGCGACTACTGGGGCGCCGGCGGCAATTCGCTGACGGACTTCATCGGCAACCGCCATCTCGACTACAAGTTCGGCCCGATCGGCTACGCGATCGACCCGGCCCTGGTGCGCGCCCGCCTGACGGGCCTGAACCGCGCCAATGCGCGCGTGATCGTCGACTCGGCGCTGGACGACTTCGTGCTGAAGGAAGACATCGACGCTGCCTACCTGCAGGCCGGCCTGCGCCGCGGCGCCTGGTCGCTGCTGGCCGGCGTGCGCGCCGAACGCACGCGCTTCAGGGCCGACGGTTCGCAGGTGACCGACGAGGATGAAGTCACGCCGCGCGCCGCCGCGCGTTCGACCACCAACTGGCTGCCGGGCATGCACCTGCGCTACGACGTCGACGGGAAGACCAGCCTGCGCGCGGCCTGGAGCAACTCGGTGGTGCGCGCCAACTTCGCCCAGCTGGCGCCGGGCGTGAGCCTGGACGGCGACGACGAAGCCACCATCGGCAACCCGGACCTGGCGCCGCTGCGCTCGCACAACCTGGACCTGGGCGTCGAACGCGTGATCGGCAACGACGGCGTGATGTCGGCCTACGTCTTCAACAAAGAGATCCGCGACTTCACCTACGCCACCGACCTGGCCGGCAGCGGAGACTGGCTTGATTTCGCCAGCGCGATCTCGTACGCCAACGGCGACAAGGCGCGCGTGCGCGGCATCGAACTGGCCTGGCAGCAGCCGCTGCGCATGCTGCCGGCGCCGTTCGACGGCCTGCTCATCGGCATCAACGGCAGCATCTCGACCTCGCGCGCCAATGTCGACAGTGCCGATGGCGATGGTGGCCGCGCGTCGCGCAGCATCCGCATGCCGGGCCAGTCGAACCGCATCGGCAATCTGATGCTCGGCTACGAAACCGGTCCGTTCAGCGCGCGCCTGGCGCTGAACTACAAGTCGCCCTACCTGCTGGAACTGGGCGAGGACGTGCTCGACGCCACGCAAGACCGCTACGTCGACACCCAGAAACAACTGGACTTCTCGATGTCGTACAAGATCGGCAAGCGCTGGCAGCTGACTTTTGATGCCAGCAACCTGAATAACGAAAAATACTACGTCTACATGGGCGACAAGTCGCGCAACGCGCAATTCGAACAATACGGCCGCACCTACAAGATCGGCCTGAAAGCGAGCATCTTCTAATGAAAAAGGCAGTCTCTCTGATCCTCCTGGCGGCGCTGCACGGCGCCGTGCTGGCTGCACCCGCCACGTCAGCCACGGTGCCTCAAGCGCTCGACAAGGCCGAAGAAATCGCGGCCCTGCCCGGCGGCGGCTGGCTGGCGCTGGACAAGCGCGGCCTGCGCCTGTTCGGGCCCGACGGCGCCGAACGCGCCAGCCTGCCGATGCGTGCCGAGCGGCTCGACCTGCGCGCCAGCGACGGCGGCGCGCTGGCCGTGGTGGTCGACTCCAACGCCGAGCGCGCGCAGCCGGTGCAGGTCGACCTCAAGGCCGGCTCGATGAAGGCGCTGCCACCGGTGCCGGAAACCGGCTTCGGCCTGGAAGCCGCCTGCCTGTACCGCGACGCCCAGGGCCTGGACTACGTCTTCCTGGTCGGTCCGGATGGCCAGGCGCAGCAATGGCTGATCGGCAGTGAGCACCGCCTGGTGCGCCGCCTGGCGCTGCCGAACGGCGTCGAGCGGTGCCGCGTCGACGACGTCCACGACACGCTGTTCGTGGCCGAGCAAGGGATGGGCATCTGGGCCTACGGCGCCAGCGCCGAAGGCCCGTCGGCGCGCCAGGCGGTGGCGCTGCGCGCGCCGCACGGCAAGCTGAAGGAAGAGATCACCTCGCTGGCCGTGCTGCCGGGCGGCCTGGCCGCGCTCGATGAAAAGGGCGACCTGCACACCTGGCGCCGCGACGGCGACGACTGGCGCGCCCTGCCGGCGCGTGCGCTCGGCGCAAAACAACTGGTGGCGCTCGACGCCAACGCACGCCTGATGGTGCAGACCAGATCGGGCTGGCAGACGCCGGCGCTGTCTTGGAAAGCCGGCGCCAAGCCAGCGCGCGCGCTGCCGATCGTGCTGCCGCGCATGCAGACCGAGCCCGTGGCGCAGCTGGGCGACGCCGCCGACGATCCGGCGATCTGGGTGCATCCGACCGATCCGGCGCAATCGCGCATCCTCGGCACCAACAAGAAACAGGGCATGCTGGTGTACGACCTGCAGGGCAAGCAGACCCAGTTCCTGGCCTCCGGCCGCCTGAACAACGTCGACCTGCGCCAGGACCTGCGCTTCGGCGACGAGCGCTTCGACCTGGCGCTGGCCACCCAGCGCGACGAGAGCAGCATGGTGCTGTACACCATCGACGACAAGGGAACGTTGACCGAAGCGGCGCGCCTGCCGACCACGCTCGACGACATCTACGGCACCTGCGTCTACCGCACGGCGGACGGCGGCATGGACGCCTTCGTCAACGCCAAGGACGGCCGCTACGAGCACTACCAGATCACGCGCAGCAACGGCAAGTTCGGCGCCAGGCTCGCGCGCAGCTTCAAGGTCGCGACCCAGCCCGAAGGCTGCGTCGCCGACGACCGCACCGGCCTGCTGTTCGTGGGCGAGGAAGACCATGGACTGTGGGTGACCTCGGCCAAGGCCAATGAGCCGGCCACGCTGAAGATGGTGATGCCGGTGGGCGACTGGCTGCACGACGACATCGAAGGCATGGGCATCTACCACGGCGTCGACAAGAGCTACCTGGTGGTCTCGAGCCAGGGCAACAGCAGCTACGTGGTGTTCGACGCGGCCCCGCCGTTCAAGGTGCGCGGCGCCTTCCGCATCGGCGTCGACGCCGCCAACGGCATCGACGGCGCCTCGGAAACCGACGGCCTGGAAGTGACCTCGAAGAACCTGGGCGGGCCGTACGCGCGCGGCATGCTGGTGGTGCACGACGGCTTCAAGCGCATGCCGGATGCGTCGCAAAACTACAAGGCGGTGGCGTGGGATGATATTGCCAGGGCCTTGAAGCTGGACGACGACAAATAATCCAGCCCCTTTAGCCTGTAACCGCTGCAGGTCGTTCCCGCGGAGGCGGGAACCAAGTTTGTTGCACACCAGCTACCTATCAAGGATTGGGTAGCATAACAACTTGGATTCCCTCCCGCTGAAGCGACCAAGTGGATACAGTGACTATTGACGAGAATCCGCCAATATCCGAAAAGCTATACTCGTCAGCTTGTTGGCATACTCGGCAACCAGATGGTGCGGGCCAACCAGGTCCTTACGTACCATGCAAGACGCTCACTATCCTCGGTCCGGCAATCCCATCGTCTTTTTTGACTTCGAAACGACCGGACTATCCGCAAAAAAAGACCTGATCATCGAGGTGGCGGCAGTCAAGTATGTTCCCGGTGCGGCGTCGCATCCGCACATGCAGCACCTGATCCTCATCGACAGGCCACTTCCCCCTTTTATTTCCAGGCTCACCGGCATCACCAATGAGATGCTGCAGAAGGATGGCCGCCGTATGGACGAAGTGCTGGATGAGTTCATCGAATTCATCGGCGATCATGATGTCGTCTCATTCAACATCAACTTCGACGTCGGCTTCCTGAATTCAGCGATTGAACGGCACGGCCGGCGTCCACTCAAGAATATTGGCCATTGCGCCCTTGCCCGCGCCAGGGAAGCCTGGCCCGACCTGCCCAATCACAAACTCGTCAATCTTGCAGATTTCCTGAGACTGGATGTCGGCCCTGCACATCGGGCACTGAACGATACGCTGCTGGCTCTCGAAGTCTATTTTCTGTCGCTGCATCTGGATCGCACAGGTCCGTCCACTGTCCGCCCTGCAAAATCTTTAGTAACCGGGACGCCCTCGGTCATACCGATCATTAACGGCCCACGCCAATTCAGGATCGAAGTGCTCGGCACGCGGCGGTATCAGGAAACATTTGAAGCCGTGTGCGGCCCACGGACCGCAAAAGGCGCAGCCCTTGATATTCAGGTGCAATTGCGCGTCGAGGCTAAATCCAATGCGGTGCGGGTGCTGCTTAAGGAAGAGGTGATCGGAAACCTGGCGCCGCGCGTCGCACAGGATTTTCGCCGCGCCATTCTCGAAGGCGATCTCGGAGAATTCAGCCACTTCGAATGCTCGGCAAAGATACGCGGCGGGAAAATAAGCGAATCTCCCGACGAGGGCCACTACGTCATGTGGCTCGATATTCCCCAGGACGACGACTAAGAGCATCTGACAAAAGCTTTCGACGTGCATTTCGCGGGAACGACGGCATTTCAGCCAACCGAGGATGCATGCGGCGCTGCGAGCTGACCGCTCAGCCAGCGCGCCACCTCGGCCGCCCGGTTTTCGATCCGCTCACCAAACCCCTGCGTCGCCAGCAGCGCGATCCCATTCGGATTGCGCAGCACGCCCGACGCCAGCATCGGCTTGCCGCTCGTCGTGTCGATGAAAAACGGCGCCAGCTGTTCCTTCAGCAGCGCCGCCAGCACCAGATTGTGCGACGACACCAGCACCAGCTCACGTGCCGCCAGTTCTTCCAGCACCGCAGCCGCCGCCGACACCGATTCGAGGTGGTTGGTACCCCGGAATACTTCGTCGATCAGGCAGATGCCGGGGGCGGCCTGCGCCGCTTCCAGTAACTCGCGCGCGCGGCGCAGCTCCGCCATGTACAGGCTCTCGCCGCCCAGCAGCGAATCCTCGTTCTGCATGCTGGCGCGCACCGGCAGCGCAGGCAGGCGCGCCTGCTCCGCATAACAGAAGCCGAATGCGCGTGCCACGATCAGGTTCAACCCCACCATGCGCAGGAAGGTGCTCTTGCCCGATGCATTCTGCCCCGAGACGAACGCGCCGCGCTCCAGCAGGCTGACCGACAAGGCGGCCGGCTGCGGCATCAGCGGATGCACGCCGTTCTCCAGCGCCAGTTCGCGCGCCGCCCCGCGTTCGGCCCAGCACCAGCGGCCCTGCGCCTGCAGGTGCCGTACCAGCACCACGTCCGCCTCGAGACCGGCGCACGCCAGATAGCAGGCGCGCAGCAAGTCGCGTTCGGCCGCCACGATGCGCGCGGTCCGGAAATAGCGCGCCACATTGGCCGCCGCGAACCAGTCGGCATACTGCTTCGCGCCAGCGATCATGCGCGTGTACAGCGGCTGCGCCAGGCGCACATGCAACCGTTCGGCGCGCGCCCGCGCGTCCGCGAACGGTTCAAGCAGCGGCCCGCCCGGCTTGCCCAGCGCCGCCGTGGCGCCCAGCAGCGCATGCAGGGAGCGCAGCGTGGCGTCCCACGCCTCGATCCGACGGTGGTAGCGGATCTGCAGCGCCATCAAGGGCGCCAGCGTGCCGAGCGTCAACATCCAGCCCAGCGGCTGCGTGACCAGCGCCGCGAGCGACACCAGCAGCGCCAGCGGCAGCAGCCAGAGCCAGCGCGCCCAGGCCGGCGCAGGCGGCGCGTCGCCCTGGAACAGCAGTCCCGCCACCTCGGCGTCGGCTTGGCGCAGCGTGCCCAAGCCGGCGTCAAGTAGGCCCAGGCGTGCCGGGTCCTGCAGCAGCAGCGCGATGCGGGCGCGCTGCGCCGCGCATTCTTCGTCGCTCGATCCGGCGCGCAGGCGCCAGTGCAGCATCTGGCGGCCGAAGATGCTGGCGTCCATCGTCAGCATGTCTTCGTAGGACGGCAGCAGCAGGTCGTCCCAGGTCTGGTCGTCGATGCAGGTCGCGGCGGCGCCGCGGATCCGGTGCAGCTGGCCGACTTCGTGCGGCGTGAAGAAGTGCCGCGGCAGCGGCGACGGGGCGGGCGCGATGCTGCGCCACAGGTGTTGCAGGCGGTCGAACAACGTGTTCCTCTAAGGGTGCCGGCGGCGCCGGTTGCAGCTCCAACATACGGTCGCCCTTGCTGAGTTGCAAGATCGAAAACGCGCCGCGCGACGAATTACCCGCTGCGCATGGCGCTATCGGACTGACAATGTACGTTTCCCCACATACCGTCGGGTACGCCTCTGGCACGATCGCTGAGCAAACCTCCACTAAAACGATCAAGAAAGGCAGGCCCCATGAAACGCGTTCCGCTCGCAGCCGCGCTATGCCTGGCGTTCGGCGCCGCCACCGCCCAGCAGGGCGATGGCACCAAATTTTCCACCAACATCAACGTCTGGAAGCCGAACAAGGTCGACGCGACGCCGGAGCGCATCAAGGCCTTGAAGGCGCCGCCCGGCTTCACGGTCAGCGCGTTCGCCACGGGCCTGAAGAACACCCGCATCATCGCGGTGGCGCCGAACGGCGACGTCTACGTCAGCCGGCGCGACCAGGGCGACGTGCTGCTGCTGCGCGACGCCAACGGCGACGGCCGCGCCGACGGCCCGGCGATCGCGGTGGCGAACCGCGCCGGCGCCCACGGCCTGGCGATCCGCGACAACAAGCTGTATCTGGTCACCGCCAAGGAACTGTTCGTGGCGCCGATCCAGGGCGACGGCCGGCTGGGCGAATTGAAGATGCTGGTCGGCGACCTGCCCGACGCCGGCCAGCACGCCAACCGCACCATGGCCTTCGGCCCGGACGGCATGCTGTACCTGAGCGTGGGCAGCACCTGCAATGCCTGCAACGAGAGCAACGTCGAGAACGCGACCATGCTGCGCATCTCCCCCGACGGCAAGAGCCGCACCATCTTCGCCAGCGGCCTGCGCAACACGATCGGCTTCGCCTGGCACCCGACCACGGGCGAGCTGTGGGGCTTCGACCACGGCATCGACTTCCTGGGCGACGACGTGCAGCCGGAAGAGGTCAACAAGATCGAACTGGGCAAGCAGTACGGCTGGCCGCACGTCTACGGCAAGGGCGACATCTACCCGCAAAGCACGCCGCAGGGCGAGATCAGCAAAGAGGAGTGGAAGGCGCGCAGCACCCCGATGGTGGTCGGCTACACCGCGCACGCGGCGCCGATGCAGTGGGTGTTCGGCGCGGGCAGCGCCTTCCCCGCCGAGTACCAGGGCGACGCCTTCGTGACCATGCGCGGCTCGTGGAACCGGGTGCCGGCGTCGGGCTACGAGATCGTGCGCGTGCGCTTCGAGAACGGCCAGGCCAAATCGGTCGAGCCGTTCGTGACGGGCTTCCTTACCGACGGCGGCAAGACCCACATCGCGCGTCCGGTCGGACTGGCGATGGCGAAAGATGGTTCGCTGCTGATGGCGGACGATGCGAATGGCGTGATCTACCGCGTTGCCTATACGGGTAACAGCGGTGGCGGCAAGGGCGGCACGCCGACCAAGCCGCCGGCCGGTCCGATGCAGGACCAGGTCAACAAGGGCAACAACGTACCGCTGGCGAACAAGCGTCCCGAGACCGAGGCCAAGGGGCAGCTCGCAGTCACCTCGTCCAGCTTCGCCGCCAACGGCATGATGAACGAGCGCTACACCGAGTACGCCGACGGCGTGTCGCCGGCGCTGTCGTGGAAAGCGGTGGCCGGCGCCAGGTCGTACGCGATCGTCATGGAAGACCCGGACGCCAAGCCGGTGACCCCGTTCGTGCACTGGGTGATGTGGAACATCCCGGCGAATATCACCAGCGTGCCGGAAGGCGTGCAGGAGCAGGCGCGCCTGTCCGATCCGGACGGCGTGCTGCAGGGCCGCACCACGCGCGGCGCGCCGGGCTACTATGGTCCCAAGCCGCCGGTGGGCGAGGCGGCGCATCGCTATCACTTCCAGGTCTATGCGCTGGACAAGACGCTGGACGTGCCGTTCGGCGCGGACCGCGATCAGGTGCTGCAGGCGATGCGCGGCCACGTGCTGGCCAAGGGCGAGATCGTCGGCAGGTACGCGCAGAAGCAGCAGCCGCAGAAGTAAGACAACGCGGACACGGGCATCGCCGTGTCCGCGGGCGACCGCCGCCTGACCGGACGGACAATGCGGACAGCGTTCTCCGTCCGGTTTTTCGTTATGAATCAATGACCTGATCGCTGGCACGGTTCGTGCAATAACGACCATCAACCGTCGTTACTGCACACCACCATGATCCGCGATACCGCCCACCAGGACACCGTCCTCACCGCCTCGCCCGCGCACAAGTACAAGCGCCCCGCCCTGCTGGCAGCAAGCGCCATCGCGCTGGCGGCCGTCAGCGCCCTGCTGTTCTCCGCCTGGAACGGCAGCCAACATTCGGTCTCCGCCAGCCGCCTGCGCATCGCCGAAGTCGGGCGCGGCACGCTGGTGCGCGACGCCGCCGTCAATGGCCGCGTGGTGGCCGCCGTCAGTCCGACGCTGTACGCCACCGCTCCCGCCACCGTCAACCTGCAGGTCGCAGCCGGCGACACCGTCAAAAAGGGCGACGTGCTGGCGGTGCTCGAGTCGCCCGACCTGGCCGACGCCCTCAAGCGCGAAACCTCGAGCTACGAACAGCTCAAGGCCGAAGTCGCGCGCCAGCAGATCCTGTCGCGCAAGCAGAAGCTGCTGGCCCAGCGCGAAGCCGACACCGCCGAGATCGAGCGCCTGTCGGCCCAGCGCACGCTGGAACGCTACGACAGCGTGGGCACGGTCGGCATCATCGCCAAGATCGACTACCAGAAAGCCAGGGACGCCGTGAACTCGGCCGGCATCCGCGCCCGCCACGCGGCCCAGGCGGCGACGCTGGAAGGCGACGATGTGGCGCTGGCGATCCGCACCAAGGCCAACGAGCTGGAACGCGCGCGGCTGTCGATGGCCAACGCCCAGCGCCGCGTCGACGAACTGACGGTGCGCGCGCCGGTCGACGGCTTCATCGGCACCCTGAACGTCCAGCACCGCATGGTGGTGGCGGCCAACGCGCCTTTGATGACGCTGGTCGACCTGTCCAAGCTCGAAGTCGAACTCGAGGTGCCCGAGACCTATGCCGCCGACCTGGGCCTGGGCATGAACGCCGTGATCGCGCTGCCCGCCGGCCAGGCTACCGGCAAGCTGTCGGCGCTGTCGCCCGAGGTGGTCAAGAACCAGGTGCTGGCGCGGGTGCGCTTCGACGGCGAACAGCCGAAGGGCCTGCGCCAGAGCCAACGCGTCACCGCGCGCCTGCTGATCGAAGAGAAGCCGAACGTGCTGATGGTGCAGCGCGGCCCCTTCGTCGAAAGCGAAGGCGGACGCCATGCCTACGTGGTGCGCGACGGCGTCGCGCTGCGCACCCCGATCCGGATCGGCGCCACCAGCCTGTCGGCGGTCGAGATCCTGTCGGGTCTCAAGCAAGGCGACCAGGTCGTGGTGTCCGGCACCGACGCCTTCAAGAACGCCGAACGTGTGTCCATTAACTAAAACAAGGAGCAATCCCATGCTGCGCATGTCCAATCTGAGCAAGGTGTACCGCACCCACATGATCGAAACCCACGCCCTGCGCGGCTTCGAGATCCAGGTGAACGCCGGCGAATTCGTCACCGTCACCGGCCCTTCGGGTTCGGGCAAGACCAGCTTCCTCAACATCGCCGGCCTGCTGGAAGAATTCACCGACGGCGAATATGTCCTCGACGGCGTCAACGTCAAGGGCCTGGACGACAACGCCCGCAGCCGCCTGCGCAACGAAAAGCTCGGCTTCATCTTCCAGGGTTTCAACCTGATCCCGGATCTGAACCTGTTCGACAACGTCGACGTGCCGCTGCGCTACCGCGGCTTCAATGCGCGCGAACGCAAGGAACGCATCGAGGACGCACTGGCGAAAGTCGGCCTGGCCTCGCGCATGAAGCACTACCCGGCCGAACTGTCCGGCGGCCAGCAGCAGCGGGTGGCGATCGCGCGCGCGCTGGCCGGTTCGCCCAAGCTGCTGCTGGCCGACGAACCGACCGGCAACCTCGATACGCAAATGGCGCGCGGCGTGATGGAGTTGCTGGAACAGATCAACGCCGCCGGCACCACCATCCTGATGGTGACCCACGACCCGGAACTGGCGGTGCGCACCCAGCGCAACGTGCACATCATCGACGGCCAGGTGTCGGACCTGGTGCGGCGCGCGCCGTCGCTGGCCGACAGCGCGGTCCCGGCATAAGGAAGCCGCCATGTTCGCTTACTACTTCAAGCTCGGCGTGCGCAGCCTGCGCCGCAACCCGGTCCTGACCGCACTGATGGTGCTGACGCTGGCGGTTGGCGTCGCCGCCAGCGTCTCTACCCTCGCCATCCTGCACATGATGTCGGGCGACCCGATTCCGCAGAAAAGCACGCGCCTGTTCGCGCCGGTGCTGGATAACCGGCCGGCCGAAAACTACGACCCGGGCAATGACCGGCCGGACGACCAGCTCACCTACATCGATGTCGTCAATCTGCTCAAGAGCGGCCAGGGCGTGCGCCGCACCGGCATGTACGGCATCGCGGCCGTGATCGAACCGCCCGACAAGCAGATCGAACCATTCTGGACCGAGGGAATGGCCCCCACGCGCGACTTCTTCGCCATGTTCGATGTCCCGTTCGTGCACGGCGGGCCGTGGAGCGAGGCCGACGACGCGCGCGGCGCCGACGTGGTGGTGCTCAGCCGCGAACTGGCCGAAAAGCTGTTTGGCGACGCCAACCCGGTCGGCCGCCAGGTACGCCTGCTGGACGCGCCGTTCACCGTGGTCGGCGTGATCGATGCCTGGTCGCCGCAGCCGCGCTACTACCAGCTCCAGAGCGGCCGCAAGTTCGGCGTCGACGAAGACCTGTTCATTCCCCTGGCGTCGTCGATCCGGCACAAAAGCTCGCACAACGGCGGCATGAGCTGCAGCGCGCCTACCGATCCTGGCTTCGAGGGCATCCTGCGCTCGGAATGCACCTGGCTCCAGTTCTGGTTCGAGACCGCATCCAGCGCGGGGCGCGACGACCTGCAGGCCTGGCTCGACAACTACGCCGCCGACCAGCGCAAGCTTGGCCGCATGAAGCGCAACGCGCCCAACGAGTTGTACAACGTACCGGAATGGCTGGTGCACATGAAGGTGGTCGGCAAGGACAACAAGCTGTCGGCCTGGCTGGCGTTCGGCTTCCTGGCCCTGTGCCTGGTCAATACCATCGGCCTGCTGCTGGCGAAGTTCTCGGTGCGCGCGTCCGAAGTCGGCATCCGGCGCGCGCTGGGGGCATCGCGCAAGGACATCTTCCGCCAGTTCCTGACCGAGAGCGCGGTGATCGGCCTGGCCGGCGGCGTGCTTGGCCTGCTGCTGGCCTTCGGCGCACTGGCCCTGCTGTCGCTGCAGAGCAGCGCGATGGCGGCGGTGGCGCGCATGGACCTGGCGATGCTGGCCTTCACCTTTGCGCTGTCGGTGCTGGCGGCGCTGGTGGCCGGGCTGCTGCCCACCTGGCGCGCCTGCCAGGTGACGCCGGCGCTCCAGCTCAAGTCCCAATAATCCCGGAAACCTCACGGAGAATCAGCATGGAAATCCGCCCCATCCTCTCAAGCCTGATGCGCAACAAGACCGGCCCGATCCTGGTGGCGCTGCAGGTCGCCATCAGCCTGGCGATCCTGGCCAACGCCCTGCACATCGTGGGCGAGCGGCGCGCCGCGGCGGCGCGGCCGAGCGGCATCGCCGATGAACACGCGGTGTTCACCATCAACGTCAGCCACCTGCGCGGCGGCGGCCCCGAGCAGGATCTGGCCAACCAGAACCGCGAGATCGCCACGCTGCGCGCAGTGCCGGGCGTGGTGTCGGTGGCCAATGTCGGCCAGCTGCCGATGTCCAACTCGGGCTGGAACACCAGCGTCGCGGTCGAGCGCAGCCAGACCCGCGAATCGGCCGTGCCGTCGGCCTACAGCGTTGCCGATTCGGTGGTGCAGGCCTGGGGACTGGTCCTTGCCGAGGGCCGCGATTTCAGTGCCGGAGAATACATCGACATCCCGATGGGATCGCGCGAAGCGCCGCGTGCGGTGATCGTCACCCGCGCGCTGGCCGCCAGGCTGTGGCCGGGCGAGACGGCGGTCGGCAAGACGCTCTACATCGGCATGGGCGAAGACGCCATGGGCATCCCGGTGGTGGGCGTGGTCGAGCGGCTGCAGGACCACAACGCCAACATCGGCGAACGCGGCGAATTCTCGATCATCGTGCCGCGACGCGAATATGGCGCCGGCGCCGCCACCTACACCGTGCGCGCCGCGCCCGGCCAGCGCGAACGGGTGATCCGCGACGCCGAAGACGCCCTGCGCAAGGCGTCAGCCGATCCGGTCATCCTCCACACCCGCACCATCGACGAGCTGCGCGCGGCGCGCTACCGCGCCGACGTGGCGCTGTCGTGGACCCTGGTGGTGGTCAGCGTGCTGCTGCTCCTGATCACCGCCGGCGGCATCGTCGGCATGGCCAGCCTGTGGGTCAACCAGCGCCGCAAGCAGATCGGCGTGCGGCGCGCGCTGGGCGCGAGGAAGCGCGACATCGTGCGCTACTTCATCACGGAGAACGTATTGATCACCAGCGCCGGCGTGTTCGGCGGCGTGCTGCTCGGGATTGGCCTGAACCAGCTCCTGGTGAGCCGGCTCGAGATGGAACGCCTGCCGCTGGGCTACCTGGCCGGCGGTGCGGTCGTGCTGTGGGCGCTCGGGATCCTGGCCGCGTATGGTCCGGCGTGGCGCGCGGCCGGCATCTCGCCGGCGCTGGCCACCCGCAGTGCATAGTCGCGCGCCGGTGCTATGCTAGCGGCCATGCCCACGGTTCTCATCATTGACGACAATGCCGCCGTCGCGGTCGCGCTCGACGTGCTGTTCTCGCTGCACGACATCGCGTCGATCAGCGCCGCCTCGCCCGAAGAAGGCCTCGCGATCCTTGGCCGCGAGCCGGTCGACCTGGTGATCCAGGACATGAACTTCACGGCCGACACCACCTCGGGCGAAGAAGGCGTGGCGCTGTTTCGCGAGATCCGCCGCCGTCACCCGGACCTGCCGGTAATCCTGCTCACCGCCTGGACCCACCTGGACGCGGCGGTCGACCTGGTGAAACTGGGCGCGGCCGACTACCTGCCCAAGCCGTGGAACGACGAGCGCCTGCTGGCGACAGTGACCAACCTGGTCGAGCTGGGCCAGGCCAACCGCGCGCTCGGCACGCGCCTGCAGCGCGAGCACAAGGCCAGACGCGAACTGGAACAACGCTTCGACCTGCGCGGCCTGGTGTGGCAGGACCCGGCCACCGAGCGCGTGCTGCACCTGGCCTGCCAGGTAGCGCGCGCCGATGTTCCCGTGTTGATCACGGGGCCGAACGGCGCCGGCAAGGAACGCATCGCCGACATCATCCAGGCCAATTCGCAGGTATCGGGCGGCCCGTTCGTGGTACTGAACTGCGGCGCGCTGCCGTCCGAACTGATCGAGGCCGAGCTGTTCGGCGCCGACGCCGGCGCGTATACAGGGGCGGCGAAGGCGCGCGAAGGCAAGTTCGAGGCGGCCGACGGCGGCACCCTGTTCCTCGACGAGATCGGCAACCTTCCGCCGGCAGGGCAAATGAAACTGCTGCGGGTGCTGGAGACCGGCCGCTTCGAGCGCCTCGGCTCGAACCGCGAGCGCCAGGTGAAGGTGCGCGTGATCAGCGCCACCAACGCCGACCTGAAGGCCATGATCCGCGCCGGGACCTTCCGCGAAGACCTGTACTACCGCCTCAACCTGATCGAGCTGCACCTGCCGCCGCTCGCCGCCCGGCCGGGCGACATCCTGCCGCTGGCGCGCGCCTTCCTGGCGCCGGGCAAGACGCTGCACCCGGCCAGCGAAGCGGCGCTGCTGGCGCACCCCTGGCCCGGCAACGTGCGCGAACTGAAGAACGTGATGGCGCGCGCCGGTCTCTTGAGCAGCGGCGCCACGGTACAGGTGGCGGACCTCGGCCTGCCGCCGGCCAGCCTGCCGGCGCAGGAAGCGGAACCGGATCGCGACGCCATCGTGCAGGCGTTGGGGCGCGCCGGCGGCGTGGTGGCGCAGGCCGCGAGCGAACTGGGACTGTCGCGCCAGGCGCTGTACCGCCGCATGGAGCGGCTCGGCATCGCGCGTCCATGAGCGGCGCGGACGCGCACGGCAAGGGCCCGCGCTTTTCGCTGGTGACGCGTTTGTCGGCCCTGGTGGGCACGCTGCTGGCGCTGGGCGTGTTGAGCGCGCTCGGCCTCGACACCCTGTTCCCCGGCCGCCCGCTCCTGATTGCCGCCGTCTGTCTGCTCGGCCTGCTGCCGGTGGCGATCATCACGCTGCGCACGCAGGTGCAGCCGATCATGTCGCTGTTCCGCGCGCTCGAGAGCACGGTGGACAGCTATCGCGATGGCGACTTTTCCTTCAGCCTGCATTGGCCCCACAACGATGAATTGAGCGACCTGGTCGCCGCCCACAACCGCCTGGGCAGCGTGCTGCGCGAGCAGCGCCTGGGCCTGGCCCAGCGCGAGCTGCTGCTCGACACCATGGTGCAGAACACGCCGGTGGCGATGCTGCTGGTGGCCGACGCCGCGGCGAAGGCGGGCGATGGCGCCAGCAACGGCGCCATCGTCTACGCCAACCTGGCCGCGCGCCGCCTGCTGGCGCACGGCCGCAAGCTCGAAGGCCACGCGCTGGGCGCGGTGCTGGACGGCGCCTCGCCGGCCTTGAAGGAAGCGCTGGCGCGCGGCGGCGACGGCCTGTTCACCGCCGGCGAAGGCGAGGACGAAGAGGTGTATCACCTGGCGCGCAACACCTTCACCCTGAACGGCCGGCGCCACGAATTGCTCTTGCTGCGCCACCTGACGGTCGAACTGCGGCGCCAGGAAGTACAGACCTGGAAGAAGGTGATCCGCGTGATCAGCCATGAACTCAACAACTCACTGGCGCCACTGGCCTCGCTCGCGCACTCGGGCGCGGAGCTGGTGCGGCGCGGCCAGGTCGAGCGCCTGCCGCAGATCCTGCAGACCATCGGCGAGCGCACCCGGCACCTGGAAAGCTTCATCCTCGGCTACGCGCGCTTCGCCAAGCTGCCCACGCCACGACTGGAAGCGCAGCATTGGGACGCGCTGATCGAACGCCTGGCGTCACAGGTGACGTTCCGGATCGAGGGTGGGCTGCCGCAAGACGCGGCGTGGATCGACGCCGCCCAGGTCGAGCAGGCGCTGCTCAACCTGCTCAAGAACGCGCACGAGTCGGGATCGAACCCCGAGGACGTGGCGCTACAGCTGCGGCGTGTGCAGGACCAGTGGCGCATCGACGTGTTCGACCGCGGCGGCGGCATGAGCGAGGCGGTGCTGACCCAGGCCCTGGTCCCGTTCTATTCCACCAAGCGCAGCGGCACCGGCCTCGGGCTGGCGCTGGCGCGCGAGATCGCCGAGGCGCACGGCGGACGCATCACGCTGGCCAACCGCGACGGCGGCGGGCTGGCGGTGACGCTGTTCCTGCCCGCCCTGCCCGGCGCCGTTTCCCCCTGAGCCCAAGGAGCCATCCATGTTGACCATCATCGGCAAGTCCACCTCGATCAACGTGCGCAAGGTGCTGTGGACCTGCGCCGAACTGGATATTCCGTACGAACGCCGTGACTGGCAGGAGAACGATGCGCCGCTCAATCCGAACCGGATGGTGCCGGTGCTGGTCGACGGCGACTTCGTGCTGTGGGAGTCGCACGCGATCTGCCGCTACCTGTGCCACCGCTACGGCGGCGCCACGCTGCTGCCGGCGACGAGCGATGCGCAGGCGCGGGCGCGCGTCGAGCAGTGGATGGACTGGCAGGCGACCGAACTGAATACCGCATGGCGCTATGCCTTCATGGCGCTGGTGCGCGCCAGCGCCGCGCACCGCGATCCGGCGCAGATCGAGGCCGGCGTCGCGGGCTGGAACCGGCACGTCGGGATGCTCGACGCGCAGCTGGATGGCAAGGCCTTCATCGCCGGCGATGCGTTCTCGCTGGCCGACATCGTGCTCGGCCTGTCGGTCAACCGCTGGCGCATGACGCCGATGGCGCGGCCCGACTATCCGCATGTGGCGGCGTGGTATGCGCGCATGGCCGGACGACCGGGCTTCGACGCGTGGTGCGATAACGGCGTCGCGTAAAGTGGCGCCAGGCGTCTGGTAACATCGGCCCTTGTTTTTCGCCGTCCTCCCGACCATGTCCGCCAAATCCCCCCGCACCATCGACCCACGTTTCGCCGCCCCTGGCCACCCGCCCGCCACCATCGACGAATTCGAAGGCGTGCGCTTCCTGCACCTCGGCACCTCGTGGGTGCAGGGCGCGATGCGCATCGCCAAGCCCGACGCCATCGAGCTCGAATACGTGCAGATGATGATGATGTGGACGCTGTTCCGGCACGCGCCGCGCCACATCGTCCAGCTGGGCCTGGGCAGCGCCGCGCTCACCAAGTTCAGCTACGCGCGCTTTCCCGAGGCGCGCGTGACCGCGGTCGAACTCAATCCCAACGTGATCGCGATCTGCCGCGCCCTGTTCGGCCTGCCCGAGAACGATGCGCGCCTGGACGTGCGCGAGCAGAACGCGCTGGACTTCGTGCTGGATGCGCGCAACCACGGCACGGTGGACGCGCTGCAGGTCGATTTGTACGACCAGGATGCGCGCGGCCCGGTGCTCGATTCGCCCGAGTTCTACCAGGGCTGCTTCGATTGCCTGGCGCCGGGCGGCGTCATGACCGCCAATGTGTTCGGCGACTTCAGCAACTACGACAAGAACCTGCTGACGATGGAACAGGTGTTCGACGCGGTGGTGTGGCTGCCCGAGGTGCACGACGCCAACATCGTGGTGCTGGCTTTCAGGGATGCGCCCGAGATCGACTTCTCGGTGCTGTACGAACGCGCCGGCGAGATCAAGCGGCGCCTGAACCTGCCGGCCAAGAACTGGGTCAATGGCTTGAAGGAGTGGATGCGCGACCACCAGGCCTGAGCGGATGGCGCACCGCGGACGGCTGGCGCCCACGCCGCTCCTGCTCTTGATCCTGCATCTGTCCCAGTTCGGACGCCGGCACCGGCGCCCCGAGCAGCGCGAACACCGAGCCGCACGGTTCGCGCTCCAGCGCCAGCACCGGAAACACCCGCTCCAGGTTGGTGTACTTGGCCCAGGCCCCGACGCCGCGCGATTCTCCCGGCGGGATCGACATCGCGGCGAAGCCGCGCGCGCCGCCCTCCACCGCCTCGATGCTGCGGGTGCGCACTTCCTGCATGTCGCCCTGGCCGTCGGTACTGGCTGCCGCTTCGAAGCAGCACACGCGCAGCTGCGCGCCCGGCACCGGATGGTCGTGCAGTTTCTGGTTGGGTGCGTGCCACAGCTGCATCAGCACGATGCCGCTGGCGCTGTGCGCATCCCACACATGTTCCAGGCTGCCGTAGTGTTCAAGGCCGTAGCGCTTGCAAAGCTGGGTGATGTTCATGCTAGTCGTTCCGTTTCCATTGACGCCGTTCCCGGCTGCGCCGGGCTGCGGGATCCTGCATGACGCGCAGCAGGATCTCGCTGGAGACGTTGCAGCTCTCGAGGTACACCAACCCGGCCTTGACGCCCCGCGTCTCGGCCAGGAACAACGCATATTCGGTGGCGAGCGCGGATTGCTCGTCGGTTCGTCGCTGGATCATGGTGTGTGGCTGCCTACAAAGAATGCGGGGCGCGAGAACATCCTATCTCGACTATGTCGCGCGTCTTCCAGAATCTTGTTAGAGAACGTAACAAAAACGAAAACACTCAACTGCAATATTTCTTTGCAAAAAGTTCATTAGACTCAAGGCACTATTCAAGGAACATGAAGCGGTTGGTGAACATGTGCAAACGTTGCTTTCACGCGACGTCAATCCAAAAAAGACACGTTTGTCTTTACCAAAATGCCCGTGAACGGTTTCTCAGCCACAACTGCTCGCTACTATCGAATGGCGTCCACACTTGGACATATAACAACATCACCATCAAAGGAGCGAGGATGAGGAAGCAACTACTGCCACAACGCACCCTGCTGGCCGCCGCGATACTGGCCATTGCCGGCCCGGCCGCGGCCCAGCAGGCCGATCCCAACCTGTCGCAAGTCGTGGTGCTGGGTTCGCGCACCCAGCCCAAGACCGCGCTCGACACGGCGGTCCCGGTCGGCCTGATCGACGCCAAGGACCTGCAGTCGGCCGGCACGCTGGAACTGGGCAAGGTGCTGCAAGACCTCGACCCCTCGTTCAACTTCACCACCACCTTCGTCAGCGACGGCACCGACATCATCCGCCCGGCGACGCTGCGCGGCCTGGGTCCGGACCAGCTCCTGGTGCTCATCAACGGCAAGCGCCGCCACCAGCAGGCGCTGGTCAACGTGCAGCAGACCATCGGGCGCGGCTCGGCCGGCACCGACATCAACGCCATCCCGCTGTCGGCGATCCAGGCGATCGAAGTGCTGCGCGACGGCGCCGCCGCCCAATACGGCTCGGACGCGATCGCCGGCGTGATCAACATCATCCTGAAAAAAGGCGCCGGCAACGGAAGCCTCAGCGCCAGCGCCGGCACCACCGACGAAGGCGACGGCGACACGTATTCGGCCAGCGCCCACCGCGGCTTCGCGCTCGGCAGCGACGGCGGCTACCTGAACCTGTCGGTCGAAGCCCGCAAGCGCGACGAGACCAACCGCGCCGGCCTCGACACCTTGCGCGTCGACCCGCCGCGCGTCACCCAGCGCCTGGGCGACAGCAACGCCAAGGATTACTACCTGTGGATGAACTCGGCCCTGCCCATCGGCGGCGGCGAACTGTATGCCTTCGGCGGCGCCTCCAAGCGCAAGGGCGACTCGGGCGGCTTCTACCGCCCGGCCGAGGATTCGCGCAACGTGCCCGAGGTCTACCCGAACGGCTTCCTGCCGAACATCGTCACCACCGTGCAGGATGCCTCGCTGGCCTTCGGCTACCGCCACGACCTGGCGGATGGCTGGAACGTCGACGCCAGCGTCAACCACGGCCGCAGCCAATTGAAATTCCACGAGCGGAACTCGATCAACGTCAGCTACTGGTACGAGACCGGCGACTCGCCGCGCGAAGCCGACACCGGCACCCTCAAATTCGAGCAGACCACCTTCAACCTCGACTTCAAGGGTCCGGTGAACCTGTTCGGTGGCGAACTGCTGGTGGCCACCGGCTTCGAATGGCGCCGCGACAATTACGAGATCGAAGCCGGCGACCCGGTCTCGTACCAGTACGGCACCACCAACAACCCGGCCATCATCATCCGCGACCAGAACGGCGGCATCGCCGCCTCCGGCATCCAGGGCTTCCCCGGCTACACGCCCGGCACCGCGGTCGACGAAGGACGCCACAACACCGCCTACTACCTCGACGTCGAGCGCAAGTTCGGCGACACGGTATCGGTCGGCGCGGCGCTGCGCCATGAGCGCTATTCCGACTTCGGCAACACCACCATCGGCAAACTCACGCTGCGCTACGACCCGTCGCGCACCCTCGGCCTGCGCGCCAGCGCGTCGACGGGTTTCCGTGCTCCCGGCGTACAGCAGAAGTTCTACAGCTCGGTCTCGACCAACCTGAATGCGGCCGGCGTGCTCACCGAAACCCTGACCGCGCGCGAAGACAGCGCCGTCACGCGCGCGTTCGGCATCGCGCCGCTGCAGGAAGAAACGTCGAAAAGCGCCAGCATCGGCATGATCCTGCGCCCGAGCCAGGGCCTGTCGCTGACGGCCGACCTGTACCGCACGCGGATCGACGACCGCATCGTCTTCTCCAGCAACATCGCGCCCGAATCCGGCCCCTGCCCGACCCCGGCCTCGTGCCCGATCCGCGCCATCCTGGATCCGCTGCGCGTGGGCCAGGCGCAGTTCTTCACCAACGCCATCGACACCACCACCACGGGCCTGGACATCGTGGCGCAGCAGACCATCCGCGGCCAGGGGTCGACCCTGGTGCTCTCCGGCCAGCTGGGCTTCAACAAGACCGAGGTGCGCGACCGCCATTCGCAGTCGCCGGTGCTGAGCGGCGCCCAGCTGTTCGACGACGCCCAGGTGACGCTGATCGAACGCGGCCAGCCGCGCAAGCATCACGTGGTGGCGGCCGACTACACCACCGGCCCGTGGAACGTGACGGCGCGCGCCAACTACTTCGGCGAGGTGCAGGGCCAAGGCTTCACGGCGCCGTTCGTGCAGACCTGGGCCGCCAAGTGGATCGTCGACCTGACCGGACGCTACGCCTTCGACAAGAACCTGAGCCTGTCGGCCGGCATCAACAACCTGTTCGACACCTATCCGACGCGCTGGAATCCGGAACGGGCGGCGCCGTTCCCGCAAATGGGGTTCACCTATTGCTGGGAGACTTGCCCGTTCGGGATGAATGGACGGTCGGCGTATGTGAAGGCGGATTACACGTTCTAAGCACGTAGGGTGGACGGCTGCGCCGTCCACGCGTCGATTGTTATCGGTTCCGTTATCGCGCCGGATGATTTTGCGGCCAACCATCACCGCGTGGACGGGGGACCCGTCCACGCTAAAGAAACAGGCGGCGCGTCAGCGCCGTTCGCGCCACCACAACAGCAGCATCGCCGCCGCGAACACCAGCGCGAACGGCAGCACCGGCAGCGGCCGCGTCGGGCCGTCCGCCGGGCGTTCCAGGGTGCGCGCGGCGTAGCGCATGGTGGCGTCGCGCCGCTGCGCGTCCTGCCACGCGCGCCAGTCGTCCTGCGCATACACGTACAGCGCATGCGCGCCGGCCCTGGCGTCGTTCACCTGCAGCCAGCCGGATTGCTGCGGCCAGAGCGCGACGCACGACACGTCGACGCGATCGGCGCGGCGCTGCCACGTCGAGGTTTGCTTCAGGTCGGGCAGCACCAGCTCGCCCTCGACGCCGCGCGCGCAGACTTCCAGGCGCTGGCCCGGCAGCGGGATCTCGCGCGGCGCCAGCCATTCGGTGTCCTGGCGCCGCTCGACGTCCAGGCGGTCGATCACGCCCTGCCACCACAGCGCCAGCGCGCGCGGTTCGGCGATCGCGTGGCGGTGCCAGTCGGCCACCGCAAGCCAGCCGATGCGGCCCTGCTGCCAGTCGCGCGTCCAGACCATCTTGTCGGAACCTTGCCACGGGCCGGTCTCGCGCGCCGCCGGCGCCAGGGTGGTCATTGGCATCTCGAGCGGGGCATCGGTCTTGCTGCCAGCCGCCTGGGCGCGCAGCGGCAGCTGCAGCGTGCGCGACCACAGGCCCGGATCGTTGGCGTTCGCGCCCAGCACCAAGAGCGGCATTCCCTTCGCCACGCGCTCGAGCAGCGCAGCGCGTTCGCCGGCGGCCATGCGCTCGAACAAGGCGGCGTCGATCACCATCAGGTTGGGCGTCTTCATTTCTTCGCGCGGGGCCTGGGTGCGCGTCACGTTGCGGCCCAGCTCCACGCGCCAGTCGAGCAGCGCGCCGCTGCCGGCCAGCAGATCGTTCAGCACGCGCAGGTCGAACGAAGGCGCATTGAAGCGTCCCTCCACCTGCAGCGGCGCCGGCTCGTGCACGATGAACGGCACCGGGCCTTCGGCCAGCACCGCGCCGCCTGCATTACGCAGGCGCGCGCGCAGCACCAGGCGCTCGGCCACCGGCGGCGTCCATTCGACGCTCAGGTCGCCGGCGTTGCGCACCTGCGCCAGCAGTTCGCCATTCTCGGCCAGCAGCTCGAGCTGGGCCGCGCTCTTTTCTTCGCGCGCCACCTTCAGGCGGAACACGCGGCCCAGCGCCACCTGGCTCGGGAAATCGAGCCGGATCGCCAGCCCGCGCGGGACGCTCCATTCGAGCGGCAGCGCCGGCAGGTCGTCCCACTGGGCGCCGCGCAGGCCTTCGCCCAGCACCCTCAACGAGCGCACGCCGTCGAGCGATTCGGGCGCGGTGGAGGCGTCGATGGTGAGCGTGCGCCCGCCCTCGCCCGGCATGCGCAGGTCGGCCGCGAACAGGCCGAGCGCGCCGGCGGCGACCAGCACCAGCAGCGCATCCAGCCACTTGCGGCGATAGAGATACAGCCCGGCGCTGGCCAGGCCCGCGACAGCGACAACGGCGATGATCAGGGTCGTGTTCATGGCTGGCTTCCGTTCTTGATCCCTTCGCGCCAGGCGCGCTCGAACGGCGTCTCGACGGCAGGGCGCGCCTGCAGCAGCACCTGCCCCTGGCCGGCGCCGCCGCGCAGCCAGGCGCGCAGCACCGGTCGGCAGCCGATGCAGCCGTCCAGCACGTCCTGGATCGAACGCTGCGCCGCCAGGCGCTGTTCGTCGTTCTTGATGCGGGTGCGCACCCAGTCGTTGGCGGTGCGGGTCCACAGCGCCGGCAACGGACCGTCGCCGGACAGCGCGGCCACCAGCGTGCGCAGCTCTTCCGGCAGCGGCGCGTCCTGGCCGCCCTGCTCGCGGCGGTAGCTGGCCGCGCCCGCCATGTCGCCGCTCATGCGTTTTTCTTCCGTGATCGGCGGCGGCGTGAAGGCGGCCTTGTGCAGGTAGATGCGCTCGGCCTGCTGCAATTCCTTGATCGCCTCCAGCGCCTTGAGCTCGGGCGCCAGCGCCAGCTTCGGCTCGATCGCGCGCAGCGCCTTTTCGGCGTCCCACATCGCCACCAGCGCCCGCCGTAGCACCTTCTTGGTGCCTTCGTCGTACATGGTCGCGTTCTCGGGTTCGTCGTGGGCGTGGCCGTAGGTGTTCAGGATATGTTCGGTCTCGTTGCGGATGCCGCCCGTGCGCTTGTTAGGTTCGCCGTGATCGTGGCCGCTGTGGTCGTGGCCATCGTGTTCGTCGTGTTCCTCATGTTCGTCGCTCTTCTTCGCAGCGGCGCTACCCTGCGCTTCTTCGCCGAACAGGGTCGATTCCTCGCCCAGGAACTGGCCGTAGCGGCGGCGCAGCGCGCCCTGGTCGTCGGCGATGCGCTCGCTGCGCTCGCGCGCTTCGCCCTTGCCCATCTTGCCGCGCATGTCGGCGATCAGCTGCTCGGTGTCGATGATGATCTGGCGCTGGCTGCGCAGGCTTTGCGGCTTCACCAGCGAAGGCATGGCCGCGCTGTCTTCCTCGGCCTCGGCTTCAGGCGCCGGCAGGCGGATGCTGTAGGTGGGCGACTGCACGTGGTGCGCCCTGGCGGCGTTGTCGCTGGCGCGCACGAAGAAGTACAGCTCGTCACCCGGCTCCATCCCCAGTTCGGCCAGCGACCAGTTCTTGGACCAGTCGCGCCGCTTGGAATTGTTCGAGGCCGGCAGCGGCATCTCGCGATCGGTGAACTTGACGTTCTCGCCGCTGCCGCGCGCCAGCGTCAGGTGCAGCGTGGCGCGCGCGATCGCGTAGTCGTCGGTGATGCGCAGCGCCATCGGCACATTGGTCGCGCCTTCGCGCAGGTCGTGCACCATCTGGGGCGGCGCCGTGATCTCGATCTCGGGCGGCGCGTCGGGAATCACGCGCAGCGCGTGGCGCTCGCCGCGCCAGCGCCACAGCACCGATTCGACCGCGGTCCAGCGCGCGCACTCCGAGCCCGGGGACAGCACCTGGCCATTGGCCAGCTCGATCCTGTTCTCTTCAGCAGTTCCGCCTTTCACGCACCAGCTGACCACGGTCTGTTCCGGCACCTGCAGGTCGCCCGGCGCCGATTCCGACGCCGGCACGCCGGTGTAGGCCGGCGGCGCGACCTTGACCGTCAATTGCGGCGGCACGCCGGCGGCGTTGGCGGTGGCGACCGGGCCGGCGGGCGTGGCCACGTTGCTTGCCTGTTCGCGGTTGGTGGCGAACCACACCATCGCCGCCAGCGCGGCGCTGATCAGGATGATCGGGTAACCGGCCGAGACATACTGTTTGACGATGCGGCGCAGCTGCGCCGACGAGATCGCGGCGTCCAGGCGCGTGAACAGGCGCTGTTGCTGCAGACGCGCGACCGGCGTGTCGGCGTTTTCAAGCAGCGCGGCGCTGTCTTCCATCTCGGGCACGGCGCCGTCCAGCCACGCGGTCCATTCGAAGACGGCGCGGCGGCGCAGCTTGACCCAGTCGAGCGCACACCACCCAAGCCAGGCCAGCAGGCCCGGTCCCGATGGAATCGCCAGCCATGGCAGCGCGCCGCCGATCCACAGCGGCAGTCGGCGCAGCTGGGCCGCGCGCCACACGCGTTTGGTGATCTCAACGTTCATTGGGCGCCCTTCCTGACATGCGCGAGTATCCTTTCGAGCACGAACAATGCCGCCAGCGCGGCCAACAGGATGTCGCGCAGGCCGCCGCCCGGGGCCGGCGCGTCGGCCTCTTTCGACGCCGCGAACACCTGCGATTGCAGCGTGTAGGGGCGCGGGCCGACGTGCAGCTGCTGCCAGTCGTCCAGCAGGCGGCGTGCATTGTCCGCATCGCGCGGCGGCCAGGCGGCGTGGTGCCACAGGCGGCCGCGCGCGCTGTCGGCGTACAGCAGGCCGCCCAACCTCTGAGCCTTGGCCAGTTCCGGGAAGACGCCTGCATTCGTCACCAGCCACAGCGGCGCCTTCATCGACGCCGGCGGTGCGCCAGGGCGGTCCCACACGACCAGCGAGGTGGCAGCGCCGGGCGTGGCGTCGATGACGATTTTTTCGGGGCCGTCCAGCGCCGCGAACATGCGCCGCCACTCGCCGGTGCGCTCGCTCGCGATGAACACGTGGTGCTCCCTGTTCAAGGCCTTTGCGGGCTGGGTGCGCACTTCGACCTCGCGACCGAACAGCGGTTTAGTAGCCGGCATCGGCACGTCGCCCAGCACCAGCAGGCGCGCATCCTTGCGCCACTCGCGTTCGTGCGCATGCACCCAGCCCAGCGCCTGCGCGCCCGGCAGCGTGACGCGTTCGGCCTGCGCCAGCCCGGCCTCGGCAGCTTGCCGTTCGGCCCAGGCAGCATCCGTACCCTGCGTGACGATCACGGTGTCGCCGCGCGACGGATACACTGGATTGGCCAGCCACGCGATCAGGCAGGCCAGCAGCAGACAGCGCACCAGCAGCAGCAGCGGATCGCTCCAGCGCCAGACGCGGGTCTGGCGCGGTTCGGCGCGCGGCAGGAAGCGCGCGGTGGCCATCGGGGCGGCCTTGTTCTCGATGCGCTTGCGGCGGTGCCACCAGACCGGCAGCAGCAGGATCGGCAGCGCGAACCACCAGAGATTGTTCATGCCCTCACCTTCCTCCGGGGCGGCGCAGCCAGCGCCGCAGCACGTCGCCCGGCGCCTGCTCGATCGCGGCAAGGGTCACCGGCATGTCGTTCTGGCGCGCTTGCGCCGTCACGGTGGCGAAGTGCGCCTCGCGGTTGCGGCGATAGCCGTCGCGCAGGTCGGAACCGAAGCGGAACACGCCTTCGTCCTGTTCCGGGTCGCGGTAGGCTTGCGTGTCGGGGAAGCTAGCGTCGATCTCGGCCTGCGTCTGCAGGCCCAGCACGCGCACGTCGTGGCGCATCTGGCGCAGGCGGGTCAAGGCTTGCGACAGCGGCGATGGCCAGTCGAGCAGGTCGCTGGCGGCGTACACCGCGCTGGGAGAGACCGCGAAATGCAGGCTGGCCTTGAGCGCGCCGGCGTCGGGCAGCGCGCCGCGCGCCTCGGCCTTCGACAACCGGGCCAGCACGCGCTGCAGCTGGCGCGGTCCGCGCGCGGCCGGCGTGAACGCGACCTTGCCGTCGCCCAGGATCACCAGCCCGAAGGCGTCGCCCTGGCGCTGCGCGATCGCGGCCACGCAACCGAGCTGGGTGCGCGCGTATGACAACTTGTCGAGACCGTCGATGCTGCGGCTCGGCTCCGCCATCGAGGCGCTGGCGTCCAGGATCAGCCAGACCGCGACGTGGCTGTCGCGCTCCGCTTCGCGCACGAAATAGCGGTCGGCGCGCGCGGCCAGTTTCCAGTCGACCCGGCGCCACTCGTCGCCCGGCGCGTAGGCGCGGTATTCCGAGAACTCCACCCCGGCGCCGCGCTCGCGGCCGGCGTGGATGCCGTGTCCGAGCCCGGCCAGCACGTGGCGGATCACCAGATCGAGTTTGGTGGTGTGCGCAATCAGGGACGCGCTTGCGGACATCGCTGCGGTTGCTGCCATCGCCAATTACGGAACCTTGATCTCGTTGCGCAGTGACTGCAGCACGTCGGCGATCGCAATGCCATCGGCTTCGGCTTCGAAGTTGCGCAGCACGCGGTGCGCCAATACCGGCAGCAGCATCGCCCCGATATCCTCGCGCGTCACCGCCAGCCGGCCCTGCATCAGGGCGCGCGCCTTGGATGCCAGCACCAGCGCCTGGCCGGCGCGCGGGCCGGCGCCCCAGCCGATGTGCTTCTTGACCGCTTCCACCGTGGTTTCGCTTGGGCGGGTGGCGCGCACCAGCCGCGTGGCATAGCGCACCAGGTGGTCGCCGATCTCGATGTCGCGCACCAGCTGCTGCAGGCGCAACAGCGTCTCGACGTCCATTGCCGGCTCGGCATCCTGCAAGCCTGCTTGGGTGGTGCGCGAGACCATCAGCACTTCTTCGTCTTCGGTCGGATACACCACGTCGATGCGCAGCAGGAAGCGGTCGAGCTGCGCTTCCGGCAGCGGATAGGTGCCGGCCTGCTCGATCGGGTTTTGCGTCGCCAGCACGAAGAACGGACGCGGGAGTTTGTGGGTGTGGCCGGCGAAGGTCACCGAGCGTTCCTGCATCGCTTCGAGCAGCGCCGACTGGGTCTTGGGCGGGGCGCGGTTGATCTCGTCGGCCAGCAGCACCTGCGTGAACACCGGGCCTTGCTGGAAGCGGAACACGCGCTGATGCGTGCTTTGATCTTCTTCCAGGATCTCGGTGCCGACGATATCCGACGGCATCAGGTCGGGCGTGAACTGCACCCGGCGGAACTGCATGTCGGTGGCTTGCGCCAGCGACTTCACCAGCAGCGTCTTGCCCAGGCCCGGCACGCCTTCGACCAGCGCGTGGCCGCCGGCCAGCAGGCACGTCACCAACAACTCGACCACGTCTTCCTGGCCGATGATCACGCGCGCCATGCTGGCGCGCAGCGCGCCCACTTTCGCCGTCAGGTCGGCGACGTCCTGTTCACTCCACGCTACTGATGTCGATTCAGCCACTGCTTAAGCTCCCAACGCATATTGAATGATGTTCACCGCGAACCGGGTATTGTCGACCGCCAGGAAGCGCTTGTTGCGGAAGTCGTAATCCCATTCGCAGCCATAGTCCTTGTTCGAGTACAGCACGCGGATGCGGCCGTTGATCTCGATCGCCTTCAGGTATTCGTGCACCAGGTCGTCGCCCCAGCCATTGAGTTCCATCGAGGTGGTGGGCGGACCGTCCTCGAACTTGAAGAAGCACGAATACAGCGGATGATTGTTCGGTATTTTCTTGAGCGCGTGCAGGCCGAAGATCTTCATCATCTCGGCCTCGAAGGACTTGGCGAACAGGCCGTCGACGTCGTGGTTGCAATCGTCCACGAACACGAAGCCGCCGCCGCGTACGTACCGTTCGAAGTTGCGCCGCTCTGCAGGCGTGAACTGCACCAGCTTGTGGCCGGCCAGGTAGCAGAACGGCGCCTGCAGCATCCTGGGGTCGGACAGGGCCACCATCCGCTCGGTGGTGTCGACCCGCAGCGTGGTGTACTCCACCAGAGAGTTCAACACGTTGCTGGGCATGCGTATGTCCACGTCCCAGTTGCCCGACTCGTACATCAGGCGCGTGAAATAAAAATCGTAGTTGGCCATCCGCGTATTGTGCCCCGTCCTCGCCTTATACCGCGTCCGATAGCGAGGTAAAGTTAAAGTCGCGCACCTTCATCGGCGGCAGCACCATCTGATACGGCACTTCGTCGCCACCGATGACGGTCGGCTTGCCCAGTTCGTCGATGTTGTTCAGGATCGTGACCGGGCTCTCGTTGAAACGGAAGTTCTTGAGCGGGTACTTGATCTTGCCGTTCTCGACGTAGAAGGTGCCGTCGCGGGTCAGGCCCGTGATCAACAGCGACTGCGGATCGACCATGCGGATGTACCAGGTGCGGGTGACCACGATGCCCTTCTTGGTGCCTTCGATCAGCTCTTCCAGCGACTTGGTGCCGCCCGCCATGATCATGTTGCCGTGGCCGGCCGTGGCCTGCTTGCCGGTCTTCTGGGCCCAGTACGGCGAGTACTCGAGCGAGGCGATGCGGCCATCCTTGATCAAGTCGGTCTTGCGGCGCGCCAGCATGGTCTCGCTGTCCCATGGCGACACCGGCACGTCCGGGTTCCACGGGTCGGCCCAGATGTTGACCTTGCTGTCGAACAGCTTGTCGCCCAGGCGGTTGCCGCCGCCCGGCTTGGCCAGGAAGCTGCGGCCTTCGTCGGCCGAACGGGCGCTGAACGAGGCGAACATATTGCCGAGGATTTCGGAGGTGGCCGCCGGCTCCAGGATCACGGTATAGCGGCCCGGTTCCAGCGCGCGCGCGTCGACCGAGCGCAGCGCCTTTTCGATCGCCACTTCCGACGCTTCGCGCGCATCGAAGCGCGCCGTGTCGACCGCCGAACGGGTGACCCAGCCCGAACCGCGCCCGTCTTCGGTACGCGCGGTCAGGGTGTACGACAGATCCGTGAATTCCTGGTGGCCGAACACGCCCTTCGAGTTGGCGATGGTCGAGAAGCGCGTGCTGTCGGTGAAGAAGCCGGCGGTGACCAGCTTGTTCTTGCGCGCCAGCTCGATGCTGGTCGCCGCCACTTGCGCTCGGAATTCCGGGTCGATGTCGGCGGTGCTTTTCACGAACGTATTGGTGGCGCGGTATTCCTGCTTGCCGAACGCCGGCACGAACTCGGGATTCTCCGGCGCCAGGCGCGCCAGTTCCTCGGCGCGGCGCACCGCGCGTTCGAGCGACTTGTCGTCGAACTCGTTGATCACGGCGGTGCCGCTGCGCTTGCCGAAGGCGACGCGCACCATCAGCTGCATGTTCTCGGTCAGGCCGGCGGTCGAGACGCTGTTGCGCGCGAAGCGCACGTTGCCGACCCGGCTGCCTTCGATGACGACGCTGCATTCGTCGGCCTTCGACAGCGCCAGCACGCGGTCGCACACTTGTTTTGCTTGTTCCTGGTTCATCGCTTTCATCGCCGTCTCCTCAGCCGATCTTGCGCGCGGTGTTGATCACATTGATGCCATTGAAGCGCGTGGTGCTCGAGCCGTGTGACACGGCGCTGACCTGGCTTGGCTGGCCCTTGCCGTCGAAGAACGAGCCGCCCATGCGCCAATCGCGCTCGTCGCAGATGGCCGAGCAGGCATTCCAGAATTCCTGGGTGTTCGACTGGTAGGCCACGTCTTCCAAGGGACCTGCGATCTTGCCGTTCTTGATCTCGTAGAACAGCGTGCCGCCGAACTGGAAGTTGTAGCGCTGCTGGTCGATCGAGTACGAACCGCGGCCCAGGATGTAGATGCCTTTCTTGACGTCCTTGATCATCTCGTCCGGGGTCAGGCGCGCTTTGCCCGGCTCCAGCGACACGTTCGGCATGCGCTGGAACTGCACCGTGCTCCAGCTGTCGGCGTACGAGCAGCCGTGTGATTCCTTCTCGCCGATGATGTGGGCCTGGTCGCGCGTGGCCTGGTAGTTGACCAGCACGCCGTTGCGGATGATGTCCCACTTCCTGGCGGCCACGCCTTCGTCGTCGTAGCCGATCAGGCCGAGCGAACCCGGGGTGGTACGGTCGGCCACGAAGTTGACGCGCTCGGCGCCGTACTTGAATTTCCTGGTTTGCCACTTGTCGAGCGAAGCGAAGCTGGTGCCGGCGTAGTTGGCCTCGTAGCCCAGCACGCGATCGAGTTCGGTCGGGTGGCCGACGTTCTCGTGGATCGTCAGGAACAGGTGGTCGGGCGACAGCACCAGGTCGTACTTGCCCGGCTCGACCGACTTGGCGGTGAGCTTCTCGCGCGCCTGCTTGCCGGCCAGGCGCGCGTCTTCGATGATGTCGTAGGACTTGGTGTACAGCGTGGTGACGCCGCCGGCGGCGCGGATCTTGTCCTCGGCGCGCGCATCGAAATATTCATAGCCCATCGACACCGGGGCGCCGAGACCGCCGCGCGAGCGGAACTTGCCGCTGGCTTTATCAATGGCGGTGGCGTTGATCGGGGCCCACAGGCGGTGGATGTCCTGGTCGATATACGAGCCGTCGGTGGAGGCGAAGTATTTTTGCTGGTTGATCTGGAACAGCGACGCGGTCATGAAGTTCGCGCCCGCATCCATGCCGGCCTTGTTGGCGGCGATCAGCATCTCGGCCTTGTCCTTGATCGGGACCGTGCGCCAGTCTTTCTTGAGCGGGGTGGCCCAGGCCACTTCGCCCACGCCTTTTACTGGGGCCAGGCGCACGGGTTCGGTCTGCAGCTTGGCGTTGGCCTTGGCGATGGCGACGGCCTGGCGCGCGGCGGCGGCGACGCCGTCGGCGGTCATGCTGTTGGTCGAGGCGAAGCCGTAGGCGCCGTTGGCGATCACGCGCACGCCCACGCCCGACGATTCGGTGTTGTTGATGCTCTCGACGTTGAGGTCGCGCGTGATGATGAACTGGTTCAGGTAGCGGCCGATGCGCACGTCGCAGTAGGAAGCGCCGGCTTGCGTGGCCGCGCTCATCGCGGTGTCGGCCAGGGCCTTCTTGGCCGCGACCGCCATCGGGTTGAGCAGCTCGTCGGCGGCGATCGCGTTGCCGAAGACGGGGATCAGCATGGCGCCGGCAGTGCCGGCGCCGATTTGCAGGAATTTACGACGTTCCATTTTGTGTTATCCGTTTTGTTTACGCTTGCGGGACGTTGGCGCACGCCCGTATAACCACCCTAAAAACCGTCATCCCCGCGGAGGCGGGGATCCAAGTTCGTAGCGCAGTGGCAGCGCATGCAAACTTGGGTTCCCGCCTCCGCGGGAACGACGGTCTTGAGGCAGGGGGTTACACCGCGTCCGACAGCGACGTGAAGTTGAAGTCCCGTACCTTCATCGCCGGAATCAGCATCGAATAGCGCGCCTCATCCCCGCCGATCACCGCCGGCTTGCCGATCTCCTCGATGTTGTTCAACATCGAGATCGGGCTCTCGTTGAAGCGGAAGTTCTTGATCGGGTGTTTGATCTTGCCGTTCTCAACGTAGAAGGTGCCGTCGCGCGTCAGGCCGGTCAGCGCCACCGATTGCGGGTCGACCATGCGGATGTACCAGGTGCGGGTTACCAGCACGCCCTTCTTGGTGCTGGCGATCAGCTCCTCGGTGGTCTTGCTGGTGCCGCCCATGATGATGTTGCCGGCGGTGCCGATGGCGCGCTGGCCCTTCTTCTTGGCCCAGAACTGCGAGTAGTCGAGCGCATTGATACGGCCATCCTTGACCAGCGCCACGCGCTCGCGCGGCAGCATCTTGTCGTCCCACGGCAGCACCGGCACTTCCTTGTCCCACGGGTCGGTCCAGATGTTGACCTGCTGGTCGAACAGCTTGTCCCCCAGGCGGTTCTTGCCGCCCTGCTTCGACAGGAAGCTGCGGCCTTCATCCGTGTTGCGCGCGTCGAAGCCGTTCATCATGAACACCAGCAGGTCGCTTGTTGCCGCCGGCTCCATGATCACGGTATAGCGGCCCGGCTCCAGCGCCTTGGCCTCGACCGAGCGCATCGCCTTCTCGATCGCCACTTCGGCCGCTTCGCGCGGATCGAAACGGGCGACGTCGCGCGCCGAGCGCTTGGACCAGCCCGAGCCGCGGCCGTCTTCAGTGCGGATGGTCAGCGTGAAGTCGAGCGAGGTGGCGCTCTGGTGGCCGAACACGCCGTTCGAATTGGCGACCGTCTCGAACATGGTGCGGTCGGTCAGGAAGCCGGCCGAGACCAGGCCCTTCTTGCGGCAGGCCTCGATCGCATAGGCTGCGGCTTGCGCGCGGTATTCCGGGTCGATGTCGGCGGTGGCCTGCACATAGGTGTCCGAAGGCTTGAAGGCGGTCTTGGCGAGGGCCGGCATGAACTCGGGATTTTCGGGCGCCAGGCGCGCCAGGTCTTCGGCGCGGCGCACCGCGCGCTCGAGCGACTTGTCGTCGAATTCGTTGATGGTGGTGGTGCCCTGCTTGTTGCCGTAGGCGACCTGGATCTGGATGCGGGTGTCGTCGGCGAGACCGGCGGTGGAGACGGCGTTGCGCGCGAAGCGGATGTTGCCGATGCGGCTGCCCTCGATGTTGACGATGCACTCGTCGGCCTTGGTCAGCGACATCACGCGGTCGCAGATTTTCTTGGTTTGGTCCTGGGTCAGGATGGTCATTGTGCGGTCCCTGCTTAGCCGATCTTGCGAGCGGTGTTGATCACATTGATGCCGTTGAAGCGCGCGGTCGAGGAACCGTGCGAGACGATGCTGATCTGCGGCGGCTGTCCTTTGCCGTCGAAGAAGGAGCCGCCCATGCGCCAGTCGCGTTCATCGCAGATGCCTGCGCACGCGTTCCAGAACTCCTGGGTGTTGGCCTGGTAGGCCACGTCTTCCAGCATCTCGCCGATCTTGCCGTCCTTGATCTCGTAGAACAGCTGGCCGCCGAACTGGAAGTTGTAGCGCTGCTGGTCGATCGAGAACGAACCGTCGCCGACGATGTAGATGCCCTTCTTGATGCCCTTGACCATCTCGTCCGGGGTGAGTTTCGCCTTGCCGGCCGCCAGCGAGACGTTCGGCATGCGCTGGAACTGCACCGTGCTCCAGCTGTCGGCGTACGAGCAGCCGTGCGATTCCTTCTCGCCGATGATGTGGGCCTGGTCGCGCGTAGCCTGGTAATTGACCAGGATGCCGTCCTTGATGATGTCCCATTTTTTACCCGGCACGCCTTCGTCGTCGTAGGCCACCGCGCCCAGCGAACCCGGGGTGGTCTTGTCGGCGAACAGGTTGACGATCGGGGCGCCGTACTTGAAGTTCTTCGACTTCCATTTGTCCAGCGTGGCGAAGCTGGTGCCGGCGTAGTTGGCCTCGTAGCCCAGCACGCGATCGAGTTCGGTCGGGTGTCCGACGTTCTCGTGGATGGTCAGCCACAGGTGTTCGGGCGACAGCATCAGGTCGTACTTGCCCGGCTGGACCGACTTGGCGGTCAGCTTGCGCTTGGCATCGCGGCCCGCGGCGCGCGCGTCTTCCACGATGTCGTAGGTCTCGGTGTACAGGGTGGCGACGCCACCGGCGGCCTTGATCTTGTGTTCCGGCTTGGCGTCGAAGTATTCGTAGCCCTTGCCGACCGGGTTGCCCAGGCCCGCGCGCGAGCGGAACTTGCCGCTGGCCTTGTCGACCGCGGTGGCCGAGAACGGGGCCCACAGGCGGTGGATATCCTGGTCGATGTAGGAGCCGTCGGTGGAAGCGAAGTACTTCTGCTGGTTCACCTGGAACAGGCGCGATTGCATGAAGCTGGCGCCGTTGTCGAGGCCCGCCTTGTTCGCCGCCAGCAGCATGTCGGCCTTGTCCTTGATCGCCACCGCGCGCCAGTCCTTGGTGTACGGCGTGCGCCACGATACCTCGCCCACGCCCTTGACTGGTGCAAGCTGCACCGGTTCGGTCTGCAGCCGCACGTTGGCTTTGGCGATGGCGACTGCCTGGCGCGCCGCGTTGGCGATGCCGTCGTTCGACATGTCCGAGGTCGCCGCGAAGCCGTAGGCGCCGTTGCAGATCACGCGCACGCCGACGCCGACCGACTCGGTGTTCGAGACGCTTTCGACGTTCAGGTCGCGGGTGGTGATGAACTGGTTGAGGTAGCGGCCGATGCGCACGTCGCAGTAGCTGGCGCCGGCCTTGGTGGCGGCGTTCAGCGCCACGTCGGCCAGGGCTTTCTTGGCTGCGACAGGCATGGTGGTGAGCAGCTCTTCGGCCGCGATCGCGCGGCCTACCGGCAAGAACAGGCTGCCGAGCGCCATGCTGCTGTAGTTGAGAAAGGTACGGCGTTCCATAGGATCTCCTGAGTAACCTACTTCCGGGCAGCGGTAGCCATGTTCAACACGGCGCCGCTCTTGTATGTACGGCTTTTCTGTTGTGGGCCTGCGACCTGTATGACAAGCAGCAAACCTCTCAACCATAGCAGTAACTAAAGATTTTGAATAGGCAATCTTTGTGCCAGCGCAAGGTACTTACAGCTGCTTTATGTCAGCAGCTCCGTCCTTATTCGTTGGACGAGTATCCATCCTCGGACAACGCTTGACTGCCGGCCTTGCCTGTTCGATCATCGTTCGCGGCGACGCCGGCGCCCCTGCCCGCGCGAGCCCCCTATCACGGAGACTTCGACACGATGAAACGACTGATCCTGGCCGCCATGCTGGCGACCGGCCTGGCCGGCGCCGCCAGCACGGCACTGGCCGACGACGCCCTCAAATCCGCCATCGCCGGCGAGCATCGCAGCGCCGCCAACAAGGCGCGCGATACTTACCGCCATCCCTACGAGACCCTGACCTTCTTCGGCATCAAGCCGACCATGACGGTGATCGAACTGGCGCCGGGCGGCGGCTGGTACACCGAGATCCTGGCCCCCTACCTGGCCGACAAGGGCAAGTTGATCGGCGGCGCGCCGTCGGCCGAATCGCGCGGCGGCAAGGCCTTCCGCGAGCGCCTGGCGGGCACCCCGGCCCTGTACGGCAAGGTCACGCCGGCCGTGTTCGAGCCGCCCAGCCGCTTCGAACTGGGCGCGCCGAACAGCGCCGACATGGTGGTCACCTTCCGCAACCTGCACAACTGGCTGGGCAACGGCGGCGACGCCGCCATCCTCACCACCTTCAAGGAAGTGCACAAGGTGCTCAAACCGGGCGGCGTGCTGGGCGTGGTCGAGCACCGCCTGCCGGCGAAGATGAAGCAGGACGAGAAAGCGTCGAGCGGCTACATGCACGAAGCCTACGTGATCCGCCTGGCCGAACAGGCGGGCTTCAAGCTGGCCGCCAAGTCCGAGATCAACGCCAATCCGAAGGACACGGCGGATCACGAAAAAGGCGTGTGGACGCTGCCGCCGGTGCTGGCCAACAAGGACAAGGACCGCGAGAAGTACCTGGCGATTGGCGAGAGCGATCGCATGACGCTCAAGTTCGTCAAGCAGTAAGCTTTGACCCCGCACGCGGGACCGGCTGCGGCCGGCCCGCGTGACGATCCACGCATTTCCCTGCGCGTCGGGCGTGTATATTCCTACGGTTGCGTACCTGATCGAGCCACCGAAGGAAACCATGACCCAGCTTCGTCTTACCGCCCTCGCCGCTGCACTCGTTTTGTCCGGCCCGGCCCACGCTCAGGATGGCGTGGCGGCGTATCCGCAAGGCGTGCCTGCGCCGGCGCCCGCCACTGCCCCTGCCGTTGCTCCCGCCCCTGCGCGGCCCGCCGTTCCCGCTCCCGCCCTGCCGGCGGTCGAAAACTCGGTGGTCAAGATCTTCGCCACCATCCGCCGCCCCGACCCGTATAAACCCTGGACCAAGGCGTCGCCGGCCGACGTTACCGGATCCGGCGTCATCATCGAGGGCAGGCGCATCCTGACCAATGCCCATGTGGTCGGCTACGCCAGCCAGGTCGAGGTGCAGGCCAGCCAGTCGGGCGACAAGGTGCCGGCCAGGGTCATCGCGGTGGCGCGCGGGCTCGATCTGGCCGTGCTGGAGCTGGATGACCCATCGTTCTTCGACAAGCGCCCACCAGTGCCGCGCGCACCGGTGCTGCCCGACGTGCGCCAGCAGGTGTTCGCATACGGCTATCCGGTGGGCGGCAATTCGCTGTCTACCACCACCGGCATCGTCTCGCGCGTGGAGTTCGTCAACTACGGCGCCTTCAGCTCGGGACTGCGGATCCAGATCGACGCGCCGATCAATCCGGGCAACAGCGGCGGGCCGGTGGTGGCGGGCGACAAGATGATCGGCCTGGCCTTCTCGGGCCTGGTCAACGCCCAGAACATCGGCTACGTGATCCCGAACGAAGAGATCGAGCTGTTCCTGCGCGACGTGGCCGACGGCCGCTACGACGGCAAGCCGCTGATGCACGACAGCGTGCAGACGCTCGAGAATCCCGCGCTGCGCCAGTTCCTGAAACTCGATAAATCGGTCGAGGGCTCGGTGGTGCACAAGCCGTATCGCACGGACGCCGCCTGGCCGCTCAAGGAATGGGACGTGATCACCCACATCGGCGAGTACCCGATCGACAACCAGGGCATGGTCAAGCTGGGATCGAACCTGCGCGTGCGCTTCCAGTACCGCATCCAGCAGGTAGCGAAGAACGGCGTGATACCGCTGACCGTGGTCCGCGACGGCAAGCCGGTCAAGGTGGCGCTGCCGGCGATCGGCGCGCGGCCGCTGCTCATTTCGGACCTGAACGGCGCGTATCCGTCGTATTTCATTTACGGGCCGCTGGTGTTCTCGCGCGCCACGACCGAGTTCACCAGCTTTGTCAGCAACAGCGTGCAGGGCATGAACCTGTATGCGTTCAATGCCTCGCCGCTGGTGACGCAGCGGGGCGACTCGCCGGGCGCCGAGCGCGAGGAGCTGGTGGTGATCAGTGCGCCGTTCTTCCCGCACCGGCTGGTGAGCGGGTACAGCAACCGCTTCGGCTCGGTGCTGGAGTCGGTGAACGGCAAACCGGTGCGCAGCCTGCAGCACCTGGTTGAGCTGCTGCGCGACCTGAAGGACGAGCAGCTGGTGCTGCGCTTCGACCAGCGTTATGGCGAGAGCATGGTGCTGCCGCGCAAGGCGATGCTGGAGGCGACCGAGGCGATCCTGTCGGATAACGGGATCAGGATGCAGGGGTCGGAGGATATGATGAAAGTCTGGAGCAGCAAGTAACACCGTAGGGTTGGCGGCTTCGCCGCCGACGCGTTCAACCAGTGTTCGCGTTCTGGCAACGCAAGCCGGAGTTGAACGCGTCGGCGGCAGAGCGCGGGGCCGCCGAGGCCAACCCTACCTATCACTTCGCCTTTTTCACGGGCGTGAACAACAGGTCCTGGAAGTCGTAGCTGAAATCCGTCTCGGTCGAAATCGGCTTCATGCGCAGCCGCTCGATCGAGCCATCATGATCGAGCGAGAACGTCGCATACGCATCGGCATTGAAGTTACGCTCCTTCCAGCGCACGATGAAGGTGTCGTGCTGGAAGTGCTCCATCTCCCCGGTCAGGTCCGGCGTGCGCGAGAACGACATGATCAGCTTGGTGCCAACCTTCTTCACCGTCGCCTTGCCATACCACGCGTCCTCGTACTCGCCCACGTAGTCGCCCAGCGCCAGCGACGGCTTGGACGCCTTGGCGCGGCTGCCCGTCTCCTTCTTCAGGCGCGCGGCTTCCTTCTCCTGCATTTCGCGGTCGACGTCGGCGATGCGGCCGATCCAGTCGGTCGGCGCCACGCCCAGGTACTGGTCGAGCAGGCGGTATTGCAGCGCGTTGAGCGACGGGCCGCTCTCGGCGTTGGTGAAGATCGCGATGCCCAGCTTCGCTTCCGGCACCAAGAGCACGCGCGAATAGAAGCCCTGCAGCGCGCCGCCGTGCATCGCCACCAGCTTGCCCTGGTAGTCGCGCAGCTGGAAGCCCAGGCCGTAGGCGTAGAAGTTGGGCTTGGTCGCGGACAGCGGAGGACGCGGCTGGTTGATCGCCATCGGCGTCTGCGCGGTCCACATCTCGCGCGCCTGTTTGTCCGACCACAGGCGCACTTCCTTGCCGCTGGCGTCTTTTCCAACGCGGCCGCCATCCAGCAGCACGTTCATCCAGCGCGCGATGTCTTCGGCGCTGGTGTTGATGCCGACCGCGCCGACCGCGTTCGCCACTGGCATCGGCTTGACCACCGCCGCCTTGCCGTTGATCTTGCTGTGCGGCGCCGACACGTTCATGCCGGCCGTGTGCGCATCGAGGCTGGTGGTGGTGCCCGTCATGCCGACCGGATCGAGGATCCACTCGCGCATGGTCTGGCCCCAGGGTTTACCCGACTTCTGGGCGATGATCTTGCCGGCCACGATGTACAGCAGGTTGTCGTAGGCGTAGCTGCTACGGAAGCTGGTCGCCGGCTTGATGTAGCGGAGGTTGTGGATGATCTCGTCGCTGGTGAAGGTGGTGGTCGGCCACCACATCAGGTCACCGGCGCCCAGCCCCAGGCCGCTGCGGTGGGTCAGCAGGTCTCGCACCGTCATCTCGGCCGTCACATAGGCATCGTACATGCGGAAGTCCGGCAGGTGCTTGATGACCGGGTCGTCCCAATCGAGCTTGCCCTGGTCGACCAGCATCGCCAGGCCGGCGGCGGTGAAGGCCTTGGAGTTGGAGGCGATCTCGAAGATGGTCTTGCCGTCCACCGGGGTCGGGTCGCCGAGTTTACGCACGCCGAAGCCCTGGGTCACCACCACCTTGCCATCCTTGACCACCGCGATCGCGATGCCGGGCACGTCGAAGGTCTTCAGGACGCGATTGACATCGGCTTCCAGGTTGTATGCGGGTGCGGCAGCCGTCGTTGCGCTGTCCTGCGCCAGTGCGGCGCCGATCGACGAAAAGCCGATCAGCAGCGCGGCGGCGATCTTGTTCAATGTCTGCATGCGTGATCCTTATTGCTTGGCCATGGCCTTGTCGACGCTCGATTGCGTCTCCGGGTGATAGCGCTCGCGCGCCGCCTTGTAGATGCCTTCGGCCCAGGCGCGGTCTTCCGGCTTCTCGCGCAGCGCGGCGTACAGTGGCACCACGAACTTCTGGCGGCCGACGCTCATCAGGAAGGCTTCCAGGTTCGGACGCACGGCGCGGTAGCCGGCGTGCACCGCGGCGCGGTAGAAGCGGAACGCGACTTCGTTGTTGCCGGTCTTGGCCAGGCCGTAGGCGCGGTCCAGTTCCTCCAGCTTGGCGGCATCCGTCTTGTTGTCGATGTCGTTCAGGAACTTCATCCACTCGGTGGCGTTCCAGTCCTTGGCGTTCAGTTGCGCGGTGCTGACCGAGCCTTTGAGCCAGCCGTCGATGGTGGCGTTCAGCTTGGCCAGGCGCTGCGACACCGCGTGCTGGGCCGACTTCGGAATGCCCGGACCGTAGATCCACTCATCCAGCTCGACGTCGCTCATGATCTTCGGATTCCTGGCCAGCAGCTCCTTGCGCAGGTAGGCGATGAACTGGTCATTGGTCACGCTCTGGAACGCGTGCGTGTCGAACCAGCCGCGCAGGAACGGGTCGAACGCGGCGCGGCCGGCGCGCTGCTCGAGGGTGTGCAGGAACCAGGCGCCCTTCGGATACGCGAGCGAAGTGTCGGGATAGTATTCGGCCGAGGTATCCGGCTGGCGCGAGACCAGCGCCTGCTTGGCGGGCGTGAGTTCCTTGAGCATCTCGAGCGCTTCTTCCTGCTCCAGCTGCAGGTTCATCAGCGCCGCTTCCTTGCCGTAGATTTCTTCCAGGATGCGGGTGGTGACGTAGGTGGTGAAGCCTTCATTGAGCCACCAGTGCTTCCACGAGGCGTTGGTCACCAGGTTGCCCGACCAGCTGTGCGCCAGTTCGTGCGCGATCAGGTCGACCAGGCTGCGGTCGCCCGCGATCATGGTCGGGGTCAGGAAGGTCAGGCGCGGGTTTTCCATGCCGCCGATCGGGAACGATGGCGGCAGCACCAGCATGTCGTAACGCCCCCAGCGATACGGGCCGTACAGCTTCTCGGCCGCGGCCACCATTTTCTCGGTGTCGGCCAGTTCGTACTCGGCGGCCTTGATGCGCTGCGGCTCGGCATAGACGCCGGTGCGTCCGCCCAGGGTGCGCGCTTCCAGCTCGCCGATGCCGATCGCCAGCAGGTACGATGGAATCGGCTGCGGCATGGTGAACTTCCAGCCGCCTTGGCCGGTGGCCTTCATGTCGTTATCGGCGCTCATCACCACGCGCAGGCCTTGCGGCGCTTCGATGCGCGCGGTGTAGGTGAAGCGCACCGCCGGCGTGTCCTGGATCGGCACCCACGAGCGGGCGTTGATCGCCTGCGACTGGCTGAACATGAACGGGTGCTTGCCCGACATGGTCTGCACCGGTTTCAGCCACTGCAGCGCGGTGGCGGTGGGCGCGGTGCGGTAGTGGATGCGCACCTTGGTCGAACGATTCGGCAGCTTGACCTGCAGCGCCTGGCCCTTCTCCTGGTCGAATTTGCCCAGCGTATAGTCGGCCTTGCGCCAGGCGCCCTTCGCGTCCTGGGCTTCGATCTTCGAGATGGTCAGCTCGCGCGTGTCGAGATCGAGCACGGTGGCGTTCTTGTCCAGCCAGTTCAAAGTCAGTTCGGCGTAGCCGGACAGCGTCTTTTTGGTGAAGTCGGCCTTCAGGTCCATGTGCAGGGCCGTGGTCTTGACCTGGTCGTATTTGGCGTAGCTGAGGGGATCGAGCGCGAACGCGTAGGCGCTCCATGCGCCCAGGAGAGCTGCGGTGGTGGCGCGCAGCAGGGTGCTTGTCTTCATGGTCTCTCGCAGAAAATAGCAGCCCGGACGGGGCTGAAGGCGCGAGCAGAATAGCATGCGCGCCGGGACGGCGAAAGCGCCGACGGCGTGCCGGCGCCGGGAATAAATACGCCTGCCGCCCGCGCCGCCGGCGCCGGCTCTGCTATGATCCGCGCTCGCTTTTCACCGGTTTTTATCTGGATTCATGGACGCCTTTCTCGTTTCGACCGGCATCGTGGGACTCGCCGAGATCGGCGACAAGACCCAGCTGCTGGCCTTTTTGCTGGCCGCACGCTTTCGCCGTCCGCTGCCGATCGTGTTCGGCATCTTCGTCGCCACCGTCGCCAACCACGCCTTCGCCGCCGCCGTCGGTTCGCTGGTGAGCGAGCTGCTGGGGCCCGGCGTGATGCGCTGGGTGCTGGGCCTGTCCTTCCTCGGCATGGCGGCCTGGATCATGGTGCCGGACGAAGTCGACGCCGATGGGCTGAACGGCGCGCCGCTGGCGAAATACGGCGTGTTCCTCACCACCCTGCTCGCCTTCTTTGTCGCCGAGATGGGCGACAAGACCCAGGTCGCCACCGTGGCGCTGGCCGCGCGCTACGAGTCAATGGCGGCGATCGTGGCCGGCACCACCTTCGGCATGATGCTGGCGAATGTGCCGGCCGTGTACTTCGGCGAGCGCATTGCAGGACGCGTGCCGCTGACGCTGGTGCACGGGATCGCGGCGGTGATCTTCGCGGTGCTGGGCATCGCGACCTTGCTGGGCGCGGGCGCAGGCTTGGGCTTCTGAGCTATTCCTGCATCACCCACACCGGCGCCGACCACAGCACGTTGCCGTCGTCCTGCGTCACCCTGGCGTAGTAGAAGTGCGCGCCGGGCGCCGGCGTGAAGGTAGTCACCGCTTTTTCCGACAGCCGCGTCACCGTGCCGTTGCGGCCCGGGACGCCCTCCATGATCGCCATCGACGCCGCGCGCTTGCCGCCCTGGCTGGCGAAGTTGGCCACCAGCGTCAAGGCGCCGCCGTTGGCGAAGCGCTCGCCCATCATGCGTCCGTTGGCCGTCAGGACCAGCTGCGATTCCTTGTCCATCGTCGCGAACACGCGGCGCGCTTTCAACGCCTCGACGAAGCTGGCGCGGCTCAAGCCCACGCCGTCGGGCAGCAGCACGCCGGTGCGGTTGGTGTACGCCGCGCCCCAGTTGGCGCAGTGGTTGTCCTGGTTGCTGCTGAAGGCGACCCGGTAGCCGGCTTCCAGCAAGCGGTTGCAGGCGCCCTCGAAACTGCTGCGGCGCGTTTCGGTTTCCGTGACGTTGGTGGAGAACGCGGTGCTGTTCATCACCTCGCACAGCACCATCGCTTCCTCGCCGTCAGGCGTGTAGGCCAGCGGCACGCCATTCACCTGGAACTGGCCCGACGTTGCCGGATGGTTGAACTGCCCCACCCAGCCGCGCTCGCGCATCAGGGTGTACAGCGCCGCGTAGTCGCCGCGCGGCGTCAAGGTGTCGGCCATCAGTTCCCCTTTGGCGTTGGTCTCCCAGCCAAGCAGCTCGTCGCTGTTGAAGATGTTGACGTGGCCGCCGTTGCCGATCACGCCCCACTCCATGCCGTACAGCGCCAGGAAGCCCGGATGCGCCTTGCTGTACGCGGCCGCCTGCGCCAGGCCGGCGCGGTACAGCGCCCTGGCCCTGGCCGGGTCGGCGTCCGGCGCGCTGCCCGCCGAGCCGTCGTACATGTGGTTGTGTTCCGAGGCCACCAGCACGTCGAGCCCGCGCGCACGGGCATAGGCGAAGGCGTCGTTTGGACCATGCGGCGCGGTGCCGGGCGGCTGCGCGCTCTTGCATTGATCGATGTCGGCGCCGCCGTCGCTGTGGCCGGTCTGGCTGTGCAGGTTGCCGAGATAGACGGTGTACGGCAGCGCCTCGGGAGCGGGCACCGCGCCGCGTTCCAGGCCGCGCGGCAGTGGCGCGAACAGCGGCAGCGAGGGCGCGGCGGGTTGGCCGACCGCGATCTCCCAGTCCTGCTCGACCTGCTCGTGCTGTTGGTTTCCTTCCCCACGGACCGAGGCGCGCAGCCGCACGCGGTAGATGCCACTCGGCGCCGATGCCTTGCCCAGGCGCCCGGACCATGGCAACGGTACCGTGACCGCCTCTCCCGCCAGCCGCGCCTGGCCGCGCCAGCGCAGCGCGACGCGTCCGCCGGGACGAATCAGCTCGACGCGCCAGTCGACGGTCTGTGCACGCCTCAAGCCGGGGTAGTCGAAATTCATGTTGAAAGTGCGCTGCGGCGCGGCGGACTGGAACGGCGCGTGCAGCGTGGCTTCGAATTCCTGGTGTTCGCCCGGTTCGGCATGGACCAGGCCGCAGCACAGAGCCAGAGTGGAGAGGAGGAATAAGGTTTTCATGATGTCAATGTTGAAACTATTTACCGTCACAACATTGCGTAGACCCATCAGAGAATTGCCAATTCGTCCATTTTTATTGATGCGCTTTAAACAAGTCCGGCTTGCTCTCGGCCCCTCCCGGCGGGTATCGTTGCCGGGTTCCATACCACCTCATCCGCATGATCGACAAACTCGAACTGGCCCACCTGCGCACCCTGGACGCCCTGCACCGCTGCGCCAGCATCTCGGCTGCGGCCGAGCACCTGCACGTGTCGCAGCAGGCGGTCAGCCTGCAGCTGAAAAAAATCCGCACGCTGCTGGGAGACCCGCTGTTCGTGCGCACCGGCCACGGCATGACGCCGACGCCGTACGCCAAGCTGATCGCGCCGCACGTGAGCCGGGTGCTGGCGCAGCTGAACGCGATCCCGCTGCCGTCGACGCTGCAGCCCGAGCACACCGAGCGCACGCTGGTCATCTGCGGCACCGACTACACGCAGAAAGTGGTCGTGGCCGACCTGGTGCGCGACCTGCGCGCGCATGCGCCGAAAGTGAGTGTCGCGGTGGTCGGCATCGAAGTGGCCGAACTGGGACGCAAGATGCAGCACGGCGAGATCGACCTGGTATTCACGGTCGACGGTTCGCTCGCGCCCGGCCTGGTGGCCGAGCCGCTGTTCCTGGAGCAGTACCGCTGCGTGACCGCCAACCCGGCGCTTGCCGGCGCCACCCTGACGCCGCAGCAGCTGGCCGAACACGACTTCCTGGTGACCTCGCCCGGCGGCGCCCACTTCAAGGGATCCAGCGACGGCTGGTTCACGCGCCAGGGACTAGAGCGCCGCGTGGTGGCCGCGGCCCCCACCTTCTTCATGGCGCTGGAATACCTGAAGGGCACCGACCTGGTGGCCTTCATGCCGGCGCGCCTGCTGCCGTGCGACGGCCTGTTCGAGGTCGCGCTGACCAGGTACCCTCCCGGCTACACGGTGGTGGCCGGCCTGCATCCGAGCACGCAGGGGGATCCGTTCATGGCGTGGGTGCTGGAGCGCGTGAAGGCCAGGCTGGCATAGCATTGCTTGTATCGGCTACAAGCCGCCCTCGATTGCCGCGCACGGCCGCGCTGTCTATGCTGGTGCGCTTTCCACCAACAGCGAGCGCGAACGCCATGACCATCCAGCACATCAATCCTCCCGAACTGTACGAGGGCGCCCCGCACGGCCTGTCGCACGCCACCGTCGATACGGATACCGGCCTGGTATTCGTCTCCGGCCAGGTCGACTGGGACCGCGACTACCGCGTGCGCCACACTACCCTGCCAGAGCAGACCGAAGGCGCGGCGCGCAACCTGGCGCTGGTGCTGCAGGCGGCCGGCTCCTCGGTCGAGCGCATCCTGCAGCTGCGCGTCTACGTGCGCGGCGAGATCGGCGAACACCTGGAGACGGTGGCGCCGATCCTGGTGCGGCACCTCGGCGTGACGCGTCCGGCCCTCACCGGTATCGGCGTGGCCTCGCTGGCTTCGCCCGACACCCTGATCGAAATCGAGGCCGTGGCCAAGCTGGCGCGTTGATGCGCCCTGCATGGTGTGTTTACTAAAACAAGCTAAACTGGGGCCAAATTCGCGTCATATTGTCGAGACACACGATTGCGCATATAAGCTGTCAACCCGGCATTGTTACAGCCGCCGAACCCCGTTCATGCTTTCGGCATGGCCCCGGTTCCAACACGGCGGCCCAATGCCGAAAGGCGAAACGCAAACCAGAACAGGCGGCGATCCCCTACGCCGCCATCGTGTGGAGACCCCATGACAGCTCGTAGCAAGCGCGGAATTTTCCTGAAATCGAACCTGCTGGCCCTGGCGCTGGTGTTTAGTGCCGGCCCCACCCCGGTCCTCGCGGCCGAACCCGGCTCGCCGGCGGCGGCGGTCAACGTCTTCATCGGCACCGGAGCCGACGGCCACACCTTCCCCGGCGCCAGCCGCCCGTACGGCATGGTGCAGCTCTCGCCGGACACGCAGGTGCGCCACTTCCGCCAGAGCTATCCGTGGGCTTCGGGCTACAACTACGCCGACGATTCGATTCTCGGTTTCTCGCACACCCACTTCTCGGGCAGCGGCCACTCGGACCTGGGCGACGTGCTCCTGATGCCGTACAGCGGCGACACGCGCCTGGAGCCGGGCTATCCCGAGCGCCCGTTCACCGGCTACCGCTCGCGCTTCTCGCACGACCAGGAAAAGGCCGAGCCGGGCTACTACGCGGTGCGCCTGAAGGACCATGAAGTCGACGTCGAACTCACCGCCAGCGAGCGCGTGGGCCTGCACCGCTACCGCTTCAAGCAGGGCGAGCCGGCCAAGGTGATCCTCGACCTGCGCACCAGCATCTACAACTACGACAACAAGAACCTGTGGTCGCGCCTGCGCGTGCGCGATGGCTCGACCATCAGCGGCATGCGCGAGACGCGCGGCTGGGCCCCGGGCCGCCAGCTGTACTTCGCCGTGCGCTTCTCGCGCCCGATCGCCACGCGCCAGCTGCTCAACCGCGAAGAGGCTATCGAGTACAAGGGCTTCGCCCAGCCGGGCAAGAATCCGGGCGACCGCGCCATGGTCGAGGGCAAGGCCTTGATGGGCGACTTCCAGTTCGACGTGCCATCCGACGGCACGCTGATGGTGAAAGTAGCCATTTCGCCGACCAGCGAAGACAACGCCATCGCCAACCTGGACGAGATGCCGGGCTGGGACTTCGACGCCGAACGCGGCAAAGCAAGCAAGGCCTGGAACGAGGCGCTGGGCGCGGTCAGCGCCGAAGCGCCGGCGCCGATGCGCACCATGTTCTACACGGCCCTGTACCACAGCATGCTGGCGCCGTCGCTGTACATGGACCGCGACGGCAGCTACCGCGGCCCGGACAACCAGGTGCACAAGGCGAAGAACTTCCGCTTCCACTCGACCTTCTCGCTGTGGGACACCTACCGCGCACTGCACCCGCTCCTGACGCTGCTGGCGCCCGAGCAGCGCAACGCCGACTTCGTGCGCTCACTGATGGCGGCGCAGCAGCACAGCCCCTACGGCATCCTGCCGGTGTGGAGCTTCCATGGCCTGGAAACCTGGACCATGATCGGCTACCACGCGGTGCCGGTGATCGCCGACGCCTACATGAAGGGCATCAAGGGCTTCGACGCCGAAGAAGCGCTCAAGGCCATGACCGCCAGCGCGGAATACGGCCCGTACGGCGGCCTGGAACACTACATGAAGCTGGGCTACGTGCCGATCGACCTCGAGAAAGAAGCCGCATCGAAAACGGTGGAATACGCGTTCGACGACTGGACCATCGCGCGCATGGCCGAGAAGATGGGCAAGAAGGACATCGCCGCGCGCTACTACAAGCGCGCCCAGAACTACCGCAACGTGTTCGACAAGGACACCGGCTTTATCCGCGCGCGTAAATCGACCGGCGAATTCCGCACTCCGTTCGATCCGAACGTCTCGAACTTCGGCAGCGACTATACCGAGGGCAGCGCCTGGCAGTATTCCTGGTACATGCCGCACGATAACGCCGGCCTGATCTCGTTCCTGGGCGGCGACGCCGGCCTGGTCTCGAAGATCGACCAGGTGTTCGACGCCAAGGGCATCGACAATATGTACGCCCACATGGAAGACATCTCGGGCCTGATCGGCCACTACGCCCACGGCAACGAGCCGTCGCACCACGTGGCCTACCTGTACAACTACGCCGGTTCGCCGTGGCGCGCGCAGGAGCGCCTGGCGCAGATCATGGCGACCCAGTACAGCGACAAGCCGGACGGCCTGGCCGGCAACGACGACCTGGGCCAGATGTCGGCCTGGTTCACCTTTACCGCGATGGGCTTCTATCCGGTGGCCCCGGCCAGCAACGAATACGTGATCGGCCGTCCGTTCCTGGACAAGGCCACGCTGAACCTGCCGAACGGGAAGCGCTTCCGCATGCGCGCCGATAACCTGTCCGACGCCAACCGCTACATCGGCCGCGTGACGCTCAACGGCAAGCCGCTGGCGCGCACCTTCCTGCGCCACGAAGAAATCGTGGCCGGCGGCGAACTGGTGTTCACCATGCAGGACACGCCGAACAAGGAATGGGGCAAGGAGCAGAGCGCCCGTCCGTACACCCAGACGCGCTATCAATAAGGGGCGGCAATGACGATCAAACGTTACTGCGCCTTCGGCCTGCTGGCCGCCGCGTCCTTCACGGCGGCCGCCGACGACATGCCGCGCGTGGGCAAGGTGAGCGACCCGGTCGAATGGGTCAACACCCTGATGGGCACCGACAGCAAGCCCGATCTCTCGAACGGCAACACCTACCCCGCGATCACGCTCCCATGGGGCATGAACCTGTGGACGCCGCAGACCGGCAAGATGGGCAACGGCTGGGCCTATACCTACAGCGCCGACAAGATCCGCGGCTTCAAGCAGACGCACCAGCCGTCGCCGTGGATGAACGACTACGGCCAGTTCGCCGTCATGCCGCTCACCATGCGCCCCGGCGACAAAAAACGCTTCAACCAGGACGAACGCGCCTCGTGGTTCTCGCACAAGGCCGAAGTGGCCAAGCCCTACTACTACAGCGTGTACCTGGCCGACCATGACGTCACGGCCGAGATCACGCCGACCGAGCGCGCCGCCCAGTTCCGCTTCACCTTCCCGGAATCGAACGGCAGCTTCGTCGTCATCGACGCCTTCGACAAGGGCTCGTACGTCAAGATCCTGCCCGGCCAGCGGCGCGTGATCGGCTACAGCACGCGCCATGCGCGCGGGCCGCTGCCGAAGAACTTCCGCAACTACTTCGTGATCGAGTTCGACCAGCCGTTCGCCTCCACCGACACCTGGCAGGGCGAGGCGCTGGTCGAAGGCCGCCTGGAAACCGAGGGCGATCATAGCGGCGCCCTGGTCGGCTTCAAGACCGCCAAGGGCCAGAAGGTCAATATGCGCGTGGCCTCCTCGTTCATCAGCTTCGAACAGGCCGAACTGAATCTGCGGCGCGAACTGGGCAAGGACGATTTCGACGCCACCCGCGCCAAGGGCAAGGCAGCCTGGAACGCCGTGCTGGGCAAGGTGGCGGTCGAAGGCGGCACGGTCGACCAGACCCGCACCTTCTATTCGAGCCTGTACCGCATGGTGCAGTTCCCGAACAAGATGTACGAGATCGACGCCGCCGGCAAACCCGTGCACTGGAGCCCCTACAACGGCCAGACCCTGCCCGGATATATGTTCGCCGGCACCGGTTTCTGGGACACCTTCCGCGCCCTGTATCCGTTCCTGAACCTGGTCTACCCGTCGATCAACCGCGAGATGCAGGAGGGCCTGGCCAACGCGTTCAAGGAAGGCGGCTGGCTGCCCGAGTGGTCCAGCCCCGGCTACGCCAACGTCATGATCGGGAATAACTCGGCCTCGGTGGTGGCGGACGCCTACATCAAGGGCGTGCGCGGCCAGGACATGGAGGCGCTGTGGGAAGCGCTGAAACACGGCGCCAATAACGAAGGCCCGATGACGGCGGTCGGCCGCGCCGGCGTCAAGTTCTACAACGAGCTCGGTTACGTGCCCTACGACGTCGGCATCAACGAGAACGCCGCGCGCACGCTGGAATACGCCTACGACGACTTCACCATCTACCAGCTGGGCAAGGCGCTGGGCAAGCCGCAGTCCGAGATCGCCGTCTACGCCGAACGCAGCATGAACTACAAGAAGCTGTTCGACCGCGAGACGGGCCTGATGCGCGGGAAGAACCGCGACGGCAGCTTCCAGTCGCCGTTCAACCCGTTCAAATGGGGCGACGCCTTCACCGAAGGGAACAGCTGGCACTACTCGTGGTCGGTGTTCCACGACGTGGCCGGCCTGGCCGAGCTGATGGGCGGACGCGAAGCTTTTGTGAAGAAGCTCGACACCGTGTTCACGCTGCCGCCGATCTACGACGAGAGCTACTACAAGGGCGTGATCCACGAGATCCGCGAAATGCAGATCGCGAACATGGGCCAGTACGCGCACGGCAACCAGCCGATCCAGCACATGACCTACCTGTACAACTACGCCGGCGCGCCGTGGAAGGCGCAGTACTGGATCCGCGAAACCATGAACCGCATGTACGCGCCGACCCCGGACGGCTACTGCGGCGACGAGGACAATGGCCAGACCTCGGCCTGGTACGTGTTCTCGGCACTCGGCTTCTATCCGGTCACGCCCGGCGTAAACCAGTACGTGGTCGGCGCGCCGCTGTTCCCGAAAGCGACCGTGCAGCTCGAGAACGGCAAGCGCCTCTCGATCAACGCGCGCGGCGACGGGCGCTACGTCGACAAGCTGGCGGTGGGTGGCCGCGCCATCGAGCGCAACTGGCTCGAGCACGAGGAACTGTCGAAAGGCGCCACGCTCGACTTCAGCATGTCGGCGCAGCCCAACACCCGGCGCGGCACCAGGCCGGCGGACGCTCCCTACTCGTTCTCGCTCGACCCCAAGCGCTGAGACCCGCCATGGCCGCCAGACAACCGGCCATCGGCCGCATCGTCTTTCTGCTGCACCGCCAGCACAACACGCAGGCGGCCAGCCCGTTCTACCTGCCGGTGCTGCACGGCGCCGAGGAAGCCTGCCGCGAACGCGGCGTGGTGCTGGCGTTTGTGGTGGTGGGCCCGGCCGAGCCGGTGCGCGACCTGCTGCGCCTGCACCAGCCGGACGCGCTGCTGTGCGCCGGCTTCTTCGAACCCGAGATGGTGGCGGCGCTGCGCGATACGGGCAAGCCGCTGCTGCTGCTCGACATGCGCCTGCCCGGCTACCGGTCGGTCAATCCCGACCACGGGCTGGGCGGCTATCTGGCCACGCGCCACCTGATCGAGGGCGGCCGGCGCCGCATCGCCATGCTCACCGGCCCGCTGGCCCACTACAGCATCCTGGAACGCTACCGCGGCTTTCGCCAGGCGCTGTTCGACGCCGGCATGCTGGCCGATCCGGCGCTGGAGGTGCAGCTGCAGAATTCAGGCAACGCGGTCGACAACATCGGCCGCGCGCTCGACGCCCTGCTGGGCGGCGCGCGGCGCCCGGACGCCCTGTTCTGCTACAACGACAGCACCGCGCTGGCGGCGCTGCGCCACTGCCAGGCGCGCGGACTGGCGGTGCCGCGCGACATCGCCATCGTCGGCTTCGACGACATCGACGCCGCCGCCAGGGCCAGCCCGCCGCTATCGAGCGTCCGGATCGACAAGGACACGCTGGGCCGGATGGGCGTCGACGCCCTGCTCGGCACGACGGACACCGGCAGTTCACTTGCCACCCAGGCCACCGAACAGACGCTCGCCGTGCAGCTGATGGCGCGCGCCAGCAGCACCCAGAACTGACGCTACTTCACTTGACCCAGCCATGTTCAAGCGCTCGCCCGACCGCCCCGCCAACGCCACCCTCGCCGCCGCCGGCCTACCGGACTTCTTCTCGAGCGAATTCCTGACCGGCCACGTGGCCGACACGATGGCGTTCCACTACCCGCGCTGCGTCGACGCCAGCGGCGGCTTCTATCACCACTTCCGCGACGACGGCAGCGTCCACGACGCCGCCACCCGCCACCTGCTGTCGAGCGCGGGCTTCGTGTCCGTGTTCGCCAACGCCTACCGCCACTTCGACAATCCCGACTACCAGGGCATGGTGCGCCACGGCGTCGACTTCCTGCGGCGCGTGCACCGCGACCCGGCCACCGGGGGCTACGCCTGGAAGCTGGCGTGGCAGCACGGCGAAGCGCGCGTACTCGACGGCGACAACCGCTGCCACGGCCTGGCCGCCGTGCTGCTGGCCTACGCGCACGCGCTGATGGCCGGCGTGCAGGAAGCGCGCGCCTGGGTCCACGAGACCTGGGACCTGATGGAGCGGCGCTTCTGGGAACCGGAACAAGGCCTGTACGCCGATCGCGCCAGCGCCGACTGGAACGTGTTGTTTCCCTACCGCGGCCAGGCCGCCAACATGCACGTCTGCGAAGCGCTGCTGGCGGCCTGGCGCGCCACCGGCCACGTGTCCTTTCTGCAGCGCGCCGAAACGATTGCCTGGAACGTGACCCAGCGCCAGGCCGCGCGCGCCGGCGGCATGCTGTGGGAGCACTATCGGCAGGACTGGAGTCCGGACTGGGACCTCGACCGGCGCGACGACCCTGGCCTGTTCCGTCCCTGGGGCTACCAGCCGGGCCAATTCACCCAGTGGAGCAAGCTGCTGCTGCAGCTGGAGGCCCACTGGTCGCTCCTGATGCGCGACCCGGACTGGCTGCTGCCGAGCGCGCAGGCACTGTACGCGGGCGCGCTGCGCCACGCGCTGGACCGGCGCCATGGCGGCCTGCACGCCGGCCTGGCGCCGGACGGCGGCGTGTGCGACGCCGACAAGCTTGCCTGGGTCCAGGCCGAGACCCTGGCCGCGGCCGCGCTGCTCGGCGCGCGCACCGGCCAGCAGCATTACTGGTCGGACTACGAGCGCATGTGGACCTATTGCTGGGAGCATTTCGTCGACCACGAACACGGCGCCTGGCATCCCGTCCTGCGCGCCGACAACGGCAGGTATTCGATCGGGAAGACCGCGGCCGGCAAGGCCGACTGCCACATCATGGGCGCCTGCTACGACATCATCCCGGCGCTCGACAAGCACCACGGGTAAACCGGCGGCCGGATCGCCGCCGGCGTGCTTGTCGGTCCGATTCTGGCCGATAATAGGCGACTGCATCCACCACGAATCAGGTTTACCGCATGGCCACGCTCTCTCCCCATTCCCTGCCGTCGCTGCGCCTGGGCGCCGGCCACTATCGCGAAATCGACGTCCTCGAGCGGCTGCGCGACCACCTGCCCGACGGCTTCGAGGTATTCCACAACCTGGCCCTGCACACGGTGCAGGGCGGGCGCGATTGCTATGGCGAGATCGACATCGTGGTGCTGGCGCCGCACGGCGCCCTGCTGCTGATGGAAGTGAAGGCCGGCGGCGTGATCCTGCGCGACGGCGGCGTCTACAAGGTCTACGGCAGCGGCGAGAGCGACGTGGCGCGCCAGGGCAAGCTGCAGCGCGCGGCGATGCAGAACCGGCTGCAGGCGGCCGGATTGCAGCCGCCGCTGGTCAGCTGCCTGGTGCTGCCCGACTACGACATCGGCGCCGGCCAGGTGCTGTCGATCCCGCGCGAGCGCATCATCGACGCCGCGGCCTACCCGGACATGGTGGGCACGGTGCGCGACTGGTTGGCCCAGGCCGACGCGCAAGCCCAGGCCAGGGCCCCGCTCGAGCGCGCCGCCCTGCGCCGCCTGCTGCTCAACCAGTTCCAGGTCACGCCGCAGCTGGACGCGCTGCGCGACCAGCTGCAGGGCGCGGTGCGGCGCCTGGCCGACGGCCTGGCCACCTGGGCGCCGCGGGTCGAGGCGCCGTCCGGCATCGTGCGGGTGCAGGCCACCGCCGGCTCGGGCAAGACCCAGCTGGCCCTGCAGCTGCTCGAGAGCGCCCAGGCCGCGCGCCTGAACACGGCCTACGTCTGCTTCAACCGCAGCCTGGCCGACCACGTGCGCCGGCTGGCGCCGGCCGCGTGCGAGGTGGTCAACTTCCACGAGCTGTGCGTCGAGCACTGGCGCCGCCACGGCGAACCCGACTTCTCGCCGCAGGGTTTCGAGCGCATGGCCACGGCCTACCATGAAGCCAGCGCCGGCTTCGCGCAGCGCCTCGACCTCTTGATCATCGACGAGGCGCAGGACTTCGAGGCCGGCTGGGTCGAGAGCCTGTGCAGCCAGCTCAAGCCCGAAGGCCGCCTGTACGTGCTGGAAGACGAAGCCCAGCGCCTGTACCGCCAGGATGGCTTCGAGCTGCGCGATGCGGTGACGATCCGCTGCAGCGACAACTTCCGCAACCCGCGCGCCATCTGCGACACCATCAATGCGCTGGCGCTGGTGCAGCCGCCGGTGCGCAGCCTGAATCCGTATGCGGGCGAGGTGCCCGAGATCCGCACCTATACGTCCGACGCGGGCCTGCTGGCCGCCACCGAAGCGGCGGTGGCGGCGCTGCTGGCGCGCGGCTTCGCGCCGCAGGACATCGCGATCGTCTGCGGACGCGGGCGCGAACGCTCGCTGCTGCTCAACCGCGTCGCGATCGGCCCGCACCGCACGCGCCGCTTCACCGGCGAATACGACCGCAACGGCGAGCCGCGCTGGAGCGATGGCGACCTGCTGGTGGAATCGGTGTACCGCTACAAGGGCCAGAGCGCGCCCGCGGTAGTGGTGGCCGAATTCGACTTCGACCGGCTCGGCGACAGCGAACGGCGCAAGCTGTTCGTGGCGCTCACGCGCGCCCAGATGGCGCTCGAGCTGGTGCTGTCGGCGCCGGCCGAGCGCTGCCTGGCGGCGCAGCTGGAAGCGGCGCTGGCGGACGCATAGCCGGCGCCTGGGCCAATGCGTCAGGCGTAGGCGGCCGCCATCCGCTGCGCGATGCCGGCCAGTTCGGCGCGCAAGGCCGCCGGCTCCTCGATCACGACGCCGTCGCCGAAGCCCAGCAGCCACCACACCAGCGCGCGCGTATTGGGCACGTCGGCGCGCAGGTGCAGGCGGCCGTCCAGCCCCACCGTCAATTCCTGGTCCTGGTCGAGCGGGGTCTCGTACAGGTGCTCGCCGGCGGCGCGCGCGAACACCGCGTGCAGCCGCACCGGTGCGCCGGCGATCACGCCAAACTGGCCCGATGCGATGTAGTCATCGAGGTCGAAATCGGGCTTCGGGCGCGCCGGCTCGTACAGCGCCTCGGCCTGCTGCACGCGGTGCAGCGCGATGGTGCGCACGTCCTCGTAGCCGGCGAACATGCACACCAGGTAGACCAGTGCGCCGCGCTGAACGATGGCCAGCGGATGCACGGCCGGGTACAGCGTCGCTTCGACGGCGTCGCGCTTGAGATAGTGCAGGCGCAGCTGGCGGTCTTCCATCAGCGCGCGGTAGACGATGCGCTGGCAGTCGGCGTCCATCCGCGGCGCGACCAGCGGCTGCTGGGGCGGCACGCTGCGCACCTTGTTCAGCCACGCCTTCGATCGGGTCGCGCCGTCCACGGTGGACAGGGCGCGTTTGGCCGACGCGAAGTGCGGCTGCAACGCCTCGACGGTGCTGGGCGGCAGGTGGTGGTGCAGGTGCTGCTCGACAAGGGTCAGGGTCAGCGCCTCGGGCAGCGACAGGCCGGGCAGGTCGAAGCTGGACGCGTCACGCAGCCAGCTCCAGCCATACGGCTTGCTCTCGTAATCCACCGACAGCGGGAACACCTGCGACAGCTCGTTCAGGTCGCGCTCGACGGTGCGCTTGGTGACCGGGAATTCGAGCGCGCGCAGGCGCTCGCACAACTCGCCGGCCGAGATGCTGAGCGGCGCGCGCGGCACCAGCCGCAGCATGTTCCACTGGCGCAGGAGCGATTGCTGGTTGGTCGCCATTCAGGACTCCCGCGCCTGAGGGAGGGAATGAAACGCGTTCGTGGTGCAAAGGTGATGCGATGCGGGCATGGGGTGTGTGGTCAGGTGCGCCGTGTGGCGCGTTCAAGAAGCGATGGTAGCAAAATGCTTACCGACAGGAAACTCCGGCCTGCACTTCAGGTGCGGGAAGCTACCCTGGGGACGCGACAAATGCCGTCGCACCGTTCGCACCTTTTGTCCCAGCCCGGCCTGTGATGAGCGACACGCTTTGTCGCCACGCGCCTTTATGCTGTTTTCTTCACAACGTTGAAGGGAACCGATGTCTGGACCGCGCTGGGATGTGCAATGGTATCTTCCGCTCGAACACTGCCGCAGCCTGGACGAGATCCGCCAGCGCTTGCAGCCCCTGCTCGAGGCCAACGACAGCCTGCCGGACCAGCAACCCCAGCGTCACCACGACGCCCTGCTCGCCTTCATCGGCATGTCGTCCCTGTCGCCGCACCTGAAACTGGCCGCGATACTGGCCTGCGTTTCCAGCACCGATTTCGATCCGCGCCTGGCGCTGGGCGCGCTCGACGACGCGGTACGGGCCGGTCGCGCGCTGTGGCCCGGCTCGGTGGCCGGCGCGGTGGCGCACCACGGCCCCGCGATGCAGGTAGCGAGCGAGGAAGACTGGCTGGGCGCCTTCGTGGTCGGGCGCCTGGCCGGCCTGCGCGACGCGATGGCGCTCGACGGCGGCGGCGCCAATCTCTGGCACGCCGCGTTCTGGAACCGTTTTTTTGCGATGGCGTCGCGCCGCGGCAGCGCCGCCGGAATGCGGCTGGCGCTCGAACAAGGGGCCGATCCGCGTGCAGGACACGATCCGCAGCGCCCGGCCGGGCCGGCGCGTCTGACGCTGGTGAAGTGACTGAGCGTTTGACAGAACCGTCAGACATACCGCCAGCAAATGCGCGAGCAAGCAAGCGAAAGGAACGCCTGATGAATGCCTGCTCGTCGTTAGCGCAAGATGCGTAGCCTGCGAAAGCTTCAGAAGACCCAGTTGGGGGCGCGTACTCATTGATACGTGGGCGCTCGACCTTCGGCAATTGTCGGTGGCGCGGAAGATGGACGGCAATCAGCACCCAAAGTCATCGCGAAGAATGCTCGGGCCATGCGATCACTCCGGTTGCGAGCACGGCCGCTGCTTTAAATCTCAGACATGAGTCCATTTACATCCGCTATCGATCAAAAGCAGACAAAGTGTTCTGCTCACGTGAGCACTTCCATCTAGTTGCAAAAGGACGACAATGGAAATTTTCCAATGGAATTTTCGTTTCCAAAAAGATACTATGCAGTGCAGCACTTACAACAACTATAGGGATGGAAAATGAAGAATATTCTTTTGGCTGGACTCTTACTTGCGACTCTGGCTGGCTGCGCGACTAGACCCGAGAGTATCCCCGCGTCATATGTCTCCCATGAGAAGTACAGTGCAATCGACTGCATGCAACTTTCTACTCACTTGGGTGATGCACGTGCTCAACTTCAAAAAGTCTCTGCAATGCAAGACTCCAAAGCTAACATGGATGCCGCTACGGTATTTTTAGCGCTTGTTCCTGCTAGCAAGCTGACTGGCGACCACGCTGCAGACGTTGCAAAGTTCAAAGGCGAAGTTGAGGCTATTGAAACAGCTCAGATCAAACAGGGCTGTAAGTCCGCAAAAGTAATTTAAGTTAGCATTAAAGCAGTCGGTGGCGATGGAGCGACTACAGTTGGGTCATCGCCACCCCGCGACCCATCAACTAAACGCTTGAGGAAGTATCTGCGGCTTGGTATACAGGCAGGTCGAGAAAGGTCCGCTGTTGGCCGATAACAGACCATCAGCGAAGCTCAGTGTATGAGCTTGTCACCATCAGAAAAAGTAACTAGCCTTGTCAGCCGTTCAAGCCGCTCCGCGATCGGATGCAGCGCCCGCGATGCGCACCTCGACACGGTGGTCGCGCCGGTCGCCGCCCAGCGGGACGATGCCATCGGCGCACGGCTGGCCGTCCAGCAACACCTCGTCCCTGTCCGCCCCCGCATGCATCGTGATTTCGTAGATCGCGCCATGGTGGCGGTAGCACAGGCGCAAGCCATCCCATTCCGGCGCCAGCCGTGGCCGCAGGGTCAGCTGCGAACCGCTGCAGCGCACGCCCAGCAGGCCTTCGGCCAGCGCCAGCCAGCTCCACGCCGCGGCACTGGTGAAGCAAGCGCCGATGGCCCGTCCCGGGTACGGTGCGATGGTGCGCACGCCGTCGACCACGAAATACGGCGGCGCGGCGTAACGTGCGCAGTCCTGCGGCGTGCCGCCGCGCGCCAGCGGATCGAGCAGGCGCGCCAGACGCCATGCCGCCTGCGCGTCGCCCAGGCGCGCGAATCCGAGCGCGGCCAGCGCCAGCGCGCGATGCTCCTGACCGGGCCAGGCCTCGACCCGCTCGGCCCAGTGGCCGTCGACCGCCGGCTCGCACAGCGCCACGGCGCCTTGCGCATCGTCGGCCAGGCGCCGCGTCGCCGCCTGCAGCGCGTCCAGAGCGCGCGGCGCGCCGGCCAGCACCGCCCAGCCCTGGGTCAGCAGGTCGACGCGACAGGCGGGATTGGCTGCCGCGCCCAGCACGTTGCCGCTTTCGAGATAGCACCAGCGGTACCAGTCGCCGTCCCAGCCGTGTTCCTCGCACTGCGCGCCAAGGGCCAGCGCGGCGCCACGGCAGGTGGTGGCGAAGCCGAAGTCGCCGCGCCGGTCGGCCAGCTCGGCGAAGCGCTGCAGCGTGGCCGTCATGAAGAAGGCCAGGCGCACGCTCTCGCCCTGCCCGCCCGGCGTCTGGTCGTGCAGGATCGCGGCCGCCGGCGGCAGGCCGCGGGTGCCGAAGCGCAGGCTGCCGCGCAGGCCGTGCACGCAGTGCAGGTACAGGTCGTCGGTGGCGGCCAGCCGGGTAGCGGCGTCATTGGCGGCGTCACCGAACGGCAGCGCCGACAGCACCTCAAGGTCGCCGCTGGCCGTCACATAGCGCGTCAGGGCGAACGGCAGCCACAGGAAGTCTTCGACCGCCGGGTCGCCGGAGGCGAAGTCGCGCGCCGCGCGCAGCAGCTCGGCGCGCAGCAGTTCGGGGCGTGCGTGCAGCAGCGCCAGCGCCGACTGCAGGCGCGTGGCGGTGCAGCGCTCGCCCATCATCGCCATGTAGGCCTGGTACGGCAGCCAGCCGTTCAGGCGCAGGTCGAGAGACGGCTCGGGCGACGCGATGCTGAACGCGCCGAGCGTGTCGTCCCACCACGCGCGCAGGCTGTCCCACGCGGCGCCGGCCGCCTGCGCGCCGCCATGCTGCTGCACCATGCGGCTGGCGTCCAGGCTGGCCGGGCCGGCCACGCCCAGCACGAACACCAGCTCGCGTGTCTCGCCCGGCGCCAGCGTGAGCGCGACCTGCAGCGCGGCGCACGGATCGAGCGCGGCGCCGCTGCGGCCGGACAGGCCGGCGCGCTTCAAGCCTTCCGGCCGCGCCAGGTCGCCGTGGCGGCCGACGAATTCCTCGCGGTCGCAGGTCGAGGCCACCTGCTCTCCATCGACGTGGAAGAACGCCACCTTGTCCGCGAAGCCGGCGCCGAAGGCGTTACGGGCCAGCAGCGCACCGCTGGCGAGATCCGGCTCGGTGACCACCTGCAGTCCGGTCGTGGCGTCGGCATTGTTCGCATCATCGAGCAGCCAGTCGACGTAGCCGGTGGCCGACAGGCGCCGTGGCGCGTCGCTGTCGTTGCGCAGCGTGAGCACCGTGTACCTGAGCGGCGCGTCGAGCGGCACGAAGGTGCGCAGGGTCGAGCCGATGCCCTGGTGGCGGTGTTCGAACACGCTGTAGCCGAAGCCGTGGCGCGTGAGGTAAGGCTGGCTCGATGGCGCCGGCCAAGGCGTGGGCGACCACACCATGCCGCTGTCCTCGTCGCGCAGGTAGAACGCTTCACCACCCTGCGGCGCCAGCGCATCGTCGCAGCCGCTGATGCGCGCGGCGCGCTCGCCGCTCCAGCTGGCGGCGTGGCCGCGTTCCGAGACCACGCTGCCGAATGCGGCGTTGGCCAGCACGTTGACCCACGGCGCGGGTGCGGCCGGAGTATCCGGCGCGCTGCGGATCACGTATTCGCAGCCGTCCGGCGTGAAGCCGCCGATGCCGTTGTCGTGCGTGAGGGCCAGGACGGGATCGGGCGCCGGCGCCGCGTTCCATGCCGGCGCATCGGCCCTGGGCGCGAACGGCGGCGGCAGCGTCGCGACAGGATGCGCGGCGCGGCGCAAGCGGTCCGCCAGCTCGCCGTCTTCGCTGGACAGCAGCACGTGCGCGCTGGCGCGCAGCAGAAGGCGGTCTTCCTGCGGCACCTCGGTCAGCAGGTGCAGGTGGACGCCGCCCGGGCTGTCGAAGCTGTCCGGGTCGAGCAGCGGCGCGGCCAGGTGCATCAGTTCCTCGCGCGCGGCGCGGTTCTCGCACAGAACCAGCAGGTCGACCGCCAGGCCGCGGCTGCGCCAGCAGGCGTGCGCCTGCAGCAGCTGACGCGCCAGTTCGCTATCGGCGCCCTGCGCCAGCTGCAGCAGCAGGATCGGGCGTTCGCTGCCGACGCCGTATGACGCCAGGGCTTCGCGGCCGCGCACGTTGCGCGCGATGACGGCCGGCTCGGCGCGCAGCGCGGCCCTCGGATGCAGCAGGCAGCCGGCCAGGCGCGTGAACAGCTGGGCTTCGGCTTCGCCCAGCTCCAGCCGGTGCAGGAAGGCCTGGCCGTGGGTCCAGGCGGCTTCGATCGCGTGGTCGAGCGCATTGTTGGCGAGATGGCCGGCGCCGTAGCGCAGCGCCAGTTCGCGCGCGATGGCGCGGCTGCTCGCCGCTCCCAGCACCAGGTCGGCGATGATTTCCTGGCCCGGGGCCAGCGTCACCGTGCGGCGCAGCGCCAGCAGCGCTTCGTCGGGTTCCGGGTCCAGGCCCGGCAAGGCGCCGCCAAGCGTGACCGCCTGCGGCGAACGCAGGTCGTGGCCGCGGCCGATAAAGCGCGCGCGGCTGGTTTCAAAGCTTGGCTGGCCGCTCACGCCGCGCAGCGTCATGCGGTGCACCACCACCGGCGCGTCGGGCGCGGTCACGCACAGCAGGCTGTCGCTGGCGGCGTCGAATTCGACGCGGATGCCGCTCCGCATGCCCGGCACGGGCGGCGGGCCGGCCAGCGCCACGCAGCTGGTCAGCTCCAGCGTATGCGCGGCCTTGCCGTGGTTGACGATGCGGATGCGGCGCAGCTCGACGTCGTGGTCCGGCGCCACCGCGACGTCGGTCCAGGTCTCGATGTCGCCGTCGACGCGGCGCAGGCTGGCGCGGCCTTCGGTGAAGATGGTCTCTTGCTGATCGGGCTTCGGCAACATGGTGCTGGTCCAGCTGCGGCCTGATGCGACATCGCGCACGTGGCACGTCATGCCGCTCTCGCCGCGGCCGGTACGCCGGGTTCGCGTAAGCGGCAGGTCTTCCCAGCGCGTGGCGCCGATGCCGTCGCTGTCGAGCGTCAGGTGCATGCGGCCGTTCGACAGCAGCTGTACTTCGGGCAGCGCCGAACCCTCGGCGCCGATCACGCGCGCATAGGGCCGCGCCGCCGCGCCTTCCACGGCGCTGGCGCTCGCGCGCAGCGGCGCGGCGGCGCCGGACGCGGGCGGCGCTTCCTGCAGCAGGCCGAGCGCGGCGCGCAGTGCGGGGTCGGCGCAGAAGCGGCGCTGCATCGGCTGGCCCAGCAGGTGGCGCGCCAGCGCCAGCAGCGTCATCGCCTGGTGCGGTCCGTCGTAGGCGCGCACCAGCACCTGGCGTTCGCCCTGCGGCAGGCGCTGCGGCGCGTAGTCGATCGCCTCATACATGCCGATCTCGCCCTGCAGGCCCTGGGCCGCCATCCGTTCCAGGTTGCCGGCCGCCAGCGCCGGCGCCGCCTCCAGCGCCAGCGCGGCCGCATACGGCGCCGCCACCAGGTCGTCGGGCGCCGCCCGCAGCAGGCCGGCCGCCGGCAGGCCGAAGCGCCGGAAGCGGTAGCGCGCCGCCGCGTCCACCGCGTTGCACAGCGATTGCGAGAACCCCCATAGCACGCCGTGGCGGCGGGCGTGGATCGCCTGCATGCGCACCACGGCGCGCGCCGCGTCGCCCAGCAGCGTATCGCGCCAGGACGGCATCACCAATTGCGGCGCCAGGTAGTCGGCCAATGCGCCATGGCGCGACAGCAGCAGCGCGCCGCTGTCGGCCATGCGCAGCGGACGGCCCAGCGACCACCAGTGGCGCTGGTCCAGCTGGTCCTGGGCCACGGCGGCGAAGCAGGCCATGCGCGCATTCGACGCCAGCAGGTCGCAGCCGTCACTGGCCAGGCGCTTGTCGTCCACCTGCCAGCCGGCCGACAGCTGGCCCGTGGCGGGGTCGTGCAGCGCGCCGAAGTCGGCTTGCGCCAGCGCGCGCGCGTCACGCGCCAGGGCCGCGATGCGCTCGATGCGCTCGCGCGCGCAGGCGCGGCCTTCCTCGACCAGCTGCGCCAGGCCGGCCGCGGCCTGCGCCGGCGCGTCGAACCCGGCCAGCGCGTGCAGGGTCGGGATGCCGGTCAGGCGCGCATCCAGCACGTATTCCTGCGCCACGCGCACCCATGGCGCCAGCGCGAACAGGTCTTCCAGCTGCGCTTCGCACTGCGCGCTCAGGCGCGCCGACCACGCGATCAGCGCCGGATCGGCGTCCGGCGCCAGGCTGGCCGCCAGTTTGCCGGCTTCCTGCGCTACTCCGCGCAGGCAGTCGGCCAGGCCGGGCAGCGTGTCGGTGGCGCGGCAGCGCTCTGGCTGCAGGGCGCGCGCCACCGCATCCAGGGCCTGGCGCACGGCGGGTGTGGCGGCAGTGGCGTGCTGGCGCGCCACGTTCAGCGTGTCGCGGATGCCGTCCAGCAGCGCGCGGCCGGCGATCGGCTGCGCAGGCAGTTCGTCCAGGCCGGCGGCGAAGGTGCGCAGCGCCAGCACCAGGCTGCCGCTGGCGGCGGTGTCCACCCGCGCCGGTTCGACCGGGGCCAGGGTGGCGCCGTCATACCAGCCGAACAGGTGGCCGTGCCAGCGTTCCAGCAGCGCCATCGACATCAAGGCCTTCTCGCTGCGTTCGACCAGGCGGCCCAATGGGATGAAACCGAAGTCGCGCGCCCCGAGGCCGGCCAGCAGCGACAGGCCCATGCCGGCCGGCGACACACGTTCGTCGAGCGCCGCTTCGGGATGCTCGAGCACCGCCTGCGGCGCCAGGCCGTGCGCGGCGCCGTCGTGCCGTTCGAAGAAGGCCCAGGTGCGGCGCGCCAGCGCGCGCAAAAACTGGGTCTGGCCGCTCGCCAGACGCACGCCGCGCCGCGCCGGCTGGCTGGCCCACCATGCCAGCACCGGCGCCAGGAACCACACCAGCAGCAGTGGCGCGGCGGCGAACAACCCATACGGATTGGCGAAGGTCAGCAGCACGGCGGTGCCGACCGCCAGCAGCGGCGCGAACCACATGCTGCGCCAGTTGTTCTCCATTGCGATGCTGGAGCGCGCCAGCGCGGGCGGACGCAGTTCGAGCAGGTGACGGCGCGTCACGTTGCGGCGCCACAGGCCGCGCACCAGCGCGTCGCCCGCGTACCAGGCCGCATACGGCAGCAAGGCGGCCGAGAAGGCGGCGCGCACCAGCGGCGCCCGCGCGCCGCGCGCCCAGGCGTCAAGGTGCTGGCGCCAGGGCGCGTCGTGCGGACGGTCGGCCAGCGCCACCAGCATGCCGGCCAGCGCCGGCACGAAGAACACCGCCAGCACCGCCGCCGACCAGAACGCGGGCGCGGCCAGCGTGCTCCAGCACAGAACCAATAAGGCGGTCAGCGTCGGCGCCACCAGGCCGGCGCGCAGGCGGTCGAACAGGCGCCACCACTGGCGCGGCGCGCGCAGCGCCTCGGCGCCGCGTTCCAGGCGGCGCGTTTCCTGCCAGGCGGCGCGCAAGGCGCGATGGCGGCGCAGCACGTGTTCGCCGTAGCTGCCGACGTGGCGCGCTTCCAGGCGCAGGTCGCTCACCCAGCGCGCGCGCAGGCGGTCTTCCTCGACCAGGCCCGGTTCGGCACGGCCTTCGTCCCGCAGTTCTTCGCCCAGCGCGCGGCGCCAGGCGTCGACGTCGTGGATCGCAGCCCAGCTGCGCGCGCCATCCGGCCACAGGCGGGCGTAGCGCGCCCCTTCGCGCAGCGGCAGCGCCGCCCGCACCGGCACGCGCAGCATGCCGTGGCCTTCATTTACGCGGCCATCCTTGCCCTGCAGCGGCAGGTGCAGCGGATGCGTCATCGCCGCCACCAGGCTGCGCGCGGCGTCGCGATCCAGTCCGGTGTCGGCGTCGAGCGAGATCACGTAGCGCACCTCGGCCGCGGCGCCGGTGTTGCCGGCGGCGAGGAAGAAACGCTCGCGCGCGCCGCACAGCCAGGCGTTCAGGTCGGCCAATTGGCCGCGCTGCCGCTCGCGGCCGATCCAGAGTCCCGTGCCTGCATCGAGACTGCGCGCGCGCACCAGCAGCATGAAGGGCTGGCTGCGTTCATGTTCGTGCCTGCGGTTCAGCGCTTCGATCGCGGCGCGCGCCGCGTCGCACAGCGCGTCGTCGCTGGGCAGGTGCTGTTCCCGTGCGTCGGGCAGGTCGGCCAGCAGGCAGAAACGCAGGTGGCGGTCGCGGTTGCCGAGATAGCGCACCTCGAGCTCGGCGCACAAGGCGGCGATGCCCTGCGCATCGTTCAGCTGCGCGCAGACCGCGACGATGGTGGCGGCGTCCGGCGGGATGCCGTGTTCCAGGCGCATGCGCGGCGTCGGGCGCGCGGGCGCCAGCCAGCCGCGCATCATGCGCACCAGCGCGCGCGCCAGTTCGCCGGCGCCGGGCAGCGCCAGGATGCCGATCAGGGCCATCAGCGCCAGCCCGGCGCCGCCCTGCTGCGCGTGGACCACGATGGCGGCGACAAAGGCCAGCGCCAGCAGCGCCGTCGCGCCGACCTGCAGCGGCAAGGCCGGGCTGCGCACACGGTCGCGCATTCGATCACGCAATGAGCGGGCGCTGCCCAGCCGCGCCGCGAGCGCCGCGCAACCGGGACCGGCCAGGTAGTAGCCGACGTGACGGGTGCGGCCATCCAGTCCGCCCTCGCCCGGCGCGCGGTGCACGCCGGCCAGCGCCACCGCTTCGCGCGCCACCTCGATTTCGCTGCGGCCCGACCTGCGCGCCAGGCGCTCGACCGCGTGGCGGTAATGGGCGCGCGTGGCCGCGTCCATGCGCGCATGGCTGCCGTCGGGATCGGCGCGCAGCGCCTGTTCCGCCGCGCCCAGTGTTTCGGCCAGCACGGTCCAGTCGACGCCGCCCAGCAGGCGCAGGCTGGCCAGGCTGTTGCCGGCCGAGACGGCGTCGTCGGCCAGCTCGGCGCGCTCGCGCTGCGTCAGCTGGGCGATGCCCGCGCCGTCGTCGGCCAGGCGCGCGTCGAGCCACTCCAGCACCTGGTTCAGCGGCGCGCCGCGGCCCTGCAGGCGGCGCGCCAGCTCGGCCACGAAGCCGCTGTCGCCGCTCGGCGCGCTGCGCACCATGTCGGCCACCTGCAGCAGCAGGTCGCCGGGACGCTGCGCGGCCGTCTCGGCCAGTTGCTGCGCCCACTGCGCCGCCTGGGCGCGGCCGGCGCACACGCGCGCGGCGCGCTGCGCCAGCCGGCGCAGGTTGTCGATCAGCGCCATGCGCAGCAGCGCCGGCAAAGCGTCGAGTTCGGCGATGCTCAGGGGCGCCGTTTCGCCATACGCGGTCAGGAAGCGCTCCAGCGCGGCCGGGTCGAGCGCGCCGTCGCCGTGCGCCACGACATCCAGCGCCAGGCGCCAGGCGCGCGGCTCGCCTTCCGGGTCGAGGCGCGGCAGGCGATACGCGCCGCGCCGGGCGTCGTGCAGCAGTTGGCCGCGCGCCAGGCGCACCTGGGATTCGAACAGAGGGATGGCGTCGAGCAGCCGGACGGCGGCCGGCGGCAGCGGCACGCCCGCGCGTGCGGACCCTTCCAGCGCGCCGCAGGCGTCGCCGATGGCGTCGGCGTTGGTGGCCAGCAGCGCCAACAAGTCAGCGACGGCCGCGCCGGCACGCACCCGGTGGCGCGCGGCCAGGCGGCGGGCGTGGTCGGCCAGCTGCGTCGCGCCGAGCGGTGCGGCGCGCCAGGGCGCATCAAGGCCTGCGGCCGGCGCCGCATCCTCGGACGCCCGCTGCGCGGCGGCCATCGGGTTGTTCTCAACTTTCAACGGGGACCTCGGAGCTGGAGGCGCGCGCATCAAACCGCCGGAATACGGACAACAGGACGCCAGGGCGCCGGGGGGCGGTTCAGGGCAGGAAACGCTGGGCGCGCGCGGTCAACCCCATGCTAGAGAAAGGAAGAGCACACCACCGTGCGCTGGCGTACACACACCGCCGGTGGCGGCAAACGGCGCGTCAGGCGAGCGCGAGACCGCCGGCCAGCGACCAGGCGCGCGGATGGCCCAGGCTGCGCAGGGTGCGCGCCGCGCGCACGCTGCGGGCGCCGCTGCGGCAGACGAACAGCAGCGGACGGGTGTCCGCGTCCAGCCAGTGGCTGGCGTGTTCGGTAACACGCGCCAGCGGCACGTTGAGCGCGCTCCATCCATGCAGGTCGAGCGGGCCGACCGCATGCTCGCGCGCGCAGCGCACGTCGACCACCAGCGCCTCGGGATGCTCGGCCAGCCAGCGCGCCACGGCGCCGGCGTCGAGCTCCATGTCCGCTTCCGTTTGCGGCCTGGCCTGCGCCGTCATCCCTGGCGTGACGACCGGCGCACCTGAGCCATCGAACGCGAAGCGCAGCGCCAGCACGCCGTCCTGCAAGCGCCCGAACAGATACTTGCCGCCGTCGCGCACCAGCACCTCCCGGCCAAGCGCGATCGCCGACAGGCGACGGCCGTCTTCCAGGCGCGCCTCGATGCCGCCGTCCGGCCAGCCGGCAATGCCCTGCCCCGCATGTGCGCACAGGGCCAGCGCTCCGGCTCCGGCGCCGTCGTGCGCGGTCGACAGCGCGGCCAGCAGGCGATAGCCGCCGGCGTTGACCATGGCGGCAGTGCGTCCGGCCAGCGCCGCCGGCGGGTCGATGGCGATGCACGTGCGGCCGGCGGCGTCGAACAGCAGCCAGCCGGCGCCGCCTTCGTGCTCCAGCTGGACCAGGCCGGCGCCATCCGCAGCCAGCGGCGACGCTTGCAGCAGCGGCAGCGCCAGCGCGCGGGCGCAGGCCGCGATGCGCGCGCACGCCTGGTCGATGACGACATCCTCGGCCAGCGGCCCGAACGACATGCGCACCGCCGACGCGCCGCGCCAATCGGGCACGCCCATCGCATCGAGCACGTGGCTCGGCGCCGTTTTCGACGCCGAACAGGCCGAGCCGGCGCTGACGCGCAGACCGGCGGCGTCGAACACTTCCAGCACGTCGGCGCTGGACAGGCCCGGCACCGAGAAGTTGATGGTGGTCGGCAGCGCGTGTTCGAGCGGCGCGTTGAACACCACGCCGGGGAAAGCGTCCTGCAGCGCCGCCACCAGGCGCGCGCGGCAGCCCAGCAATGCAGCGTGGCTGCGGAAGGTGTCGCCGCGTTCGAGCGCATCGAGCACCGCGCCCAGCGCGGCGATGCCGGCCATGTTCTCGGTGCCCGAGCGCTGCCCTTGTTCCTGTCCGCCGCCGCACATCAGCGGCGTGAACGGCGCGCCGGCGCGCACGTACAGCATGCCGATGCCCTTCGGTGCATACAGCTTGTGGCCCGAGAACGGCGCGTAGTCGATGCGGCTCGCGCTCAGGTTTAAAGGCAGCTTGCCCAGCGCCTGCACGCAGTCCACCATCCACAGCGCCGGGCTGGCGGTATCGCGCAGCACCTGTGCGATGCCATCCAGGTCGGACACCACGCCGGTCTCGTTGTTGGCCGCCATGGTGCAGACCAAGGCGGCGCGCGGCGCCAGTTCGCGCAGCACGTCGAGGCGGTGACGGCCGTCGGTGTCGACCGGCAGCGTGCGCAGCTCGAGCCCGGCGCCGAGCAGGCGGTTCCAGTGCGCCAGGCTTTCCGGCACCGCCTTGTGTTCGGTGGCGCCGACCAGCACCAGGTCGCCGCACGGCTGGCCGTTGGCACGCGCGTCACGCAGCGCGACCAGCGCCGACAGCACGGCGGTCTGGATGCCCTCGGTGGCGCCGCTGTTGAACGTCAGGCGTCCCTCGGGCGCGCCGAGCACGCGGCGGGCGCAGGCGCGTACGCTTTCGCGCAGCGCGCGGGCGCGCAGGCCGGCCGCATGGCTGCTGCTCGGATTGCCGAAGCCGTCCGCCATCACGGCCATCGCGGCGCTGGCTGCGGCCGGCAGGACGGGAGAAGTGGCGTTGGCGTCGAGGTAGATTTCCGGGTTCATGAGAGATGCCAAAATATAAAAAAAGGTGTCGCACAAGATGTTAATGTCCAGTAATATGGTACGGAGTTGCGCCGATCGATACGTTCTAAATTTCCCGGTTTTCTGGCGGAATGAAGGATGATTATTCTTAAAAATTATCAAACGGTAATATGAATTCACTGGACAAGTTTGATTGTGCGATCCTCGCCGCCCTGCAGGCGGATGCCACGCTGTCGATCTCGGGCCTGAGTGAAAAAGTCGGGTTGTCCAGCACGCCTTGCTGGAAGCGCGTCAAGCGCCTCGAAGAAGAGGGCTATATCGAAAGCCGGGTCACCATCGTCAACCGGCAGAAGGTCGGCTTGCCGGTGACGGTGTTCGTCAGCGTGCGCACCGCCGAACACGACGAGAAATGGCTGGACCGTTTCGCGTCCGCCGTGGTCGCGCTGCCCGAAGTGCTCGAATTCCACCGCATGAGCGGCGACGTCGACTACCTGCTGAAGGTGGTCACCACCGACATCGCCGGCTACGACCGCTTCTACAAGAAACTGATCAAGGCTGCGCGCCTGACCGGCGTCTCGTCGGCCTTCTCGATGGAACAGATCAAGTCGACCAGCGCCCTGCCGCTGGAACTGATCTCGCACGGCGTGCCGGCCTGAAGTCAGCCGCGTCCTGTTTCGCGGGCCGCATGAATCGTGCGATGATGCAGCCGTTGCCATCAACGGAGACCTTTGGGAATGCCATCGAAAATGAACATGGCGCCGCTGGCGCTGGCCGTGCTGTCGGCCCTGACCTTCGCTCACGCTTCGGCCCACGCCGCCGAGCAGGTGGTCAGGATCGGCGTCAGCGGCCCGCTGTCGGGCGCCAACGCCTTTGCCGGCAAGGACAATGAAAACGGCGTGCGCCTGGCCGTCGAAGAACTCAACGCACAGAAAATAAAGATCGGCGCCGATGTGCTGCGCTTCGAGCTGCGCTCCGAAGACGACGCGGGCGACCCGAAACAAGGCGTCAGCGTGGCCCAGAAGTTCGCCGACGCCGGCGTCAAGTTCGTGCTCGGGCCGTACAACTCGGGCGTGGCGATCCCCGCCTCGCGCGTCTACAACAATGCCGGCATCCTGATGTCGACCGTCGGCACCAACCCCAAGATCACCGCCGCCGGCTACCCGACGGTGTTCCGCATCGTGGCCAGCGACACGCAGGTGGGCGGCTCGGTGGCCGGCTACGCGGCCAAGGAACTGAAGGTGAAGAACGTCGGCGTGATTGACGATCGAACGGCGTTTGGCCAAGGCATCGCGATGGAATTCAAGCGCCAGGCGCAGGCCGCCGGCATCAAGGTCGCGGGCCACGAATACACCAACGACAAGGCGACCGACTTCGCCGCCATTCTGACGTCGCTGCGCGCCAAGCGCGTGGACGCGATCTTCTTCGGCGGCTACGCGCCGCAGGCGGCGCCGATGGTGCGCCAGATGAAGCAGCTCGGCCTGAACGTGCCGCTGCTCGGCGGCGACACCCTGTGCAGCCCCGAGATGGCCAAGCTGGGCGGCGCCGCCGTCGGCGAGAACGTGCGCTGCGCCCAGGCCGGCGCGATCGTCGCCCAGCAGCCGGGCGGCGCGGCCTTCCTGGCCGACTACAAGAAGCGCTTCGGACGCGAACCGGACGTGTACGCGCCGTCGTTCTACGACCAGACCAAATTCATCGCGCAGGCGATCCAGAACGCCAAGTCGGTCGATGCAGCCAAGGTCGGCGCGGCGATGCACGCGATCAGCTACCAGGGCGTGGTCGGCACCTATGGCTACGACGCCAAGGGCAACCTCAAGAAAACCGCGGTGACGGTGTACACCTTCAAGAACGGCGCGTTGACGCCGTTGGCCAGCTACTAAGCAGTCGATAAGGACAACAAGGAATGAAACAGATCTTCAAGCTGGGCGCGCTGGCGACGGCCGCCCTGCTGGCGTGCGCGCCCGGGTTTGCAGCTGACAACGCAGCCGGACAAGCTGCCGCCGCCGCGCCGGCCGCAAGCAGTGCCGACACCCAGGCCGCGAAACAAATCAACAAGCTGGCCGACGAGTACTACGAAGCCTATGCCCGCTTCGAACCGGTGTGGGCCACCGAGAGCGGCGACGGCCGCTTCTTCGACCAGCTCGGCCTGTCGATCGCGCCCAGGAACCGCGACCGACAAATGGCCCTGTACCGCGGCTACCAGAAGCGCCTGCAGGCGATCCCGCGCGATCGGCTGAACGCGCGCGACCAGGCCAGCCACGACATCCTGCAGTTCGAGCTGAACGCCGCGCTGCGCCTGAGCGCCTTCCCCGAGCACCTGCTGCCGCTGGACCAGATGTTCAACATGCCGGCCTTCCTCGCCAACTACGCCGGCGGCCAGGGCGCCCAGCCTTTGGCCACGGCGCAGGACTACCGCGCGTACCTGAGCCGCCTGACGCAGCTGGCGCCGTACATCGACCAGGCCATCGCCAACATGCGCGAAGGCGTCAAGCGCGGCATCGTCCATCCGCGCGAGCCGATGCAGTCGCTGCTGCCGCAGCTGAAGCAACTGGTGGCGGCCAAGCCGGAAGACAGCATCTTCTACACCCCGATCAAGAACCTGCCGGCCGGTTTCTCGGACGCCGACAAGACCAAACTCACGGCGGACTACCGCAAGACGCTGGCCGACAATCTCAATCCGGCGCTCAAGCGCCTGGCGCAGTACGTCGAGCAGGACTACCTGCCGGCCACCCGCACCACGGCCGGCTGGAATGCGCTGCCGCAGGGCGAGGCCTGGTACGCGGCGCGCGTGGCGGCGATGACTACCACCACATTGAGCCCGGCCCAGATCCACGAGATCGGCCTGAAGGAAGTGGCGCGCATCCAGGGCGAGTACGGCAAGATCGGCCCGAAGATGGGCTACGACGGCCCGGCCGCCGGCCTGCCGCGCTGGGTTTCGCAGCAACAAAAATATAAACCGTTTACCTCGGACCAGCAGGTGATCGAGGTGTTCCAGAAGCTGGACGCCACCGTGCGCACCAAGCTGCCGGCGCTGTTCGTCTTGACACCGAAGGCGCCGCTCGAAGTGCGCCTGGAGCCGGAGCTGACGCGCGAGACGGCGTCCGACCACTACACCTCGCCGGCCGCCGACGGCTCGCGTCCGGGCGTGTTCTGGTCGGTGGTGAACGATCCCAAGCAGTACGGCAAGACCGGCATGGTCACCCTGTACCTGCACGAAGGCCAGCCGGGCCACCACTTCCACCTGGCGCTGACGCAGGAGCTGGGCCTGCCCAACTTCCGCAAGTTTGGCGGCAACACCGCCTTTACCGAAGGCTGGGCGCTGTACGCCGAAACGCTGGGCAAGGAGATGGGCCTGTTCGAGCAGCCCGAGGATTACTTCGGCCACCTGAACGACGAAATGCTGCGCGCCGCGCGCCTGGTAGTGGACACCGGCATGCACAGCAAGGGCTGGAGCCGCGAGCAGGCGATCGCCTACTTCAAGGACACGCTCGGCTACTCAGACCTGGAAGCGCGCGCCCAGATCGAGCGCTACATGGTGATGCCGGGGCAGGCGCTGGCGTACAAGATCGGCGCGCTGAAGATCGTCGAACTGCGCCAGCGTGCGCAGGCGGCGCTGGGCGACCGGTTCAAGCTGCCCGAGTTCCACAAGGTGGTGCTGGACGAAGGCACGCTGCCGCTGGCGGTGCTGGAGGCGAAGGTCGATCGCTGGATCGCGGCGTCGAAATAAGCTTGGGCTGATGGGGAGCGTGGCACGTGGCGCCTATATCGCGTCCAACGTCGCCACACTTCGAACAGCCCCACCCTCACCAACGTCATCCCCGCGCAGGCGGGGATCCAAGTTCGTTGCGCTGCCACTAACTGCGAACGTCGTCGGAATGCGAGCTTAACTTGGATCCCCGCCAAGGGGGGGCGCCTAGCCCGGGGATGACGTGCAAGTGGAGCAGGTCGATCNTGCCACTAACTGCGAACGTCGTCGGAATGCGAGCTTAACTTGGATCCCCGCCAAGGGGGGGCGCCTAGCCCGGGGATGACGTGCAAGTGGAGCAGGTCGATCGTAGAAGCAGGTGGTACACGTACAAGATCGACTCGCCAGGTTTTCGGATCAATTCATGCTCGAGGATTCACCGTGACTCTCATCTCCCGCACGGCAGCACTGTGCCTGATCGCCCTGTCAGCCCAGGGCTGCGCCCCGAAAACCGCTGCCGACAACACGGTCGTCGCCACCACCGCGACCACTCCCACCCTGCGCGAGCAGATCTCCATCAACGACGGCATCCGCACGCGCGAGGTCTTTGCGATCAAGGACGGCTTCAAGGAAATCACGCTGGAGGAGAACACCCGCAACGGCCAGCTGCACGGCGCCCAACGCAAGTATTCAAAAGGCCGGCTGATCGAAGAAGTCCACTACAAGGACGGAAAGCGAACCAAGGTCGAGAGCCAGGAATGGATCGACGAAATGAATGAACTGCGCAGCGAGAACTGCGTCCTCGAGAAAACCCAGGACTACGCCGATCCCGAAGCCACCGATCCCGTCGTGCCGCAGGCCTTGCTCGATCAGTGGAATGCGCGCTGCAACGAGCGTCCGTTTGCAACAGACATGTAATCGAACGCGTGGACGGCAGAGCCATCCACGCTACGCAAGCGATCAGCGCTCGATCATGAACACCGGATAGCGATTCCACTCCGGCTCGCGATAGCGTTCGCAGTTGGCATAGATGAAGTCCAGCACCGCCTCCTGGCTGGTGATCAGCCCCGGATTCTCCGCCTTCCACTCGGCGAACTTCGCCGCCAGTTGCGGCTCTTCGCGCAGCAGCGCTTCGGCGGTGTCCTCGAACACGTAGTCCGAATAGTGCTCCTTCTTCTCCAGCACGCTGTTGAAGAAGCCCCAGCGGAAGAAGCTGTCGTGCGCCAGCGGCTCCAGTGTCTCGACCGCATAGCGCGCCCGGTCCTGGTCCAGCGGCACGATGTAGTCGCCGGCGCGCAGCTGCACCTGGCCGATGCGGCGGTCCAGCTTGACCTCATCATGGAACAGATGCCCTTCGTAGGCCGAAGGACGCGACAGCACCGACAGCACGTGGTAGTACGCCACCCGCTGCACGCGGTCCGACTCGACGCGCTCCATCTGCACGCCATTCAGCTGCAGGCGCTCGATCGCCTCGCGCCACTGCTGCGGCACCACGTAGGCTTGCGGCGCCGGCACGCTGACGTCCACCGGGAAGCGGTTGTACCAGGCGATGTCGCGCTCCCAGGGGCTGCTGCGGTCGTAGTACAGGCGCGTGTAGTCGCCGATGACGCTTTTCTTATACTTGGCTTCGTAGCCCTTGAAGCGGAAGCTCGACGGATTGTCGGCATCCATCTTCCAGCGCACCGGCCACTCGCCACGCGTGCGGCCTTCTTCGCGCGCGGCGCGGCGCAGCGCCTGGATGCGCCCGGCGTTGGCCACGGTGAACTCGAGCGCCGTCTCGACCAGCGCGCGCATCGACTCGTAGCGGTCCTTGAAGGGCTTGAGCATGTGGGTCTCGGGCATGAAGCCGATCGTGTGGTGCAGGGCCGCGTAGCCGGTCGAGAAGCGCGCGGTCTCGAGGAAGTCGGCGATGCCGTGGTCCGGGCTGTCCTGCACCGGATTCACGTATGGGCAGGTCGGCCAGCCGCGGCGCTCCATGTCGGCATACATCGCGGGCAGCATCTCGCTGCGCAGGAACTCGCCCAGGCCGCCGCCCAGCTTGTCGGGCTGGGTGTGGATCAGGGTCATGGTGTAGCTGTAGTCGGCGCCGTTGGAAGTATGGGTGTCGACCATCACGTCCGGATCCCAGGTCGTGAACAGGCGGTTGAACACCTGCGCCGTGAGGGTGTCGCACTTGACGAAGTCGCGGTTCAGGTCGAGGTGGCGGCTGTTGCCGCGAAAGCCGAACAGCTCCGGACCGTCCTGGTTCACACGCGAGGTATCGGCGCGGTTGAAGGCGCCGTCGACGTTGTATAGCGGGACGAACAGGAACACGGTCCGGCCCAGCGCAGCCAGACGCTCGGGCTGCAGGCAGAAGTCGCGCACCAGCGCCATGCAGCCGTCGACGCCTTCCGGTTCGCCCGGATGGATGCCGTTGTTGTTGAAGAAGACCGGACGCCCGGCGCGCTTGATCGCCTCGACGTCGAACACGCCGTCGCCGCTGACCACGCCCGCGTGGATCGGCACGCCCGCATCCGACACGCCCACTTTTTCGAAGCGCAGCACGTCGGGGAAGCGGCGCGCCAGGTCTTCGTACCAGGCGATGCACTCGCTCCAGGTGGTGGTCTGGTTCAGGTTGCCCTTCTCGTAGGGCGTCAGCAGTTCAGTGGACATGGATGTTTTGACAGGAGATGAAAATCAGGAAGCCGACGCCGGCGCCGCCGGCGTGGTCAAGGATGGCTGCGCCGGCACGCTCAGTGGCAGCGCGATGGCGACGTCGGTGCCTTCGCCCGGGCTGGAACGCACCTCGATCGTGCCGTGCAGCGCGTAGGCGCGCTCGCGCATGCCGATGATGCCGATGCCTTCCGACGCGCTGGCGGTGTCGAAGCCGGCGCCGTCGTCGACCACGCGGATGCGCAGCACGCCCTTGCCTTCGTCCAGCAGCAGGCTGACGTGGGCCGAGCGCGCGGCGGCGTGCTTCATCACGTTCGACAGCGCTTCCTGCACGATGCGGTAGGCCGAAATCGCCAGCTCGTTCGACAGGCGCGCGAAGTCGCCTTCGCTGTGCAGGTCGAAGCGGCAGCCAGAGGTGGTGTCGTAGTGGCGCACCACCTCTTCCACCGCGCCGTGCAGGCCGAGCATGTCCAGCACTTCGGGACGCAGGCGGCGCACCAGGCGCCGACCGTTGGCGTACAGGTCGAGCGCCAGCTTGGTGATGGCTTCGGACTTGCGCCGGATCTCGTCGACTTCCGGCCCCGGCGGGGCTTTCGCCGCCAAGAGGCCGATCGCCTGCGCTTCCAGGCGCGCCGCGATCAGGGACGCGTTGAGTTCGTCGTGGATCTCGACCGCGATGCTCTTGCGCTCGTCCTCGATGATCTCGTTGACCTTCTGGATCAGCTTGCGCTTGTCGGCGTCGGCGCGCAGCGCTTCGTTGCGCGAGGCGAGCAGGTCGCGCGTACGCTCGGCCACCTTGTTTTCGAGGTCGCGCTTGGATTCGCCCAGCGCCAGCGCCATCTCGCCGATCGATGACTGCAGTTCGCCGATCTCGCCGCCGGTGCTCACCAGCGGATTGACCTGGAAGTTACCGCCGCGGATCTGGCGCAGACTGCCAATCGCTTCGCGCAGCGGCACCGTCAAGGAACGCGCCAGCACCCAGGCCAGGATGCCGCTGGCGGCCAGCGCCAGCGCCGCCATCGACAGCTCGATCTGGAAGCGGTCGGTCTGCTTGGCCATCATGTTCGAGGGCGACATCGTCACCCGCACCCAGCCCACCACTTCGGTGGTGAGGGTGGGCGGACGCGAGTCGCTCGACGCCGACACGTGTGGCGTGCCGTTGTCCGAGAACAGGTTGATCCACACCACCTGCTTGCGGATCGGCGCTTCGTAGAAATGCGGCTGGGCGTCGGTGGCCGATTCGGACACCACGCGCACCGAGGCGCGCCCGGTGACGTCGACCACGTCGACCCGGTAGATGCTGCGGTCGGACTGCACCAGGCCGTTGATGGTCAGGCGCAGGTCGGACAGGTTGCCCGAGATGACGTTGTATTCGGAAGTCTCGGCCAGCGCGCGCGCCAGGATGCGGCCACGCTCGGCCAGTTCCTCGGCCACCTGGGCGCGATGGGCGTACCAGGAATACCAGACGAAGGAAGTGAACAGCAGCGCCACCGGCAGCATGGTGATCACCGCCATGCGGCGCCCAACGCCCCAGGCGCGCCAGAAGCGCAGGTTCATGGCGCGGGCGCCCGGCGCGCGAAATTGCGCGCGGCGTCAGTCACGCGCAGGTCGAGCGAGCTGGCCACGCCTTCGTTGATGATGGTGCGGAAGTAGCGCGGGAACTGCGGCTCGGCCAGTTCGCCGGTGGCGACGAAAGCGGACGCGATCTCGGCCACCTGGGCGTTGATGTCCTCGATCTCGGAATACGTGGTGGCCAGCGCGCCCACCTTCACCATGTCGCTCGAGAAGCCCAGCACGCCCTGCTTGCGGCGGTAGGTCGAGAGCAGGATGTTGCGCACGTTCTCGGCGTTGTAGATGTCGCTGTCGGGCAGCGCCAGCAGCATCTCGGCGCGCGTCATGCTGTTCAGGGTGTGGTTCAGGTCTTCACCGGGCGAATACATCTGCACCTCGGCCGCGTCGTGCAGCACCGGGCGCAGGAAGGCGGTGTCGGGGCCGAGCAGCACGCCGACCCGCACCGGGCGCCCGTACAGCAGCGCGGCCAGGCGCATCTGGTCGCGCGGCGCCGGTTCGGCGTAGATCGCGGTGGCCACCGGACGCCGCGCCTTGCTCTGGCTGGGACGCGAGGTCACGGTGCGCCACACCTGGCTCGAGGTGTAGGCCGAGATCACCACGCAATCGCAGCGGCGCGACAGCGCGTCGCGCAGCGCGGTGGGGCCGATCGCGATGTACAGCATGCGGCGCTTCTGCGCCAGCTCGGTGCGGAAGGCGGCGAAGGTCGGCACCAGGCGTTTATACAGGTCCTCGGCGATGCGGTGGGTGACGGCGGAATCGTCGCCGGTGATGATCTCGAAGCGGAATCCCTGGGCTTCGCCGCGCTCGGCGCGCGTGGCCGGCGTCGCGGGAGTGGCCGGCGGTGGCGCGTCCTGGATCAGCGTGGTGGCGGCCGCGGGCACGGCCGCCGGCGCCTGGCCGGATGGCTGGCCCGGCGCCTGGTTGGGCGCATGGATCGGAGGCTGGCCGGCAGCCTGGTTCGGCGCCTGCTGCGCGGCCGGCGCCGCCTCGACGGCGCCGGCCGCCAGCGCGATCAGCAAGGACAGCGCCAGCAGTGACGCCAGCGCAGGGGCGCCGGCGCCCGGATGCAGGCGGCGCAATGCTCGGTCCAGGCGGTTCATCTGCGCTTACGGTTCGATCAGGCCGTGCTTGACCGCCAGCAGCGTGATGCTGGCCTGGCGGTGCACGCCCAGCTTTTCCTTGATCGACTGGCTGATGTTGCTGATGGTCTTGGTCGACAGGTCGAGCCGTTCCGCGATCTCGGCGTTGGTCATGCCCTCGGCCATGAACTTGAAGATCTCCAGCCCGCGCTCGTCGAGCTGCGACTGCGGCGTGACTTCGCCGCGCACCGCCATGCTGGCCAGGCGCGCCGCGATGTGCGGCAGGAAGTACAGCTTGCCCTCGTGCGCGTGGCGCACCGCGGTGGCCAGGTCGGCCGGGTCGCAATCCTTGGTCACGAAGGCGTGGGCGCCGAGGCGGTAAGTCTCCTTGATCAGGCTGTCCTGGTCAAACTGGCTCAGGAAGACGATCTTGGCCGACGGGTCGGCCTTGAGGATGTCGTGGGCGGCGTCCATGCCGGTCAGTTCGGTGCCGAAGCGCATGTCGAGCACGGCGACGTCGGGCTGCTGGGCGGCGTACAGGGCGGCCGCCTCGCTCGGGGTCTTGGCCTGCCCCACCACCTGCATGCCAGCCGCTTCCAGCGACATGGCGAAGCCGGTCATCACGATCGGGTGGTCGTCCGCGAGCATGACGCGGATGGGTTTGTTCTGGTCTGCCAATTTGTTCTCCTGGCGCGCTGGCCTGTTGCGTTGCTTAGCCAGTCTCTGGCGTTTCAGGGCCGGGCGGGAAGCCACGGCACAGTTGGGAATTATTTCATACAACGGGCGTGGAAGCGATGGGAAAGGGCTGCGGATTTTGAAGTGGGCAGTCATCCGTATGGGCAGTGCGGGCGGTGGTTGGACGCGTGGAAGGCGAAGCCGCCCACCCTGCCGGCTTACAAAAGGAAATGTATTTTTCTAATTAATGGATTTGCAAATTGCTAGTACATAGCATATATTTATTCCAACAGCGGTAAGTGAGCAGTTCTTCCCAGGTAATAAAACCCGGCGGCGCAAACGCCGGGACCAATAAACAGGAGGTAGCCATGCATTTCACTCACGTTGATCAAAGCGCCGGCGGCAAGGCCGGCAAGTTCGCCCTGGTGGCCGGGCTGCACGTGCTGGTGGCGCTGGGCGTCATCAACACCATGAATTCGAAGACGATCTCGCTGCCGGCGGTGCTGGACGATACGCTGGTGTGGGTCAAGCCGGATATTCCGCCGCCGGCCCCGCCGCCGGAGCCGCCCAAGCCGCAGGTGCGCAGCGCGCCGCCGGAAGTGATTGTGCCGGAGGTCGAAGTCGATGTGCCGCCGCCGCCGGTCGAACCGCAAGTCCAGGCCAGCACCGAGGCGCCGCCGGAACCGGCACTGCCGATGCAGACCGAAGCGCCGCCGCAGCCCGCCGCGCAGCCGTCCGCCAACAGCGGCCAGATGCGTAACGCGGTGCTGGCGAATGCCGACGGTTGCGCCAAGCCGGACTATCCGATGCGCGCCGCGCGCAATGGCGAGACCGGCACCGTGACGCTGGCGTTGCTGGTCGGCGCCGACGGCCGGGTGCAGCAATCGCGCGTCCAGTCGTCCAGCGGCTCGCGCGAACTCGACCGCGCCGCCGTGAATGCGCTGAGCCTGTGCCAGTTCCAGCCGGCCAACAACAACGGCACACCGGAAGCAGGCTGGGCGCAGATCGCCTACGTCTGGACACTCGAATAAACCGCTTTCCTCTTCAACCCGCCACCTTCACCGGACCGGCGGGTTTTTTTTCGTCCTTCGGCAGCAGGGCGGTGGCTGCCCGCACCCTGAAAAACATCACAACGACAAAGAGAGAACGACCATGGAGATTGCTGCCCCTGCCCCCGCCCCTGCCTCCTTCGCTACGCCCGCGCCTGCGGCCCGCCTGACGAATCCGGCCACGTTCGCCCTCGCCGGCCTGATGCTGGCCGTCGTCGCCTGGCTGGCCTGGCTGGCGCTGGCGCCGCCACGCATCCCGACGCCCGGGGTCGAGGTCGCGGCGGCAGGATGGAACGCGCGCATGGCGGGCCACCTGCAGGCCCTGGGCGAGCCGCGCCCGATCGCGACCGACGCCAACGCCCGCGCGCGCGACTACCTGCTGGCGCAACTGCGCGCGGTCGGCGTCGCCCCCGAGGTGCAGCGCGCCACCGTGCGCCGCTCGGTGGTGTATTTCTTCGGCGGGCGCCACAACACCATCGGCGTGGTGCACAACGTGGTGGCGCGCATTCCCGGCAGCGCGCCGGATGCGGCGCGGCGTCCGGCGCTGCTGCTGACGGCGCACTACGACAGCGGCGCCAGCACGTTTGACGCCGCGCGCGGCGCCGGCCACGTCGCGGCCCTGCTGGAGACGGCGCGCGCCTTGCGCGCGGCGCCGCCCGCCAACGACGTGGTGCTGCTGTTCGCCGACGGCGACGCGGTGGGCGGCCTGGGCGCGAAAGGCTTCGCCGAACAGCACCCGCTGGCGCGCCGCATCGCGCTCTCGCTCAAGTTCGACGATGGCGGCGGGCCGCTGCGCTTGTTCAGTGCCCGCGGCGCCGGCGCCGCCGCGCTGGCCGGCTGGCAGCGCGCGGCGTCCGACCTGCCCGGCTCCTCGCTGCTGGCGGAGATGGCGCGCATGCTGCCGGACGCGCCGCAGGCCGGCCCGCTGGCCGGGCTGGATGCGCCGCTGCTGCTGTTCACCGGCGGCGGCGCGGCGGGCGCCGCGCCCGCGCCCGGCCAGCTGACGCACCTGGGCGACGCCATGCTGCGCCTGGCGCGCGCGTACGGCGCGGCGCCGCTGGCGCACGGCGTGCAGTCCGGCCGCAGTTATTTCGCGTTGCCGCTGGCCGGGCAGGTATCGCACGCGCCAGGCGTCTTGTGGGCACTGATGCTGGCCTCGTGCGCGGCGCTGGGGCTGGCCTGGCGCCGCTTCCAGCGCCAGGACGGCGCCACCGAAGCGCTGCAAGGCCTGTTCGGCGTCGCCTTCCTGCTGCTGGTCACGCGCATCGGCACCTGGACCTGGCGCGAAGAGATGATGGAGGCCGGCGTCGCCGGCGCCGCGCGTCCGCCGCTGGCGCTGCTCGCCGTCACGCTGTGCGCATTCATCGCCGGCCTGGCCCTGTTGCGACGCAATGTCGGCGCCAGCGCTGCCACACTCGGCGCCCTGTTCTGGCCCGCCCTGGCGCTGCCCGTCGTGGCGCTGGTGCTGCCGGGCGCCGCCTGGCTGCTGGCATGGCCGCTGCTGCTGGCGCTGGCCGCGGTGCTGGCGCTGGATTCGGCGTGGGGCCGGCAGCTGGACGCCTGTGCGCGCGCGGCGCTGCTGCTGGCCGGGATGGCGCCGGCGCTGGTCATGATCCCGCCGGCGCTGCGCGACACCTGGCTGATGCTGGCGCCGCAGCGCATGTACATGGTGCCGATGCTGATGGCGCTGCCCCTGCTGTGCTTTGCCGGCCTGGCCCTGATGCTGCGCGCGGGGCCCGCCATCGCGGGCGCGCTGGCGCTGGCCGGCGCCGCCTTCTGCCTGGCCGTGCCCACGGCGAGCGGTGCGCCATCCTCATCGTCCGTGGCGCCGGACGCCGGCCTGGAACGGCTGGTCTACTTCAAGGACATGAACACCTGGCGCGCCTACTGGCTGCTGCCGCCGCAGCCGCTCGACGACTGGGGCCGCGCGCTGTTCGCCGGCCGCGACGAACCCGCGGTCTACATGGAAGTCTTCGGCTGGCACAGTCCACGCCAGTGGTACGCCGTCGCGCCGCGCGACGACGCCATCGCCTTCCCCGAATGTTTCGTCCTGCTCGACCACGTCGGCAAGGTGCGCCTGGGACGCTTCACGGTGCGCTCGAAGAACCGCGCGCCGCACATCGAGATGTGGATGTCAGGCGCCAAGGCGCTGCGCTCGCGCCTGGACGGCGTGACGCTGACGGACAGCGAAGGCCCGTGGCGCCTGTCGCTGTACGGCATGGAAGACCGGCTGCTGCGCTTCGAGATCGAAAGCGCGGCCGACGAGATCTTCGCGGTGACGGTGCAGGAACGCATGACCGGCCTGCCGCGCCACCTGCTGCCGCAGCCCCCTGCCGACGCGGCGCCGCTGCCGGAATATGCCGGGGCCACTCACTCGACCGATATCCTGCGGTTTTACTGATCCCATTTCCAATATGCCGGGCATGCCTTGGCTTATTGGAATGCGCGAAGTGGATCCAGCCACTGCGTTGCGATATCGCGTCATGAAGACCGCGTCATGCGTCATTTCTGTAGATGGTGCCCGTCGCAGTAGTAGGATCGCGTATGCGCGGGAGGTGCCATGCAAGATAGCGTTCATGCCGTCAGACGCCGGGGGCCGCAAACTGCTTCGGGGCGGTTCATGGCCCGTAGCAAACAGCCAGGGATCGGCCGGCGTTTTCATCATTGGGCCAAGGATCACCTGCTGCTGTACCTTGCCATCTGGGGTGCCCTGTTCGCTGTGCTGACATTCTTGTACAAAGAGATCCTGTTGCCCAACAAGGCGCCCGTGAATATCAGCCTTAACCTGGACCTGAAAAAGATCCATGTCGCCAACACACCGGCAAGCGCCGCGGGCCAGCCGATCATTCCGGTCGAGATGCAGCTTACTGCGACCAATCCGAGTTCGAGAGAAATTTATTTGCTATCGAACGTATGGATTGCCCATGGCTATCGCGCTATGCCATCTACCTCCGATGCAGGGGCATTTGGCGAGCGCATGAATGACGCCCTGTCGCGCAGGCGAATGCGTCCGGCGCAGCGGTATGCGATCAATTCGGCCGGTGTCGCGCTCGCCGGCGGCATGCTTCTGTCCGACACCAGGCTCAAGCCGAACGAAAAGGTGGTGCGCAAAGTGGTCTTCTTCGTCCCGAAAGATACCTACGATGTAATCGAGGTATGGATTTCCATTCCAACGACATCGCGCGATGGCGGTTTGCTGACATCGTGGAAGTTCGAGAATAATGAAATGGTGCCCGATTTCCGCTACGCCAGGGACCGCCGCCAGTTGGCGCGAGGCGCCGACAACACCTTTATCGAAAAGCACCTCGAACTACAGAATTCCACCGCGCGGGTAGCGATGTCCTTGTCTGATTGAGGATCGCAGGCCGTATTTACCGGTGCGCACCGGCATGCGCACATGGCAAGATATCCTGCAATTGCGTTGATGAGTTGTCATAGAATGAGGCGCGCACGTTCGCGCGTGCCATCCGTTCATACAATCAACTCACGCAGCAGGATTCCATGTCCAAGATCGTCTCCTCCGTTGTCCTCACCGCCCTCGCCGCCAGCCTGTCGCTGGCCTATCCGGCCCACGCCCAGACCAAGAAGCAGACCGCGACCGTCCAGGAAGCGCCGCTGCGCGCGCACCTGGCCTTCCTCTCGTCCGACGCCCTGGAAGGTCGCGGCACCGGCCAGCGCGGCGGCGAACTGACCGTCACCTATCTCGAGACGCAAGCAGCAGCGGTCGGCCTGAAGCCGGCCAACGGCACCAGCTTCCGTCAGCCGGTGAAGATCGCCGGCGTGCGCGCGCTGCCGGAAAAGAGCAATGTCGGCATCGTCGCCAATGGCCAGGCCGTGCCGCTGCAGTTCGGCGCCGACTGGGTCTGGGGTCCGGGCGACGCCAAGGCCGACCACGTGCTGGATGCGGAACTGGTGTTCGTCGGCTACGGCATCGACGCGCCGGAGGAAGGCGGCTGGAACGACTTCAAGGGCATGGACCTGAAGGGCAAGGTCATCGTCATGATGGTCAACGACCCGGCGCCGACCGCTGCGGAACCGAAGCGCTTCAACGGCGCCGGCCTGACCTACTACGGCCGCTGGACCTATAAATTCGAAGAAGCGGCGCGCCAGGGCGCGGCGGGCGCGATCCTGATCCACACCGACGCCTCGGCTTCATACGGCTGGAGCGTGGTGCAGAACAGCTGGGCCAACGCCGAGCGCTTCCAGCTGGCCGAGGGCAAGCTGGGCACCGGCCTGCAGGGCTGGATGACCGACGCCACCGCACGCAAGGTGTTCGCCGCCGGCGGCCAGGACCTGGATAAACTGCGCGCCGCGGCCGAGGACAAGAACTTCAAGCCGGTGGCGCTGAATGCGCGCGTCAAGGGCGAAGCGCGCGCGCAGGTGCGCTCGCTGGACGAGTTCAACGTGGCCGGCATCGTGCCGGGTACCGATCCGAAGCTGAAGGACGAAGTGGTGATCTACAGCGCGCACTGGGATCACATGGGCAAGCAAGGCCTTGATGGCGACACCATCTTCAACGGCGCGGTCGACAACGCATCGGGCACCGGTGCGCTGCTGGCGATGGCGGCGGAAGCGGTGAAGCATCCGGCCAAGCGCAGCCAGATGTTCCTGTGGGTGGCGGCTGAAGAGCAAGGCCTGCTGGGCAGCGCGGCGTATGCGGCCAAGCCGCTGTGGCCGATCGAGAAGACGGCGGCGAACCTGAACCTGGACAGCCTGAACTGGGTAGGCCTGGTGAAGGACGTCAGCGTGCCGGGCAGCGAGCGCACCGAACTGGGCGCGATGGCGGCGGCTACGGCCAAGTCGATGGGGCTGGTGATTGCGCCGTCGCGTCCCGACCTGGCAGGCGGCTACTTCCGCAGCGACCACTTCAGCTTCGCCAAGGCGGGTGTGCCGGCGTTCTCGGTGGGCGCGGGGCACGGCTGGGTGAAGGATGCCGAGGCCAACACCGCCAAGGCCGCGACGTATCGCGCCAAGTACCACCAAGTGGGCGACGAGTACGATCCGACCTGGGATCTGTCGGGCATGGTGCAGCAGGCGCAGTACACGCTGAACCTGGGCCGCATGGTGGCGGATGCGCCGAAGATGCCGGCGTGGAAAGCGGGTGATCCGTTCGGCAAGGCGCGCGCGGCGAAGTAAGCTGGCGCAAGCCATTTCCGTTAGCTCCAGCACGTCGTTCCCGCGCAGGCGGGAACCCAAGTTCTGTTAGTGTCATCGAGACGCTCGCAAACTTAGGTTCCCACCTGCGTGGGAACGACGTTTATTTTTGGGCCAACGCTTTTACTTAGCCATGGAGGCGGTGATGAGGGAAGAAGACCTGGTGCTCGGCGATGGGCGCACGCTGCACTTCTACGATCACCCGCCGCAGGACCGCGCGACGGAGCTGGCGGTGTTCTGGCATCACGGGACGCCGAATATCGGGCGGCCGCCGGAGCCCTTGTTCGAGGTGGCTGCGGAACTGGGAATACGCTGGATCGGGATTGATCGGCCGGGGTATGGCGGGTCGACGGCGGTCAGCGGGCGCGATGTCGCTTCGATTGCTGCCGATGTGGCGCGGGTTGCGGACCGGCTTGGGATCAGGCGGTTTGCGGTGATGGGGCATTCGGGCGGCGGGCCGCATGCGCTGGCGTGTGCTGCCTTATTGCCGGAGCGGGTGCTGGCGGCAGTTAGCGTGGCGGGGCTGGCGCCGTTCGATGCGCAGGGGCTGGACTGGTTCGCGGGGATGGGCGCGTTCGGCGCGGCGGCGCTGCGGGCGGGCGTGCAGGGGCGTGCGGCCAAGGCATATCACGAAGGGCTGGGACTGGAGTTCGATCGGGAGATGTTCACGCCGGAAGACTGGGATGCGCTGGCGGGACCCTGGGCCTGGTTCGACAGCGTGATCGGGCCGGCGGTGGCGCAGGGATTGGATGGCTTGATCGACGACGATCTGGCATATGTGGCGCCGTGGGGATTCGATTGCGCGCGCATCGCTTGTCCGGTGCTGCTGGTGCATGGAATGCGCGATCGCGTGGTGCCGGCGGCGCATAGCGAATGGCTGGGGCGGCATTGCCGGTCGTCCGAGTTGTGGCAGCGGCCGGACGATGGGCACATCTCGGTGCTGAACTATGCGGCGTCGAGCTTGGTCTGGCTACGCGGGCAGGTGCGCAGCGAATGAGGGCTAAAGCGGACAGCGATTGCTGCCCGCTATGTTCAGTCGCTTATTGAATCACACCGCACGCCATGCGCGCGCCGCCGCCACCCAGCGGCGCCGGATGATCGGAGTGGTTTTCGCCGCCGACGTGGACCATCAGGGCCTTGCCCTTGATATCGGCCATTTTCAGGCGCGGCGCCAGGACCGGGTAGTTGGCCATGCCCTTGGCGTCCACGTGCAGGCCTGGCAGGTCGCCCATGTGGCCGTCGCCCCAAGGGGTGCCGTGCTTGTTGGTCTTGGCCGGGTCGAGGTGGCCACCGGCCGCGCCTGCCGGGACAGTCTTGCCGTCAGCCTGGTTTGGAGCACAGCTGCCATTGGCGTGGACGTGGAAGCCGTGCAGGCCGGGCGTCAGGTCCTTGAGCTCAGGGGTGAACACCAGGCCGTGCTTGTTCTCGCTGATGGTCACGGTGCCGATCGCGGCGCCCTCGCCTTTTTCGGTAGCCATCTTCAGCGACACTTTCGTGTCGGCGGCATTGGCGCCGGCGCATACGGCGCTCAGCAGGACGGCACTCATCCATTGCTTGTTCATTGTTCGCTCCTTTGAAGGTCTGAAGGGGATAATAAAAAGTCAACCGAGTTTATCCCATTGTCATACGAGGAGGCGTTCTGCTGACTTCCTCATGATGACTTGAGTCTCCGTAACTTGGCTCTTGGCTGGATGGCGAATCATCTGCTGTGGACAACCACACACCAAGCCATTCAACCTTCAGAGGACGAAACATGGGAAGGTATTCCGAGGAAAGGTCTTTTCCGCGCATTCCTACATGCGGAAGATCACGCATCTCGCTTACGTTCGACGGGAAAACGTTGTCGGCTTATGGCAGCAAGCTCCCGATATTTTTCCAAGCGGTATCAGGAAGACCCGATGCCAAGGGATTGTTCGAATACTCGACAGAAAAGCAGAAGATCCCTTTTCAAGGCCCGATTCCTGCTGGTGAGTACTGGGTCCAGCCGTCGCAACTATGGGAAAACAATTGGCTTAAAAGTGCACTTAACTCCTCACGCAATGCGTGGGGCAACTTCAGGCTTACAATCCATCCGTATCCCGGAACACAAACCTATGGTCGTGGAGGCTTCTTCATCCACGGCGGCACGGCTGCGGGAAGCGCCGGCTGCATTGATCTCGTTCTGAATATCGACAGGTTTGTTGAGCAGCTAAAAAAGGAGCTTGGAGGACTGCCGGAATGCTATATCCCGCTAACCGTACGTTACTGAGCGTTGCTTGGCTGGTAATGGCTTTCTACCCTGCGTCGGCTTTGGCCGAGGTGAGTGACAAGGAGCCGACTGCCAACCTTTTCTGGGCAGTTGGTCTGACCACTGCCATCCTGTGCTTCCTGCTTACACGCCTCAGCCCATGGCTTGGGATGGCGGTTTTGCTGCCTGTTTTGCTATGGTTTGCATCGTCGTTTTGGGAAATACATTCACCGGACATCAGCCCGCACCTGCAACGGGAACAAGGCTCTATCTATTACTTGCAAGTCTATGCCGCTCTCATGACGGTCATTGGTGGCTTCGCATTCGGATATCGTTGGCGTAAGCGCAGTTCGTCGCCAGGAAAGGCTGATGCGTAAGTAAGATCTGTCAGCAGGCGAATTCGAATTCCCACTCTTATAAAGACACTTGCCTCAAGCGCAACGCAATAAAAAACGGCACCCCTCAGGGTGCCGTTTTCGCTAACGCTCTAACGATTACTCGTTATCGCCATGCTGCTCAGCCGAAGCCGACGCAGTCTGCTGGTCCTCCATCGCCTGCAGCTCGGCAGCCATATTGGCCTTCTCCTGCTGCAGCAGCGCCTGGCGCTCTTCCGCTTCCCACACTTCCTTCTCCTTGCGGGCGCGGTGGAATGCCAGACCGGTACCGCCTGGGATCAGGCGGCCGACGATGACGTTTTCCTTCAGGCCGCGCAGACCGTCGCGCTTGCCCATGATCGCCGCTTCGGTCAGCACGCGGGTGGTTTCCTGGAACGATGCGGCCGAGATGAACGAGTCGGTCGACAGCGATGCCTTGGTAATACCCAGCAGCACGTTTTCGTACTGCGCCGGCAGCTTGCCGACGGCGTTGACCTTGTCGTTCTCGTCCAGCAGTTCCGAACGCTCCACCTGCTCGCCGACGATGTAGTCGGTGTCGCCTGCGTCGGTGATCTGAACACGACGCAGCATCTGGCGAACGATCACCTCGATGTGCTTGTCGTTGATCTTCACGCCCTGCAGACGGTACACGTCCTGCACTTCGTCCACGATGTAGCGCGCCAGCGCTTCGATACCCAGCAGGCGCAGGATGTCTTGCGGATCGGCCGGGCCGTCCACGATCATCTCGCCCTTGTTCACCACCTGGCCGTCGTGCACCAGCACTTGCTTGTCCTTGGTAATCAGGAACTCGTGCTTGTTGCCGTCCATGTCGGTGATTTCCAGACGCTGCTTACCCTTGGTCTCTTTACCGAAGGCCACGGTACCGGTGACTTCCGCCAGCATGCCCGCGTCTTTCGGCGAACGTGCTTCGAACAGTTCGGCAACGCGCGGCAGACCACCGGTAATGTCGCGGGTCTTCTGCGATTCGGTCGGGATACGTGCCAGCACTTCACCAACGGTGGCTTGCTGACCGTCCTTGACCATAATCAGCGCGCCGACCTGGAAGCCGATCGTCACGGCGTGCTCGGTGCCGGCGATCTTCACTTCCTGGCCTTCTTCGTTCAGCAGCTTGACCTGCGGACGCAGCACCTTGCCCGAACCACGACGCTTCGGATCGATCGCCACCAGGGTCGACAGGCCGGTCACTTCATCGACCTGACGCGCAACGGTGACACCCTCTTCCACGTTCTCGAAGCGGATGGTACCGGCGTATTCGGTGATGATCGGACGGGTCAGCGGATCCCAGGTCGCCAGCGCGGTGCCGGCCTTGACCACTTGACCGTCCTTGACGATCAGGGTCGCGCCGTATGGCACCTTGTGACGCTCGCGCTCGCGGCCGTGGTCGTCCGTGATCAGCACTTCGCCCGAACGCGAAATGACGATCTGGGCGCCCTTGCCGTTGGTCACGTAACGCATGGTCGCGGTGAAGCGGACCGTGCCGTTCGACTTGGCTTCGACCGACGATGCCACTGCTGCGCGCGATGCCGCACCACCGATGTGGAAGGTACGCATGGTCAGCTGGGTACCCGGCTCACCGATCGACTGTGCAGCAACGACGCCGACTGCTTCGCCCGAGTTGACCAGCATGCCGCGGCCCAGGTCGCGGCCGTAGCACTTGGCGCACAGGCCGAAGCGCGTGTCGCAGTTCAGCGGGGTGCGGACCTTGACTTCGTCGATGCCGACGCGTTCGATCTCTTCGACCATGTCTTCGTCCAGCAGCGTGCCGGCTTCGTACAGGGTCTCTTGGGTTTCCGGATTGACGATGTCGGTGCCTGCAACACGGCCGAGGATACGGTCGCGCAGCGGCTCGATCACTTCACCACCTTCGACCATCGCCTTCATGTGCGTGCCGTTGCTGGTGCCGCAATCGTCCTCGATCACCACCAGATCCTGGGTCACGTCGACCAGACGGCGGGTCAGGTAACCCGAGTTCGCGGTCTTCAGTGCCGTATCCGCCAGACCTTTACGAGCGCCGTGGGTCGAGATGAAGTACTGCAGAACGTTCAGGCCTTCGCGGAAGTTCGCGGTAATCGGGGTTTCGATAATCGAACCGTCCGGCTTCGCCATCAGACCACGCATACCGGCCAGCTGACGAATCTGGGCTGCCGAACCACGGGCGCCCGAGTCGGCCATCATGTAAATCGCGTTGAACGATTCCTGGGTGCCTTCGGTACCGTCGCGCTTGGTCACCGGCTCGATCTTGAGCTGGTCCATCATCGCCTTGCCGACTTCGTCCGAGGTCTTGCCCCAGATGTCGACGACCTTGTTGTAACGCTCGCCGGCGGTGACCAGACCCGAGGCGTACTGCTGCTCGATCTGCTTCACTTCCGCTTCGGCGGTGGCGATCATGCCCTTCTTGACGTCCGGGATCAGCATGTCGTCGACCGCGATCGAGATGCCGGCGCGGGTTGCCAGGCGGAAGCCCGACTGCATCAGCTTGTCCGCGAAGACGACGGTTGCACGCAGGCCGCACTTGCGGAACGACGTGTTGATCAGCTTCGAGATTTCCTTCTTCTTCAGCGAGCGGTTCAGCACGCTGAACGGCAGGCCTTTCGGCAGGATCTCGGACAGGATCGCACGGCCGACGGTGGTCTCGTAACGGGTCAGGGTCTGGTCGAAGCCGCCTTCGGCGTTGCGTGGGTATTCCACGATACGCACGGTGATGCGGGTTGCCAGTTCGACTTCCTTGTTGTCGTACGCGCGGATCACTTCCGACACGTCCGGGAACATCATGCCTTCGCCCTTGGCGTTGATCGCCTCGCGCGACGCGTAGTACAGACCCAGCACGATATCCTGCGACGGCACGATCGACGGTTCGCCGTTCGATGGGAACAGGATGTTGTTCGACGCCAGCATCAGGGTACGCGCTTCCATCTGCGCTTCGATCGACAGCGGGACGTGGACTGCCATCTGGTCACCGTCGAAGTCGGCGTTGAACGCCGCGCAGACCAGCGGGTGCAGCTGGATCGCTTTACCTTCGATCAGGACCGGCTCGAACGCCTGGATACCGAGACGGTGCAGGGTTGGTGCACGGTTCAGCATGATCGGGTGTTCTTTGATGACTTCTTCCAGGATGTCCCAGACCACCGGCTCTTGCACTTCGACCAGTTTCTTCGCAGCCTTGATGGTCGTAGCCAGACCCATCAGTTCGAGCTTGTTGAAGATGAACGGCTTGAACAGTTCCAGGGCCATCAGCTTCGGCAGGCCGCACTGGTGCAGTTTCAGCTGTGGACCGACCACGATGACCGAACGGCCCGAGTAGTCGACGCGCTTGCCCAGCAGGTTCTGACGGAAACGGCCGCCCTTACCCTTGATCATTTCAGCCAGCGACTTCAGCGGACGCTTGTTGGCGCCGGTCATCGCTTTGCCGCGACGGCCGTTGTCCAGCAGCGAGTCGACCGCTTCCTGCAGCATGCGCTTTTCGTTGCGCGTGATGATCTCTGGAGCGCGCAGCTCCATCAGACGCTTCAGGCGGTTGTTACGGTTGATGACGCGGCGATACAGATCGTTCAGGTCCGAGGTCGCGAAACGGCCACCGTCCAGCGGGACGAGCGGACGCAGTTCTGGCGGCAGAACCGGCAGAACTTCCATGATCATCCACTCAGGCTTGATGCCCGAACGCTGGAACGCCTCGAGCACTTTCAGGCGCTTGGCGTATTTCTTGATCTTCGCTTCCGACTTCGATTCCTTGAGTTCCACGCGCAGGGCTTCGGCATCGCGATGGATGTCGATCGAGCGCAGCAGTTCACGGATACCTTCGGCGCCCATGAAGGCGGTGAAGTCGTCGCCGTACTCTTCATACTTGGCGGCGTAGTCGTCTTCCGACATGATCTGGCTCTTCTTGAGCGGGGTCATGCCAGGATCGGTCACCACGTATGCTTCGAAGTACAGCACGCGCTCGATATCGCGCAGGGTCATGTCCAGGACCATGCCCAGACGCGACGGCAGCGACTTCAGGAACCAGATGTGGGCGACTGGCGACGCCAGCTCGATGTGGCCCATGCGCTCACGACGCACCTTGGCCAGGGTCACTTCCACGCCGCACTTTTCGCAGATCACGCCGCGGTGCTTCAGGCGCTTGTACTTGCCGCACAGGCATTCGTAGTCCTTGATCGGGCCAAAGATCTTGGCGCAGAACAGGCCATCACGCTCAGGCTTGAAGGTGCGGTAGTTGATGGTTTCCGGCTTCTTGACTTCGCCGAACGACCACGAACGGATTTTTTCAGGCGACGCCAGGCCAATCTTGATGGCGTCGAAACTCTCGTTTTGCTGAACTTGCTTGAATAGATCGAGCAGTGCTTTCATGTATCACTCCAAAGGTGATTGATTCTGTACTGAATACTACTACCGCCAGCTTCTCGCCGATTTTCGCCGGCGTTTGCCCAACCCGCTAGTTTACCCTAAAAAGCGTCATCCCCGCGCTGGCGGGGATCCAAGTTTGCCGGCAAACCACCGGGCTTAGGCCCCAGGCTGCCCCGGGGCGACGACTCGAAGGTCGCGGAACCAGCCCGAAGGCTGGCGGCCATGCAGGCCCTGCTTAGTTGCGCTCGAGATCGATGTCGATACCCAGCGAACGGATTTCCTTGACCAGCACGTTGAACGATTCCGGCATGCCGGCGTCGATCACGTGGTCGCCCTTGACCAGGTTCTCGTACACCTTGGTACGGCCGTTCACGTCATCCGACTTGACGGTCAGCATCTCTTGCAGCACGTACGATGCGCCGTACGCTTCCAGTGCCCACACCTCCATCTCACCGAAGCGCTGGCCACCGAACTGGGCTTTACCGCCCAGCGGCTGCTGCGTCACCAGCGAGTACGGACCGGTCGAACGGGCGTGCATCTTGTCGTCGACCAGGTGGTGCAGCTTCAGCATGTGCATGAAGCCGACGGTGACCTTGCGCTCGAACGCTTCGCCGGTGCGGCCGTCGAACATGGTGACCTGGTTCTTCGACGGCGTCATGCCCAGATGGGCAGCGATGTCGTCCGGGAACGCCAGGTCCAGCATGCGGCGGATGTCTTCCTCGTGGGCGCCGTCGAACACCGGGGTCGCGAACGGCACGCCGTTCTTGAGGTTGCTCGCCAGGCTCAGGATTTCTTCATCGCTGAAGCTGTCCAGGTCTTCCTTGCGGCCGGTTTCGTTGTAGATCTTGCCCAGGAAAGTGCGCAGATCGGCAGCTTTCGCTTGCGCCTGCAGCATCTCGCCGATACGCCAGCCCAGGCCTTTTGCCGCCCAGCCGAGGTGGGTTTCCAGGATCTGACCGACGTTCATACGCGACGGAACGCCCAGCGGGTTCAGCACGACGTCCGCAGGACGGCCATCGGCCATGAACGGCATGTCTTCCACCGGCACGATACGCGAGACCACACCCTTGTTACCGTGGCGGCCTGCCATCTTGTCGCCCGACTGCAGGCGGCGCTTGACGGCCAGGTAGACCTTGACCATCTTCTGCACGCCAGGCTGCAGCTCGTCGCCCTGGGTCAGCTTCTTGCGCTTCTCTTCGAAGGCCAGGTCGAACTGGTGACGCTTCTCGTTGATCGATTCCTTGATCGCTTCCAGCGCGGTCGCGGTGTCGTCTTCGGCCGGACGGATGTCGAACCAGTGGAACTTGTCCAGGTCCGCCAGGTATTCCGAAGTGATCGCCGCGCCCTTGGCCAGCTTCTTCGGACCGCCGTTGACGATCTTGCCGACCAGCATACGCTCCAGACGCTCGAAGGCATCGCCTTCCACGATACGCATCTGGTCGTTCAGGTCCAGGCGGAAACGCTTCAGCTCGTCGTCGATGATCTGCTGGGCGCGCTTGTCGCGCTGGATGCCTTCGCGGGTGAACACTTGCACGTCGATCACGGTGCCGACCATGCCCGAAGGCACGCGCAGCGAGGTGTCTTTCACGTCCGACGCTTTTTCGCCGAAGATCGCGCGCAGCAGCTTTTCTTCCGGCGTCAGCTGGGTCTCGCCTTTCGGGGTGACCTTACCGACCAGCACGTCGCCGGCGGTGACTTCCGCGCCGATGTAGACGATGCCGGATTCATCCAGACGGGCCAATTGATTCTCGGCCAGGTTCGAGATGTCGCGGGTGATTTCTTCCGCGCCCAGCTTGGTGTCGCGGGCGACAACGCTCAGCTCTTCGATGTGGATCGAGGTGTAGCGGTCGTCCTTGACCACGTTTTCCGAGATCAGGATCGAGTCTTCGAAGTTCAGGCCGTTCCACGGCATGAACGCCACCAGCATGTTCTGGCCCAGTGCCAGTTCGCCCAGGTCGGTCGATGCGCCGTCGGCGATGACGTCGCCGCGGGCAACGCGGTCGCCCACTTGCACGATCGGACGCTGGTTGATGTTGGTGTTCTGGTTCGAACGGGTGTACTTGATCAGGTTGTAGATGTCGACGCCGACTTCGCCAGCCTGCGCTTCATCGTCGTTCACGCGAATCACGACACGGCCCGCATCGATGTAGTCGACCATACCGCCACGCAGCGCCTGCACGGTGGTGCCCGAGTCGACCGCCACGGTGCGTTCGATGCCGGTACCGACCACGGCCTTTTCAGGACGCAGGCAAGGCACGGCCTGACGCTGCATGTTGGCGCCCATCAGTGCACGGTTCGCGTCATCGTGCTCCAGGAACGGAATCAGCGAAGCTGCGACCGACACGATCTGGCCTGGGGCGACGTCCATGTACTGGATGCGCTCTGGCGAGACCAGGATCGTTTCGCCGGCTTCACGCGCCGACACCAGCTCGTCGATCAGCTGACCTTCGTCGTTGATCTTGGCGTTTGCCTGGGCAATGATGTAGCGGCCTTCTTCGATCGCCGACAGGTATTCGATCTTGTCGGTGACTTTCGAACCGTCGACCTTGCGGTACGGGGTTTCCAGGAAGCCGTATTCGTTCAGGCGGGCGTACAGTGCCAGCGAGTTGATCAGGCCGATGTTCGGGCCTTCAGGCGTTTCGATCGGGCACACGCGGCCGTAGTGGGTCGGGTGCACGTCGCGCACCTCGAAGCCGGCGCGTTCGCGGGTCAGGCCGCCCGGTCCCAGTGCCGAGACGCGGCGCTTGTGGGTGACTTCCGACAGCGGGTTGGTCTGGTCCATGAACTGCGACAGCTGCGACGAACCGAAGAACTCGCGGATCGCGGCCGAGATCGGCTTGCTGTTGATCAGGTCGTGCGGCATCAGGTTGTCCGCTTCGGCTTGGCCCAGGCGTTCCTTGACGGCGCGTTCCACGCGGACCAGGCCGGCGCGGAATTGGTTCTCAGCCAGTTCGCCGACGCAACGGACGCGACGGTTACCCAGGTGATCGATGTCGTCGACTTCGCCGCGGCCATTGCGCAGCTCGACCAGGATCTTGATCACGGCCAGGATGTCTTCGTTCGACAGGGTCATGTCGCCGGTCAGTTCGTCACGGCCGATACGGCGGTTGAACTTCATGCGGCCGACAGCCGACAGGTCGTAGCGTTCCGGCATGTAGAACAGGCCGTTGAACAGTGCTTCGACCGATTCTTCGGTCGGCGGCTCGCCAGGACGCATCATGCGGTAGATCGCCACGCGTGCGGCGGTCTGGTCGGCGGTGTCGTCGGTGCGCAGGGTCTGCGAGATGTAGGCGCCCTGGTCCAGATCGTTGGTGTACAGGGTCTGGATGTCGGTCACGCTGGCGTCGCGCAGCTTGCCCAGCAGCTCGTCGGTCAGCTCGTCGTTGGCCACGGCGATGATCTCGCCGGTGTCCTGGTCGACGATGTTCTTGGCCAGCACGCGGCCGACCAGGTAGTCTTCAGGCACCGAGATCGACTTGATGCCGGCGGCTTCGATGTCGCGCACGTGCTTGGCGTTGATGCGCTTGTCCTTGGTGACGATGGTCTTGCCCGACTTCGGATCGACGATGTCGAAGCGCGCGACTTCGCCGCGCAGACGCTCGGACACGAACTCGAGTTCGCCGCCGTCGTTACGCAGGGTGAAGTTGTCGAAGACGAAGAAGTTCGCCAGGATCTGCTCCGGCGTCATGCCGATGGCCTTCAGCAGGATCGTGACCGGCATCTTGCGGCGGCGGTCGACGCGGAAGAACAGGATGTCTTTCGGGTCGAACTCGAAGTCCAGCCACGAGCCGCGGTAAGGGATGATACGGGCCGAGAACAGGAGCTTGCCCGATGAGTGCGTCTTGCCGCGGTCGTGTTCGAAGAACACGCCCGGCGAACGGTGCAGCTGGGAGACGATCACGCGCTCGGTGCCGTTGATCACGAACGAACCGTTCGTGGTCATCAGCGGCAGTTCGCCCATGTAGACTTCCTGCTCTTTCATTTCCTTGACGACCGGCTTGGTCGGCGATTCCTTGTCCAGGATCACCAGACGCACCTTGGCGCGCAGCGGCGACGCGAAGGTCAGGCCGCGCTGCTGGCACTCTTTCACGTCAAACGCAGGGTCGCCCAGCACATAGGACAGGAACTCGAGGCGCGCAAAACCATTGTGCGACACGATAGGGAAGATCGACGAGAAAGCCGACTGCAGGCCTTCGTTCTTGCGGACGGACGGGACGGAATCGGCCTGCAGGAAGTTCTCGTAGGATTCCAGCTGGGTAGCCAGCAGGTAAGGAACGTTGTGAACGTTGGCGCGCTTCGCGAACGACTTGCGAATGCGCTTCTTCTCAGTAAATGAGTAGTGCATGGACACTCCGTGAGTGACAGAAAGGATGAGAATTCAGGGATTGCCAGTGGCAAGTGCCACAGCCCACATGCAATTCCTGAAGTCTCTTACTCTTTCGCGCCAGATGAAAAGGACAAGCAAACTGCTGTGCTACGATATTGCTGTGTTGCGGATGCCGCTTTTTAAGGCAGGCAAGATAAAACCGACGTTTGTCGCAGGGACGACAAAAGAGCCAAAGCCGCATTCCCCGCCTTGCGGCAGGTTTTGCAAGCTTTGACTCCCGCGCTGGGCGCTTGAATCAAGCGCCCGGTGCATATGTATTACTTCAGCTCGGCCTTGGCGCCAGCTTCTTCCAGCTTCTTCTTAGCGGCTTCAGCGTCAGCTTTCGGCAGGGCTTCTTTCACGGTCTTCGGTGCGCCGTCGACCAGGTCCTTGGCTTCTTTCAGGCCCAGACCGGTGATTTCGCGGACTGCCTTGATGACGCCGACCTTGTTCGCGCCGACTTCCGACAGCACGACGTTGAATTCGGTCTGCTCTTCAGCAGCAGCTGCGCCGCCAGCGGCGCCGCCAGCTGCCGGTGCTGCCATTGCAGCTGCCGACACGCCGAACTTCTCTTCGAAAGCCTTGACCAGGTCGTTCAGTTCCATGACCGACATTGCGCCAACTGCGTCCAGGAACTCTTCTTTGCTAATTGCCATTTGAAACTCCAAATATATAGTGTGTGTAGTACAGGTTTGGTTCTACTTGAACAAAAAGACCCGAAGCGATTACGCTTCGGTGGCTTCTGCTGCCGGAGCAGCATCTGCCGCCGGAGCGGCGCCTTCGCCTTTTTGTGCTGCGACTGCAGCCAGAACTCGTGCAAAGCCCGACACCGGTGCCTGCATGACGCCCAGCAGCTGGGCGATGAGGACTTCACGGCTCGGGATGCTTGCCAACGCGGTCACGCCAGCTACGTCGAGCGGCTTACCAGCGTAGTTACCAGCTTTCACGACCAGCTTGTCGTTGGTTTTCGCGAAGTCAGCGATGACTTTAGCGGCAGCAACGGCGTCGTCCGAGATCGAGTAGATCAGCGGACCGGTCATGGCATCAGCCAGCGGGGCAAACTGCGTGCCTTCGACCGAGCGACGAGCCAGCGTGTTCTTCAGAACACGCAGGTAGACGCCCTGGGCACGTGCGGTTGCACGGAGTTTGGTCAAGTGAGCAACCTGGATGCCACGGTACTCAGCCACGACGATGGTCTGCGCGGTTGCAACTTTTGCGCTTACCTCTTCGACGACGGCCTTTTTGTCATTCAGATTAAGACCCACGGTCAATCTCCTTAAATGATGCGGACAACATGTCTGCATCGGTTCGAACACGGCGTCCGAAGTTAAGAAGCCAATCTGACGCGGATGAACTCACGCAGCGTGGACTACAAAACTTGTTCGGGTCACCATCTGCGTTGGGTGGTCTATTAACCTCCGGCTCAACCTCTGCCTTCGGCCCAACGGTCTTTGATTGCCTGCCGCAGCGATCAATTGCTGCGACAGCCCAAAGATGCGCGCCGCGATGTTTTGCGGCGACTAAATTTTTACAGCCTATTAGGCTGCAGCAGCGATCGAAGCGTGATCGACACGGACGCCAGCGCCCATGGTCGACGAGATCGCGACCTTACGCAGGTACACGCCCTTCGAGGTTGCTGGCTTGGCCTTGTTCAGTGCGTCGATCAGGGCAACCAGGTTGCTCTTCAGTTCTTCGTCGCTGAACGACTTGCGGCCGATGGTAGCGTGGACGATACCAGCCTTGTCGGTACGGTACTGGACCTGACCGGCCTTGGCGTTCTTGACGGCCTCGGCGACGTTCGGGGTCACGGTGCCAACCTTCGGGTTCGGCATCAGGCCGCGTGGGCCCAGGATCTGGCCCAGGGTACCGACGATACGCATGGTGTCCGGCGAAGCGATGACGATGTCGAACGGCATGTTGCCGGCCTTGACCATCTCGGCCAGATCTTCCATGCCGACGATGTCGGCGCCGGCTGCTTTTGCAGCTTCAGCCTTGTCGCCCGAAGCGAAGACAGCGACGCGCACGGTCTTGCCGGTGCCAGCAGGCAGCACGACCGAACCGCGGACCACTTGGTCCGACTTCTTCGGGTCCACGCCCAGTTGCACGGCGACGTCGATCGACTCGTTGAACTTGGCGGTGGCGAATTCCTTGACGATCGACACAGCGTTGTCGAACGCGTAGACCTTGTTGCGGTCCACTTTAGCTTTGATTTCTTTGACGCGCTTGGACAGCTTAGCCATTACACACCCTCCACCGTGATGCCCATCGAACGTGCCGAGCCGGCGATGATGCGCACTGCGGCATCCATGTCGGCGGCGGTCAGGTCCGGCTGCTTGGTTTTTGCGATTTCTTCAGCTTGAGCGCGGGTCAGCGTTGCAACCTTGTCGGTGTGCGGCTTGGCCGAGCCCTTGGTGATGCCAGCGGCCTTCTTGATCAGGAAGGTTGCCGGTGGGGTCTTCATCACGAAGGTGAACGACTTGTCGGCGAACGCGGTGATCACGACCGGGATCGGCATGCCTGGTTCCATACCTTGGGTCTGGGCGTTGAACGCCTTGCAGAATTCCATGATGTTCAGGCCGCGCTGACCCAGTGCTGGGCCGATCGGAGGGGATGGATTTGCCTTACCAGCTGGGACTTGCAGCTTGATAAAGCCAATGATTTTCTTTGCCATGAATGGCTCCTAGATTGGCATTGAGTAGTAGCGCCCCACCGCGACTACTCGCAGGCGGGGCTCCTCTGTCGGATTCCGCCTGACTGCTGCGACGTTCCGATCGGACGTTTTAGACTTTCTCTACCTGCCCGAACTCCAGTTCCACCGGAGTTGCGCGGCCGAAGATGGTGACAGAAACACGCACCTTCGATTTTTCGTAGTTGACTTCCTCGACGTTGCCGTTGAAGTCGGTGAACGGGCCTTCCTTGATGCGGACTTGCTCGCCCACTTCGTACAGCACTTTCGGCCGCGGCTTTTCGACACCCTCTTGCACCTGCTGCATGATCTTGTCGATTTCGCGGGCCGGGATCGGGGTCGGCTTGTTGCTCTTGCCGCCGATGAAGCCGGTGACCTTGCTGGTGTTCTTCACCAGGTGCCAGGTCTCGTCGGTCATTTCCATCTCAACCAGCACGTAGCCCGGGAAGAAGCGGCGCTCGGAAACGGCCTTGGTGCCGTTGCGCATCTCGACAACTTCCTCGGTCGGCACCAGGATCTGGCCGAACTGTTCTTGCATGCCGCCGCGCTCGATACGCTCGGTCAGGGCGCGCATCACGCTCTTTTCCATGCCCGAGTAGACATGGACGACGTACCAGCGCTTGTTGCTGACCGGGACGCTCAGCGGAGCGGCTTCCGGCGTCGCACCAGCGTCTTGTGCCGGAGCATCGCCCGGCACTTCATCTTGTACGTTTTCGTTCATATTATTTCCAGCCCAGGACAAAGTCGTACAACAGGAGCTCGAGAAGCTTGTCCGTGCCCCACAGGAAAATCGCCATCACGACCACGAAGGCGAACACGATGCCGGTGATCTGCATGGCTTCGCGGCGGGTGGGCCAGACGACCTTCTTGGTCTCGCGCACCGACTCTTTGGCGAAGCTCAGGAAATCGCGACCAGTAGTGGAAGTCCACAAAAGCAGGACAGCAAAAACTAAACCAGCCACGAGGGCGCCTGCGGCGACCAAGGCTGGTTTGTTTTGACCGGTCAGATAAAAGAACCCGACCACGCCTGCAATCGTTGCAACCACCGCCAGCGCAACCTTGAACTTGTCATTCGAGGTGCTGACAGTTTGCACGGATTGATTAGACATTCTTCTTTACTTTCGGTGCCTGGCACCAGAATTCGGTGGCAGGGGCGGAGGGAATCGAACCCGCGACCTTCGGTTTTGGAGACCGACGCTCTGCCAATTGAGCTACACCCCTACGAAAACTTTGCTGCTGAATCCAGCATTATACAGCAAGCGCGCGCTTGCTGGCAATGCCGATCGAGGGGAAGTGGAAGTGTTTCCACTCCCCTCTGTCGCCTGATGAATTAGGCGATGATCTTGGCAACCACGCCGGCGCCGACGGTACGGCCGCCTTCGCGGATTGCGAA